>JAATFB010000023.1 GCA_015655415.1 Actinomycetales bacterium
CGCGCACCGCCGGCGCGACGAGCAGCGGATCCTCCGGGAGCGCCCACACCGCCACACCGCCGTGTGCGGGGCGAAGAGCGTCGGAGGCGGCGGGAGGGGCGGTTTCGACGCGCTCAACCGGCGAAGGGGGCGGGGGCGCGGGTTCGACGCGCTCAACCGGCGACGCAGGCAGAGACGCGGTTTCGCCGCGCTCATCCGGCGATGGGGGCGAGGGCGCGGTTTCGACAGGCTCAACCGGGGACACGGGCTCAACCGGCGATGGGGGCGAGGGCGGCGATGACGGCTCGACCAGCGATGAGGCGACGGCGTCGATGATCGCGGTGAGGGCGTGCGGGTCGGCACGGTTGACCACGATGCCGAGCAGCTCCGCGTGCTCGCTGCGCAGCGAGGCCGAGGCGACCTCACCGAGCTGGCGCAGCTCGGCCGGGCTGCGGGCGTCCGCCTGCCCCAGACGCTCGTCGACGCCCTCGTGCACACGGCCGCTCAGCACGAGCAGCACCGGCGCGCCGAGATTCGCCGCGATCCGTGCGTTGTACCCGAGCTCCGTGGGCGTGCCGACATCGGTGTAGTCGCTGCCGACGACGACGACGATCTCGCTGGACGCCTCGACGGTCTTGTACCGGTCGATGATGCGCGAGAGCGCAGCATCGGGATCAGCGTGCACCTCGTCGTAGGTCACGCCGATCGCATGCTCGTAGTCGGTCCTCACCCCGTCGAGCCCGATCAGCAGATCGAGCACGTAGTCCCGTTCCGTCGCCGACCGCGCTATCGGCCGGAACACGCCCACCCTGCGACCCTGACGCAGGAGCAGATCCACGACCCCGAGCGCCACGATCGACTTGCCGCTGCGTCCCTCCGCCGAGGCGATGTAGACCGACTTCACCGGACCACCGGTAGGGGCCTGGCACGAGGACGGCCGACGGACACGGCCGGCGCCGACGTGATGCGGGCGTTCACGCGTTGTCCCCACCGGTGTCGCGCGACAGGTCCACGGTCTCCTCACCGCTGTCCTGATCGTGGCCCCAGCGCCAGTTGGCGACCTCGGGGATGTCCTCGCCGTGCTCCCGCGTGTACTGGCGGGCGATGAGACGAGCATCCTGCATCCGCTGGCGCAGCCCGGCGTACCGCTCGGCCAGCCCGGGGACGCGGTCGATCACGTCGATGACGAGGTGGTACCGGTCGAGGTCGTTCATCATCACCATGTCGAACGGCGTGGTGGTGGTGCCGTTCTCCTTGTACCCGCGAGCATGGATGTTCACGTGCCCGTGCCGACGGTACGTGAGTCGGTGGATGAGCCACGGATACCCGTGGTAGGCGAAGACGATCGGCTTGTCGGCGGTGAAGATGGCGTCGAACTCGCGATCGGAGAGACCGTGCGGGTGCTCGGTCTCCGACTGCAGTCGCATCAGGTCGACGACGTTCACCACCCGCACCTTCAGATCGGGCATCTCCTCGCGCAGGATCTGCGCCGCCGCGAGCACCTCGAGGGTCGGGATGTCCCCTGCGGCCGCGAGCACCACATCCGGAGCCTTTCCCTCCACCTCGGTGCCGGCCCAGTCGAAGATGCCCAGGCCGCGGGTGCAGTGAGCGATCGCCTGCTCCATCGTCAGCCAGTTGGCGGAGGGCTGCTTGCCGGCGACCACGACGTTCACATAGTCGACCGATCGCAGGCAGTGGTCATACGTGGACAGCAGCGTGTTCGCGTCGAACGGCAGGTAGACGCGCACGACGTCCGCGCTCTTGTTGACGACGTGATCGATGAATCCGGGATCCTGATGGCTGAACCCGTTGTGATCCTGCCGCCAGACATGGCTGGAGAGCAGGTAGTTCAGGCTCGAGATCGGCCTCCGCCAGGGGATCCCCCGCGCCACCTTCAGCCACTTGGCGTGTTGGTTGAACATGGAGTCGACGATGTGGATGAACGCCTCGTAGCAGTTGAAGAGCCCGTGCCGGCCGGTGAGCAGGTAGCCCTCCAGCCATCCCTCGCACTGATGCTCGCTGAGCATCTCCATCACGCGGCCCGCGCGTGCCAGATGGTCGTCGGTGGACCACAGCTCCGCATTCCACTGCTTGCCGGTGTGCTCGTACACGGCGGGGGCAAGGCGGTTGGACGCCGTCTCGTCGGGCCCGAAGATGCGGAAGGTCGTGGGGTTGTCCTCGATCACGCTCGCCAGCCACTGCCCGAGCACCTTGGTGGCCTCGGCGATCGTCGCCCCCGGCCACGGCACATCGACGGCGAAGTCGCGGAAGTCGCGCAGCGAGAGCTCCTTGCGCAGCAGGCCGCCGTTGGCGACCGGGTTGGCACTCATTCGGCGGTCACCCGCCGGTGCCAGCTCGGTGGCGAGGGCGACCAGGGCGCCACTCTCGTCGAACAGCTCCTCGGGACGGTACCTGCGCATCCAGTCCTCGAGGATCCTGGTGTGCTCCTCCGTGTCCCGCGCGTTCGCGAGCGGCACCTGGTGGGCGCGGTATGTCCCCTCGATCTGCACGCCGTCGACGAACCTCGGACACGTCCACCCCTTGGGCGTGCGCAGGATCATCATCGGCCACGCGGGAGTGGCACCGCCCTGCTCGTCGCCTGGGGCGGCGTCGTACAGCCCGGCCCGGGCATCCGCCTTGATCGCGGCGATGTCGTTGAGCACCTGGTCGAGCACGGCGGCGAAGCGCTTGTGCACCTCGATCGGGTCTTCGCCGTCGAATCCGCCGGTGACCAGGTAGGGCTTGTGACCGTACCCGCGGAATAGGTCGAGCAGCTCGTCCTCCGGGATGCGCGCGAGCACGGTCGGATTGGCGATCTTGTAGCCGTTGAGGTGCAGGATCGGCAGCACGACGCCGTCGTGACGGGGGTCGACGAACTTGTTCGAGTGCCAACCGGTGGCCAGCGGGCCGGTCTCTGCCTCGCCGTCGCCCACGACGCAGGCGACCAGCAGGTCGGGGTTGTCGAACGCCGCGCCGTACGCGTGGCTAAGCGAGTAGCCGAGCTCTCCCCCCTCGTGAATGGAGCCTGGGGTCTCCGGGGCGACATGGCTCGGGATGCCACCCGGAAACGAGAACTGCCGGAACAGCCTGCGCAGCCCGTCCTCGTCCCGTGTGATGTGGGCGTAGATCTCGGAGTATGTGCCGTCGAGGTATGCGTTGGCGACCATGCCCGGGCCGCCGTGACCCGGGCCGGTGATGTAGATGGCGTTGAGGTCGCGCTCCTGGATCGCGCGGTTCAGGTGGGCATAGACCAGGTTGAGGCCGGGGACGGTGCCGAAGTGACCGAGGAGCCGGGGCTTGATGTCGTCGCGTGTCAGCGAGCGACGCAGCAGCGGGTTGTCGAGCAGATAGATCTGACCGACGCTGAGATAGTTTGCGGCACGCCACCACGCGTCCAGAGCCGCCAGGGTCCCGGCATCGAGCCCGCGCACGGTGCGACGAGGGAACGCCGGGTCGTAGGCGTCCGCCGGGCGGCGGCGTGCGCGCTCTGGCCGGACGGCGCTCGCCGATGCCACGACCTGTGCCGGATCACCGCCGGCTGCCGTCGCGCCAGCCTTCGCGCGCGCCGTACCTGCGGTGCCTCTGGTCTTGGCGACGCCTCTCGTCTGAGCCGATGCGGATGCCACGGGGATGCCTCCAGACCGGCCACCGATCGCGACCGCTTGCTCCCATACTTGTTGACGGGTCACCGACACGCCAGAGGCGACGCACGCTCGTACCGCATACCCGGCACGCGCTCCCCCACGAAAAAGGACCCCTCGCGCACCCGCCAGAGCCCGGTTACCCTTGCTGCGTTTCCGCCCTGGGGGAGTTGGCCTGGATGGCGCCACGCGAGGAGCCTCGACCAGTGTACCGGCATGCGGATGCCCGGCCATCCGCTCGCCCTCGGCTGGCAGCGCCGGCGCTACGCTCGGGGAGGCATCCGCCGAGCCGAGAGGAGCCAGCATGCCGCTCTACCTGGACGACCTGCACCCCGGACAGACCTTCGTCACGCCGGGCCGGACCATCACCGAGGCGGACGTCATGTCGTTCGCGGCATGGACGAACGACAACAACCAGGTGCACACCGACGCCGAGTTCGCGTCACGGACGCGCTACGGGCAGCGCATCGTGCACGGGATGCTCGGAGCCTCCCTGTGCCTCGGCCTGATCGCGCGCACCGGCGTCTTCGAGGGCAGTGCCGTGGCGTTGCTGGGTGTCGACGACTGGAAGTTCCTCGCGCCGATCTTCATCGGCGACACCGTCACCTGCACGGTCGAGATCCTGTCGGCCCGGCGCACCGCATCGGGGCGGTACGGCATCGTCGAGCGGCTCCTCACGCTGCGCAACCAGAACGGCGACGTGGTGCAGAGCGGCCGCATGGACCTCATGGTCGCGGTCGAGCCGATCGCGTGACCGTACGTTTCGGCCCCGGAGCGACCGATGCCATCTCGCTGCCGAGCACGAGGAACACCGGGTGGGAGGGCTCCTGTCGGTCCGGTAGGATTCCGTGAGGTCGTTCTCGCATCGACCGCTCGGAGGATTCGCCTAGTGGCCTATGGCGCACGCTTGGAAAGCGTGTTGGGTGCAAGCCCTCGGGGGTTCGAATCCCCCATCCTCCGCCCATCCTTCGCAGCGCCCCCGGCCCTGGTCAGCATGTTTGCCGCTGCGAGCGGCACGGGGGTTGCCGCCCCGCCGCGTTGCCGAGGCGATTCCGGGTGAACGATTCCGGGTGAATCGGGTCGCTCCCCGACACCAGACCGCGTCTTCGGAACGAGATGGCATGCCTCATCCGTCGTCTGGTGCCGAAGATGCGGTCTCACCACGATGACCCCGCTCTCATCGGCCGACCTGCCTGATGACGGAATCGGGAATCCGACAGGGACGACGCAACCTGCGCGCCGGCAACCGGACTGTCTATCTTGACAGAACTGTCTACTCAGACTTAGCCTCCGAGTGTTGCCCCGGACCCTGGTGACGGTTTCAACCGCACTACGATCGGGGTCCCGATGTCTCTGGCACATCACACGCACGCCGCACGCTCGTCCACCGATGCGCCGCGCCGATGGCGAGTCATTCTGCCGGTGACGGCGATCGCCGGGATGACTGCCCTCGTCGTGCTCGGCAGTGCCGGACCGGCCAGCGCCGCCGGGTCCACTCAGGCCGCGGTCGGGCTCGGCACGGCGGACAGCTACGAGGTCCTCGCCGGCAGCACCGTGACGAACACGGGCGCGACCACGGTCGAGAACGGCGACGTCGGGCTCAGCCCGGGAACCGCGGTCACGGGCTTCCCGCCCGGCGTAATCGCCAACGGAGTGATCCACGCCGCCGACGCGCAGGCCCAGCAGGCACAAGCCGACCTCACCACCGCCTACAACGACGCGGCGGGGCGCTCGCCCGACGAGTCCGGCATCATCGACCTCGCCGGCCGCACTCTCGTCCCGGGCGTCTACTCCGGCAACGCGCTGGCCCTCAACGGCACGGTCACTCTGGACGGATCCGCGAGCTCCGTCTTCATCTTCCAAGCAGCCAGCACTCTGATCACTGCGTCCGCCAGCACCGTCGCCTTCACAGGAGGTGCGAACTCCTGCAACGTGTTCTGGCAGGTCGGCTCGTCAGCAACCCTCGGCACCGGCTCCACCTTCGCCGGAACGATCATGGCTCTGACCTCGATCACCGCCAACACCAACGCGACTATCGATGGGCGGCTCCTGGCTCGTAACGGCGCCGTCACCCTCGACTCGGACGTGATCACCCGTCCAGCCAGCTGCGGGCCGCGAACGGGGATCGTCGCCAGCACCCCCACCCCCGAGCAGATCGCAGCGGCGCAGGCAGCCGCAGCACAGGCGGCAGCCGCACAGGCGGCAGCGGCGGCAGCAGCGGCCGCGGCGGCGAGAACGGGCGCGCCCAGCGGGTCACTGGCCGAGAGCGGGTCGGACCTGCTGCCGGCGACCGCCGTTGCCCTGATTCTGGCCACCGGCGGAGCGCTGATCTGGCTGCGCCCGCGTCGTTGGAGAATCGTGAGCGCCGCGCGATCGCGGCGCTGACGCCTCGTCCCACTCTCGGCACCGCCCGCGGCACGATGTGACGCGGGCGGGCACGCGAGACAGGCGATCAGGCCCGCGTCCATTCGCCGTGGGGTCTGATTTTCGGTCGGGCTATCCCGTATTGCCCGGCGATCTGCAGGCCGGTGTGGTTCGCCTCGCACGCCGACGCCAGGGCATCGGCTGCGCCGCTGTAAGGCTGCGCAGAAGGATCGAACACGGCCCCGCCGACGGATGCGGGGGTCTCACTGATCGCGGTCCTGGCGGCTGCGACCAGATCGCGCAGGCCGTAGCCGGTCTGGAACGTGAGCGCCGCGTATTGCTCGGGGATGGTGTCCACCGCCCCGGCGTACTGCTCGGCGGACAGTTTGCCCTGTCGGTAACCCGTGTAGGCATCGAGCGCCGTGGCCTGGATCGCCGAGACGACTGCGCACGTCAGGGCTATGTCGGAAGCGTCGACCGGAGACGAGCTCGGGGCCCACGGCGCGAAGAACATCACGGTCATGAAGCGCCTTGGCGGCCTCACCGTCCTCAGCGGCGCACACCTCATCTACATCGCCTGCGTCTACATCTACATCGCCTGCGTCTACAGCAAAGCCTAGGTGCGATGCCGAGCGGATCTGACCCTGGGGCGCCAGCGCTGGCCGACGCCTCGCCCGATCGGCTGTGGCCCCGGACCGCTGGCGAATCCCGTCAACGCGGTACCGGCGCTCCGTTCCCGAGTTCCTGCACCATATACTCCGCTTAGAGGTCGCCGCGTGCGCGAGGGTTGGGAGGCCAGGGTGGCTGAGGGGCACAGGCGCGTGCTGGTCGTCGACGACGATCAGGACCTCGTGATGCTGATGAAGACCGTGCTGGAGCGGCGCGCGGAGTGCATCGTCCAGATCGCGACCGACGGGGCTGCCGGGATCGAGGCCGCGGACTCGTTCGAACCAGACCTCGTGATCACAGACATCGAGATGCCGGGCCTGGGCGGGCTGGAGATGCTCGAGACGATCCGACACGATCGTCCGTGGCTGCCGGCCATCGTGATCACGGCGCACGTCTCCGTCGACTACGCCGTGTCGGCACTGCGTGCACAGGCCAACGAGTTCCTCACGAAGCCTCTGGACAACGCGAAGCTCGTCGAGGTCGTGGGCCGTCTCGCGGACGAGGGGCGGCGCAGGCGACGTGAGGCGACCCAGCCCGTCGAGGTGGTTCTCGCGGTCGGGGCGCATCCGGACGACGTCGAGATCGGCGTGGGCGGCATCCTCGCGGCGCATCACGACGCCGGTGACCGTATCACCGTCCTCACGCTCTCCCGGGGCGCAAGGGGAGGCGACGCCGATCGACGGCAGCACGAGTCGCTCGCGGCGGCCGAGCTGATCGGCGCGCGGCTTTTCCTCAAAGACCTGGTGGACACCGAGATCGGCAGCGGCGGCGCCACCGTGCGGCTGATCGAGGACGTCGTTCGCGAGGTCGAGCCCACGATCGTCTACACCCACTCTCGTCACGACCGTCACCAGGATCACCGGGCGGTGCACGACGCCACCGTGGTGGCGACCCGACGGGTCGGGACGGTCGCCTGCTATCAGAGCCCCTCAGCGACGGTCGACTTCCAGCCCGCCAGATTCGTCAGCATCGACGGCTTCCTGGACCGCAAGCTGGCGCTGCTCTCGTGCTTCGACTCGCAGATCGGCAACCGCGACTACCTCGCCCCGGACTTCGTCACCGCGACCGCTCGATACTGGTCCCGCTTCGGCGGGGGCACGGCGGTGGAGCCGCTCGAGATCATTCGCGAGACCGCGGAGCTCTCACGTGTCGTCGAGCGGACGGAAAGCCGGAGTTGACCGCGCGCGTCCTCGTGACCGGCGCCGGGGGTCCCGCCGGCGTCGCCGTCATCCGCTCGCTGTTGCGCCGCTGTGACCTGACCGTGTTCGCCGGCGACATGGACGGATGGGCGAGCGGGCTCTACCTCGTGCCCGCGGAACGGCGGCGTCTGCTGGAACCGGGTGCTTCCGACGGCTTCGTCCCCGGACTGGTCGACATCGTCGCCCGGGATGGCATCGACGTCGTCATCTCCACCGTGGACGTCGAGCTCTCCACTCTCGCGCGGCGGCGCGCCGAGCTTGCCCCCGCCGTGCTCGCGGCGCCCTCCGCTCAGACGCTCGAGGACTGCCTGGACAAACTGGCTCTCGCCCGACGGTGCGCATCGACGGGGCGAGCGCCGCGCACGGTCCTCGCCGGCGCCGAGGCGGCGGGCATCGACTGGGAGTTCCCCGTCTTCGCCAAACCGCGCCGCGGAGCGGGGAGCCGTGGGATCCGTACCGTACCCGACCGTGCTGCGCTGAGCGCGCTCCCGGCGGACGAGGACCTGATCGTGCAGGAGCTCCTGCCCGGCGACGAG
Organism: Actinomycetales bacterium; assembly: GCA_015655415.1. Classification (GTDB taxonomy): domain Bacteria; phylum Actinomycetota; class Actinomycetes; order Actinomycetales; family Microbacteriaceae; genus Humibacter. The sequence goes on from JAATFB010000023.1 coordinate 8,389, forward strand.
TACTCGGTCGACGTGCTGGCGGACGCCGACGGAAGGGTCGTGGCCGCCGTGCCGCGGACAAGGGCCCGTGTCGACTCGGGCGTCGCCATCGCGGGGCGCACCCTGCACGACCCCGAACTGGAGGAGACGGCCGCCGCGGTCGCCCGGGCGGTCGACCTCGTCGGCGTGGCCAACGTGCAACTGCGAAGGGACCGACGTGGACGCGCGGCCCTCCTCGAGGTGAACCCGCGGTTCCCCGGCGCATTGCCGCTCACCATCGCCGCCGGCGTCGACATCCCCTCGCTCGTCGTCGACCTGTTCCTCGGCGAGCGCCTTCCCGAGCGGCTCCCCTTCCGAGATCTCGCCGTCGTGCGGTTTCTCGACGACATCATCCTCGACCCCGCAGAGGTGCTGGTCTCGGCGCACGCGGGGCACCGCGACGAGGACGCCTGATGCGTCGCGTGCTGCAGGAGGACCACCACGTGCACTCCGTCTTCTCAGACGACGCCGTCTCCACCCTCGCGGAGAACATCACGGCCGCCGCCGCGGCCGGCCTCACCGTCGTGCGCCTGGTCGAGCATGTGCGAGCGAGCACCGACTGGGTGCCCGACTTCGTCGCTGCCGTCGCCGCCGCATCCGTCCCGGCCGGCCTGACGGTGCTGACCGGCGTGGAGGCGAAGATCCTCGACACGGCCGGGCATCTGGATCTGCCGGCGCTGCCGGACGGCATCGACTCGATCGTGATGGCTGACCACCAGTTCCCCGGCCCCGACGGGCCGTGGTCGCCGTCGACGACCCGCGCCCGCCTGGAAGACGGATTCCCGGTCGAGCACGCCCTCGACCTTCTGACCGAGGGGCTCATCGGCGCCATGCACCGGTTCCCGGGGAACCAGCTCGCGCACTGCTTCTCGATCCTGCCAAAGACCGGACTCTCCGAGCAGCAGCTCGGCGGCGAGCGGCTCGGGGCGTGGGCGCGCGCGGCGGCGCAGACACACACGATCATCGAGGTCAACGAGAAGTGGGCCTGCCCCGGCCCGGAGGCACTTCGCGCGGCACGGTCGGCCGGCGCCCGGCTCGTGGCGTCGACCGACAGCCACGACGCCCGGGACGTCGGCCGTTACGATCGCGTCGCCCGCATCCTCGACACCGCCGACGACGGGACGGTGCGGGCGTGAGCATCGACTGGCCGAGCATCCTCGACGACGGCGTGATCGTCGTCCTGCTGCTGTGCGTCGCGGCGGGCACGCTGCCCGTGATCTCCACGGCCTTCCAGTTCCTCGTGCTGCCGTTTCACGCCTTCGTCAACCACTACGGCCGGGCTGCACCGTACACGCCGAACGTCGCGGTCATCGTGCCCGCCTGGAACGAGGGCCCCGTCGTCGGCGCCTCGATCGACAGGCTCCTCACACTGGACTACCCGCAGGACCGGCTACGCATCTACGTGGTCGACGACGCGTCCACGGACGACACGCCGGAGATCGTCCGCGCGAAGGAGCGGGAGAACCCGGGGCGGGTGTTCCATCTGCGCCGCGAACAGGGCGGCGAGGGCAAGGCGCACACCCTGAACCATGGCATCTCGCGCGTTCTCGCCTCCTCGTGGGCACAGGCGATCCTCATCATGGACGCCGACGTCATCTTCGCCCGCGACTCCGTCGCCAAGATGACCCGGCACCTGGCGGATCCGCGCGTCGGGGCGGTGACGGCGTACATCGCCGAGGGCAGCCGCGACCGCAACTACCTCACCCGCTTCATCGCGATCGAGTACGTCCTGGGGCAGCTCGCTGCACGGCGCGCCCAGAACGTGCTCGGCGCCATCGCCTGCCTGGCCGGCGGAGCCCAGCTCCACTCCCGCGAGAACCTGGAGGCGATCGGAGGGCGGATACCGACCGGCACGCTCGCCGAGGACACGATGACGACGTTCGAGTCACAGCTGCACGGGCGGCGCATGGTGTTCGAACCGCACGCGCTCGTGCTGGCAGAGGAACCCCGCACGATCGACGCCCTCTGGAAGCAGCGCCTGCGCTGGGCGCGCGGCAACGTGCAGCTCACCCGCCACTACCGCCGGCTGTGGTTCCGGCCTCGGCGCGGCCATCGGCTCGGCAGCGTCTCGTTCGGGCTGATGTGGTTCAGCACCTTCCTTCTTCCGGTGGCCATGCTGCTGGCCTCCTTCGGCCTCGTCGTGCTGCTGGTGCTGCACAGCGACCTGGCGGCGACCGTGTTCCGGATCATGTGGGTCAGCGCGGCCTGCACCTACCTGTACTCGATCTTCTTCGCCCTGCAGCTGGACGCGCGCACCGGTCGCCACGCGTGGCGAGAGGCGCTGCTGTTCCCCGGTGTGGGCTCGTTCGTGGTCATGGTCTCCGCCCTCTTCCCCGGCCTGCTCGAGAACGACGTCCCGGGCCTCTTCGGGTTGCAGCTGACTGCTTCGGGCCGGATCGACTGGACGCTCTGCATCTATGTCTGGGGCGCTGCGGCGATGCTCGGCGCATGGCTCGCCCGTGCCGTGGAGGGAACCCGGGCCGGCCGGGTGCTCGCGCCGCTGCTCTTGTATCTCGTCGGCTATGGTTCCCTGCTGTGCGCGATCACCATCGACTCGTATGTCAAGGAGTGGCGCAAGGCGGACACGGCCTGGATCAAGACAGAGAAGGTCGGCAGGGTTGTCGGATGACGGATTCTGACGCGGACGATGAGAAGGGATGGCGCAGCATCCGCCGCGATGCCCGCCTCGAACGCCGGCTGCTACCGCAGGCCGTCGCCGCACTGGCGCTGGTGGCCGTCGTCGTCGCCATCCGAGAGGTGTTCTTCGCATGAGCGCGAATCCCCTCGCACTCGTCGTCGAGGACAGCGATGACCAGGCGCGACTGCTGAGGCACTATCTGGAACGCGACGGCTTCGACGTGGTCGTCGCCGCCAGCGCCGAAGAGGCGCTGGCGCTGCTCCCCCGGGTGAGCCCGATGCTCGCGATCGTCGACCTTCTCCTGCCCGGAATGTCCGGAACGGAGTTCGCCGCACGGCTGCGCACCGACCGTCCCGGCTGCATCCTGGCCATCAGCTCGGTGCTCGACGTCAGCAGATACCCGACCGCCGACGACGTCCTGCCCAAACCGTTCACCGGCGCTCAGCTGCACGCCCTGACCGCGAAGGTCCCGAGATGAGTGGCCCGGCGAGCACCGCACGTCCGTCGATGCAGGAACGATGGCACGGCTTCTTCGACAATCCGAGCCCGTTGGTCAAACAGGTCCCGAGCGCCGCGGCTCTCCTCATCAGCGTCATACTGGTGCTCGTCGTCCCAGGGCTGGAGTTCCGCCCGCTCGGCGACGCCGTGGGCGGCATCGCGATCGTGGCGGCCGCCACCATTCTGGCGCTGGTGCTCACGGTGCGCTCGGTCGACGACGGATGGCCGGTGCTGGTCATCCCGATGCTGGACATCATCGGCTTGGGACTGTTCCGTTTCGGCACCGGGGGTCCGGGCTCGCTCTTCGCCGGGCTCGTGCTGCTTCCCGTGATCTGGCTGGCCGCCGCCCCGGGGATCCGCTACGTGTTCCTGGTCCTCGTGCTCACCTCGTTCTCGCTGCTGATCCCGTACATCGCGCACCCGCCCCCCGACGCGACGGAGTGGCTGAGGGGAGCGGTCTCCCCTGTCGTGTTCGCGATGGCGGCTGCCATCGTCAACGAGCTGTCGCGACTGCAGCGCGTTCGCACCCGTCTCGCGGAGAGCCTCGCCACCGACCGCACCGAAGCGCTCGAACGCAACATCGAGGTCGTCGACAGGCTGCAGAAGAGCGAGCAACGCTACCGCGAGCTGCTCGGCATGTTCCAGAGCGTGTGGCAGGCGACCACGGGGCAGGCGGTGATCGGAACCGACACGCAGGGGGTCGTCATGGCGTGGAATCCCGGCGCCACCACGCTCCTTGGCCGGAGCGAGGAAGAGGCCGTCGGCAAGCTCCACGTGGACGAGATCTTCCCGCCGAGCGCACGCACAGAGCTCACGGACGGGGCCGCGTCCGTCGACTCCGACGACACCGTTCCGCCGTGGCTGCGCGCGCTCTTCAGCCTCGCGGACCAGGACGTCGCCGTCGACCGCGACGTTCACATGGTCGACGGCGACGGGCGTCCGGTTCCGGTGCGGCTGACAGTGACGTCGCGGCGTGACGGCGACGGAGCCGCCTTGGGCTACCTCTTCGTCATCACCGATGAGACACGCACCGCCGAGGTGTCTCGCATGAAGGACGAGTTCGTCGGGATGATCTCCCACGAGCTGCGCACCCCGCTGAGCTCCATTCTGGGCTATCTCGACCTGCTGCAGAACGACCCGGAGCATCCGCTCGAGGAGGAACAGCTCCAGTTCCTCGCGGTAATCGAGCGCAACGCCAAGCGTCTCTTGAGGCTCGTGGGCGACCTGTTGTTCACGGCGCAGGTCGAGTCAGGCAAGTTCCCGGTGGAGCCGAGGGATGTCGACATCGTCGCCATCGTCGCCGCCGCACTGGAGACCGCGGCTCCTGCCGCGGCGGCTGCAGGCGTCGAGCTCGCCCGCGAGCTGCCCGGCGCTCCGGTGATGCTACGGGCCGACCCGGTCCGCATCGGGCAGGCGATCGACAACCTCGTCTCCAACGCCGTCAAGTTCACGCCCCGCGATGGCAGGGTCACGGTCGGCTTGGAGACCTGCGACGCCGCCGTGAGGATCACGGTGCGCGACAGCGGCATCGGCATTCCGAAGGACGAGCTCGGCGAGCTCTTCACCCGGTTCTTCCGCGCGTCGACCGCCACGCGCAACGCCGTGCCCGGTGTCGGTCTCGGCCTGACGATCACCCGTGCGATCGTCACGGCGCACGGAGGCCACATGGACGTCACGAGCGAGGAGGGGGTCGGCACCGAGTTCCAGATCGTCCTGCCCCGCCACGGCCGGGCGGTGGTCGACGAGCGGCCGAGCGCAGCTGCGCGGGACGGCGGATAGGCGAGCCCGGGCGTCACCCGCGAGGTCCGGCCGGTGCGTCGACGGCCGCGACGACTCGCTCGATCTCGGCGAGCGATGAGACCGTGTCGACGGTGGGGCGGTACTCCAGGCCGAAGCGCCCGCGGTAGCCGGCGGCCCGCAGCAGCCGGATCACCCCGCCCCAGTCGGTCGATCCCGTGCCCGGCTCATGACGGCCCGGGGACTCGGCCAGCTGCACATGGCCTATGAGGTCGGCGTGCCCGGCGATCGCGCGTGCGATGTCCTCGCCAGCGACAAGGGAGTGATAGACGTCGAGCAACAGCCTCAGGCGTGGCGCCCCCACCTCTCGGACAACGTCCAGCGTCTCCCCGGCGGCCCGGAGGAACGTGCCGACGTGGTCGACCCGGTCGTTGAGGTTCTCCAGCAGGAGGGTGACAGGGGTCGCCTCCGCGAGTCCCGCCGCCCGGCCCAGCACGTCCACCAGCGCCGCCCTCTGCTCGTCGCGGGAGACGCCGGGCCGCGCGTCGCCGGCGACGACGACGACGTTCTGCGCGTCCAGCCGCACGGCGACCTCCAGCGACTCGCGAACGGCGGCAAGCCATTCGTCGTGCGTCGCGGGATCGGTGAGCTGGAGCTGCGGGTCGACGGTCATGGTGAGCAGGCTCACCCCCGTCTCCTCAAGAGCCCTGCCGATGGCCAGGAGATCCTGATCTCGCCAGCCCCACATCTCCACCGCCTCGATCCCGTGGCGTCGCGCGGCGCGGATGCGCGCGGGCAGGTCGTCACCGAACTCGGCGAAGAGCCACACCAGGTTGGCGGCGATCGCTGTCACATCCACTCCCTTGACCAGAGCCGGTCACGAGCATCCGCTCGTGCCCTCAGGTGCCCTCAGTGATTGCGTCGACCTCCAGCACGAGCGCCTGCTGAGGCGCCAGGAGGGGCGCAGCCAGGCCGACGCGACCGAGCGCGAAGCCGGTGCCGACGACGTGACCGCGCTTCAACCACGGCGGCGGGTCGAGGTCGATCAGCAGGGGGTCGGGCAGGGCGTCGACGATCGTCACCCGGTAGCGTGTTGCCGCCTCGAGTCCGGGCAGCGCGATACGCGGCGGAACCGAGCGGACGGAGGTCTCCGTGCGCGCGTACCGGTAGATGCCTCGCGACCGGGATCGGTCGACGACTCCGGTCAGCTGCGTCCCGTCGTCATCGGTCTCGCCGTGAAGCAGGACACCGGCGTGGAGCAGCGGACGGTTGGCCCGATAGAACGCGAACCAGTCTCGTGCCCGCTGCCGCTCGATGTCGTTCCATCTCGACACATCCGCCTCGATGCCCGCCCATGAGAAAAGAGTCGAGGCGAGCCGGTAGCCGATGTCACTCTGCCGTCCTGTCGTGTGCGCCCGCTCCGGCCCGACGTGGCTGCCGATCACCTCCGGCGGCAGCAGGAGCTCGGTCCAGCGCTGGATCGCAAGGCGCTCGGTCGGGTCGTTGGTGTCGGAGGCCCAGACACGGTCGGTGTGCCTCAGTACCTCGAGATCGATCCGAGCGCCTCCCGATGAGCAGGACTCGATGCGGAGACCCGGGAACCTCTCGCGGAACCGGTCCATCAGCCGGTAGACGGCTCGCGTCTGCGCACCGAGCGCGGCGCGGCCGCCTGAGACGGCCTCCAGCACATCCCTGTTCTGATCCCATTTGACGTACTCGACGCCATATTCCTCGACGATCGACGACAGGCGGCGGAACACCTCGTCCTGGACCTCCGGAAGCGTCAGGTCCAGCACCTGCTGACGTCGCCACGTCCGAGGGCTGCGATGCCCCGGGCCGAGAATCCAGTCAGGATGCTCGCGCGCCAGGACGGAGTCCGGACTCACCATCTCCGGCTCGACCCAGAGTCCGAACTGCATGCCGAGCCGACGCACCGACTCGACCAGCGGATGAAGGCCGAGCGGCCACACCTCCCGGTCGACGTACCAGTCGCCCAGTCCCGACGCATCGCTGCGTCGACCACGGAACCACCCGTCATCCAGGACGAAGAGCTCGACGCCGATCTGCGCGGACGCCTCGGCGACCCTTCTGAGGCGATCGAGGTCCTGGTCGTAGTACACGGCCTCCCAGGTGTTGAGGATCACCGGCCGGTACGATGCGGCCTCGCCGCCGAGCGCGCGCAGCGAGCCGTGGAAGCGATGGGAGAGACCGTCGAGCCCGGCGTCCGACCACGCGAAGTAGGTCTCGGGCGATTCGTACCGCTCGCCGGGCCCGAGCACGACCTCACCCGGTCTGAGAAGCTCACCCGCACCGATCAGGGGACGGCTCTCCGGGAGGGCGTCCCTCCGGTACACCGAGTCGCCGCTCCATGCCAGATGAACCGCCCACAGCTCTCCGGAGGAGTCGGTGAAGCCGGGGCTGCCCACGACCTGCAGATAGGGACTGTCGTGACCGGTTCGGCCCCTGCGACTCTCGCGCACCACGGACCCCATGGTGAGCGGCGCCCGTTGGGGGGTGCGCTCACGGGTCCACCTGCCGGTGAAGTCCAGGACCTCCCGCGCCCGGTCTCCGACGGGCATCGTGGCCTCCAGCGCACCGAGCCGCACAGGACATCCGCTCAGGTTCGCCAGAGTGAGCCTCACGGTGACGAGTCCGGCGACATCGATGCGAAGGTGGTAGCCGAGTGCCAGCCCGCGCGACTCCGCCTCGAACGAGAGCTGCGTGGCGGATGCCTCCAGCGACGTCTCCTGCCAGTCGGCGACGAGGATCGTCCCGTCGACGTCGCCCTGCATCCCGGGCCGGCCCGCCCATCCGTCCGCCTCCGCCGGAAGGACGGTGAGCGGCCATGTCTCGTCCAGGCCGCTCGGTCCGACACCGCGAGAGGTAGCGAAGGCGATGTCGGACAGCGAGCCGAACGCCCCCGATGCACCCCAGTGCAGCACCTCCGGAAGCGTTCCCGGCGCGCACCGCACGACCACGGCCACTCCGCCGGAAGCGAGGGTGAACAAATCGTCGTCCGCCCGAGCACCGGGCTCCGGCGCCTGTTCTATGGCGCTCACGATTCCCGGGTCCCGGTGCGCTCGCCCTCACGAACGATCCGCACCTCGCCGGCCGGCACCGTGACCGCGGCCCCGGCGATGCCCGTCACGAGCTCCCTCCCGCCGACTGGGACCTCGACGTCCCGATCCGAGTGGTTGAGGAGGAACAGGTATGAGCGACCGTCCCCGCTCCTGCGCACCGCCTCGACCTCGGGCGACTCGAGAATCGGTCGCAGCGCGTTCTCCGCGATCAGCCGTGCGACCACCGCATCGATCCCCAGCCGGTCGATCGAAGCCGACACGTACCATGCGGAGCCACCGTTTCGCGGATTCCTCGTGACGGCGGGCCGGCCCCTGAGCGGGCCGGCGGCATAGTGCGCCACCACCTCTGCGGCCGGGTCCTCACGCATGAGCTCCGTCCACTCCGTCGCCAGCCATCCCGTGTCCAGCAGCACGGTCTCGCCGTCCCGAAGAGGGAAGAACTCCTCGGAGGATGCGCCGAGCAGCTCACGGAACGCGCCGGGGAAGCCGCCCAGCCGCACGCGGTCGTTCTCGTCGACGATTCCGGACAGGTGCGTCACGAGGACGCAGCCGCCACGGTCGACCACGGACGCGATGTTCGCCGCGTCGGCGTCGCTGACGAGGAGCAGGGTGGGCACGACGACGACCTCGTAGCCCGCCAGGTCCGCCCAGGGACCCACCACGTCCACCGGGATGTTCCGCTCCCAGAAGGCGCGATGCCAGGCGCGAGGGATGCGCCCGTAATCGAGGCCGTGCCGGGGTTTCAGCCCGCGGGTGAGGGCCCAGCCTGCGATGTCGTCGAAGAGCAGGGCGACCCGTGCACGAGGCACGGTGGTCCCCGCGATCTCGCCGATCCTGCCCAGCAGCTGGCCGAGCTCGACCGTCTCGCGCCAGATCTTGCTGTCGGTGCCGGAATGCGGCACCATCCCCGGAAAGTACTGCTCCGCGCCGCTCGGCGACGACCTCCACTGGAAGAAGAGCGCCCCATCGGCTCCTCTCGCTATGTGACCCAGCGAATTGCGGATCAGCTCGCGCGGTGCCTTGGCGCGGTTGACGGGGTGCCAGGTGCCGTGACTTGTGGAGTGCTCCATGAGCAGCCACGGGCCCTTCTCGGGCGCGAGGTTGCGCATGCGATCCCCGGAGAACGCGATGTCCTGAGCGGTCAGCGGATCCGTCGGGAGCGTGTAGTGGTCGTTCGCGACCACGTCGACCTCGGCGGCCCATCGCGGGTAGTCGACCACGTCGTGCGCGGGACCGACCATGAAGTTCGTGGTCACGATGGCATCGGGGTCGGCCTCGCGGATGACGTCGCGCTCCGCGAGCAGCTGGCCGAGCAGCTCGTCGGAGGAGAACCGGTCGAAGTCGAGCACAAGGGCGGGGTTCTGGGCCTCCGAGCCCCGGGGCGGATTGACCTCGTCGAAGTCGGAATAGATGTGGCCCCAGAACGCCGTGCCCCACGTGTGGTTGAGGACGTCCACGGACGCGTAGCGGCGGCGGAGCCAGTCCCGGAACGCCGCGGCCGAGACCTCGCAATAGCATCGGCCGTTGCCGCCGCCCAACTCGTTGCTGACGTGCCACATCGCCACGGCCGGGTGCGGGGCGTAGCGCTGCGCGAGTTCGCGGGTCACCCGCAGCGAATGGTCACGGAACACCGGAGAGCTGGGACACCAGCCGAGGCGCGCACCGGGGAACTGGGGTATGAGGTCGCGGTCCCGCGGGAGGATCTCGGGGTGCAGGGCGTGCAGCCACGGCGGGGGCGCCGCCGTCGGCGTCGCCATGTCGATCCGGATCCCGCGCTCATGCAGGAGGCCGACGATCTCATCGGTGGCGGCCCAGTCGAACTCGCCTGGCCTGCGCTCGACCGTCGCCCAGCTGAACACGCCGAGGGTGACGATGTTGACACCAGCCTCGACCATGAGGTCGAGGTCTTCCCGCCAGACCTCGCTGGGCCATTGCTCCGGGTTGTAGTCCCCCCCGAAGCTCAGTCCTGGCGTCGGCCAGGGGCGGGCCGGGCGGGGCGAGGATGCGCTCATCCTTTGATACCTCCGGAGATCAGGTCGAGCCGCCAGAACCTCTGGAGGAAGAGCACCAGAGCGACGAGGGGGATGATGGAGACCGCGGCGCCGGTGATCGCGAGGGAGTACAGAGCCGGCGAGCTCGACCCCTTGGACAGCAGCGTGAACAGGCCGACGGTGAGGGGGTACTGGCTCTGGTCGGAGAGCATCACGTAGGGCAGCAGGAAGTTGTTCCAGATGCCCACGAACTGGAGCAGGAAGACCGTCACCATGCCCGGAAGCAGCATCGGGATCGCGACGGACTGGAAGATGCGCCATTCTCCCGCGGCGTCGATGCGCGCCGCCTCGATCGTCTCCTGCGGAATCGCCGACCCCGCGTACACCCGGGAGAGATAGATGCCGAACGGGCTGATGATGCTCGGCAGGAGCACCGACCAGACCGAACCGGCCAGCCCCACGGCCGAGAGCAGCAGATACTGCGGTATCGCCAGGGTGATGCCGGGGATCAGGACGCCGGCGAGTATCCCGTAGAAGATCACGTTCTGCCCCCGGAACCGGTATTTGGCGAGCGCGTATCCGATCATCGTCGACACGAACGTGGACAGCAGCGCGCCGACCCCGGCGTACAGCAGCGAGTTGAGGGCCCACTGGCCGAACTGTCCGCCGTTGTAGGTGAACAGTCCCCTCAGGTTGTCGATGAGCCCGGTTCCCGGTGCGAACGTGAACGTGGAGAAGAGCTGCGCGCGGCTCTTGGTCGCGGCGACGAACACCCAGGCCACCGGGATGAGGCAGTAGACGGCACCGGCGATGAGGATGATCGTGGGGAGCACGCGGCCGCGGGGTGCAGGTCTGCGGCCGGCGCGCGCGACCGCCTCTGGCGCGCGGCGCCCGACGATGGCGGTCAACGGGCGCTCGCAGCCGTGCGCCGGTTGGAGATCCAGAGGACTACAGCCGAGACGATGACGGTGCCGAGTGCGAGCACGGTCGAGCCGGCGGCCGCGCCCGGAAGGTCGTCGGTCGCGAACGCCTGCTGATAGATCGTCATCAACGGCGCCCAGGTCGAGGTGATCGTGGTCGTCAGCGGCTGGAGGGTCGTCGGCTCCGCATATAGCTGGAGAGTGCCGATGAGCGCGAAGATCGCGGTCAGCGTGAGCGCGGCGCGCACGAGGGGGACCTTGATCTGCAGAGCGATCTGAAGCTCACTCGCCCCGTCGAGGCGTGCGGACTCGTAGAGCTCGGCGGGAATGCCGCGAAGCGATGTGTAGATGATGATCATGTTGAATCCGGTCCCGCCCCAGATGGCGATGTTCGCGAGAGAGCCGTAGAGACCCGGGTTGTTCAGGAATGGGATCGGCCCGAGGCCGATCGCCTGCGTGATGTACGAGAACGGGCTCGTCGCCGGCAGGTACATGAAGCCCCACATGAGGGCGGCGACGATGCCGGGGACGGCGTAGGGCACGAAGATGGCGGTGCGCGAGAACGTCTTGGCGCGCACGGCGGGGACATCGAGCAGCAGCGCGAAGAGCAGGGCCAGCCCCAGCGTGAGCGGCACGGCGATCACGCCGTAGACGGCCATCCGGCCGAAGCTGACGAGGAGCTCCGAGTTCGAGAACACCGAGAAGTAGTTCTCCAGTCCGACGAAGACCTGAACCTTCGTGCCGAGGATGCCGCCGCCCTCGAGGCGATAGGCGGTGAAGCTGATCCAGACGGCGTACGCCAGCGGGATCAGCATGAAGATCACGTAGAGGATGATCGCTGGCGCGCTGAACAGGTACGGGGCCATCGAGGGACGGCGCCGGCCGGTCCTGGAGGCGCGAGCCGGGGCCGCCCGGTAAGGGATGGCCGTGACTGGCTGCGCCGCGTCGGCCGCACCCGGGTTGCGTAGAGACATGTCGCTTCCTTCGGGCCGCTCGGACGACATCCGTGGGCGTGGACGCCGTCCGAGCGATTCGTGAAATGGGTACGGACTACTTGTTGGTGACCTTGAAGCCGTTCTTCTTCATGTCGGCGACCACGGCCTTCTGCGTCGCTGTGAACGCGTCCCGCCAGGCGGTGTGATTGTTGATCGCCTTGCTGAGACGATCGGTGAACGTGGTGCTTGCCACGTCGACGTCCGGGCCCCACGTGATGGGCTTCGCCGTCTTCGAGATGGTCGCGGCCAGTTTGTAGAAGTCGGTCTGCTGGGGCATCAGCGCCGGCGGCTTCTGGCTGGAGGCCAGCTTCTGACCGGCGATCGCGGCGGGATACAGGGCCTGCTTGTTGATCATCCCCTCCAGGCCCGCCTTGCTGGCGTTGTACCAGGCGGCGAACTCCGCGGCCTGCTGCGGGTGCTTCGAGTTCTTCGTCACCACGAGCGCCGATCCGCCCTGGAAGGGAACGGTGGTCTCCCCCGCCTTCCATGCCGGCAGCGGCGCCATGGCCCACTTGCCGGCCGTCCCCGGCGTCACGGATGCGAGCACTCCGGGCGCCCAGACGGCGGACGGCCATGAGAGGATCTTGCCGTCGTTGAGCGACTTGTCGTATTGCGGGGTGAGAAGCGGCTCGGTGAGGATGACGCCGTCGTCGGACAGCTTCTGGAAGAAGTCCGCGACCTTGAGCGATGCCTCGTCTGCGATGCCCACGGTCCACTTGCCGTCTTTCACGCTCCACCACGTGGCGCCCGCCTGCGTTGCGAGCCCGGCCCATGAGCCAAACTCGGTGGGCGGCATCGAGGCGATGTAGGCGCCGGGATCGGCTTCGTGGATGACTCGAGCGTCGGAGGCGAACTCGTCCCACGTCTTGGGTGCGCCGAAGCCGTATTTCTGGAACAGGTCCTGTCGGTAGGTGAAGGCCATCGGTCCGACATCCTGGGGGATGCCGTACACCTTGCCGTCGAACGTCGTCTGAGCCCAGGTGCCCTCGGTGAACTTGTCCTGGATGCCCTTGGTGTACTTCGTGATGTCGCTGGCCACGCCTGCGGTCACCAGAGACGGCAGAGTCTGGTACTCCACGAGGGCGATGTCCGGCGCGTTCCCGGCCCGGGTCGCGGTGCGCAGCTTGGCGGCGGAGTCGTTGCCACCCCCCGCATCCGTGTACTTCACCTGAACGCTCGGGTGCGTCTTGTTCCAGGTGTCCACGACCTGCTGCGTCTTGGCTGTCCAGCCCCAGATCTTGAGGCTCACCGTCTTGTCGGACGCCGAGGCGCCGTCGCCGGCCGCGCAGCCGCTCAGCGCCACGGCGAGCACTGCGACAGCGGCGAAGCCCATGAGGGATCGCTTTCGCATTGAGAATCTCCTTTGATCGCTATGCCCACTGGACACCGCGGGCTCGTCCAATATGGACGAGCCTCAGGAGTTTGTCAACTTCTGAAACAAAGAGAGATCATGTCTGCCGGCCCGCGAGGGCGGCCTCCACGGCGACGATCCCTGCCGCCCTGGCCCACTCGGAGAAGTCGAAGGGGCGCACGTCGAGCACGAACTCACCCGCGTCCCACGACACGGTGCGACGAATGGAGGCCTCGATCGCCGTGCTGGAGATCTCGTAGAGGGCCAGACCGTCGCCGGTGAGGATCACCCGGCCAGGGTCCATGGAGTTCACGACGGTTGCGATGACCACTCCCAGGGCGCGTCCGGCATCGTCGAAGGCGCGGCGGGCCCGCCGATCGCCGCGACGCGCGGCATCCAGAGCCGAGGCGTAGTCGAGACTGCCGGAGTTCCGGACTATGGACGAGCTGGCCAGATAGCTCGAGACGCAGCCGCGGTGCCCTCGGTCGCACGCCGGTCCATCCGGGTCGACGATGGTGTGGTCGATGCGGCCCGGCCGGCCGTGCGCCCCCGCGACCAGGGCGCCGTCGATGACGTAGCCGACCCCGATGCCCACGCCGACGGTGACGAGGGCAAGGGTGACCCCCGCCACGGAGTCCGCCAGCATCAGGCTCTCGGCCAGGGTCAGTGCCTGCACGTCGTTCTCGACGGTGGTGGGGAGCCCGACGTCCGCGGCGATGAGGTCCGCCAGTGGCACGCCGTCCCAGCCGAGATAGACCGACTCGTGAACGACGCGATGCTCCCGCGGCTCGCTCATCGAGCCCGCCAGGGAGACGCCGAGGCCCGCGATGTCGGGGAGCTCCTCCTCGACGGCCGAGAGGATCGTGCCGATCTCGTGCACCACGTCCTCGACCTGCCGCGACCGGATAGGCCAGTCGCCGGCGAACACCACCCGCCAGGAGAGGTCGACCACGACGACGTACACGGTGTCGCCAGTGAGCTTGACACCCATGAAGTGCCGCGCGTCTGGCACGAGCTCGAGCAACTCGCTGGGCCTGCCCGTCGACGCGCGAAGCTCGGTGGCGCCCTCGGCGATCAGACCGGCCGCAAGCAGCTCCCGGGTCACCCGGGTCAGATTCGCTCGCGAGACCCCGAGCATCCGCGCCATCTCCGCGCGGCCGAGGGGGCCGCGCCGCTGCAGGAGCCGGAGCGCCGCGCGCGTCGTCGCGGACAACTCGGGCCAGCGTCCCGCGCGGGGATGACGATCTCCAGGCACAGGCGAACCCTACCTGCCAGCCGACGCCTTTCGTGCTCGGCCGCCCCAGGTGCGACCCACGGGGCGCCTCCGCCGCCACGCACCTGGCCGAACGAGCGGCGCGCCGTCATGGTGCATCGCCGGGCAGCGACGCGGCGTCGGTCAGCGGCCGCCCTCGTCGTCCCAGCCCTCGATCTGAGCGTCGTCGGCGAGCGAGTCGCCTCGGCCGGCAGCGCCGTGGCTTCTGGCGGGGTCGCGCCGGGCCTGGAAGGTGACGGATCGGGCGAGGGTCACGACGGCCGCCGCGCGGTCCTTCTCGTGCTCAGCCGCGACCTGCAGGCGTGCCGTCGCAGCATCCTCCCTGTCGTGCACCTCGGTGCTGATCTCGGCGAGCCGGTCTGCCAGGATGTCGGCGAGGCCGTCGCGCAGCTCTTCCAGGCTGGTGTTCGCTATCTCCAGCCGGCGGTCCGAGACGCTCAGACGGGCGGCGGGGTATCCCGCACTGGAAAGGAAGGCCCGCGTGTCCCCGCTGAGGATGCCGGCGACCTCCTCGCGTTCGGGCCGGCGCGTGAAGACGACCTCGACCGTGTACCGGTCCGGAGCCTCCTCGGTGAGCAGTGTGGTGGGCAGCGAGTCGACGAGCACCGTTTCCAGTCCCAGCGCTCCGCCGTCACCGCCCGGGGCCTGTTCTCGTGTGTCCATGCCCGGACGATACGCCTCCGGCCTGTGTGCCTCTCAGGTTCGGTCGGCCACGGAGGCCGATCGGCCCGTCGAGGCGTCGGAGGCGATGGCGTCGAGGATGCGGTCGACCCAGCTCGCATCCGCAGCGGATGCGGCATCCTGCTCCAGCATCGCTTGAGCGAGGATGCGCAGGCGCTCCATGGCGTCGAGCGCCTGCCGACATGCCTCCGAGCCTTCGATGGACGGGTCAGGCGGTGTGCGACCGGCGTCCAGGTAGGCGCTGAGCTCGTCGAGCGTGTGCCCATTCGGTTCATCGCGCTCCACGGCGAGGCACCACGCCCGGTCGGCGAAGTCGTCCCCGGTCACCGCCAGGCGCCCATTCTCACGATGAGGTACTTGCGCGCACGGGCCAGGAGCCCGCGGACCGTGGTGGCGGGCACACCCAGCTCGGCGGCGATCTCGTCGTAGCTGTATTCACCGACCTCGCGCAGCACCCAGCACTGTCGCTGCATCAGGGGAAGCTCCGCCAGCGCCGCGGAGAGCTCCTCGACCTGCGAGCGCGCCTCGGCCCGACGCGCGGGTGCGGCGGCATCCGGTGCGGGGCGATCGTGATCGTCGATGTCCACATGCGGGTGACGTGCCCGAACGCGGTCGACCGCCTTGCGACCCACGATCCGCATCAGCCAGCTCTTGACAGCAGAGGGGTCCTCGAGCTCCGGAAGCTGCCGCCACGCGACGATGAAGGCATCCTGCACGACGTCGTCCACCTCGTCGTTGGTTCCGAGGATCCTTCGCGCGTATCCGCGCATCAGCGGGCTGTGCCGAGAGACGAGAACGCGGAAGGCCTGGACGTCGCCATCGGCCGCACGACCGGCGACGATCCGGTCGTCGGCGATCGCCAAGTGCTCGGCATCGCCCTGAGAACCCATGCACCCCTCCCCTGCGCCAGCCATCCGCCTACTCCCTCGGACGATACCGGCAGCAGCGGTCGTTGGGTTGCCATAGGGGCATCTCCACACCCCGTCACACCGTTGCGGAGGGCGCGACGCCGACGCTCTGTTCGCACGGCGGCCGCCTGAACACCGGCCGCTGCGGCGCCCGCCGATGAGCGGAGGCCGTGGCGGACGTCTCGCGGAGCCCACATCCAGCGTCGGTCCCGGGAACCTCACGCGTCGGTCCCGAGAACCTCACGACGGCACGGCTCACCGAGTGGCGGCTTCTCGCCCCTTGTCGTCGCGACCGTCGTCGGCCGGAATGTGCACGTCGTTGACCGCGATGTTCACCTCGGTCACCTCCATGCCCACCAATTCGGTCAACGCCTTCAGCACCGTGGCGCGCACGTCGTCGGCCACCTTCTGCAGAGGTACGGGGTAATCGGCCACGATGGTCAGATCCACCGCCAGCTGCGTCTCGTTGGCCCGCACGCTGATCCCCTGGCCGGGGTCCGAGACGTTCAGGGCATCGCGGATGGCACCGATCGCCCGGGCGGTGTTGCCGCCGAGCGCGTGGACCCCGGGCACCCCCTGGGCGGCGATGCCGGTGATCTTCGCGATCACCGAGTCGAGGATCGTCGTCGTGCCCGCCTGCGCGGCGGCGACTCCGTTGGTCTTTCCAGACCCGGTCTTCTCGGACGGGGCCGGTGTGGCGTTCGACATCAGAAACTCTCCCAGTCGCGGTGCGAGTCCGCGATCTGCTCACTCGAGAACGGCGACTACACCTATGTCGTGCCGGGGACGCGGAACATCACAAACCGACCAGCGC
>JAATFB010000092.1 GCA_015655415.1 Actinomycetales bacterium
CCGCGCCCCCGCCCCCTTCGCCGGTTGAGCGCGTCGAAACCGCCCCTCCCGCCGCCTCCGACGCTCTTCGCCCCGCACACGGCGGTGTGGCGGTGTGGGCGCTCCCGGAGGATCCGCTGCTCGTCGCGCCGGCGGTGCGCGCGATCATGGCGTCCGTCGACGGCGAGCTGATTCGCGGCGATCCCGCGCTCCTCGACCGCGAGGCGCTGGGTGTCGTGGTCGCCGCGATGTCGATGGAGAACGTGCTGCCCCGACTGATCGAGGGGTCGATCGTGGTGGTCCCCGGTGATCGCACCGAAGTGCTGCTCGCGGTGCTGCTGGCGAACGCCGCCGGCACCTTCCCCTCGATCGCCGGCATCGTGCTCAACGGCGGTTTCCAGTTGAGCGAGCCGATCACGCGCCTGCTGTCCGGCCTGCGCTCCCCGCTGCCGATCATCAGCTCGCCCTACGGAAGCTACGAGACGACCGTGCGCGTCACCCACACCCGGGGCCGGCTCGCGGCGGACTCCGACCGCAAGCGTCAGACAGCGCTGCAGCTGTTCGCCGACCATGTCGACACGGGACGGCTGCTCGAGGCGCTCGATGTGACCAGGTCGCCGATCGTGACGCCGCTGATGTTCGCCTACGAGCTGGTCGAGCGCGCGCGAAGCGACCGCAGGCGCATCGTGCTGCCCGAGGGGGAGGATGACCGCATTCTGCGCGCTGCCGACATCGTGCTCTCCCGTGACATCGCCGATCTCACGATCCTCGGCGACGAGGCCGCGATCCGTGCCCGAGCGGGCGAGCTCGGCCTGGAGCTGGCCGCCGCCGACATCCTCTCGCCATTCGATCCCGAGCTGCACGAGCGCTTCGCGGACGAGTACGCGCGCCTGCGGGCGCACAAGGGCGTCACGAGGACGCAGGCGGCGGACATCGTGACCGACGTCTCGTACTTCGGCACGATGATGGTGCACCTCGGGCTCGCCGACGGCATGGTGTCGGGTGCGGCGCACACCACCGCGCACACCATCCGCCCGGCGTTCGAGATCATCAAGACGAGGCCGGGGGTCTCGGTGGTGTCCAGCGTCTTCTTCATGGCGCTCGCGGACCGGGTGCTCGTGTACGGGGACTGTGCGGTGATCCCCGATCCGAGCGCCGAGCAGCTCGCCGACATCGCGATCTCGTCGTCGGTCACCGCCCGGCGGTTCGGCATCGAGCCTCGGGTGGCGATGCTGTCGTACTCGACCGGAGACTCCGGCAGCGGCGCCGACGTGGAGAAGGTGCGGAAGGCAACGGCGCTGGTGCGTGCACGCGCCCCCGAGCTGCCGGTGGAGGGGCCGATCCAGTACGACGCGGCGGCGGATGCCGCGGTCGCGCGGGCGAAGATGCCCGGTTCCCCGGTGGCGGGCCGGGCGACCGTGTTCATCTTCCCCGACCTCAACACGGGCAACAACACGTACAAGGCGGTGCAGCGGTCGGCGGGCGCGGTGGCGGTCGGGCCGGTGCTGCAGGGCCTGAACAAGCCGATCAACGACCTGTCTCGCGGGGCGCTGGTCGAGGACATCGTGAACACCATCGCCATCACCGCCATCCAGGCGCAGTAGGCGACGAGCGAAGGCAACCACATGACATCCGTCCTGGTCGTGAACAGCGGCTCGTCGTCGTTCAAGTACCAGCTGATCGACGCGGACGATGAACGGCGACTGGCATCCGGGCTCGTGGAGCGCATCGGCGAGCCAACCGGCCACGCCACCCACGACGTGCCGGACGGGCACTGGGAACGCTCGCTGGAGATCCCGGACCACACGGCGGGCTTCGGCGTGATGCTGGACGCGTTCCGGGAACACGGGCCCAGCCTCGAGACCCACCCGCCGATCGCCGTCGGCCACCGCGTCGTGCACGGTGGTGCCAGGTTCTTCGAGCCGACGCTCGTGACGCCTCTCGTGCTCATCAATATCGAGGACCTGTCAGACCTCGCCCCGCTTCACAATCCGGCCAACGTGGAGGGCATCAAGGCGGCGAAGAAGGCGTTCCCCGAGTTGCCGCACGTCGCCGTGTTCGACACGGCGTTCCACCAGACGATGGCGCCGGATGCCTACACCTACGCGATCGACGCTGAGCTCGCGAGCCGCCTGCGCATCCGTCGCTACGGCTTCCACGGCACCAGTCACAAGTACGTGTCCGGTGCGGCCGCCCGGTTCCTGCAACGTCCCCTCGGCGAGCTCAAGCAGTTCGTCCTGCATCTCGGCAATGGGGCCTCCATGACGGCGGTCGACGGCGGCCGCTCGGTCGACACCAGCATGGGCCTGACCCCGCTCGAGGGGTTGGTGATGGGCACCAGGTCGGGCGATGTCGACCCGGCCGTGCTGATCTACCTTCAGCGCAAGACCCGCATCGGCCCCGACGACCTCGATGACCTGCTCAATCAGCGCAGCGGACTGCTCGGGCTGAGCGGACGCAAGGACATGCGCGACGTGATCCGCGCAGCAGACGACGGCGACGAGTCCGCGCGGCTCGCGCTGGAAGTGTACCTGCACCGCATCAGGCACTACATCGGGGCTTACACCTTCGAGCTCGGGCGGGTCGACGACATCGTGTTCACGGCAGGGGTGGGCGAGAACAGCGCCGAGATCAGGGCGCGGTCGCTCGCCGGGCTGGAGCATCACGGCATCGAGGTCGATCCCGACCGCAACGACTCCCGGGTCGGGGGCGTGCGTGTCATCTCGACGGATGCCTCGCGCGTCACCGTGCTGGTCGTGCCGACCGACGAGGAGCTCGAGATCGCCAGGCAGACCCTGTCGGTCGTGGGGTGACGGCGTGGCGGTCGGGGCAGGCGCGAGCGCATCGCCCACCACGCCGCGAGCGCTTCGTCTCGCCGCTGCGAGACCCGTGCCCTCCGACGCAATAGGATGGCCGCGGACTGGGGGCGCGGTCCGGGACGTCTGGAGCGAGGGGGTTCCATGCAGGCGGAGGCAAGAACTGTCGAGCGCAGGCCGACACCCATTGCCGCACGTGTGATGGCGGTCGTCGTCGTCCTCGTGCTGGCATGGCACTTTCTGGCGACGTACACGTGGAACGCCTCGCCCAACGCCATCAGGCAGGCGATCGGGAACTCGACGCTGACGTCGTACATGATCCCGATGTTCGGGCAGAGCTGGTCGGTGTTCGCGCCCAACCCGGGCTCGGTGAATCCGAGCCTGGACGTGCGGGCGATCGTCGAGAGGGACGGGAAGTCCCAGACAACGGACTGGTACAGCCTCACCGATCGATCTGCGAGGAACGACGTGCAGCTGCATCCGATCCCCTCGCGCATGTATCTCAACGACTTCATCCTTGCCAACCGCTATTACGCGTCGGCGCTCGCGATCCCGACGGACGTGCGCAACGAGGCGGGAAAGACGTACGGCGGACCGGTATGGCCGTCGCTGCTGCAGAGGAACATGCTCACCGAGCTGAAGGTGGACTCGAGCCCCACGGTCTCCGCGTTCGTCGACTACGAGCGCACGGTGCTCGGACTGGCCAGCGAGGTCGCCGTGGCGCGCTGGGGGAGCCACGTGAAGCAGGTGCAGGTGCGCGTGCTCAAGACGCCCGTAGTGCCCTTCGCCCAGCGAAATCAGAAGGTCACCCCGGAGGTCTCGTATTTCGTCGACGGCTGGCGCCCGGTGACGCGGGTGCCGGGGGTCGACACCGCGGTCTTCGACTCGATGTTCAAAACGGGGAACCGGTCGTGACGGCGCTGATCTCCACCGCCTGGAGGTGGGTCGTCGATCGCGTCCGCGACGGCGAGCACTGGCTGATCGACTCCCAGCACGCCCGCTACGGCGCCTCGGTGGCCCGCATCGTCTATGGCCTGGTTGTCGTGCTCTTCGTGATCGCGAACTTCGCTCGTCGTCAGTACCTGTGGGGGGCGGCCTCGGGGTGGGACAGGCCGATCCAGCCGTTCAGCGTGTGGGGTTTTCCGTTCACGTTCTACAGCGCGTCGGATCCCGCATGGCTGTTCACCGTGAAGTTCCTGCTGCTCGGGGTCGTCGGCATCGCGCTGCTGGTCGGGTGGCACACCCGCATCGCGGCCATCCTGACCCTCTACCTGTACATCTCGTTGGTGTCGACGAATCCCGTCGCCACCGACCAGACCGACAACGCGCTGCGGATCATCCTGTTCTACTTCGTCTTCGCGGACATGTCGGCCCACTGGTCGCTGGATGCCCGCCGTCGTCGGCGACGCGCGGCGAAGGGGCTGAGACCGCTCCGTGTCGTTCCCGAGTGGTTCTCGAACATCCTCCACAACGGGGCGATCATCGCCGTGGCGCTGCAGATCTTCATCATCTACGTGGTGGCCGGCCTGTCGAAGGTGAAGGGCTCGCAGTGGCAGGACGGCACTGCGGTGTACTACCCGCTGCACCTGCAGTCGCTGACCCCGTGGCCGTGGCTCAGCGACCTGGCGTCATCGAACTCGATCCTCGTGAACGTCGTGACGTATTTCGCCGTGTTCATCCAGCTCTTCTTCCCGTTCCTCCTCCTGGCGAGATGGACGCGAGTGATCGCGCTGGTCGGCATCGTCGGCATGCACGTCGGCATCGGCATCCTGATGGGGCTTCCGCTGTTCTCGATGGCGATGATGGCGGCAGACGGCATCTTCATCCGAGACGCCACGTACGCGCGCATCGAGCGCTATGTCGGCACGAGGGCGATTCCGTGGCTGCGACGGGCGTGGGGGAGGCGGCGTCCGACGCGGCCACCGGAGCGCGGCGCCGAGCCGGTGGACGCGGGACACGAGCCGGCGAACGCAGCCACGTGACGGAGGTCGACGCCGCGGTCGTCGGCAGCGGCCCGAACGGGCTCTCGGCGGCCGTCACGCTCGCCAGGGCAGGCCTGCGGGTGCGCGTCTACGAGGCGGCGCAGACGATCGGCGGCGGCGCGCGCACGGCCGAGCTCACGGTGCCGGGCTTCCGGCACGACGTATGCTCAGCCGTGCATCCGCAGGCGCTCGCGTCGCCGTTCTTCCGGGCGTTCGGGCTCGAGAAGCGCGTGAGCTTCGTCGTGCCGGAGCTCTCCTACGCGCACCCTCTCGACGGCGGGGTGGCGGGGCTCGCGTATCGCGATCTGGGGCGGACCGCGGAGTCCCTTGGCGTCGACGGCGCCGCCTGGCGCCGGCTCCTCGAGCCGCTGCTCGACAGGCTCGACGGCGTGCTCGACTTCACCGGTGGCACGATGCTCAGAGCCCCGCGGGATCCCGTTGCCGCGTTCGAGTTCGCCGTGCGCGCGCTGGCCCAGGGCACGCGCGCCTGGAACGTGGGATTCGCCGGTGGTGTCGCCCCCGCGATGTTGGCCGGGGTCGCCGCGCATGCCGGGGGCGCGTTGCCATCTCTGGGCAGCGCCGGAGCCGGACTGTTGCTGGCGACGCTCGCGCACGCCGGCGGCTGGCCCATACCGGTCGGCGGGTCCCAGGCGATCGTGGACGCCATGGCGGACGATCTGAGGGCGCACGGCGGGGAGATCGTCACCGGTGCCGAGGTGCACGCGTGGGGCGACCTGCCGTCCGCGCAGGCCGTGCTGTTCGACACGTCGCCGCGGGACCTGGTGCGCATTGTCGGCTCTCGCGTGCCCGAGCGGTATCGGCGCCGCATCGAACGCTTCCGCTATGCGAGCGCCGTCGCCAAGGTGGACTTCGCCCTGGACGCCCCGGTGCCGTGGGCGAATCCCGAGGTCGCCGACGCGGGAACGGTGCACCTGGGCGGAACGAGGTCGCAGATCGCCGCGGCCGAGCGCGAGGTCCGCGCGGGGAGGCATCCGGGTTGGCCGTACGCGCTCGTGTCGCAGCCCAGCCGCTTCGACGCGTCGCGGGCACCCGAGGGCAAGCACGTGCTCTGGGCGTACACGCATGTGCCGTTGGGATCGGAGGTGGATCCCACCGAGATGGTGACGGAGCAGATCGAGCGATCCGCTCCCGGGTTCCGGGACGTGGTCATCGCGTCCGCATGGCGATCCGCCGCGCAGATCGAGGAACACAACTCGAACTACGTTGGTGGGGACATCTCCGGCGGAGAAGTGAGTATAGCTCAGCTATTTTGTAGACCGGTCCTCTCGCGGGCCCCCTGGGCCACCCCAATTAGGGGGGTGTACCTGTGCTCGTCCTCCACCCCGCCCGGCCCTTCCGTCCACGGCTTGAACGGCTGGTTTGCTGCCATCGCGGCCCTTCGCGTCACCTTCGGAACGAGGCAGATCCCCGCGCTGGGCGCGTGAACCGGGAACTCTGGGCGCTTGCCTGATCTGTGAATGTGCCGATATTTTCGCGACTGGGGCTTTCCGAGGAGGGAACGGATCGTCCCGGGTGGTGCGACGTAGCGCCGCTCTTGGAAGTCAACACCGGGGGTGAAGGTGTGACACGCTCGCAAAATGTCCATGGTTCTGCTGTCCATGGCTCTACGTTCCGCAAAATCGCTGCGGCATCGACGTCGGTGCTGATCGCGGCGGCGTTCGTCCTGGTCGGGTCCGGTGCCGCCAATGCGGCCCAGATCACGCCGACCGGCAAATCCGAGGGCTACGGGCAGGTGCTGGGGGCGGATCTGCTTGATTCTTCGCTCGCCACCACCGGCACGGCGCACTCGATCTACCCGAACGGACCCGCCACGAGCGCGGATCCGTTCAACGCGTCCGCGCTCGACCTGGCGTCGCTGCAGCTGCAGCTCGTGGGCTCCGGCGTGCAGATCCCGCTGATCGGCACCGCGGACAACCCCGGGCTGCTCGACCTGGGCGAACTCGGCGCGGTGCAGAGCTACGCGTCGTCCGACGAGCCCAACCACTCGATCGCGGCGTCCGGCGTCGTGGGCGACGACGGAGCCATCTCGATCAGTCCCACGGATGACCCGAGCGACATCGGCAACGCGGGCGTCGACCTCACGAGTCTGCTCGCCCAGCTGAACGTCGACGGGCTCACCAACAGCATCGTCGACCAGATGAACCTGCACGTCGGCGCGCTCGCATCTCGTGCAGAGGAGACCAACGGGTCCGACCCGGTCTCCGACTACCGAGTCGCGGACCTGCAGGCGAACATCCACAGCGCCCTCGTCGGAGGAATCACGAGCGGGCTCCAGGGGGCGGTGAACACGGCGGGCACCGACCTCACGGGCGCGCTGAACGGGCTCGTCGGCAACGGGGGCGCGCTGACGTCGCTGGTGGACGCGGTTCCCGACGTCAATGTGCTCGGGCTGGTGAGCGCATCGCTCGGCAACCCGACGGTCTCCGTCAACGTGCCCGACCTCGGCGGCGTCATCGACACCGCGCTCGGTGGCTCCCACGTGGTGGTGAGCGACGACGGCTCGGTCACGATCGACCTCACCACGGGGACCGTCCAGGTCGACTTCGCCAAGCTGGTGAACCCCGACGGCAACGGTCTGAACGGCCTCGGACCGAACACCGATCTGCTCACGCCCGGCACGATCGAGGCGATCACGGCGGGCGTGAACAACGCGCTCGGCAAGATCGTGACGCCGGTCACGAACGCGGTGAGCCAGGCCCTTCAGGGGACGACGCTCACCATCAGCATGGACGTGAACGCGACCCTCTTGCCAGGTGTGAGCATTGGGAACGATGGTCTTCAGGTCATCGACGCCCCGATTCAGATCACCGGCACCCTGGCCGACTTCGTCGGCGGAACGGCTCACGTCGACCTTTCCCACATCGCGCTGCTCCCGGGCCTCGGCCCGGTGGGCCTTCTGCTCAGCGGGGTCGTCAACGGGCTCACCGGGACGCTGACAAATACGATCCTGCCCCCGCTGCTGACGAGTCTCGGCGGCACGATCAACGGCATCCTGTCGGCATCGTCGACCAGCGTGACGGCCGCCCTCAACGGCGTCGTCAACCCGGTGATCGACGCGTTCGACCCGGTGCTGAGCGGCGTGCTGAACCAGATCGTGCAGGTCCGGATCAACGACCAGCCGACGGTCGCCGACGACCCTACGGACGGCGACCTCGGTCCTGACTCGTTCACGGTCCGGGCATTGAGCCTGACGCTCCTGCCGCGGGTGGCGAACTCCGACCTCGCAAAGGTGAGCTTCGCCTCGTCGACGGTTCGCACCTCGGCGATCACGCCCGTGGCGATCACGGCTCCGGAACCGGGCACGACGATCACGGTCTCCGGTCCGGACGGCACGCAGTCCGTCGACGTGACGGGGACCGGCGAGCCGGGTGGCTCGATCTCGGTCACGGCTGGCGGCGTGACCGAGACGACCACCGTCGACGCCACGGGCCACTGGACGGTGACCTTCCCTGACCTCGGCGTCGGCGATTACACGGCGACGGCGACGCAGACGGTGGGAACCGAGCAGACGACCGCCACGACCACCTTCTCCATCGTGGCCGAGGACACCTCGACGTCGACGACGGACTCCACGTCGACCACGACGGGCACGTCCACGACGACGGGCACGGACTCGACGTCGACCACGACGGGCACGTCGACCTCGGCGACGGACTCCACGTCGACGACCACGGGTACGACGGATTCGACCTCGACGACGCCGGGTACGTCGACCTCGGCGACGGATTCGACCTCGACTTCGACGGGTACGGATTCGACGTCGACGACGACGGGCACGTCCACGACGCCGGGTACGTCTACGTCGGCGACGGATTCGACGTCGACTTCGACGGGTACGGATTCGACGTCCACGACGCCGGGTACGTCCACGTCGGCGACGGACTCCACGTCGACGACCACGGGTACGTCGACGACGCCAGGCACGTCGACCTCGGCGACGGACTCCACGTCGACGAGCACGGGTGCGACGGATTCGACGTCGACGACGACGGGCACGTCCACGACGCCGGGCACCTCGACGTCGGCGACGGATTCGACCTCGACGACCACGGGTACGTCCACGACGCCGGGTACGTCGACGTCGGCGACGGATTCGACCTCGACTTCGACGGGTACGGATTCGACGTCCACGACGCCGGGTACGTCGACGTCGGCGACGGACTCCACGTCGACGACCACGGGTACGTCCACGACGCCAGGCACGTCGACCTCGGCCACGGACTCCACGTCGACGACCACGGGCACGTCCACGACGCCGGGCACCTCGACGTCGGCGACGGATTCGACCTCGACTTCGACGGGTACGGATTCGACCTCGACGACGACGGGTACGTCTACGACGCCGGGTACGTCGACATCGGCGACGGACTCCACGTCGGCGAGCACGGGTGCGACGGATTCGACCTCGACCACGACGGGTGCGTCCACGTCGGCGACGGATTCCACGTCGACGACGCAGGGTGCCACGACCTCCGCGAGCACGTCGACATCGACCAGTACGGGCGATTCGACCAGCACGACCGAAGGCACGCAGACGCCGGCATCGAGCGTCAAGTACGCCTCGATCGTGCGGGGAACGGGTGTCACGCAGGTCATCTACGGCACCGGCTTCCAACCGGGTGAGTCGGTGTCGGGGACGCTGCACTCCACCTCCATCCCGCTGGCCGCGACCACCGCGGATCCGAGCGGAAACGTCTCCTGGAATGTTCCGATCGGAGCCGACTTCGAGGTGGGCAGCCACTCCGCAGACCTGATCGGCACCGTCTCCGGTGAGGTGACCGCGGCGAACAACCACACGCAGTTCACCGTGCTGGCCGCGGCGGTCCCGTCCGGCGGTTCCGGCTCGACCGGCGGCACCGGCCTCGCCTCCACCGGCAGCGATCTCGGATGGGCACCGCCGGCCCTGCTGGCCCTGTTCATCGCGGGAGGCGGTGCACTGCTCATCGCTCGCCGCAAGAGGGTCAAGGAGTCCTGATCCGCTGATGATGATCGCCCCGCCCGGGAGTCCCGGACGGGGCGATCATCGCGCGGCGTCGCGTCGCGAGGGGCTCCGGAGTTCTCCACAGCGCCCGATCCTCTGTCAGACCCCACGACTACCATTGACCCGTGGTCACCGCCCTGTATCGCCGCTATCGGCCCGAGACGTTCGCCGAGATGATCGGCCAGTCTCAGGTGACCGAGCCGTTGATGACGGCCCTGCGCACCAACAGGGTGAACCATGCCTATCTCTTCAGCGGCCCGCGCGGCTGCGGCAAGACCACGAGCGCACGCATCCTCGCTCGCTGTCTGAACTGCGCGGAGGGACCCACGGACACGCCCTGCGGCAGATGCGAGAGCTGCATCGAGCTCGGGCGCGGCGGACAGGGCTCCCTCGACGTCGTGGAGATCGACGCGGCGAGCCACAACGGCGTGGATGACGCACGAGACATCCGGGAACGTGCGATCTTCGCCCCCGCCCGCGATCGCTACAAGATCTTCATCCTCGACGAGGCGCACATGGTCACGCCGCAGGGCTTCAACGCCCTGCTGAAGATCGTGGAAGAACCGCCGGAGCACGTGAAGTTCATCTTCGCCACGACCGAGCCCGACAAGGTGATCGGCACCATCCGCTCGCGCACCCATCACTACCCCTTCCGACTCGTGCCCCCGGCGCAGATGCTCGACTACGTGCAGCAGCTGTGCGAGAGCGAGGGCATGTCGGTGGCGCCTGGCGTGCTCCCCCTCGTCGTGCGTGCCGGCGGCGGGTCCCCCCGTGACACCCTCTCGCTCCTCGACCAGCTGATCGCCGGATCCGAGGGCGAGACCATCGAATACGAGCGTGCGGTCGCGCTGCTCGGCTACACGCACGCCGCGCTCCTGGACGAGGTCGTCGACGCCCTCGGCGCCGCCGATGCCGCGTCCGCGTTCGCCGCCGTCGATCGCGTCATCCAGACGGGACAGGATCCCCGACGCTTCGTGGAAGACCTCCTCGAACGCCTCCGCGACCTCATCATCGTCGCCGCCACGTCTCCGGGCGCCGCTGCCGCCGTGCTGCGCGGAACACCTCAGGAGGAGCTCGACCGCATGTTCGTGCAGGCGTCCTCCTTCGGCTCCGCCGAGCTGTCACGATGCGCCGACATCGCGAACGCCGCGCTCACGGAGATGACCGGTGCCACGTCGCCGCGCCTGCATCTGGAGCTGATGATCGCACGGATGCTCGTGCCCTCCTCCGACGCCACGGACCGGGGTGCGCTCGCACGCGTCGAGCGGCTCGAACGCAGAGTCGGCGTCGAGAGCGGCGCCGCTGCCGCGACGGATGCCGCCGTTTCCCGCCGTGCGACCGAGGCGCCCGCACTCGTGCGGGGCGAATCCGCCCCCTCGCTTTCTGCACCGACCCCGGCCGCCGACCCGGCAACCGTCGCCGCTGCCACCGCCCCAGACGAGATTCCGGCACCCTCGAGTCCGGGCGAGCCTGTCACCTCCGCCTCGGCGCCGGCCGGGGAGTCGGCGGACCCTGCGCTCGCCCAGGCCGCCGCGTTCGCCGCCGCGGCCGCCGCGACGAAGCGGAGGACGCAGCCCGACGCCGGCACCGGGGGCGGGGCGGCATCCGAGTGGGCGGCGCCCGGCGTGACCGACGATCGAGCCGCGACACCGGTCGGCCCGGTCACGACGCAGCAGGTGAAGGATGCCTGGCCGGAGATCCTCGACGCCGTGGCCGAGGTGAGCCGCAGTGCCTGGGCGGTGGTCTACACCAGCACGGTCCGCGGCCTGCAGGGCGACGTGCTCTCGCTGTCGTTCCCGAGCGCCAACGACGTGGAGAGCTTCCGAGGGCGTCCCGGTGCGAAGGATGCCGCCAGCGAGGTGCTGCGTCAGGCGATCGTGGACCTGCTGGGAATCCGGGTGAAGTTCGTGGCGAAGCCGGCCGGATCCGACGGCGGTTCTGGCGGTTCCCGCACGGGTGGCTCGAACCCGGCCGGCCCCGAATCCCGGCGCTCAGGCTCGGGCGGCTCCGAGTTGCCCGGGGCGAGCGGTCCCGGCCCGACTACGCCGGGCGCGTCGGGAGGTGGCGCGTCGAGCTCGCGTCCGGTCGCGCCCGCCTCGTCGTCGGCCGTCGCCGGGTGGGCGACGGTGGCGATTCCCGGATCACCGGCGGCGACCGCAGTGCTGGACCGACCAGAGCGCGCCGATCTGCGTGCCGCGGCCGTCGGCGCCGAGGACGCGTCTTCGCCTCGGGACACGGTCGCATCCTCCGCACGGTTCGCCGATGGCGGGTGGGGGCGTTCCATCGTCCCCGACGTCGAGCCGAGCGATGCCGACGCCCCGGACGAGGACGAACCGCCGTTCCCGGATGACCTTCCCGAGCATCCCGTGCCCGCCTCGGGCGGATCGGCCGACATCGACCCTCCGGGCGCATCCCCATCGGATGGGGCGTCAGCGGTGGTGGCGGCCACGACCGTCTCCGACGGTGCTCGCGGCGAAGAGGAACGGCACGGTGGGCGGACGAAGACATCCGTCGGGTTCCGCGAGCCCGCACGGTACGGCGAGGCCGTCGTTCGCGAGCTGCTCGGGGCGAGGTTCATCGAGGAGCAGGAGATCGTCCCGCCCGCGGGCAGACAGGGCGCCCAGCCCGGATGGGCCGGGTGAGGCGTGTACGAGGGTGTCGTCCAGGACCTGATCGACGAGCTCGGTCGGCTTCCGGGCGTGGGACCGAAGTCTGCGCAGCGCATCGCGTTCTACATACTGCAGACCGAGAGCTACGATCCGTCGCGACTTGCGGAGGTGCTCACGACCGTGCGCGACAAGGTGCGGTTCTGCGAGATCTGCGGGAACGTCAGCGAGCAGATGAGGTGCTCCATCTGCCGTGACCCGCGCCGCGACCAGAGCCTGATCTGTGTCGTCGAAGAGGCGAAGGACGTCGTCGCGATCGAGCGGACGCGAGAGTTCCGGGGGCTGTACCACGTGCTCGGCGGGGCGATCAGCCCGATCCAGGGCATCGGGCCCGACCAACTGCGCATCCGGCAGCTCATGACCCGGCTCGCCGACGCCTCGGTGCGCGAGGTGATCATCGCCACGAACCCTAACGTGGAAGGCGAGGCCACCGCCGCGTATCTCAGTCGGATGCTGCAGGCCATGGAGGTGCGCGTGACGCGGCTGGCGTCCGGCCTGCCGGTCGGCGGCGACCTCGAGTACGCCGACGAGGTCACGCTGGGCCGCGCTTTCGAGGGGCGTCGCCTCGTCGGCTGAGCCGAGACGAGACCGGCGTGGCGCGGCGCCGCGTCGAGACCAGCAGTGATCGCGCTCTCGCAGCAGAAACAGCAGGATGCCTGCTGTTGCCGGCTGCATCTGCTGTTTTCAGAGGCCGGCCGGGATCGGGGCGGAGGCGGGGTTGGGGCGTGCGCGGGGTGGTCTCGCTCAGGCGGCCGCCGTGGAACGGCGGATAATCACGCGCCCTTCGACCATTATGGGTGACGGCGTGTCTCCGTTTATCTGAGCCAGCAGGTTGCGGAAGGCCAGGTGCCCCTGCTCTTCGGAGTTCATTCGCACGGTGGTGAGAGGCGGCACGAGATAGGCGGCCTCCGGGATGTCGTCGATACCGGTCACTGAGACATCCGCAGGAACGGCCAGTCCGCGCTCCTGCAGGGCCAGCATCGCGCCCAGAGCCATCTGATCGTTCGCCGCACATACCGCCGTGAAACGCATGCTCGCCGGCAATGACGCGATCGCCGCATGGCCGGATGCAGCGGACCAGTCGCCGTGCACCGTGCGTGCGAGCTCAAGTCCGTGGCGTGCCAGCGCCGACTCGAAGGCGAGTGCACGATTGCGTGCGGCTACCCACTTCTTCGGTCCAGCGATGTGCACGATACTGCGGTGCCCAAGGGTGACTAGATGGTCGACAAGCTGCGGGATCGCCACGGTGCTGACGCGCAGCGGTGGGCCGCCGGCGGCTTCGTCACCTTCGCCTCCCATCAGCACGGGGATGCGGAAGTCGGCTCGGTCGAATGCCGCGCGCAACTCGTCAGTGGATGCAAGGGCGAGGATGCCGGCGACATCCTGCTGGTTGACCATGCGGATGCCCTGCTCCACATTGCTCCGATCGCCCACGTCGAGCGTGATGATGTCGAGCACGAAGCCGTGTAGGCGCGCTTCTTCGGCTGCGCCTTGCACGACCTTTCCCGGACCCACCTGGCCCAGCTCCTGCGTGAGCACGGCCACGCGGTGGGACCGTCGGGTGGCGAGGGACCGCGCCGTGAGGTTCGGCCGGTAGCCGAGTTGCTCGATAGCGCTCAGGACACGCTCACGATTGGCGGGCTTGACGCCGCCGTCGCCCTTTAGCAAACGGCTGACCGTCTGATGTGACACTCCCGCAAGGCGCGCGACGTCATAGATCGTTGGCGGTCTCAGCACGGGGCTGTCCGCGGCGTGAAGCCGGTCGCCGTCGCTCATCTGGCCCCTCGGTCCGCCTCTCCTGACACAACTGTACGGCGCGTCCCGTCGCTCCGCTCAGCACGGGCCAGGCGGCGGCAACAAAACGTTACCGGTAACAAAAATGTAACGATGGATTGTTACCGGTAACGAAATGGGTTACCTTCAAGCCGTCCCGATATGAACGGGTCGACCCTCGACAACGGAGTCCACGACGATGAGCGAAGCCCCCTTTCGGGAGTCCGGCCCCATTCTGTTCGGCGCCGCGTATTACGCGGAATATCACGTAACGGACCGCACTGAGGCCGATCTCGATCTGATGCAACAGGCAGGCTTCTCGATCATCCGGGTGGGCGAATCGGTCTGGTCGACCTGGGAACCACGCGAGGGCGTCTTCGATCTCGACTGGCTGCACCCGGTACTCGACGGAGCGCATCGCCGGGGGATCGCGGTGATCCTCGGTACTCCGACGTACGCGGTCCCGCCATGGATGCAGCGCTCCTACCCCGAGGTCGCCGCCGAAGCCGCCACGGGGCGGCCCGTGCCCTGGGGAAGCAGGCAGGAGGTGTACTTCGGGCACCCGACCTTTCGATTCTTCGCCGAGCGGATCATCCGCGAGATCGTCGAACAATACGCGGACCACCCAGCGATCATCGGATACCAGGTCGACAATGAGCCCGGGCTGCGCCTCTTTCACAACCGGTCGGCGTTCATCGGATTCGTCGACCGGCTCAAGGAGCGCTACGGTGACGTGGACACCCTGAACCGCGAGTGGGGCCTGACATACTGGTCGCACCGAATTGCCGACTGGTCGGAACTGTGGCTTCCCGACGGCAACTCGCTGCCGCAGTACGACCTCGAGTGGCGGCGCTATCAGGCCGAGCTCACCGAGGACTTCATTCGGTGGCAGGCCGCGATCGTTCGTGAGAGTGCGCGGCCCGACCAGTTCGTCACCACCTGCATGGCGTATCCGCGACCGGCGATCGACGACCGCGCGGTCGCGAAGCACCTGGACGTGACCGCGGGCAACCCCTATTACTCGATGCAGGACCACCTGGATGCCACGAAACGGCTGAGCCCGGAGACCGCCTGGACGACGAGCGGCGTTGCGGGCCTGTTCCGCCAGGCCGACCGGCTGTTCTCGTCGAGACAGTCGCGGTTCCTCGTGACCGAGACGGATGCGCAGTCGATCGGCTTCAGCTACACGAACAGCCCGCCATGGCCGGGTCAGCTGAAGATGGCGGCGTTCTCGCTCATCAGCCGGGGCGCGGCGATGATCGAGTATTGGCACTGGCACACCATCCCGTATGGAGCGGAGACGTACTGGGGAGGCGTTCTTCCGCATAGTCTCGAGCCGGGCCGCGTGTACCGGGAGATCGCGGACATCGGCAGGGACCTGGCGGCGCTCGGAACGGCGCTCGATGGCTTCGAACCCGACGCGGACGTGGCCATGCTGTGGTCGAACGACTCACGCTGGGCATTCGAGTTCTTCCCTCCACTCGCCCGCGGCGGTGAGGGCGACCCCGCTTCATATGAGCGCATCTTCGACTCCTTCTACGCCGGCGTGATCGAGTCGGGGGCCCAGGCACGCATCCTGCACGTCGCGCAGGCGCTTGCGCAGGGCCCGGCGGAGCTGGCTCGCCGCTACCCGGTGTTGATCGCCGCCGGACTCTACGCAGCGAGCGACGACGCCCTCGATCTCTTGCGCGAATACGCCGCAGCGGGCGGCCATCTCATCTTGGGCCCGCGCACCGCCTATGCCGACGAGCTCGCTCGGGCGCGGGTCGCCGTCGCACCCGATCGGCTGCACGACGCAGCAGGTGTTCGCTACGAGGAGTACTCAAACGTGGCGACGCCCGTGGTCGTGGACGGTCTCGGCGAATCGAACGAGGGCCAGGAGCCCAGCGGTACCGGCTGGATCGATGGCCTGATCATCGACGGGGCGCAGGCGCTCGCCACGTATCGGCATCCCGAGTTCGGCCGGTTCCCCGCCATGACCACGAGTGAGCACGGGGCCGGGCGTATCACCGTCGTCGGCACGGTGCCATCGCCGTCGATGGCATCCGCGCTTGCCGCCTGGGCGATTCGAGACCGCGTCGCCGACGCATTGGTGCCGGACCGCGAGCTGCCGGTTGTCGTCGCCTCCGGCAGGACGTCGAACGGCTCACGTGCCTGGTTCCTCTTCAACTGGAGCGGCGAAGACCGGGTCGCCTCGCTGCACGATCGCGCGATGGACGCGACGACCGGTGCCGTTTTCGACCCCGATACCGAGGTTCGGCTTCGTGCCTGGTCGGCCCGGATCCTTGTCCAGGCGACCGCCGACCACGGCTCGTGAACGGGCCCGGCAGCACGCCTATACACAGAAGGAGAAGGTCAACGATGAAGTTCCGAAAGACAGCACTGGCGCTGGCATCCGGCGCCACAGTTCTCGCACTGCTCAGCGGGTGCGCCGGCACCAGCGCCACCACCGACTCGACGAAGCCTGTCACCCAGGCCGAGATCGACAAGGCGATGAACACGCCCACCACGCTGACGTTCTGGACATGGGTACCCGACATCCAGAACGAGGTGAACCTCTTCGAGAAGAAGTATCCGAAGATCAAGGTCAAGGTCGTCAACACGACCGGGGGAGCACAACACTATCCAAAGCTGCGAGCCGCTCTCAAGGCGGGCAAAGGCGTCCCCGACGTCGCGCAGATGGAATACGACTACATCCCGTCGTTCACCCAGACCAAGAGCTTGCTGAACCTCGAGCCCTACGGCGCCGGCAAGCTCAAGAGCGAGTACGTCGATTGGGTGTGGAACCAGGTGGCGAACTCGTCCGGCGTGTGGGGAATCCCGCAGGACTCCGGCCCTCTCGGCACGCTGTATCGGGACGACATCTTCACGCAGGCGGGTCTCCATGGGTCTCCGGCCACCTGGGACGACTTTGCGAAGGCCGCGGCAGAGGTGAAGTCGAAGACTGGCGCATACATCACCGATCTGCCCGGCAACGACATGTTCCAGATGATCAGCTTCTTCTGGCAGGCAGGCGCCAAGCCATTCAGCTACGACGGCAAGAAGACTGTGGGCGTTGACCTCGACTCCGCCACGGACCAGAAGGTCGTCGCATACTGGCAGGATCTGATCGACAAGAACCTGGTTGCGACCGACCCCGACTTCACGGACGCCTATTACCAGGGACTCGCACAGAATAAGTACGCGAGCTGGCTCGTGGCGGCCTGGGGCCCGGTGTTCCTCCAGGGCACGGTGAAGAGCACCAGCGGCAAGTGGCGCGCCGGCAACATTCCGCAGTGGACGGCTGGCGCGAACGTCTCGGGCAACTGGGGCGGATCGTCGGATGCCGTGATGGCGGCCACCAAGAATCCGATCGCCGCCTACGAGCTGGCCAAGTTCATCAACAACGACGAGTCGTCGACGCTCATGCTCGCGAACAAGCAGTTCCTGTTCCCGACGACCAAGGCGACTCTGAGCGACCCGGCGTTCGTCGACCAGAAGAGTGAGTTCTACGGCGGTCAGCAGGTGAACAAGTTCTTCGCCGGCGTCTCGAATACGGTCGACAAGAAATTCGAGTGGCTGCCCTACATGGACTACGTGAACTCAAGCTATACGAGCACGCTCGGAAAGGCGATCGCCAACCATGGTGACCTCAAGGCGGCTCTGGCGGCCTGGCAGCAACAAGTCGTGAACTACGGCAAGCAGCAGGGTTTCACCGTCAAGTGACACGGTTCGGCCCGGGCCGCAGGTCCGGGCCGAACACCTGAAACGGAGTCGATGATGACAGTACTTTCCGCTCGGGCGCACAGTGCCCGAGCCTCCGGCGCGTCGGCGAGGGGACCGCGAGGGTCGCGTCACATCACCGGGGCCCAGACCAGAGCCGCATGGGTGCTCACCGCGCCCTTCCTGGTGGTATTCGCCGCGATGTTCCTGGCTCCCCTCGCATACTCCGCCTATCTCAGTCTCTTCACGTCGCAGCTGGTGGGAGGCGAGGAGTTCAGCGGACTGGCGAACTACGTGCGCGCTCTGCAGGATCCGAGCTTCTGGAGCGGCCTCGGGCGGGTGGCGCTGTTCCTGTTCATCCAGGTGCCGATCATGCTCGTCGCTTCCATCTGCTTCGCACTCGCGCTGGACAGCAAGCGGGTGAAGGGCGGCAGGGTCGCGCGACTGCTCATCTTCATCCCCTATGCGGTGCCGAGCGTCGTCGCGACATTGATGTGGGGCTACCTGTACGGCACCGACTTCGGGCTGATCACGCAGATCTTCCACGCGGTCGGGCTGCCGGCGCCGGACCTGCTGTCGCCCCAGAACATTCTCGGCTCGACGATGAACATCGTGTGCTGGGAGTTCATCGGCTACAACATGATCATCCTCTACGCCGCGCTGCGGTCGGTGCCCGACGACGTCTACGAGGCGGCGGAGATCGACGGCGCGGGGCAGATCCGCATCGCGTGGAGCATCAAGCTCCCCGCGATCCGCCAGGCGATCCTGCTCACGATCATCTTCTCGATCATCGGCTCGTTCCAGCTGTTCAACGAGCCGAACCTGCTCTACAACATCGCGCCGAACGCGGTCGGCACGGACTTCACGCCCAACCTGTACGCGTACAACCTCGCGTTCAAGAACCAGGACATCAACTACGCGGCCGCGATCGCGTTCCTGCTCGGCATCGTCATCATGATCGTCTCGTTCGTCGTCCAGACCGCCATCAACCGGAGGGAGCGCCAGTCATGACCGCCGCCCCGATCCCCGCGACGCGCGCGGGCCGTCCCCGCCGCGTCGTCGAGCGCGGCCGACGCCGCAGCACGCTGCTCACGATCATCGTCTGGATCACGCTCATCTACTTCCTCGTGCCGCTCCTGTGGCTCTTCGTCTCGGCGACGAAGGACAACAGCGACCTGTTCACGAGCTTCGGCCTCTGGTTCGGCCGGTCGTTCCAGTTCTTCGCGAACATCGGGAACCTCTTCACGTTCCAGAACGGCGTGTTCGCGCAGTGGCTCGCCAACACCGTTCTCTACGCGGTCGTGAGCGCGGTCGGGGCGGCCGCCCTCGCGACGGCGTGCGGCTACGCGCTCGCCAAGTACCGCTTCCGCGGCCAGGGGCTCGTCTTCGGCGTCATCCTCGGCTCGATCATGGTGCCGCTCACGGCGCTCGCGATCCCGACCTACCTGCTCTTCGCGGCGGCGAACCTCACCGACTCCGTGTGGGCGATCATCCTGCCCTCGTTCGTGAGCCCGTTCGGGGTCTACCTCATGCGCGTGTATGCGGCGGACTCCGTCGACGACAGCCTCATCGAGGCGGCGCGCATCGACGGTGCGGGCGAGTTCCGCATCTTCGGCACGATCGCTCTGCGGCTGCTCGCGCCCGGCATCGTGACCGTGCTGCTCTTCCAGCTCGTCGCGACGTGGAACAACTACTTTCTGCCGCTCATCATGCTCAACACCCCCACGCTGTTCCCCGTGACCGTCGGGCTCGCCCAGTGGCAGGCGACCGCGTCCGCGGGCGGCGGCGCGCAAGTGCTGTTCTCGACCGTGCTCACGGGGTCGTTCGTCTCCGTGATCCCGCTCATCGTCGCGTTCCTCTTCCTGCAGCGGTACTGGCAGTCGGGCCTCGCGACGGGAGGTGTCAAGGGATGAGCCGGATCCGGTACGGCGGCGACTACAACCCGGAGCAGTGGCCGGAGGAGGTCTGGGCGGAGGACCGCGTGCTCATGCGGCGAGCGGGCGTCAACCTCGTGACGGTCGGCGTGTTCTCGTGGGCCGAGCTCGAGCCGCGCGAGGGCGAGTACGAGTTCGCGTGGCTCGATCGCGTGCTCGACGGGCTGCACGAGGCCGGCGTGCGCGTCGACCTCGCGACGGCCACGGCCTCCCCGCCGCCGTGGCTGAGCGCGCGCCATCCGGAGATGCTGCCCGTCACCGCGGAGGGGGTGCGCCTGCACCCGGGCAGCCGGCAGCAGTACTGCCCGAGCTCGCCCGTCTACCGCGAGCACGCCGCTCGCCTCGTGCGCGCGATCGCGGAGCGCTACGGGTCGCATCCGGCGCTCGAGCTGTGGCACGTCAACAACGAGTACGGATGCCACGTGAGCCACTGCTACTGCGACGTCTCCGCGGAGGCGTTCCGGCGCTGGCTCGTGCGGGGGTACGGCACGGTCGAGGAGCTCAACCGCGCGTGGGGCACGGCGTTCTGGTCCCAGCGTTACGGCGGGTTCGAGGAGGTCTGGCCGCCCCGTGCCGCGCCGACGTTCCGCAACCCCACGCAGCTCATCGACTTCGACCGCTTCAGCTCCGACGAGCTGCTCGACCTGCACCGCGCGGAGGTCGCCATCCTGCGCGAGGCGACGCCTGACGTGCCGATCACGACGAACTTCATGGGCTTCTTCAAGCCGACCGACTACTGGCGCTGGGCGGAGCACGTCGACCTCGTCTCGAACGACAGCTATCCCGACCCGGCGGACCCGCGCTCGCCCGCGCTCTCGGCGATGAGCCAGGACCTCATGCGCTCGCTCGCGGGCGGACGCCCGTGGCTGCTCATGGAGCAGGCGTCGAGCGCCGTCAACTGGCGTGCCGTCAACGCGCCCAAGCGCCCGGGGCAGATGCGCGCGTGGTCGCTGCAGGCGGTCGCCCGCGGCGCCGACGGCATCCTGTTCTTCCAGTGGCGGCAGTCGGTGGCGGGCGCGGAGAAGTTCCACTCCGGGCTCGTGCCGCACGCGGGCACCGACACGCGCGTGTGGCGCGAGGTCGAGGCGCTCGGGGCCGAGCTCGCGGGACTCTCCGACGTCGTGGGCGAGGCACCACGAGCGCGCGTCGCGATCGTGCTCGACTGGGACAGCTGGTGGGCGCTCGAGCAGGAGGCGACGCCGGCGAGCCTGCTCTACCCCAACCTGCTGTTCGCGTGGTACCGCCCGTTCTTCGACCGTTCGCTGCTCGTCGACTTCGCGCGGGCCGGCGCCGACCTCTCGGCGTACGACCTCGTCGTCGTGCCGGCGATGCACGTCGCGTCCCCCGCCGCGATCGCGGCGCTCGACGCCTACGTGCGGCAGGGCGGGCGCCTGCTCGTGACCTTCCAGACCGCGATCCTCGACCCGGACCTGCACGTGCAGCCCGGCGGATATCTCGGCGCGCTGCGCGAGACCCTCGGCGTGCGCGTGGAGGAGTTCGCGCCCCTCGCGGCGCCCGAGCTGCCCGGCGCGGAGCCCCCGGTCGTGGCGCTCGCGGGCTCCGGCCTCGACGGCTCGACGGCGACGCAGTGGACCGAGTATGTGCACGTGGCGGACGCGGAGGCGGTCGCGATGTTCGCCGAGGGCGACGTCGCGGGCTGGCCGGCGCTCACGCGGCGCACGCTCGGCGAGGGGAAGGCGTGGTACGTCGCGACGCTGCCCGACGAGGCGGGGCGGGACGCGCTCGTCGCGACGCTGCTCGCGGAGGCGGGCATCGAGGTCGCCCGCGGCGCGCGTCCGGGACGCGAGGTGCTCGAGCGGGCGGGCCGGCGGTTCGCGATCGACCACGCCGCGTGCACGGTCGAGGTCGAGCCCGCGTCGAGGCGCTAGCGTGGAGGCCGTGACGCGAATCACTCTGCTGGGCAAGCCCGGCTGCCACCTCTGCGACGACGCGCGCGCCGCCGTCGAGCGCGTGATCGAGGGCCGTCCGGGCGTCGAGCTCGTCGAGCGCTCGGTGCTCGACGACCCCGTGCTCTTCGACCGGTACGCCGAGGAGATCCCCGTCGTCTTCATCGACGACCGCGTGCACACGATCTGGCGCGTCGACGAGGGCCGGCTGGGCGCCGCGCTCGACGCGCGGGCTCCCGTGGCGCGAGGCGTGCGGTGATCCGGCACATCGTCGTCTGGCGTCTCGCGGCGTCCGACCCGGCCGAGCGGGAGACGGCGGCCGCGACCATCGCGGAGCGTCTCACGGCGCTGCCCGCGGCAGTGCCCGCGATCCGCTCGATCACGGTCGGCCGCAACGTCGCCTACGAGGAGGCGAACTGGGACGTCGCGGTCGTGGCCGACTTCGACGGGCTCGACGGGCTCGACGCGTACCAGCGCGCTCCCGCGCACCTCGAGGCCGCGGGGTACATCCGCTCGGTCACGAGCGAGCGCGCGAGCATCGACTTCGAGCTCTGAGACGAGGGGCCCGCGGCGAGCGGCACGGGGACGTGCGGGTCGCTAGGCGCCCGAGGAGCAGCCGGACAGGTACGGGTTCTGGTACCCCGCGCCTTTCGGTGCGGGAAGCGCCGCTTGGGCCCGTCAGCTCATTCGCGAGCCCGTCGAGTCAGAGGGAACCGTGCCAGAGAGACGCCTCCGTGAGTGCGCGCGTGCGGGGAACGTCCCGGCGGCTCGCGACGAGCGCCGACACGGCGAGGGCGAGCGGCACGTCGAGAACGCTGCCGCCGAGGATGTCGGAGGCGCGATGCGCTCCGACGTGGAGGCGCGAGTACGCGACGGTCGCAGCCACGATCGCGAGCACACCGCCGCGGACCGGGCTCGCGCTCGCCGCTGCCGTCGCGAGGGCCGCGATCCAGGAGCCGCTGTGCTCGGCGGCGGAGGTCGTGAGCAGGGCACGATCGACGGCTCGGGGCGTGCAGGACCGGTGGACGCTGCGACTCGCGCGGTCGTCGAGGCGGCGCACGACGGGCGGGAACATCCGGCGGCGGGCGCGCGTTCGCGGCGTCATGCCTTCACGGTAGGCCGCATTCCTCGGCGGCGACCCTGCGGTGCCGGTCGTGCGGTGCCGGTCGTATGGCGCGAGCCGCGCGGCGAGGTGTCACCACGCCAGTATTCATCGATGGCCGTTCGGGCCCGCCCGTGATGCCCGCTTGCGCCGCCGCCAGGGCCGCCCGCATCGTGCGTGCTGGTCGGCAGGCGGGTTCATGCTCGCACGAAGGAAACCGATCCTGGTGGTGCTATCGGTGCGACGATCGCCGTCATCATTGCTCTGACGCTTCCGAAACCGAGCAATCCCGTCGTCATCACCGACGACACGAAGCCACAGCCCGATCCTTTAGAAAATGTGCCCCCTGATGGATCCCCTCAGCGGGTGGCGGTGACCGCCTGACGCGAAACGGTAGTGCCGCAGATTCGGTCATAGGGCGTTCGCCGGTCTCTTACGAACAAGGAGACGATCCAGACGATCGGAATCAGATAGGCGAGACCCGTCGGCACCCACACTCCGGCCGGAACCTCATTGCTCGCGTTGCTACTGCTCACTATCGCGAAGACCGCCGCGTGACCGATGAGCCACGGCACCCCGAGCTTGAGGACATTTCGCAGCAAGGCGAGTCGGTAGGGCACGCGGATGCTGCCCCATCGAACGAGCAGTCCCGTGGCGCGTTTCCCAGGAGTCGCACCGCTCGGCCTAGACTCGCACCACGCAGCAGCGACGACCACCGGGACGATGACCACGGTCGCCCCCACGATGTTCAGCACAACCACACTCGTCGTGGCGATGACTCCGGCCAGGAACAACGGCACCCCGACCGCTGCCGTCGCTGCAACCCAGACGAGGATGCAGCACCAGTCGATGAGCCAGGCAACGATCCGGCGAACTGCAGCATCCACCGTCTGAAACTAGTCCATCAGCATCCCCCTAAGCCGGTCGACCGGCGTGCAGCGGGAGTGGGCGAGAGGTGCGCCCGCTGCCGCCATTGCTGGGATTCCCGTTTACCTCGCCCGACTGTTTCTGCAAAGGTGCATTATCGGAAAGAAAGACGGTTGACGTCAGGGTCGAACCGCTGTCCTCACAAAGTTCTGTCGACCCCGGATTTCTCGCACATAGATCGAGGACACAAACGACCGTTCATAAGGCAGCCACCCCACCCTCGAGCGGGATCTTCTTCGGCGGGAACCACAGGTCGCACTGCGCCCGTCTCCCACCGCCCACGCCAGTCCGGCCGGTTCGCGCGCATGCGCGGGGAGCACCACGCCGAACCGCCTGCTCGGGCTGTGTACCAGGGATCATCCCGCATGCGCGGGGAGCACGACAAGCTCGATCCGTAGCAGCCCAGCTTCCCCGGGTCGTCCCCGCATGCGCGGGGATCATGATCCGAACCCGGCCACCGCGGCCCCCGCTGACGGATCATCCCCGCGGGGAGCACGTGAGTCACTGCACCATCGACCGCAGCATGTCGGGATCATCCCCGCATGCGTGGGGAGCACAATCACCCGATTGGCATGCGCGTCAGCGAGCGCGGATCACCCCCGCATACGCGGGGAGCACCCCGCCCACTCTGCCGGCACCTCGTCGACACCGGGATCACCCCCGCATGCGCGGGGAGCACCCGGCAGAGCGACATGGTGCAGCTCGACGCGCTGGGATCATCTCCGCATGCGCGGGGAGCACACGAACGCCTTCTGCTCGATCCGGTCCACCGCAGGATCATCCCCGCATGCGCCGGGAGCACTGTCGACGGCAAGCCGCCGCGGTCGGCGTCGACGGATCATCCCGCATGCGCGGGGAACACCCGTCCGCGGCCACGTCGCAGTCCAGCGACGAGGGAATCATCCATGCATGCGCGGGGAGCACGTGGGCACAGGCGAAGGAGCATCACAATGTCACGGATCATCCCCGCATGCGCGGGGAGCACGGACCCGGCGTTGACCGACGCGGCCGCACCGCAGGGTCATCCCCGCATGCGCGCGGAGCACATCCTCGACAAGTCCCTCACCGTGACCCTCCAAGGATCATCCCCGCATGCGCGGGGAGCACTGGGCCGTCTACCTGGCCGGCACCGATCGCCGGGGATCATCCCCGCATGCGCGGGGAGCACCAGGGCGATGAGGTCGCCCCGCCGCCGGAGGCGGGATCGTCCCCGCATGCGCGGGGAGCACCTGGATGTGACTCTTGTCAACGACGGCTGAAAGCTGACCCCTTTTCGTTGGCGAAAGTTGACCCCCTCGGGTTGTGTGTTTAGTTGTCCGCGCCCGGGGTGGGCGGGGTTT
This sequence comes from Actinomycetales bacterium, assembly GCA_015655415.1. GTDB lineage: Bacteria > Actinomycetota > Actinomycetes > Actinomycetales > Microbacteriaceae > Humibacter. The sequence goes on from JAATFB010000092.1 coordinate 25,131, forward strand.
TGAGGAGCTCGCGTCGGGCCCTTGTTCGGTAGGAGTCGCCGCCGAGGGTGAGGACCTCGGCGTGGTGGACGAGGCGGTCGATCATCGCGGCGGCGACGATGTCGTCGGCGAAGATCTCGCCCCAG
>JAATFB010000057.1 GCA_015655415.1 Actinomycetales bacterium
ACGACCTGCACCGGGCCGGGACGCGTCCGAGCTGAGGAGTCAGCCATGAGTGCTCATGACCTTCGCGAGCCTGTTCAGGCCTTCCTCGATCACCACCGGTGCGTGCGTGGTGAACGAGAGCCGCAACGTGGAGAGGTCGGGGTCCGAGGCGTAGAACGCGGCGCCCGGGACGAAGGCGACGCCGCGCGCGAGGGCGGCCGGCAGCATCGCGGCCACATCGCCTCCCGAGGGGAGGGTGACCCAGACGAACATGCCGCCATCCGGCGTGGTCCAGGCGGACCCGGGCGGCAGCACGGCGGGGAGTGCGGCGAGCATCGCGTCGCGTCGGGTCCGGTAGGTCTGCCGGAGGACGGCGATGTGCTGGTCGAGGTCGACGGTGTCCAAGTAGATCGCGGCGGCTGCCTGGTCGATGGTGGACGAGTGCAGGTCGGCTGCCTGTTTGGCGACGACCAGGGATCGCAGGATGGACTCCGGGGCGCGGACCCAGCCCAGCCGCATGCCGGGAGCACCGATCTTGGAGAACGAGCCCAGATGCAGGACGCACTCCCCGGCGCGATCCAGCCCGGCCATCGGCGGCACTGTCGCGCCGCCGTATCGCAGCTCGCCGTACGGGTCGTCTTCGACCACCCACACGCCACGGGCCGCGGCGATCTCCACCACCGCCTGCCGGCGGGCGAGACTCATGGTCCGTCCCGTGGGGTTCGCAAAGGTCGGCACGAGGTAGAGCAGCGACGGATGATGCGTGCGAACCAGCTCGAGGAAGGCGCCCGGGTCGATGCCCTCCTCGTCGCTCACCACGGGCATGACCTGTGCGCCTGCGAGCCGGAACGCCTGCAGCGCGGCCAGGTAGGTCGGGTTCTCCACCGCCACGACGGCTCCGGGGTCGAGCAGCGCCGTCGCGACGAGGGTCAGCGCCTGCTGCGATCCGCTGGTGATCAGCACGTCTGATGCCGTGGTCGAGACCCCTCGCGAGGTCAAGCGATCAGCGACCTGCCCCCGCAGCCTCAGGTTTCCCTCCGTCGCCGCGTACTGCAGATTACCGGCGCCACCCGGACCTGACAGTGCCTGCTGGAACGCCTTGCGGACACCCTCGACATCGAACAGCTCCGGTGCGGGCAGGCCTCCCGCGAACGAGATCACCTCTGGCCGATCGGCCAGGGCGAGAAGGTCGCGCACCGGCGAGCCGCCCACGCCGGCCAGCCTCGCAGCCACCGGGAGACGCACGGGCCACGAGCTCTCAACCGGCATCGGAGTCTCCGATCACCGACGGGCCCCGGAACCGCAGCGGCCGCAGCTGCTCGGTCAGGCGCTCGATCAGCCGCGTGTTCGTCGACCTGATGTGCTCCGACGCCAGCTTCGCGGCCCGGTCCGCGTCCCGGGCGCGGATCGCCTGGATGATGGCGCGATGGTCCGCCCACGCGGCCTCGCGCGCCTGCGGCGTGCGCACCTCCAGCCAGCGGGTGCGGGCCAGACGCACCAGCGAGGCGCGCACCGCCTCGACCATGAACGGATTGCCCGCCAGAGCCACCAGCTCGACGTGGAAGTCGCTCCCCGAGCGGACACCCTCCTCCTCGTTGCGCACCGGGCGAGCCGCCTCCAGCAACTCTTGCAGGCCGGCGAGATCCGCGTCCGACGCCCGCTCCACAGCGAGGCGCACCGCGGCGGCCTCGATCACCTCGCGATACTCGGCGACCGCCTCGACCTCCTGGATGTCGATCGGCGAGACGATCCAGCCGCGACCCTCGCGCTGCGCCAGCCCATCCGCCTCCAAGCGCATCAACGCGGCGTGCGCCGGCGTCCTGGACGCTCCGAACCGGGCCTCCAGGCCGCGCTCGGAGAGCCGCTCGCCTGGTGTGATCTCCAGGCTGAGGATCGCCTCGCGCACCCGCGCGTACAACCGAGCAGTCTGCGTCATGCTCACCGTCTCGCCTCGTTCCGACTTGGCATGCCGTCATGGTATACCATCACCCACGGCAGACGCGACGACGAGCACGGCGGCGGCCGGACGAGCGTGCCGCTCGCCGGACCGAGCGAGCTCATCGTTCCCCTCGGGGTGTCGCGGCCGGGATGGTGGGGCGTTGTTTCCGCTGACCGGGCCCAGTTGCTCGGGCACGCCCACGCTCGCTGCACGGTGCTCCGGCGTCGACGGTCTGGGGTGCACGATCTCGACGAGATCGGAAGTCTCTCCACCGCGAGCCTTCCCCGTCGTCTGACGGCGCTCGAGGGCTGGATCCAGCGTGCCCTGGGCGAGGAGCAGGGGCTCGACGTGCCCCTGACCAGCAGTCATCCCGGGCGGATGGCATCGGTGTCGCGGAGACGAGATGACGCACGCCTGAGCGTCAACACGGGGCGGTGCGGGCGCTCCTGGTCACCGGTCCACGGGTCTGCCGACGAGCACGGCCGTCAGGGCCCGCGCAGCGGGCGTCGCGACCCTTCCGCTCGGCGACGCGATCGCCAGCGCGGCGTGCACGGCCGGGGAGACGGGCAGCGCCACCAGCCCGTCCTGGTCCCGGACGGTGGATGCGGGCACGATCGCCACCCCCAGGCCGCGAGCGGCGAGCCGGGCGACGACCCGTGGATCGCTGGCCTCCAGCGCCACTCTCACCGTGGAGCCTGCGATGGATGCGGCGTCGTCGAGCGCGCCGCGGATGCCGGTCCCCCGCGGAAGCGTGATGACCGGATGCCCCTCGAGGTCACCCAGTGACACAGACCCGGCGTGTGCCAGGGCATGTGCTGGAGGAACCGCTGCGACGAGCGGCTCCTCGACGAGAACACGCGCCTGCATGCCGGCTGGCACCGCGCCGCCCACTCCGATCAGCGCGAGGTCGAGCTCGCCGTCTCGCAACGCGCTCGCCAAGCGGTCCGACGCATCCTCGCGAAGGGCCATTTCGACGCCGGGGTGCTGCTCGTGAAACTCCGCGAGGGCGTCGAACAGCAGCGGCATCGAGCAGGCGGTCACCATGCCGACCGCGAGGCGCCCCGTCAGCAGGCCGGTGAGCTGCTCGACCGTGGAGCGCATGGACTCGCGGGCCGCCAGCGCCGCCCGCGCGTGGGGCAGCACGGCGGTGCCGGTCGCCGTCAGGCGGACGGCCCGGCCGCTGCGGTCGAACAACGGCTGGCCGAGCTCTCGCTCCAGTTGCCGGATCTGGGCGCTGATGCCGGGCTGGGCCACATGCAGTCGATGCGCGGCGCGCGTGAAGCTGCGCTCCTCGGCCACCGCGACGAGGTATTCCATCTGCCGTAGCTCCATAACTGACAATGCTAGACGGGGGAAGAACTGGCTATTGGACTTATCGCTCCTCGACTTCGACGATGGGGTCATCCCCACGAGACAGGAGCAGAGATGTCCGTCCGCGAAACAGCACGGCAGCCCGAAGACGTGACCCGCCTCTTCGTCGAGCGCGTCAACAGCAAAGACCTCGACGGGCTCGTCGAGCTCTACGAGCCGGACGCCGTGCTCGGCTTCCCGCCCGGCCAGGAGACGATCGGACAGGACGCCATTGGCGATGTGTACCGGCAGCTGCTCGCCGCCGGCCCCCGCTTCGAGCTCGAAGAGCCGCTGCCGACCCTCCGCTTCGAGGACCTCGCCCTGACCTCGACTCGCGCCGCAGACGGCACCGGTGGGCGGGTCCAGGTACTGCGCCGTCAGCCGGACGGCAGCTGGCGCCGCATCATCGACCGTCCCGAGCTGCCCCGTTGACGGAGCCCGGCCCGTCCAGCGTCGGCGGCAACCCCCTCCGCGACCCGGGCGCGGAAGGCGTCGACCCGTACCTGAGGCCGCATTGGGGGCGCTCCGCCCTGGTCACGATCGACGTCCAACGGGACTTCCTCGACCAGGGCGCGGCGCCGATCCCCGGCACCACCGAGGTCCTACCCTTCATCGCGGAGATCCTCGACGCCTACCGCGCCGCGCGACTGCCGATCGTTCACATCGTGCGGCTCTACGCCGGCGACGACGTCGACCTCGTCCGCCGCACCGCGCTCTCCGCCGGTGCTTCCATCGTCCGCCCGCATTCCGCCGGGTCGCAGCTCGCCCTGGACCTCCGCACCCTCGGAGCGCCGGAGCTCGATGCCGAGCGTCTGCTGGCCGGAGGGATACAGCAGCTTGGTCCCTCCGAGGTCGCGATCTGGAAGCCGCGGTGGAGCGCTTTCTACCGCACCCCGCTCCATCACCACCTCAGCGGCCTGGACGTCGACACGGTCGTCATCGCCGGCTGCAACTACCCCAACTGTCCCCGCGCAACCCTCTACGACGCCGCCGAACGCGACTATCGCACCGTTCTCGCCTCCGACGCCATCTCCCGCCTCACCCCGCTGCACCTCGAGGAGGCGGCCGAGATCGGCGCCCTCGCGGCCTCCGCAGAGCTTGCCTCCCATGCGGTGAAGGGGACGCTGGCCCCGGCTCGCGCCGAACGTCGAGGGAGGGGATGACGACGCTCGACACGCCGATTCGCGGTGCGCGGACTCTGCGTGCGTCGGCATGACCCGCGTCAGCGCGTCACGGTGGCCGCAGCGGATGCCGCCGCCCTGGCGTCCGCCACGACGCGGCGTTGCGGGCCGAGCTGATCCCTGTCACCGGGCCGGTCGCGTGCGATGCGGAGCGCGAGCGCGCTCGCCTCGGCCTGATACCGGCCCAGTGCGCGAGCCGCCGACCGCCCCGAACTGCGTCTCGCCCCGACTCGTCGCTGCCGTCGTGCACGGAGACTGGTCAGTGACGCAGCCTCCTCGGGTGCGATGTCCGCGTCGCGGAGCAGGTTCGGGACGCCCGAGGCGATCAAGCGCGCCTCCCGGTGACGCAGCACGACCGAGGAGATGAAGACGGCGAGGAAGACAGGGACCATGACGGTGCCGTAGATCTTGAAGATCAGGAGATGGTCGCCGCTCGCGAGTCCCGCCCAGTCCCAGATCCCGTGCAGGACGATCGCCGCGAGCAGCCCGATCGCCACGGGCAGCACGCGGGGTCCCCGGCCTCGCGATCTCGCCGCGAGGCCGACTCCGATCGCAGTCAGCGCGACCATGAGGGAATGGAAGAAGGGCACCAGGAGAACCCGGATGACGAGCGTCGCACCCAGCACCGAGATCGCCGCGGGATCAGTCCCTCCTGACTGAACGGCGTCAGCGAGCGGGCGTCCGAGGTAGAGGCTGTTCTCCGTGAACGAGAACCCGGCGCCCACCAGCCCCGCGACGACGACGGCGTCGAGGACGCCCGCGATCTCCCGCCTCCTGTACACCAGAAGCCAGAAGAGGAACAGCGCCTTGAGCACCTCTTCGGTGACCGGGGTGATGATCAGAGGTCGCACCCACGCGCCGGCATCCGCACCCCACACCGCATCGACCAGGGCCTGCAGCCACTGCTGCGACCAGATCGCGCCGAAGGCCGCGACGCTCGCACCCCACACGAACGCGGACACGAGAAGTCGGGTACGCCCTCGCTTCCACCGGTCGAGCCAGAGGAACGCCGACACCGTCCCGGTGGTGATGATGGCCGACAACGCCAGCCCCATAGCCACGCCGCCGACACTGGCCTGGCTCGCCGCCCACACCATCGAGCCCACCCAGGTGATCGCCGCCACGATGGGCCAGATCACCCATGCTCGTCGTCTGTCGGTCTTGATGTCCGTTGCCATTGCGCCTGCCTCCGAGAGTCGATCCGCCGCGGACTGGCGACGGCTGCATCAGTAGACACCGTGCCGTTACGGCATACTCAAGAGGGGGCGCCTGATGGGATGGAGCACACGAGAGGTCGCACGGCTCGCGGGCACCACTCTGCGCACCGTGCGGCATTACCACGAGATCGGGCTGCTCGACGAGCCCGAGCGGATGCCGAACGGCTACAAGTCCTACCGCACCGAACATCTGGTCCGGCTGCTGGAGATCCGCCGATTGGTGCGTCTCGGCATGCCGCTGTCCACCATCGCCACCGTCGTCCAGGACGCCGGTGATCTGGACAGCACCCTCGACGCGGTCGAGGCCGATCTCGCCGCGACCATTCAGCAGCTGCAGCAGGCACAGAAGGAGATCGCGGAGCTGCGGCGCACGCCGGTCAAGACCGACCTGCCCCATGCTGTGGCAGTCGCAGCGCAGGAGGTCGAGCTGTCCGCCGCAGACCGATCGCTGTACGCCGTGATCACGCAAGTCGCCGGAGACCAGGGCCAGTCTCACTGGAGCGCGATCCTGCGCGGGTTCGCGCGCACCCCGGCCTTCGACGAGTTCGACACACTTCCGGCCGACGCGGACGAGGAGACCAGACAGCGCCTCGCCGAGCAGATGACACCTCACACGACCGAGCTGCTCGCACGGAACCCCCTCCCCGACGGCGCGCTCCCCTCCAGTGTTCGGGAGCAATCGGCATTCGCCCGTACCGTTATCGACGCGATGATCGATCTCTACAACCCCGCCCAGCTCGACGTCATCGCGAGAATCTGGCGGGCGGCCGGCATCGTGTGAGCGGATCTCGAGCGCCGCGCCGATGGGAATCCACCGATGCGCGACCGCAGTCTCGTGACCAGGCAGGCCAAGGGACGCAAGGGGCGCCCGGACGAACGCCCCCTTGCACTCGTAGCGGACAGGATGACCGGGAACCACCCGATCTCCGTCACCTCACGACGTCTAGCCCATACGGGCATGCGGTTCCAGAAGAGCCGAGAGCGTCGGCGTCTCCGACGAGGCGAACCGGTCCACGACGCCGGCGCACAGCAGCGGGAATTCGTCATCGCGGCTGGCGCGGCTATGCGGCGCCAGGGCGATCGTGCCGACTGGTCCCTGCAGAGCGTGCCGCCAGTAAGCCGCGGCGAACCAGCCTGGCATTGTCGAGAACAGGACCCGCAATGCCGACGGCGTCACTGCGACTCCGTGGGAGCTGAGCGCGGCGAACCCCTCATGCACTGCCGCGACGACCCGGCGCAGCATGACCTGGTCTCGGGCCAGCGTCGCGGCATCGCCGCCACAGGCGAGGATGCCCGCCCCCATGCACGCGACGAACACCTCATGGGTCGCGAACCATGCTGGCATGTCGTCCTCCATCGCGGTGCGCATCCCCGTCGACGCAATGAGCTGGCCCACGGTCGCCGCCCGGACCGCCGTGGCGTCGATCGTGGTCGGCTGCGCACCGATCTCGACGTACTCGACAACACCGTCGTCGCCGACCAGCCCACCGATGCCGGGGAACGCGAGCACGGTGCGCTCGACGCCCAGACGCGTCACCACCTCCCGAGCCCGTGCGGCCAGATGCTGCAAGAACACCACCGTCGCCCGAGTGGAAACGTCGAACACGTCCAGCACAGGATCGAGCTGGGTCGCACGAACAGCGACGATGATGACGTCAACCTCAGGCAACGGGCCATCCGACGGCAGCACGTCCACGTCCTGCGTCAACACGCGACCCTCGGTGCGCACCCGCAGACCGTCCTCCCCGAGCGCCGCTCTTCTCCGACCGTGCGCCAGGACATGCACACCATGACCGGCAGCGGCCAGACGCGCCGCATACACCGATCCGATCACCCCCGCACCCACCACCACGACGCGCATACGTACACGGTATGGCGTGACCACGCCGTGCGACGAGCACCGGATCCATCCGCCAGCTGGCGATTGCCGTTGGAACGTGTTCTGCGGGATGGCAGGCGGAGTTCCGCGCGTTGAGCCCGTCCGCCCGGAGCGCGAGACTGCTGGAGGAATAGGTGATACCTGATCTGTGGTGCCGAGTGGTGCCGCTGGGAGGATGGCGTCACGCCCCGGCCCTACCCCCGCGAGTTCCGTGACGTTCTCGCGGTTGCTTGTGACCGGGATCCGGGAGTCCCTTTGCGAGGGATCGCAGCGGACTCCGGGACCCGCGAGACCTGTCTGCAGAAGACTGGATGCGCCAGGCCGATGTCGAGGACGGCAAGAAGCCTGGGCTGACCGCGGCTGAGGCGTCTGAGGATGGCGAGCTGAAGAAGCGGCTCCGGTCGTTGGAGCAGGAGAACGAGGTGTTGCGTGAGGCGGCGGCGTATCCATCGCAGGCGAATCTGCGTCTGGGCGGCTCCCCAAGATGATCTACCCGCTCGTTTGTGAGTTGGCCGTGCGCTTCACGTGATCCTCGTGCGGCGCCGGCAACGGCTTCCGTCCCCGCCCGTTACCCGGATGGGTGGACTCACGGAGCCAGGCCAACCGCATCAGCCTCGCGACGCGTCCACGTCCGATCCGGATCCCGAGCCGAGCCCGTGGTGCAGGCGTACCTGTTGTTGGTGCCGCGATCAGCTGTCGTGCCAGCGAACGGATGCTTGGTGGGGTTCGGCGCTGTTGTCATAGCTGGCAACGGGAAGAGCGGCGTGGACGAGCCACCCATCAGGGCTCGGCCCGGCCTGCGCGTGTCCTCCGAGTTCGTCAGCGCGGGCACGGATCGAGGCGAGTCCCATGCCTTCGACGAAGCCGGTCGCTGTGGTTGCGTCGTTGCGAACAGAAACGTGGAGGGCGCCCTCGCTGACCAGGACGGACACCGTGGCGGTGGCGCCGGGTGCGTGGCGGTCCACGTTGGTCAGTGACTCGCTGATGATCCGATAACACGCCAGCTCGATCGCGGGTGAGAGGCGAGGTGGATCGAGCGGGAGTTCGAGGACAGCTCGGGACCGGTTCGCGCGTGCCGCGATGGCTCCCCAGAGGCCGCGCTGTTCGAGTTCGAGGGGCCAGAGCCGATACACGACACGCCGCAACTCCGCGACCGCCTCGCGAAGGTCAGAGCGGGCGGCATCGAGGTGCTCGCGGGCGGCGGGAAGTTCGGTGTCGGTTTCGAGCAGGTTGCGGGTGGCGTCGGCCCGCATGAGTGCGCCGGTCAGCGCGGGTCCGATGCCGTCGTGGAGTTCGCGGTGCAGTGTCTGCTGTTCACGTTCGCGAACGTCGGCAACCGCGGCGCGTGCGCTACGAAGCTCGGCCAGCAACGCGGTCTCCCGGATCAGGAACGACAGCGGCACCGCGATGAGGTTCAAGGCTGCGCGATCGTCGCGGTGGAGGCGCCGCTCGCCCGGCCTGAGCGTCACACGAAGGCTCACGGTGCTCTCAGAACTCAACGGCACCTCGACGACCGTGGAGCCGAGCGCGCCTCGCGTGGCAGACGCCGCGAGGGCGAGGTCGCCGTCCCACACCTGGATACGGGGCAGCCGGAGCGCGCGGGCGGCGTCCTCGACCGCTGCAGTGATCGCGTCCGTCTCCCGCCCGGTGTGCTGTGCTATCTGCACGGTCGTGACCGCCGGATCGACGCGCCCGCCATAGAGCGCCCGACCGATAGTGCGTCGCAGAAGCGACAGGACGGGTTGGAACAGAAGGGCGACGGCGATCGCGGCCGTGGTCTGCACCAGGCGATCCGCCGCCGGCGGCACCGCAGCCGTGGCGAGAGCGACGCCGCCCGCGTACAGTGCCACGATCACGATCACCGCGGCGACCTGCAGGAGCATCGCGGACACGTCGAACACGATCATCGCGAAGATGGCGACCTCCATGAGGGAGCCGATGGACGCCAGGGCCACACCACCGGGCGGCACAAGATCCCGTGGTGCGAAGAACGCCGGCAGAGCGGTGAGGATGCTTGCCAGCTGTGCGACCGCGATCGTGATGCTGGCAACCTTCCCGCCGCGCCACGCGGGGACGAAGAAGGCGATCGCGATAATCGCGATGCCCGCGCTGAGCACGAGGGCGACGATGGAGAGCGCCCCGATCCGACCCGTATCGGGTTCCGGGGAGATGTCGAGGGCCGGGATGAGCGCGGACAGTGAGAGCACGGCAGCCAGCACCAGGCCGATCCTGCGCACAATCATGACCCGTGTCCTCGGTCGCGGGCGACCACGATCGCCTCGGCCCTGGTGGCGACGCCGAGCTTGACGAAGATCGCCGAGACGTGATTGCCGACCGTCTTGCCTGCGATGTTCAAGCGGGATGCGATCTCGTGGTTGGACACGCCCGCGGCGATCAGGCCCAACACCTCCTGCTCCCTCGGCGTCAGACCCGGGAACGGTGCTGCTTCCCTGGGCCGGCTCGCTCGTCCGAGCACCTGTCTGGCGACTTCGGGGGAAAGAATCGCCGCGCCCGCCGCGACGGAACGGACCGCCCGCTCAATCTCCTCTGGCTCCGCACCCTTCAACAGGTACCCGCGAGCCCCCGCGGCCAGAGCATCCGATACGAGCTCGTCCTCATCGAACATCGTCAGCACCAGCACCGCGGTCTCCGGCGCGTCCGCGGCGATTCGGAGAGCAGCCTGGACCCCATCCATCCGCGGCATCCGCAGATCCAGGATGGCTATATCGGGCCGCGTCAGCATCGCCTCCCGCACGGCCTGCACCCCATCTGCGGCCTCAGCGACGACCTCGACCCCGTCCAGGGTGCCCAGCAGCGCGATCAGCCCACCGCGCACTATCGGATGATCATCGGCGACAAGCACTCTGATCGTGGCAGTCATGACGTCATCCTCCCGCGAACACCCGCCGTCCAAGTAGGGGCCAGTCCCTACGCGACCCGGGCAAAATGCCCGACTTTCTCCCGGCGATCCAAGGCTGACGCCTCATGCCCGTCCACGATCGTCAGATCAGGATCGATTCACCGCGTCAGGCGGCACTGGAAGACTCGGCCTCGAAGGAGCACTATGTCCGTCGCAACAGATCTCACCTCCACGTCAACGCTCCCCCGACGGCGTCCACTGTCGCTGCGCGTCGGTTTGTTCCTCTGCCTGTTCCTCCCCGTGATCGCCACTCTTCCGGCCGTGCTCGACTTCGGACTGAACAGGACAGGGTGGGATGTCGTCGTCATCATCACCGCCGCCCTCACTTCCGGCATGACCATCGCCACCGTCGCGCTCATCCCCTTCGCCTGGAGCGGCCGCCCTGCACCGACTTACGTCGTCGTCGTGATCCAACTCGCGTCGGTTCTGCTCGCCCTGCCCGCGTTCGTCGTCGCGTTCGCGGACGGACTGCCGGTGCTCGTACCGGTCATCGCAGCGGTCGGCATCCTGCTCAACCTGCTCGCCGCGTTCCTCGTGATCCGCGGCCAACAGTCCCTCCGTTGATCCCGCGCATCCCTCAAGAGACAAGGACCCCGTCATGACCGTCAGCAGATCCACGCAATCGACGTACCGCCCGATCCCACTCCGCATCGGACTCATCCTGGCCGCCGTGCTCACGGTCGGTGGAGCGTTGCCCGCCGTCCTGGACATCGGTTTCGACGGCAGCGGGTGGGACATCGTCGTCGTCCTCGTCGCTGTGGCCTCCCCGATCATCGCCCTCGCAACCCTGGTCCTCGTGCCACTGAGCTGGAATGGACGCCGGGGAACCTCGATCGGCATCATCGCATTGGAGATCGCCGCGATCCTTCCCGCACTCCCGCCGTTCTTCCACGCCCCGGGAGAGCTCCCCGCCGCCGCACCGATCTCAGCGGCAATAGGCATCACCCTGAATCTCCTAACCGTCGGACTCATCGCCGCTGGGATGCGGCGAACCGGCTAGGGATAGCACGGATGCACGTGAACGTCTGATCCGTCACGCTGGGATCATGGGGCGCTTCCTCCTCACCGCGATGCCATTCACCGGGCACGTCACTCCGGTGGCCGCCGTGGCGCGCCAACTCGTCGACCGGGGACACGACGTGAGGTTTTACACCGGAACCCGGTTCCGCGCCCTCGTGGAGACGGCCGGTGCGACGTTCGTGCCGTGGCAGATCGCACCGGACTTCGACGAGAACGACCTGCCTGCCACATTCCCTCGACTGGTGGGGAAGAAGGGCATGCGGCAGCTTCTCATCAACATGGTCGACTGCTTCATCGCAACCGCCCCTGCGCAGGTCTCCGACCTCGCGAACGAGTGGGAGCGTGCGCCGTGGAACGCCCTGGTCGCGGACGAGACCTCCGTCGGTGCGGTGCTGTTCAGCGAGCACAGGCAGACGCCATGGGCGACCCTGTCGGTGCTCCCACTCAGCATCCCGGGCACCGCCGGGCCGCCGAGCGGCATGGGGGTCATTCCGGGCACCAACCCGGTCACGAGAGCCCGGGATGCCACACTTCGCGCCCTCGTGCGCCTGGTCGCACAGCCCATCCGCGCGGCTATTGGCGACGCTCGCCGTTCGATCGGCCTGCCGGGCACACGGATGTCGATGGAGAAAGCAGTGTTCTCACGAACGTTGATCGTCGCATCCGGCTCACCGTTGCTCGACTTCGAACGGCCGGATCGCCCCTCGCACCTGCACTTCGTCGGCGAGTTGGGTTCACCCACTGAGACGATACCCGCCGAGGCCGAGTTGCCCGCGTGGTGGGCAGACCTCATGGGGCGCACGGTCGTGCTCGTCTCGCAGGGAACGCAAAACATCGATCCCGAGGATCTCATCCGTCCCGCCCTCGACGCGCTGGCCGACCGAGACGTCCTCGTCGTGGCGACCACCGGCATCCCCGGTGTCGACACCCTACCGTTCGCCGTCCCCCCAAACGCGCGGGTGATAGGTTTCGTTCCGTTCGCGGCACTGCTGCCGCTAGTTTCGCTCATGATCACGAACGGAGGCTGGGGCGGCACCCTCGCTGCGTTGAGCCGTGGTGTCCCACTCGTGATCGGCGGCGGCGATCTCGACAAGCCGGAGGTCGCAGCGCGCGTCGCCTGGTCGGGTGCCGGCGTGAACCTGCGCACGGGGACCCCGACGGCTGGAGCGATAGCCAGGGCCGTCGACGGCGTGCTGGCCGGCCCGACGGTGCGCGCCGCAGCGGGCAGGGTTGGCGCTCAGCTGGGATCCCTGGGCGGTGCATCCCGTGCGTCCGAGTTGCTGGAGGGAATGCTCGAGCCGGCCGAGAGGGGTCACTCCTCTCGGCCGGCTCGATCAGGCTCAGTTCGAGAGGCGCCGTCTGGCGAGCCCGACGAACAGCAGCACGATCGCGACGACGGCGAGCGCGAGGACCGCGACGGACATCGGGACAGCCCCTGAGGGCGCCTCGGGAAGCAGAAGAAGCGGAAGGATCGAGAGCGCGGAGAGCGCACGTGAGATCGCGGCGACCCATGCGCCCCATCGGGCCCCACGCCACGCCCAGACCGCTCCAACGACAGTGGCGGTCGCGAGAAGGGTGGTGATGACATTCACCGCGACCGGCGCGTTCGGCAGGCCGACCGCGATCATGCCGGCCACGTCGAGCGCGGTCGCGATGAGGGCGAGGAGAACGCCGATCCGTAGTGCACGTGGTGCGCGCGGCGTGGTGACAGTTGTAGCGACCATGAGGGTGTCCTTCCGTGTGCTACCCGGGTCCATCCGGGGCTTCCTCCAGCCTGCGGTCGGGGTGCGCCCGGGCAGCACCGTGTGAACTCCGGACGCGGGTGCGTGCTGGCACGGGTTCAGGAGATCCGCGCGTCCAGGTAGGCGAGGATGGCCCGCACTCGCCGATTCTCGTCGGGCGAGTCGCTCAGTCGGAGCTTGGCGAAGATGCCGCCGGTGTGCGTCTCGATCGTGCGCTCCGACAGGAACAGTCGGGCCGCGATCGCCTGGTTGGACCATCCCTCGGCCATGAGGGCGAGCACCTCGAGTTCGCGCGGTGTGAGTGCGTCGAGGACCGAGCCGGCGCGAGCGGCACCAAGCAGCCGGGTCACGATCTCCGGGTCCAGAGCCGTCCCGCCGGACGCGACCCGGTCGAGCGCTACGAGGAACTCGTCGACGTCGAGCACACGATCCTTGAGCAGGTAGCCGATCGCGCCGGCCGCGACGAGTTCGACCGTCTGCCGTGTCTCGATGTGCTGCGAGAGCAGCATCACCGGCGTCGGAGGGTCCCAGGCGCGGATCTCCAGCGCGGCGGCGATGCCCTCGTTCTCGGACGGCATCCGGATGTCGAGCACCGCGACATCCGGGCGGTGGGCGCGCACCTGCGCGACCGCGGCCGCACCGGTCGAGGCGCGTCCGACGATCTGGTGTCCCGCCGTCTCCAGCAGCGCGGCGATGCCTTCCCGGAACAGGGCCGAGTCCTCCCCGATCACAACGCGCATGGCAGCATCGCCTCCACCGTCGTGCCCGTGCCTGGTCGAGAGTCGATGGCGAGTTCTCCGCCCAGGGCGGCGACACGGTCGGCGAGCCCCGTCAACCCGCCGGTGGGCGTGAGCGATGCCCCGCCTCTACCGTCATCGTCGACGCGGAGCCGAAGAGTGCCGTCATGTTCCGACGCCGTGATGCGGATGCGGGAGGCCCCGGAGTGACGCAGGGCGTTCGCAAGCGCCTCGCTCGCCACGTAATAGGCCGTGGTCGCCACCGCGTCGGACAGGTCGGAGGCGTGCACGTCGAGCTCCACCACCTCGGGCGCCAGCCGCGTGAGATCCGTGAGGGCCGCTCCCAGCCCGTCGTCGAGCGCGCTCGGCCGAACCCCGTGCGCGATCCGACGCAATTCCGCGACCGCCGTGCCCAGCTCGGCCACGGCGGCGTCCAGCGCGGCGTCCACGCTGGCATCCGTGCGGGGGGTGCGCTGCAGCACCCGCAGGCGCATACCGAGGGCGACCAGGCGCTGCTGGGCCCCGTCGTGCAGGTCGCGCTCCAGCCGTCGGCGCTCCTCGTAGCCGGCCCGCAGCAGCCGCTCCCGGGATGCTTCGACCTCCGAGCGGGCTTCCGCGATCGCGGCGTCGGTGCGTATCGCCTCGATCAGCGGGCCTGCCGCGCGGACCACCGCCGCTGCCGGCCGCTTGACTCGGCCGGGCGACGGGATGATGGCACCGATCTCTTCGCCGCGCAGCTGAACGAACGCGGTCGCGGCGGTCGGGGTTGCCGCGCGGCCGTCGAGCAGCCTCAGGCGATGTCCGCCGACATCCCGGCAGGCGACGGTCAGGCCCGGATCGCGGAGGGCCCGGCGCAGCGCGTCCTCGACCGCATCCGGGGAGGCCGCTCCCTGCTCGATCCGATCCGACAGCTGGCGCAGGGCGGCGACCGCCCTGCCCCGCTCCGGGTAGAGCATCCGGTCCAGGGTGCGCTGCAGCAGAGGGAACAGGACGGCGGCAGCGGCGGTGAGCGTGGCGAGCACCGTGATCTCGGCCACCGCCGACCACTGCACCAGCGTGACCCCGACGGCCGCGCAGACGGCCGAGAGCACGCCGAGGATTCCGACGGCGAGCAGGGTGGCCGTGGCCGTTGCGACCGTCGCCCGGTCGATGTCGAATAGTCCGGGTCTCACGATGGCGATCGCCACACCCGTGGGTACGGCGAGGTACATCAGCACCAGCCCGAAGGCGACGAGGTCGGCCGTGCCGGTCAGAAGGTAGCTCGTCCAGCACAGCAGCAGGGTCAGCGGTAGCGAGATGCCCGCGAGGAAGATCCACCGAAGACGTGTGCGGTCGCTCTCCTCGGCCCGGCGGAAACGCAGGATCGGCGCGCTCGCGCACGCCACCAGGAGCCCGAAGAACCCGACCAACAGCACGAGTGCCGGGATGGTCGTGGCATCCGTCGTCGAAGGCACCGCCCACTGCAGCGCGCACAGAAGGTTGAAGACGACCACGACCGCGACCGTCGTCCACCCGACGGCGCTCCAGCGCCGGGATGCGGCGCGCCCGTCGGGCACAAGCAGCAGGATGAGGGCGAACGATAGGTAGAGGAGCATCCAGGAGCCGGCGAATGGCCCCAGCGCGCTGCCCCGAACGAGATTCGTGGCGACCATGCAGAAGCCCGCAAGCGCAAGCAGCGGGCCGACGGCGTTGCGCGGCGCGGCGCGGGCCACGAGCGTGCCGAGGCCGAGCGGCAGGAGCGCGATGGCGAGCGCCAGGGCCGACTGCGCCGGAGGGTTCGCCAGGTGCGGGGCGAACAGCCATAGTCAGGCGCAGAACAGCGCCGAGGCCGCCCACGCGGCCAGCGCCGTGAGCATCGTCCACCGGCCCGGTCTTTCCATGAAAGAACTGTAGAGGAGCGGGCCTGCGGCGTCCTCAGTGTCAGCACGCGCTCCGAGACCGTGCGGACACCGGGAGCCAACCGGAGTTCGCCCCGATGGCGCGGCGGATTCGGCGCGGGAGAGTCGATCCCGAACCCGTCCTCGGCGCCCGTCGCCGCAACGAAAGGATCGACCATGGCCACCACCCTCGATCGTGCAGCGGAGGCGACTCGCGCCGCCCTGCCCACCGTGAGGTTCCGCCGCGTCACCGGCGCCATCGCGCTCCCGCTCGCCTTCGTCTTTCAGCTCGCGTGCAACACCGTCTACGCCTGGGTCTCCACCGAGAGCGGGCTGAGCGATACCGTGGCCGGCAGCGAGACGATCGAGTTCTACGGGCGCTACCCCACCGCCTTCCTGCTGATGACCGCCTTCGCGCTGATCGGGGTTCTCGTGATGATCCCGGGCCTGCTCGCCGGACTTCGCGTGCTTCGGCCGAGTAGGCCCCGCCTGGCGCTGTGGGCGGTCGTCCTCATGCTCACGGGCTACGTGAGCTACTTCGGCATCGTGATGACGAACTTCGACACGCTCGGCCTCGCACGATACGCGCACGACCACCCCAACCTCGACGTCAGTGCGATTCTGGATGCCTCCCAGGCCTCGCCTGTGCAGACGGTGTTCTTCCTGCTCTTCGTCATCGGGAACCTGATCGGCACACTCCTGCTCGGTCTGGCGGTCATCCTCTCCCGCAACCTGCCGTGGTACGCGGGTGCGCTCGTCATCTGCTGGACGCTCGGGCACGTCATCAATATCGCGGGCGGCGGCGAGTGGTTCGCGGTCGCCGGCGGAACGCTGGAGATCATCGGGCTCAGCATCATCGCCGCGACCGCCCTGCGCACCACCGACAAGACTTGGTCCACGCTCGGCTGAACGCCGTCATCGGCCGACGGCCGCATCCCCGTCACCATCATGCGACGGCGCAAGCGCGGTGAAGGCAGCCGCCCGGAGCCCTCCGGCGGGGCTCCGGGCTGGTCGGCCCCAAGGGCGGCGCGCTCACCGCTGCGACCCGTCAGGGACGCGACGAACTGGGACCAGATCGTCAGCGATCTCGGCCTGCCCGACCTCACCGGCCACGGGGCTCCACCACACCGGCGCCACCTGGATGGCCGATGCGGGCATCCCGCTGCATGTCCTCCAGGACATCCTCGGTTGCGCCTCCGTCGAGACCGCCCACGGCTACCTCCGCCCTGACGACCGGCACCTTGCCTCCGCCGCCGAGCAGGCCAACGCCCTCCTCGCCTGCTCGGCTAAGGGCAGCGCCAAGCCCGCCCGGACGAACCCGCCGAGGTCGCTGTGACGGGGCGCGAAGGGCCCGCCGAGGCGTTCCGATCCCCTTTTGAACCTCTATGTGTCCCGCGAGAGGGAATCGATCACACCCGCGCCCCGGCGAATGGTGACTTAATTGCAGCTTGGCGTGCTGCTTGCCCGAATCGGCGGGGCACCAATAGAGCCGCGCACCCTCGGGCTGGCTCTACGAACCAGATGAGATGACGCCGGCAAGTCGTATGAATTCGTCGGTCAATTGGTTGGAGTCCAGCGCCTCGGTGGCCCGGCCGCTCAGGATCCAGAAGAAGACCGGGCCAACCAGAAGCGCCGTCGCCTGCGGCATCGGGAGCGCAAGCGCATCCCCGGGAAGCGCCCGTTCAATGGCCGCCGCGGCGCTCTCGCCGAGCGGATCGCTGTTACGGAGCAATTCGGCGACGGCCGCATCGTGTTGGGCCTCGCCAAGCAGCGCACGGTAGGCAGTCCCTGCGGCAGAGCCGGTGAGGAAGGCGATCAATGCGTCGAGATAGGCCGCGATGTGCGTGGCGGGATCGTCGTGCGGCGGCACATCGAGCTCTTGGCGGGCGTCGATCGCGCTGGCCTCGAGGAGAATCTCCGCTTTCGTCGACCACCAGCGGTAGAGGGTCTGGCGCGAGACGCCGGCGCGCTCGGCGATGCCCTTGAGCGTGACTGCACTGTAACCGAGTTCGACCACGAGGTCGTCGACGGCGTGCAGCACGGCAGCGCGAGCCTGCTCGCTGCGTGGACGTCCACCCTTGCCGTGCGGCTCGACCATCTCGTGTCCCTCCAATCGGTCATCTTCTGTCGATCCTAAGTTACAAGACACAATGCACAGTTATCTGTTACAGTTTCTGGACACACTGACTCGTAATCGTCGGCAGCGTCGACGAATGGCCCGAGAGGGCGGAAGGGAGAGCGCACCATGCGCGTCTTCGTGACAGGTGCCACCGGCTGGATCGGTTCGGCCACCGTCGATGAGCTGCTCCAGAGCGGCCACGAGGTCCTCGGCCTCGCGCGCTCAAACACCGGGGCGGCGAAGCTCGAGGCCAAGGGGGCCGCCGTGCTGCGCGGCGACCTCGACGACCCGACGGGGTTCGGTGCCGGTGCACGCGACGCCGACGCCGTCGTGCACCTTGCCAACAAGCACGACTGGGCGGACCCCGAGGGCAACGACCACGTGCAGCTACGCGCAGTCGAGGCGATCCTCGAGGCGCTCGACGGCTCGTCCAAGCCCTTCGTGATCTCCAACGGCCTCTCCGGGATCGTCGAGGGCCGACCGGTGCTCGAGACCGACGCCTCCCCGGCCGTCGGCCCGGACTCCGACCGGGCGGGCACCGAGAACCTCGCCCTTGACGCAATCTCCCGGGGCATCCGCTCGCTCGCTGTGCGCTTCGCGCCGACGGTGCATGGGCGCGGCGACTGGGGCTTCGTGAGCTGGCTGGCCGCCGCCGCGCGCAGGCAGGGCGTCTCCGGCTACATCGCAGACGGCGCCGCCGCGTGGTCGGCCGTGCACGTGACGGATGCCGCACGCCTCATCCGCCTCGGACTCGAGAACGCGCCCGCTGGCACCCGCATGCACGCGGTCGCCGAGCAGTCGATCTCGACCAAGGCGATCGCCGAGGCGCTCGGCACCGCGCTCGGCCTGCCCGTCGCCTCGATCGACCCCGCGGACGCGGGTGAGCACTTCGGCGTCGTAGGCCACTTCTTCGGCCAGACCATGACCGGCTCGAGCGAGCTCACCCGCGAGCTGCTCGGTTGGCAGCCGGTCGGGCCCGGTCTCATCGAGGACATCCTGGCCGGCGCATACAGCGCCGACTGAACCATCCACCGACACCCGCGGTGTCGCCGACGCCCCGTTGCGGAGCGTCGCCGACACCGCTCAGGAGGACCATGAACACCACTCCCATCCGCGAGGCGAGCCGCCACCCCTACCCGCCCAAGGTGCGCACCCTCAGCGTCATCAGCAGCGAGAAGCTGTCGCCGACCATGCGGCGCTTCGTGTTCGCCGGCGATGAGCTCGAGCCCGAGTTCCCCTTCGTGCCGCTCACCACGGCCATGCACGTCAAGGTCGTCGTGCCCCAAGAGCCGACCGGGCGGCTCGAGATGCCGATGCTCGGCGAGCGCGGCCTGGTCGCGCCGGAGGGCGTCGAGCTCGCGATTCGCGACTACAGCGTGCGCGGATTCGACGCCGACACGCGACTGCTCACGATCGACTTCGTGCTGCACCATCACGGTCCCGCCGGGCGCTGGGCGATCAGGGCGCGCAACGGGTCCCGCCTCGGCGTCCTCGGCCCGCGCGGCTACACGATCTACCCCGAAGGATTCGATCGCTACATCCTGGGCGCCGACGAGACGGCGCTGCCTGCTCTCGAGCGCTGGATCGAGGAGGCCCCGGCAGGGGCCCGCATCGACGCCTTCGTCGTCGCACCCGCCGAGGGACGGCGGCCGCTGCCCGAGCATCCGGGCCTCAGCCTGTCCTGGATCGAGGGCGCAGGCGCGGCGCCGCTTGTCGACGCGCTCACCGCCGCGGCCCAGGCGGGCGACGGTCGCACCTTCGTCTGGGCGGCCGGTGAGTCCGGCATCGTCGCGCCGTTGCGGCGCCACGTGCAGGGCGCCGGCTTCGCGCGCAGCGAGTTCGACGTCTCCGGCTACTGGCGGCTCGGCCACGCCGGCAGCGGCGAGCACGAGGAGCGGGCGTGACAGCCGCCTCGAATCCGGCGGTGCCGACCTCGCCCGACGAGCGTGGCGTGCGCCGCCGCGAGCTGTTCGTGCTGGCCGTGGCCTGTGTCAGCACGATCCTCGTGATGGGCCTCGTCGCGGCCATCAACCTCGCCGTGCCGATGCTCGCCGCGAGCCCCCTGCACCCGAGCGCGGCCCAACTGCTGTGGATCGTGGATGCCTACGTGCTGGTCTTCGCCTGCCTCGTGATCCCCGGCGGGGCGGTCGGCGACCGCTTCGGCCGCAAGGGAGCGCTGGCGGCCGGCCTCGTCGTGTTCGGGGTCGGTGCGGCGCTCACGGCGCTCGCGCCGAGCATAGGCATCCTGCTCGCCGGGCGCGTCGTCACCGGGCTCGGCGCCGCGTTGGTGCTGCCGAACTGCGTCGGCGTGCTCGTGCACGCAACGGCGCCGGCGCGCCGCGGCGGTGCCCTGGCGGTGTGGGGCGCGATCTCGGGCCTCGGCGGCCTGTTCGGGAACCTCGGCGGCGGCGCGCTGCTCTCCAGCGGCCACTGGCAGCAGCTGTTCTGGGTGATCGCCCCGCTCGCACTGGCGTGCGGGATCTGGGTGCTCGCTGGCGTCCCCCGCAGCGACCGCAGCCCGCGCTCGCTCGACCCCGCCGGGACCGTGCTGCTCGTGCTCGCCACCGTCGCGCTGCTGATCGGCATCATCGAGGGGCCCGAACAGGGCTGGGGCAGCCCGCTGGTCATCGGAGCCTTCCTGCTGAGCGCCGTGGTCTGGACGGTATGGGTGCTCGTAGAGCTGCGGGTGCAGCATCCGCTGCTCGATCCCCGCCTGTTCCGCATCCCGCTGCTCACGGCGGCGAGCCTCGGCATGTTCGTCACCTTCTTCGGCAGCTTCGGCCTGTTCTACCTGAACGCCTCCCTGCTGGAATACGGCCGCGGGTTCTCGGTGCTCGGCACAGGCTTCGCCATCCTGCCGATGGCGCTGCCGCTCGCGATCGGAGCCCGCTTCGTGCCAGCACTCGCGAAGCGCATCGGCCTCACCCTCACGCTGATGTTCGCGTTCCTCTTCATCGGCGTCGGCCTCTTCGGACTGGCGTCGGCAACACATGCCCCGTACCCGCTCTATGCACTCTGGCTCGTGCTGGTCGGCTGCGGCTTCGCGCTCGCGATGCCCGTGCTCACCATGGAGCTCACCTCGGCCCTGCCCGCGCACCAGGCGGGCGTCGGCGGCGGCCTGCAGTCCGCCACCCGCGAGCTCGGCAGCGCCCTCGGCGTCGCCATCGTCGGCACCGTGCTCACCGCCGTGTTCTCCGCAGCGCTACCCGCCGCCGCGCAAGGCCAGCACACCGTCGCCGCCGCACTCGCGGTCGCACCCGGCAGCCACGCCACGATCATCGACGCGTTCATCACCGGAGCCGATGCCGCCCTCCGCGTCGCCGGAGGGGCGACCCTCATCGCGGGAGCCATCGTGCTGTTCACCACGTGGCGAGCGGGGCGCATGGTGGCCGGAGCCCGCTGAGCATCTGTTTCGGTACACGTTGTCTTGCAACCCGGCCCATGGGCCGCTCGCCGCCCTGGTCGCCGTTCGCGCGCTGGCCGGTAGCGCGATGCTGTTCCTCTCGTTCCGACATCCGGTGCGTGCCTCGCCTGGAACGGATCAAACGATGGCGCGACTCCGCAATTGAGCAATATCTCTTCCAGGCGGCATGCCGAACCGGCGACGATACTCGCGATTGAATTGGGTCGGGCTGCTGTATCCGACAGAGTGAGCCACCTCCGTCACGCTTCCCTCGGCCACGAGTAGCGAACGCGCCTTCTGGAGTTGCAGGCTCTTCTGGAACTGCAGTGGAGACAGACCCGTGAGGCGGCGAAAGTGGCGATGAAAAGTCGAAACGCCCATTCCTGCAACTTGGGCAAGCTCGCGTATCGACACGGGCGCGGCGAAGTTGTGGCGGATGTGGGCGATAGCGTCACTTACATGGTTTAGCACGCTGTCTGCAAGGCCAATCTGCGCAACGCTATGTCCAAGCGGTCCGCGAAGCAGTCGCCAGAGAATCTCGCGTTCGATGAGAGGGGCGAGAACCGTCGCGTCAACCGGGTCGTCCAGCAGCCGGAGCATTCTGAGGACCGCATCGATCAGTTGGACATCGGCGGCGTGTGTTCCTACGGATACCCCAAAGTGCGACCGCTCCGTGACGTCCCGCTGCAGTTGCGGCAGCAGCGCGGCGATCCGAGAAGCCGAAAGACGGAGGCCTACATCCAACGCTGGGCTCTGGGGGCTGGCGTCGATGAAGTGTCCGGTCAGCGGCATGCTCGCGGCCACGACTAGGCAATCACCAGTCCCATAGTCGATCACGCCCCGATCGAAGTAGAGCCTCTTGCCTCCCTGAGCCATAAGAACGAAGAGCGGCTCCGTGACCTGATAGTCGGGCTCCGAAGTTTCATAGCGCGAGATCACCAAGCCGTCCAGCGGAGGGGCAGCGTCACTGGGGTGTCGCATGATCCTCTCGCGCATCTCATCCAGCATTTCTGCGGAACCGGACATGCGCGAAGTCTGCCACTTCACCCACGGCCCCGCATGGTCCCCCATCGTCTTTGTGAGAGGATCAGGCAAGACTCTGCGCCGGATGA
Source organism: Actinomycetales bacterium (assembly GCA_015655415.1). GTDB lineage: Bacteria > Actinomycetota > Actinomycetes > Actinomycetales > Microbacteriaceae > Humibacter. The sequence goes on from JAATFB010000057.1 coordinate 22,476, forward strand.
CCTACTCAGGCGAGGGCCTCTGGCCCCACGCTTGTGAGATGCCGAGAGAAAAGTCAACTGCAAAGACGTGGCTCATAACCGGATGCTCCTCCGGCTTCGGTCGCGAGCTCGTTCAGGCCGCGCTGGCAAACGGCCACCGGGTCGTCGCCACCGCTCGGAACCCCGACGGCGTCACCGACATGGTCGCTTCGGCGGGCCCGGCCCGGGCCCTTGCGCTCCGGCTCGACGTCACTGATGGGGAATCGGTCGCGGCGGCGGTCGCGGCCGCAACCGCCCACTTCGGCGGCATTGATGTCCTCGTGAACAACGCGGGGATCAGCTACTTCGCGGGCGTGGAAGAAAGTGACGACGATGACGTGCGCCGCCTTTTTGAGATCAACTTCTTCGGGCTGATGCGAGTCACCGATGCGGTGCTTCCGATCATGCGTGCACAGCGCTCGGGAACGATCGTGAACATGGCGTCCATCGCAGGGCTCAATGGCTTCGCCTCGGTCGGCTATTACAGCGCGTCGAAGTTCGCTGTCGAAGGCATCTCCGAAGCACTATCTAGTGAGGTGAAGCCATTCGGAATCCGTGTCCTTCTGGTCGAGCCAAGCGGCTTCCGCACCGACTGGGCACGCTCGGCGAACGAAGTCAAACACCCCATTGCGGACTACGACTCGACCCCACTGAGACAACAGGTCGCCCAGGCCCGCACTTCGAACGCTCCCCAGGCAGGCAACCCCGCGAAGGCGGCTGCCGCGATCGTTCAAGACGTCGCGGATCGGGGGACGAATCTGCACCTCCCCCTCGGCGCGGGGTCAATCATCGCCACGTTGACCAAGCTCGATGCCGTCAAGGCGGAGTACGAGTCCCTGGAGTCCATCGCCCGTGGTGCGGATGACAGCCCTGCGAAAGGCAACTGACTCCGAGAGGTGAATCGGCGTGGGTTCCGTTCCTATCGGTTTTCCTGTCCTGTGATGTGTCAGGGTTTCGGTGACGATCCAGTTCGGCTGGTTTTTTCGTGGGCCTCGAGACTGGCCGTTGCCGACGCAGGTGATGCCGGGCTGGGGCCTGGGGTGTTCGATGAGGAGTTCGCCGGTGCCGACGTCGTAGAACGCGATGGTTGTGTCGTCGCGGACGATGGTGGCGAGGATGCCGGCGAGGTGGCTGCCGATCTGGAACCTCACGCCTTTGACCTTGATCCCGCCGCTGACGGTCACACGGCGACCGGCGGCGTGCCGGACTCTGTGTGATACCGCGTCAGGGCCGATGCCGCGTCCCGCTCCCCGTCTGCAAACACTGTGAGGTCGGGACGGCGAAGAACGCGTGCTCGTGAGCGGCCGAGGCGCGGAACGCCTCGCGCATCTCGGCTCTCTTCGTCTCGTCCACCGTGGCCGCGACCTGCGTGACGATGTCGATCGCGCGTCGAGTGGAGGCCTCGAACGCGGGGTCTGCGTAGGTGTCGAGCCAGGACCAGTACGGATGCTCGGCATGGGAGAGGGGGTGAAGGCGGGCTCCGACGTCCTGGTAGAGCCAGAAGCACGGCAGCACCGCGGCGATCAGCCAGCGGCCCGGCGGGGTGCCCTCAGCGTTGTAGTACCGCCTTACGGGGTCGACGGCGACCTGTCGCCGTCGCCTGCGGCGACCGTGCGCGCAGGCACTTGCATCCGTCGCCCGCGCTCATCACGCGCATCGAAACCGTCAGATCTCACAGGTGCGATCGATGACACGCTCGTATCGTCGATACCGCCGGACAGCGTCACAAAGGACACGAGCGGTGGAAAGCTGAACGACTGGGAGTCGCTGTCTCGACGCGCGCTCAGGTCGCGGTGTAACCGCCGTCTGCGGCAAGGATGGAGCCCGTGATGTAGCTGGCGGCTGAGGACGCGAGGAAAGCATAGGGTGCGGCGATCTCATCAACGCTCGCACGGCGACCCAGCGGCGTGAAGGTGCTGATGCGCTGGTCGGACTCGGGGTCGTCGTGCGCGGTGACGCCGTCCATGATGTTCGCGACATACCCGGGTGCGACCGCGTTCACCCGGATGCCGTGCTCAGCCCACTCGGCGGCAAGGGTGCGCACGAGCTGGTTGATACCGCCTTTGCTCGCCGCGTACGGGGCGAGAGTGGGGATGCCGACGGTCCCTGCGATGGAAGAGGTGATGGTGACCGACCCGGGCTGACCGGTCGTGATCCAGTGGCGAGCTGCGGCCTGGGCGGGCTGGAACGCGCCGCGCAGGTTGACGGCGAGGACGCGGTCCCATTCCTCGGAGCTGTAGTCGATCGCGGGCTTGATGATGTCGATCCCGGCATTGCAGACCAGATGGTCCACGCGCCCGAACGCCTGCACCGCGACATCCATGAGTCTTGTCGGCGTCGCCGGGTCGGTGACATCACCGGCCAGAGGTAGCACGCGGGCGGTGTCGCCAATCTGCTCGCCGAGGGTCCGTGCGGCGTCTTCCGTCTCACGGGTGTCGAACCCGTTGACGGCGACGGACGCGCCCTGCCGCAGCAATGTGCGGGCGATCGCGAACCCGATCCCGCGACTGGAGCCCGTCACGATGGCAGTCGTCCCGGTGAGGTCGAAAAGATCGGTCATCGAATGAGCTCCTTGATCGTCACGTCCCCTTGTTGATAGCACCTCCCGACGGCGGCGGTAAGGTTCGTGACGCGACGAGGGGTCATGGCTGGGACGGTCGCGTGTCGGTCCAGACGATGATGAGCTTGCGCTCGGCGAACAGCCACGCACTGCTCTGCTTGATGTAGGCGTCCTCGTAGCGGATCGACATCACGATCAGCTTTCGCCCGTCATCGGCGTCGAGGAGGTGGTGGGCCAGGCAGTAGCCCTCGCCGGTCGCGCTCGCACCGTCCAGCGTGATGGTGAACTGGCCGTTGAAGTGAGTCGTCGCCGCGTACTGCGATAACGCCGAGAAGCCCTCGACGTGCTGCTCTCGGGTGGTGAGCACCTGCACAGGCTCACCAGGCTCACCCATGTAGACGAGCGTGCGGGCCTCAGGGGTGAACAGCTCCGCCTGTGCTCCCGGCTGACGGAGATCGGCGTAGTGCGCGTAAGCGTCGATCAGCTCACGGATCGCAAGACGGTCAGCGGCCTCCTCCGGGGTGACGGTCATATGGATGCTCATGTGTACTCCTTCTGACTCACCCCTTCTCGCGATGTTCTGCGGATTAACATTGAAATGGAGTGCGCTCCGTTTCAACATAACGGATAGCACTCCGTTTCTCAACGATGCCAGGAGGAACCGATGGCGACCACAGACGCGCGCCCCAGGGCGGACAAGCAGCGCAATCGACAGAAGCTGATCGAGGTCGCGGCGCAGGCGTTCGCTCGCGACGGCGCCGCAACATCGTTGAACCAGATCGCACGCGAAGCGGGTGTCGGCATCGCGACATTGTTCCGCCACTTCACCACGCGCGAGGAACTCATCGAGGCCACATTCCGCAACGAGCTCGCGCGAATCTGTGATGCGGCCCCGGAACTGGCCGCGGCTGAACCAGCACCCGCGGCGCTGGCTGAGTGGATGATGCGGTTCCTGGAGTACATGACGACGAAGCACGGCATGGTCGACACACTCCAGGCGATGATGACCACTGGATCACCGCTCTACAACGAGACCCTCGGGCGCCTCACCGATGCGGTGCGCACGCTGATGGATGCAGGGACTGCCAGTCGGGCGTTGCGTGAGGATGTCGACCCGTCCGACGTGCTGGCCCAGCTCGGGGGGATCGCCTACATGGCCGGCGAACCCGACCAACGAGACCAGGCGGCCAGGATGATCGACCTGCTCATCGACGGACTACGCATCCACAACTGACACCTCGGCGCGACGAGAGTGTGCGAGCGCGCCGCGGAAAGCACCCCGATCTCGCAGCGCGACGCTATAGCCCCGGGTTGATGGCGGCGACCATCTGGTCGTAGGCGCCGTTGACCTCGGCGAAGCGCATCGGCTTCACCGCTTCGACGAGGATCTCCGGCCCCTCCCCCTGGGCCTGGAGCAGGGTGATGACCTCGTCGACGAACGCGTCGAGCGGGAGGAAGTGCTCGAACTCCGCCTGTCCCGGGGTGAGGTCGGTGCGGACCCCGGGCGGGACGATCTCGAGAACCTGGACGGACGAGTCGGCGAGCTGGAGGCGGATCGTGTCCGTGAACCGGTGGATGAATGCCTTGGAGCCGTTGTAGGTCGGGAACGCCGCGACCGGGGTGTGGGCGAGACCGGAGGAGACGGTGATGATCGCCGCATCCTCCCGGGTCTGCAGGTGCTCGACGAATGCGGCGATCAGCCGGATCGGGCCGAGCACGTTCGTGACCACGGTGCGCTCCGCGGTGGCGAGGAAGTCGGCGCTGTGCACGTCTTCGGCAGCCATGATTCCGGCCATCGCGATCAGCACGTCCACGTCCGGGTGCTGGGCGAGCACCTCATCACGTGCGGTCAGCACGGATGCCGGGTCGGCCGTGTCGATGCGGACGGTGGAGACGCCGTGCTCCTGGGCGAGCCGGTCCAGCAGCGCGGTACGGCGTCCGCCGATGATGACGGTGCTGCCCGCGGACTTGAGGCGAAGGGCGAGAGCTAGTCCGATGCCGGAGGTGGCGCCGGGGATGAAGATGGTTCGGGTGGAGATGTCCACGACTGGTTGTTCCCTTCGTTGTAGGTGCCTCCAGCCTCATCCGGCGATCGTCCTGGCGGGAGAGGAGCGGTTATCGGAGGACCGCCGCTCCTCCCCTCCACCCTGTCCGCGGCGGGTCCGGCGACCTATCGTGGGCAGGTGGATCGTCTACAGCTCGCCGATTTCCTCCGCCACCGACGAGGCGCCCTCCGTGCGGAAGACGTCGGCATCGTGCCCGGGCCTCGGAGGCGCACCACGGGCTTGCGGCGCGAAGAGGTCGCGGCTCTCACTGGGATGTCGCCGGACTATTACACCCGGCTGGAGCAGGCGCGTGGACCGCACCCGTCCGAGCAGATGCTCGGCGCCCTCGCCAGGGCGCTCCGTCTGACCGCCGATGAAAGGGACCACCTCTACCGCCTGTCCGGCCACAACCCCCCGGCCCGCCACGGGCTCGACACACACGTGGCCCCCGCGCTCCAGCGCGTCCTCGACCGGCTCGACGACACCCCCGCGCTGATCCTGTCCAGCCTGGGTGAGACGCTCGTGCAGAACCGGCTCGCCGCCGCACTCTTCGGCGACCACACTCGGCACACCGGGCCGGCACGATCAGGCATCTACCGGTGGTTCACCAATCCCGCCGAACGCGCCTGCTACCCGCCCGCCGCGCACTCGCATCAGAGTCGCGCGCAGGTCGCGAACCTCCGTGTCGCGTTCAGCCTGGGCGGGCCCTCTTCCCGCGCCGGTGAGCTCGTCCGGGCACTGAGCAAGGTCAGTGCGGAGTTCGTCGAGCTCTGGGAGCTGCACGAGGTCGTCACCCGTTTCGAGGACCACAAGGTCCTCCTGCATCCCGAGCTGGGCGAGATCGAACTCGACTGCCAAGCACTGTTCACCGAGGACCAAGCTCAGGCTCTCCTCGTGCTCGCCGCACCGCCGCGGACAGAAGCCTCCGAGAAGCTGCAACTGCTCGCCGTCCTCGGCCACGAACAGTTCGCATCGTGAGCCCTGTCATCACGGACGACGGCAACGGACTCTGTGTCATGGAGCGGATCACCGTCCCATGAGAGAGATAGTCCTGCAGCCGGGCGTCGATTCGCCGATCGGCCGCCCCATCAGGCTCGCGTTCGCCCGCGAAGACGCCACCATCGTCGCTTCTTACACTTCGAATGAGGTAGCCGCAGCCGAATACGACGACGAGCTGGACGCGCTCGACGTCAGGCACCTCATCGTTCGCAGTGACTCGTCCCGTCCCGAGGAGATCCGAGGCCTCCTTCGCCCGGGCGAAGGAGGCCTTCGGTCGGATCGACGTGGTGGTCTCCAACGTCGGTATCGAGCTGATCGACACGCCCGTCCCGGAGACCACCGACGAGCAGGTCGAGCTGCTGCTGAACGGCAACGTCCGAGGCACCCGCTACACCCTCTAGGAAGCGACAACGGCCGTTGAGGACGGCGGCCGGATCTTCGCCACCGGATCGACGATCGCGCTCAACGCACCCGCCGGTGCATCGCTGTACTCCGCCACCAAGGGGACCCTCAAGCCCATGGTCCAAGCTCTCGCCTGTGAAGTCGCCCCGCGCGGCATCACCGCTAACCTCATCACGCCCGGCGTGGTCGAAGGCGCCGGCGTCATCCGCGACCTACCCCAGGACACGATCGACGGATACGCCGCGCTCAACCCCTTCGGCCGCCAGGCCCGACCCGACGACATCGGCCCGCTCGCGGTCTTCCTCCTCTCCCCCGGCGCCGCTTTCATCAACGGCCAGGCCATCGCCGTCGACGGCGGCTCCTTCATGAAACGCACACGCGGTCGGCCACGGCTGCAGCGCCGCTGCGCACCGCCTGGTCCCGATCGGGAACCGGCGGCTCTGCTGGACGAGTCGTCTCGCTCGACGCCGGCGGGCTGACCGTCCGAGATATCGAGCACCACCTCGTAGCGACACTCGGCGTCGATCTCAGCCACGAGACGATCTCGAACATGACCGAGGAGATCGCTCCGCAGTGATCTGGCCTGGGCCGGTCATCGCGAACGGTCTCCCGGGGTGGAGGGCGGCAGCTGAGGGCGACCGATTTGATGGCGCCGTCGAGAGCCCCCTTTCGAGTGACTTCTGCAGGGTGAGGTAGGCGATCACGATGAGGAGGCTGATCAGCACGAGGGCAGCGAAGATCTTCAGAGGTCGGAGCCGCAGGTGCTAGCAAATGGAGCGGGATCGCGGCCACGGCGCCAAGGTACAGGTCGGGCAGGAACAGCAGCGGAAGGAAGAATTCGTTCCGGGACTGTAGGAACACGCCCGCACGATCAGAACGGCGGTGAACAGTCCGCCGATACGGGCATAGAGGCGGATCGTGGTGTCGTGGAGCAGCGCGTCGACGCTGGCCCATCGGTCGGCGTCGGAGACGGAGATCTCGGGGAGGATGTTCGGCGCGACCATGAGGCGGATCGCCTTGTGGGCCGGCGCGTGCCGCGCTCGACCCCGGATCGAACGATGTCCGCGGCGCTCAGGTATGCGATTCCGCCCGAAACGGCGGCGGGGCTGAGCATCAGCGTCTCGGAAAGGTCGGCGACCGTCAGTGCTTCTTCGTCGCCGAGAACGAGCGCTGTCACGATGCGGGCTGGTACGTAAGGCTCCCGATCGCGATGGCGGCGACGATGTCGATGTCATCCGGCGGTCCCCCGCGTGCGGTTGTGACTGACATCCCGTGTCCTGATGCCGAGCGGAGGACAAACGCCCTCGTCAGCGTGTGGCTCGCCAGCGCTCCACGAGGACGGGGAGTTCTGTTCGGAGGAAGGCGAAGAAGTCCGCTGTCTCGATCAGCCGTTGCGTGGCGCTGGGGTCGTCAACGGCTTGGGCGCCTTCCGTGAGGATGCTTTCGAGTGTTCGGAGCCCGTCGTTCTGGCTGGCTACGGCCTCCATCCAGGCGTCCGGTCTGACCTCGTACACGATCTGGCGGTCGCTACGCCGGGTCACGTCGACCAGGCTGAGGCTTCGGAGCATCTTCGCTCCGTTCGAGATGGCCGATGGTCCGACACCTAGCCGACTTGAGAGCGCCGCGGCGGTGAGCTGGCCGCTCGGGGCGGACATCAGCGAAGCGAAGATGCGTGCCGACATTCGCGGCCAGCCCGAGCGGGCGAGCACATCGGCGAACCGCTCCACGAACTTCTCGTCCTTCTCCGGCATTCCTCAGCCTCCGCTCTCCGGGTCGTCCTCACGGCATCCTAACGCCACTTCATGTAGTTCACGAATAATGTGTAGTATGACTGCCATGACCAACGCGGTGGAGATGCAGCAGATCACCAAGGCGTTCGGGCGCGTCCGAGCGCTGGACGGCCTGGACCTGACGCTGGAGACGGGGAGTGTGCATGGGCTGCTCGGGCCGAACGGGGCCGGCAAGTCCACGACGATCCGGGTGCTGCTCGGGATGCTCCACGCCGACAGCGGCACCGTGCGGGTGCTGGGCCAGGATCCGTGGACCGAGGCGCCGCAGGTACGCCGGCGTCTGTCGTACGTCCCCGGCGACGTGAGCCTGTGGCCGAACCTCACCGGCGGCGAGGTCATCGACCTGCTCGCGAAAATGCATGGGGGCGAGGATCGCGCCCGCCGCGATGCGCTGATCGCGCGGTTCGAGCTCGACCCGACCCGACGCAGCCGCACCTACTCGAAAGGGAACCGGCAGAAGGTCGGCCTGATCTCGGCGCTGAGTGTCACCGCCGAGTTGCTGATCCTGGACGAGCCGACCTCGGGCCTGGACCCGCTCATGGAGGATGTCTTCAAACAGTGCGTGATCGAGGCGCGCGATGAGGGGCGCACGGTCCTGCTGTCCAGCCACATCCTGTCCGAGGTCGAACAGCTCTGCGATCGGGTCAGCATCGTACGTGCCGGGAGGGTAGTGGAAACCGGCACGCTCGCCGACCTTCGTGGTCACGCGACAACGGTGGTCACGGCCACCCTCTCCCGCCCGCCGGGAGACCTTGCAGCGATCCCCGGCGTGGAGCGGGCGACGGTGGACGGCACCCGTGTCGAGCTGACCACCACCCGGTTCGACGAGCTGATGACCACACTGGCATCGTCGGGGATCGAGACGCTGACCGTGGCGCCGCCAACCCTCGAAGACCTGTTCCTGCACTACTACGACCAGGCTCCCGCCGGAGCGACAGCATGAGCACCTTCGCTGGCACCCGCCCGATGCTCGCCCTCACCCTCCGCCGCGAGCGTCTGCACGCCACAGCATGGTATGTCCTCGCCGCGCTCCTCGTGGTCGTGATCGCGGCCGGCATCGTCGCGACCTACCCCACCGACGCAAGCCGGACCGCACTGGCCGAATCGGTGAACGCCAGCGCGGGTGAACTGTTCCTGATCGGCCCGGTGTCCAGCACAGATGTGGGCGGGATCGGGCTGTGGCGCACGCAGGGTATCGCGGCGATCTTCCTCAGCCTGGCCTCGATCTTCACCGTGGTTCGCAACACGCGCGCCGCCGAGGAGGACGGCACGGGCGAACTGCTCGGCTCGGCTGCCGTCGGCCGGGCGGCACCGCTGCTGGCCGTCCTCGGCGTCGTCGGAGTCGGGTCCGTGGTCGCTGGCATCATCGTCACCCTTGGATTCCTCGCTCTCGGCGCGGCCCTAGCAGGAAGCGTGCTCGTCGGCGCGCAGGTCAGCATGTTCGGGCTGCTCGCCGCGGCTCTGGCCGCGCTCACCGGGCAAGTCGTGCGCACAGCGCGCGCGGCGACCGGCATCGCCGTGGCAGTGGTCGCCGCCTTCTATATCCTTCGCGGCGCCGGGGATGCCATCGGAGGTGACGCTTACTGGATGTCGCCCTTCGGTTGGATCGCCGCCGCCCGCCCGTTCGCCGACGACAACGCCCTCCTGCTCCTTCCCGCGCTCGCCCTCGCCGCCGTCCTCGCATCCATAGCGTTGCGGATCGCCACACGACGCGACCTCGGCGCCGGACTACTGCCCGATCGAGTGGGACGCGCGCACGCCAGCGCCGCCTTGCGCGGTCCCATCTCCCTCGCGCTCCGCGTCAGCCGGGGCACACTGATCGGCTGGGCAGCCGGAGCGCTCGTCGTGGGAGCCCTGATCGGTGCCGTGTCCTCCACGGTGGACGAGCAGATCGCCCTCGAGCTCGGCGGCGCGACCGACGCCGGAGCCGGCCTCGTGCAGGTCGCCCTCTACCTCTCCCCGCTGCTCGCCGCCATTCTCGGCATCCAGATCACACTCCGGCTTCGCGGCGAGGTCACCAGCGGCCGCGCCGAGGCCGTGCTCTCCCGTCCGGTCAGCCGCACGCGCTGGCTTCTCGCCCACACCATCACCGCCGCGCTCGGCGCCCTCGCCTTCCTCCTCG
>JAATFB010000078.1 GCA_015655415.1 Actinomycetales bacterium
GCATGAGCGACCAGATCGAGAACCGCATCATCGAGGCCAAGAGCCGCGGCATCTACGAGGCACCCGGCATGGCGTTGCTGCACATCGCGTACGAGCGGCTGCTGAACGCCATCCACAACGAGGACACGGTGGCCAACTACAACACGGAGGGGCGCCGGCTCGGGCGGCTCATGTACGAGGGGCGGTGGTTCGATCCGCAGTCGCTCATGCTGCGCGAGAGCATTCAGCGCTGGGTGGGCTCGGCCATCACGGGCTCGGTCACGCTGCGGCTGCGCCGCGGCGACGACTACACGATCCTCGACACCCGGGGGCCCGCCCTCAGCTACCATCCCGACAAGCTCTCGATGGAGCGCGTCGGCGACGCGGCGTTCGAGCCCGAGGACCGCATCGGACAGCTGACCATGCGCAACCTCGACATCGCGGACTCCCGCTCCCGCCTCGAGCAGTACTCGGCGGCCGGGGTGATCGGCGGGCCCACGGCGCTGCTGGTGGGCGACCTGGGCGTCGGCGAGTCCACGGAGATCGCCGCGGGCACCACGGAGACGACCGACCAGGCCGAGGTGGATGCCGTCAACGAGGCCGCGGCGTTCGACCTCGGTGCCGACTGACCCACCGCCGGCTGAGCCCCACCGTCGGCTGAGCCCGTCGAAGCCAGACCCCCGCCGCCCCACCGCCGACTGACCCACCGCCGGCTGACCCACCGCCGCCGGCTGAGCCCGTCGAAGCCGCACCCCCGGCCGGCCAGAACGGTTTCGACAGGCTCAACCGACGGAAGGAGGGGCCGGCTTCGACAAGCTCAACCGACGGAAAGCGGGGGCCGGACGCGACAGCCTCAGCCGGCGGGAGCGGGTCGACGAGGCCTAGGATTCCCGCATGACACCAGACCGGGCGTCGAACGAGCCGGTGCGCCGGATGCACGTGGAACAGCTGCTCCCGCGCAACCAGTACCTGGTGACCGAGCCCGTCATGGCATCCGCGTTGCGCAGGGGCCGATGGGTCGACGGCGAGCTGGGACTGACCGAGGAGTGGCTCGTGTTCGCCTCCGGTGACCCGCACGACGCCCCAGACTTCGTGTTGCTCGACGGCGACATCGACGCGGAGGTCACGCCATCGGCCGGTGTCGCGATCGTCACCATCACGATCTCGCGCACGGTGAACCGTTACCGAGCGGCCCCCGCGGCGATCGCCCCGCTGGTCGAGGCGCTGCACCGGCTGCGTGCCCATCCGCCGAGCGGCACACGGGTGTGGCGCGCCGACGGCGAGTCCACCGACGGCGCGGGCACCTGACGGGCGCACACCCCGCGTCGGCGTCGGCTCTTCGGTAGCGTCGCAGAGTGATGTCGAATCGGCCCGACACGACGGCCTGGCCGCCCGGAGCCGGTCATGCGCTGCTCGTGGTGGTCGGCCTGATCTGCCAGGAGGTCGGCGCCTCCATCGCCGTGCTGGTGTTCCCCCGGGTCGGCGCGCTCGGCATGGTGTTCCTCCGGGTCCTGTTCTCGGCGATCATCCTGGTGCCGATCGCGAGGCCGCGACTGCGCGGCGTCCGAACCGCCTCATGGATGACCGTGGCCGGCTTCGGCCTGGTCCTCGCCCTGATGAACGGCCTGTTCTATCTCTCGCTGGACCGCATTCCCCTGGGCGCAGCGGTCACCATCGAGGTGCTCGGCCCGCTCGTCCTCTCGGTGGTGGCTGCGCGACGGGCCGTGGCGTGGGTCTGGGCCGGGATGGCAGCCGCCGGGGTGGCGCTGCTCGGCGACGGCAGCTTCGGACGCCTCGACCCGATCGGCGTGCTCCTCGCCGCGGGCGCGGGGACCGCGTGGGCGTTCTACATCCTGCTGTCCCGCCAGACCGGACAACGGTTCGCCAGGCTGGACGGGCTCGCGATCGCCATGACCGTCGGCGCCCTGGCCTCCGCGCCGTTCGGCATCGCCTCGGCAGGAGCCGCGCTGCTGCACCCCGAAGTGCTGCTGCTCGGGGCGGCGGTCGCCCTGTTGTCGTCCACGGTTCCGTACGGGCTGGAGCTGGTCGCGCTGCGGCATCTGCACTCGTCGGCGTTCGCGACCTTGATGAGCCTGGCGCCGGCGGCGGCGGCGCTCGCCGGTCTCGTGCTGCTGCGGCAGTCGTTCACCTGGGTGGGCGTGCTCGCCATGGTGCTCGTGATCGGGGCCAGCGTCGGCGCCGTGCGATCGGCGCGGATGCACGATCCTGCCCCCGAGGCACCGGACGAGGTGACGTGAGCGACCGGCCCCGCCGGCACCACTCAGAACTCGGCGAGATTCGCGCGCAGACCGCCCGGCACATATGCCTCGCGCAGTATGCGTCGCCGCCGCAGCTCCGGCACGAGGTCGTCGAGCATGCGATGGACGGTCACCGGGTGCAGGTCGCCGGAGAAGATGAAGCCGTCGTTTTCGGCATCCTCGCCCAGCTCCTCGATGAAGTCCGCGAGCTGGCCGACGGTGCCGACAAAGCCCTCCCGGTCAGAGACGGCGCCCTTGCGCGCCTTCGCGGCGAGCAGATCGCGCAGCGGCTGGGCGTCGAAGCTCGGTGCATCGCCCAGGAGCCCCTTGATGGTGCCGCGTGAGACGTGCGGGCCGAACACACCCGGGTCGAGCGGCGAGTCGAGGTCGAGCCCAGTGAGGTCGGTCTCCGAGTCGCTGGACTGCCCGAGCAGCACGGCGCGCAGCTCGTCGTCGGAGGGATGCCGCGAGGCGTCCACCACGCGCTTCGCCTCATCCTCGCTTGCGACCACCTCGGGCTTGAAGACGAACAGCGTCTTGACATCGGATGCACGCCGCCCTGCCGCCTCCGCCGCCTCGCCCACCTTCGCGCGGTAGGCGCGCACCGCCGCCACGTTCAGGGGCGCCAGGGCGAGCTGCACGTCGGAGTTCGTGCCGGCGAAGCCCAGCCCGCGCCCCGAGCCGCCCGGCGAGACGATCGCCGGGTCGCCGCCCTCGGTGCCGAAGGCGTGCGCGTGGCCTCCGAAGGGGATCGCGTTCAGCGGGCCGTCGACACGGAAGTACTCGCCCTCGTGCCGTGTCGCCCGGATGTGCGATCCGTCGGCGAAGCGGCCGGTCGTCTCGTCGGCGATGTAGGCGCCGTCGTCCCAGCTGTGCCAGAGCTCTCGCACCGTGTCGAGCCATTCCTGTGCGCGGTCGTACGCGGCATCGTGGTCGATCTCTTCGAGACCGAAGTGGCGGGCGCTCTTCACATCGGTGACGACGTTGATGCCGAAGCGGCCGTCGCTGAGATGCTGCAGCGTGGCGGCCTGCCGGGCGGCGAGGTACGGGGGCGTTGCGCCCGCATTGATCGTGGGCACGATGCCGATGTGTCTCGTCACCTGGAACAGGTACGGCGCCAGCAGCAGCGGGTCGTGCTTCGGGCCGCCGTACGCCGAGCGCACCCGCAGGTCGAGGGTGTCGGGCGTGCCGATGGAGATGGCGTCCTCCATGATCACGAGGTCGAGGCCCGCCTGCTCGAGCTCGCGCACGGAGTGCTGGTAGAGGTCCGGCCGGGTCCAGTCGTAGCCCCATCGCCATTCGGGGCGACCCCATGCCTGCGGCCCGAAGCCGCGCGAGAAGAACCAGCCGAAGTGCTGCCTGCGTGTCATGGAGTCTCCTCGTCCTGGGTTCCGAGCGGCCGATTCACCGTGCCCCGCCCGGTCCGTGCCCCGCCCTGTCCGGGTCCCGCCCTGTCCGTGCCCCGCCCGCGCCGCCGGGTCCGAAAAGCCGGTTCCGGTCGGTATTCCGCTCGGTTACCTACCCGAACTGGCTTCTGGGTCGGTGGCCCCGTGGGGGGCCGGCTGGGGGGCCGGGTGCACGTCCGGGTGGGGAGCCCCGTGGGGGGCCGGGTGCCGGGCCGGCTGCGCCTCCGGGTAGGGGATCGGCTCCGGGGCCGGCGAGAGGCGCGACCGCCCGCCGAGCGCCGACGAGAAGCCACTTCCGGTCGTTGCCGGGGCCGGATTCCGACCGGAAGTGGCTTCTGGGCGGGCGGAGGCGCGGGCGGAGGACCGGGCGGGGGCCCGGGAAGAGGCCGGGGACGGGGGACGGGCGGGGGCCCGGGGCTGGGCACGGCGGATGGCCGCAGCGGCACGCACCGCCCGAATACCGCGCGCCAGGTCGCGGATCAGGTCGTCGGCGTCCTCGATCCCGATCGAGAGACGTAGCAGGCCGGGGCCGATCCCGCCCGCGATCCGCTCCTCATCGGTCAGCAGCGTGTGCGTCGTGGATGCCGGATGCAGCACGAGAGAGCGCACGTCGCCCAGGTGCGTCATGCGGCTGAACAGCCGTAAGGCGTCATAGAACGCACGGGCCGCGGGTTCGCCGCCCGCCAGGGTGAAGGAGAACACACTGCCCTGCCCGCGCGGAAGATATCGCCGCGCCAACTCGTGGTGCGGGCTCGACGCGAGGCCGGAGTAGTCCACCGACTCCACCTCCGGCTGCTCCTGGAGCCACCGCGCCACGGCGAGCGCGTTGCGCGAGTGCTGCGCCACGCGCAACGACAGCGTCTCGACACCCTGCTGCAGCAGGAACGCGTTCAACGGAGACAGGACGGGCCCGAACCGCGAGGCCACCACCTGGCGGGCGTACGCCGCGTACGCGAAGCGTCCGTACGCCTGCATGTATGAGCGTCCGCCGAGGGCGCGCTCCGGCGAGCTCAGGTGCGGGAAGGCATCCGGATGCGCCGCCCAGTCGAAGCGTCCGGCGTCGACGACCACGCCGCCGAGCGCCGTGCCATGGCCTGCGAGGAACTTGCTCGCCGAGTGCACCACGATGTCGGCGCCGAACTCAATCGGCCGCAGCAGATACGGGGTGGCGAGGGTGTTGTCCACGATGAAGGGGATGCCCGCCTCCCGCGCCACCGACGCGACGGCCTCGAGGTCGAGCAGGTCGTTCCTGGGGTTGGGGATCGGCTCGCCGAAGAGCGCCCGGGTGGTGGGACGGATCGCACGGCGCCAGGAGTCGGGGTCGTTCGCATCGCCCCCGCTCGTCCCCCCGACGAAGTCGACCTCGATGCCGAGACGCGCCAGGTTGTCGCGCAGCAGCCCCCGGCTGCCCTCGTAGATGCTGGATGCCGAGACGATGTGGTCTCCCGCCCGCAGCACGCCCAGGAACGCGACGGTGAGCGCCGCCTGCCCGCTGGCCACGACGATCGCCTCGGCGTCGCCGAAACCACCGCCCTCCAAGGCGGCTAGCCTGCGCTCGACGGCGGCCGTCGTGGGATTGCCCGTGCGGGAGTACGTGTAGCCGTAGCTCTCCCCGGCGAACCTCTCCCGCGCGTGGTCGAAGTCGTCGAAGACGAAGCCGGCGCTGAGATAGATCGGCGCGACGCGCGAGCCATGACCGGCATCCGGCTCGGCGCCGGCGTGCACCTGTGCGGTCGAGAAGCCCACCGGCTCGGGCCCCGCCTCGTCGAGTCGGCTCTCGACGAGGCCGCCGGCGTCTCCGGCACCCACGGCGGAACCGGGCCACGGCCGGTCACCTGGCAGGAGGTCGGAGGTCGCGCTCACCTCTCCATGCTGCGCGCGAGCTTCCCGATGCCCCGCATCGGCGGGCTGGCATGTGAAGCCGTGTTACGGACTCCGGCGTATCGTCGAGGTGCAGATCGCCGTCGTCCCGAGGAGCCGCGTGCCCGAACCATCCGTCACGGTTCCCGGCCCCGACGCCACGCCGGACCGCGGCCGACCGGCCAGCCGCCGTGGCCACGAGCCCGACCTGACCGCGTTCCTCCTCGCTCTGGACGCCGTGGGTCGGCGGTCCCCCGACGATGCGGAGTTCCTGTACGACCCGGGCACCGCGCAGGGGGCCATGCGCCGCCGCAACCTGCTGCGCTACCTGGCCCTGATGGCCGCCGTACGCCCCGAGGTGATGCTGCTGGCGGAGGCGCCCGGTCACCGCGGGATGTCGGTGAGCGGGATCCCGTTCACGAGCGCCCGCGAGCTCGCGGCTCGCCCAGGCCTCATCACAGGACGGCCGGAGGGGGACGGGTTCGAGCTGCCGGAACGGCCGGCCGCGCCATGGGAGGCCTCCTCCGGCATCGTGTGGCGTGCCCTGGCGTCGTGGCGCGGGCCACTGCCGCTGCTGTGGGGGGTGTACCCGAACCATCCCTTCGTGCCCGGGGACCGCAGCACGAATCGCCCTCCTCGAACGCACGAGGTGCGGGCGGGCGCCCCCGTCGCGCTCGCGTTGGCCGCTGCGTTCCGAATCCGCGTGATCGCGGCGGTGGGGCGCAAGGCCCAGCGCGCGATGGCGGAGGCGGGGGTGTCTGCACCGGCACTGCGGCATCCGGCGCAGGGCGGGGCGGCGACCTTCACGACGCAGCTGCACGAGCTGAACGAGCGGATGCTCGCCGGCACGGTGGAGGCACACGGATGATCGACGACCGCGACCCGTGCCCCTGCGGCGGCGCGACGTACGGCTCGTGCTGCGCGCCGTTCCATCGGGGCCGAGCGAGCCCCGCGACGGCAGAGCTCCTCATGAGGTCGCGGTACTCGGCGTTCGCGCTCGGCGACGCGGCCTATCTGCGTACGACATGGCATCCCTCGACCCGTCCGAGCCCACTCGACCTCGACCCGCGCATCGAGTGGCGGCGGCTCGTCGTAATGGACTCGGTGGGCGGGGGTGCGGACGACGACACGGGCGAGGTCGAGTTCCGGGCCTACTGGCGTGCCGTCCCGGTGCCGGGCCGTGCCCGCGACGGCGGTGTGCTGCACGAGCGCAGCCGCTTTCGCCGCGATCGCGGGAGCTGGCTCTACCTGGAGGGCACGAGCCTGAGCTGAGGCCTGCCGGTCCGCTGCCGGCGATCGTCGGTAGCGGCGGTCACTCGGCCAGGATCAGGTACAGCGCCCTGCGCACCTCGTCGATCTTCTCGGCCGCCTGCCGGCGCTGCTCGTCGGTCGCGGAGAGTCGGAACTGGTGCACGACCCCCATCAGCTTGGCCACGGCCTCGTGCAGCGCCGCGCCGGAGGCGTCGAGGCCCGGTGCGGCCTGCCATGCGGCGTCGAGCTCGTCCCGGTGCTGCGCCACGTGGGCCCTGCCGGCCTCGGTGAGCTCGTACTCCGTGCGCCGACCGTCGCCGACGGGCGCGACGAGCTCCTCGTCGACCAGCTGCTGCAGCGTGGGGTAGACCGAGCCGGGGCTCGGCTTCCACAGCCCGTCGGTCTTCTCGGCGATCGCCTTGATCAGCGCATAGCCGTTCTTCGGGCCTTCGCCGAGCAGGCTGAGGATGGCGGCGCGGATGTCGCCCCGCGACGCCCTCCTTCGCCCCCGCGGCCCGAATGCGGCGAGCATCGCCGGGTCGAACCCGGGGTCGAATCGGGGGCCGAAGCCCCGACTGCGGTGCTCGAAGCCGGCGTCCTCCCCTGCCGCGCCGCGGCGCTGGCCGCCCTGGTCGTCGTGGTGGAAGCGATGCGGGCCGCGCCCCCACCCCTCCGGGCGGAACTCCGGCCCGCCGCGACCGTGGTGCGGATGGGCATCGGTGGTGAAGTCGTTCCTCATGATGGATCTCCTATCGTCGACTATCTAAGACACGTCAACGATATATCGTTAATTGATATCCCGCAAGCCTTCCCGTGCACTCCCGCGCGTCAGGCCGACACTCTCGCGGAGGCGATGCCGAGACCGGCAGGACCGCCTGTGATTCCGGTGCGACAAGGCGGCGGCCGTACGCCGGGCGCGGGATTCGGTCCAGGCGCATCTCTGACGCCGCCCAGTCATCGACGAACCCCGAGGCCGCCGGACGGGGGGGCGGGGCGTCGGCTTTCGCAGACGGGGCATCCGGAGCCTGCCACCCGGGCCCCCTACGAGCCCCCTGCCCGAGCCCGCTGCCCGATGCGGGCCTGCCCGAGGCCCGCTACCCGAGGAGAGTGGCGCCCGCGGCGTCGAGGAAGTCGATGTGCAGGTGGTTGCACGTGTCGTCGATCTCCTTGAAGCGGCCGAGGGGGAGGGCGGCGCGGCAGTTCTGCTGGCCCACGTGGGCTCCCGCGGGGACCAGCGTGTCGAGGGCTTCGATGAGCTGGATCGAGGAGGGATCGCCTCCGGTGAGGGGGTGCCCGTTCAGCAGGAAGAAGTCGACGGCATGACCGCCCCCGTCGACGTAGTGCGCCGAGGCCGTTCCGGCGCCCTCGACCTGCCCGGTGCAGTGCCGGTTGATGTCGCTGATGCCCACGGTGCCGAACTTGGTGAGCGCGTACGCGATCGTCTGGAGCACCCGGTAGTCGATGCCGCAGCCGGGCACGGCCTCGCCGGCGGCGAGGTAGCGGATCTCGAAGATGTGGTCGGGTGTGCTGCCGGTGAGCCGCCCCTGGGCCACGGCCGTCATCAGCTGCTGGGCGAGCGCCTGCACCTCGGGAGTCACGACCGTTCCGCTCGTCGAGTCCAGGGCGGTCGAGACGGTGTGCGCCGCGTAGGAGTCGCGGTCGACCACGCCGGTCTGGACCGCGCCCACGGCAAGCGTCTGCGTCTTGCCGGTGACCGGGTCGGTCCAGGTAGGCGTGTCGAACTGCGCGTACGCCGGGACGGCCGTCGTGGCGACGAGACCCAGCGCCGCGAGCATGATCCCGGCCTTCGCGACGAGGCGGGAGACTCGCGAGCGCAACGATGTCGCCACCGCACGGGGGGCCGGTCGTCGGCGCGGCCCGCCCGCGGTCGCCGGCGCTGCGGCGCCCCTGAACGCGCCTTCGGACGCCGTCGCGCCAGTGGACGCCCCGGCGTCCGGAACGGTCTCGGGAGCGGGGAACCGGATCGGGATCGGTGCGGAGTCGGTGGAACGTGCGAGATCCTCGGGCAGCACCCGCACGCGACCGGTGTGCACGGACGCCTCTGTTCCCGGCGTCCGACGCGCCCGGGAGAGGTCCGGGGCCTGCCGCGGGTCGCCGAGACGGCGATCCGAGCGGCGCACGTCGACGACGGGACGCCCGAACGGGTCGGTGCCCGGGCCCCGGCGCGCCGGCTGTACCGGGCCCACCGCATGCGCCGACACTGTCGCCGCCACGTGCCCGGCACCGATGCTGCCGGCTTCGACCCCGACCCCCTGGGCGGCCGCCGGGACGACGGCCGGGGCCGTCATGCTCTGTTCGGAGACGACCGCGTCGGCGGGGGTCGCCGTCACCACCACGTCGGACGCCACGGGGACCGACGCGACGGGGACCGCCGTCGATGACGCCTGCGCGCGCTCGAACGCCCGGCGCTCCCTACGGCTCGAGAACACCACGCGGTGCTCCGAACCGTCCCCCTCGGTGCCCGGCCGAGGGCCGGCCTCGGGCATGCTCGAGGCCGGAATCGGACGAACGGAGAGGAGGGGGTCTGTCACAGGGGCGTATTCTTCGGGGGTCGCAGCATGTCGGAGGGCTCGCGACATGGTCATCCCATGTTATCCACCTGCTATCTGGATGTCACCTGGCCGCGCAATGCGGTCGGCTCGCCAGCCCGTCACATCAGCAGGGCACGGATGTCGTCAGCCGACAACGAGGGCGAGGAGCCCACGTCGCCGCCGAGCACCGCGTCGAACAGCCGGGCCTTCTGCCGTCCGAGCCGCATCACCTTCTCCTCGATGGTGTCCGCCGCCACCATGCGATACACCATGACCCGCCGGGTTTGCCCGATGCGATGCGTGCGATCGATCGCCTGCGCCTCCGCCGCCGGGTTCCACCACGGGTCGAGCACGAAGACGTAGTCCGCCTCGGTGAGCGTGAGTCCGAAGCCGCCAGCCTTCAGGCTGATGAGGAAGACGGGCGCGTCCCCCTCCCGGAAGTCGCGGATCACCTCGGCCCTGCGCCGGGTCGAGCCGTCGAGGTAGGAGTGCCGGATTCCTGCGCCGTCCAGTCGGTCGGCGACCTTGCGCAGGTACGACGTGAACTGGCTGAACACCAGGGCGCGATGTCCCTCCGCGACCACGTCGCCGAGCTGTTCCAGCAGCGCGTCGAGCTTGCTGGAGGGCACGCGGGAGTTCGCGGGGTCGATGAGCGAGGCGTCCACCGCCAGCATCCGCAGCAGGGTGATCGAACGGTAGACGATGAACCGCTGCCGGTCGAGGTCGCCGAGCAGCCCGAGCACCTTCTGCCGCTCCCGCTGCAGCCACGCGTCGTACAGCGCCCGATGCCGCGGGTGCAGCGGCACGCTCAGCACCTGCTCCTGCTTCTGCGGCAGCTCGGGGGCGACGACATCCTTCGTGCGCCGCAGCATCAGCGGACGGATGCGTCGCCGCAGCCTGCGCATGCGCGCGGCGCCGTGCGAGGCATCCGTGCCGTGAACGAGGCTGGCCGCGGCCGCGATCGGCCCCACGTACTCCTCGACGAACCGCCGCCTGGAGGGGAACAGGCCGGGCGCCACGATCTGAAGGATCGCCCACAGCTCCAGCAGGCTGTTCTCCAACGGGGTCCCCGTCACGGCGAGGCGGAAGGGGACGTCCAGCTCGCGCACCAGGCGGTGTGTGAGCGAGGCGTGGTTCTTCACGACCTGCGCCTCGTCCAGCACGAGCCCCGACCACCGCAGGTCGGCGAACTCGGCGTGATCGAGCCGGAACACCGCGTACGTGGTGAGCACGACATCCGCGCCGGAGACGACCTCGGCCAGCGGCCTCCGCCTCGTGCGACGCGTCGCAGTGGCCGACGCCACCCTGAGGCCGGGAGTGAACCTCGCGGCCTCGTCCGCCCAGCTCGACACCACCGAGGCGGGGGCCAGGACCAGGAACGGCGCGCCCGACGGGGTGCCCGCTGGTGCCGACGCCCCCGACTGCCGGGCATGCGCGATGAGAGCCAGTGTCTGAAGGGTCTTGCCCAGCCCCATATCGTCGGCGAGCACACCCCCCAGCCCATGCCGCCAGAGGAATGCGAGCCAGTCGTAGCCGTCTCGTTGATACGGCCGCAGCGTGGCGACGAGCCCACGCGGAAGCGGCGTCCGCTCCACGACGTCGGCCGGGCGCTCCGCGCGATCCGGGCCGTCGCGCGAGACGAAGGCCAGCAGTTCCGACACGGTCTGCCGCCACGCCACCGCGGGGCGTGCCCGATCCGCCAGATCTTCGAAGTCGGCCCATAACGACGCCTGGTAGCGGCTGATGCGCGGTCCCGTGTCCCATTCCGCGAGGCCCTCGGCCTCCGCGAGGAGCTCTTTGAGACGGTCGAAGACGGGACGGTTCAGGGAGAGATGGCTGGAATCTGCCAGCAGCAGCCTCCGCCTGCCGTCCGCGAGCGCCCGGAACAGCGGCAGGAACGGCACCCGCTTGCCCGAGACGGTCACGATCACGCCGAGGTCGAACCAGTCCGGCTGGTCGGTCGGCACGGTCGTCACCTGCAGCTCGGGCTCGCCGGTGAGCTCCCGGTACCCCACGCGCTCGCCGATCACCTCGACCCGGATTCCTCTCGCGGCGTTCGCGCCTGCCGCCCGGCTGGCGTCCTCGGCGGCGAGCGCCTCGATCGCCGGGAGCACGTCCGTCGCCCACTGCGCCGCGTCGGCCCCCTCCAGGAGCCGGCCTCCGAGCACCGCTTCGTCGGCGGCCGGATCGCCCGCGTGCCGGAGCGCGTGGCGCATCCTCGCGAGGATGTCCGTCTCGGCGCCGGCGTCACGCGGGAGCCGGTCGTCGGGCGAGGCCGCGACCGCGACGCGGTCGACGTGTTCACCGGTGCGGTACTCCCACGCGAGGTCGACCCGGATGCGGTCGCCGGGCTCATACGCCACCGTGACAACGAGCGTGGGCGGCGCGAGCTCGGGCAGCCGCGTCGCACCAGCGCGCGCGACGGGCAGCGCACGCGCCAGCCTCGGATAGACCTCGCGCACGAACTCGGGCACGTCCGGCGCGGGCACCCGGATCTCACCGCCGGAGAGCAGCGCGAGCTCGCGCGTCGACACCGGCCTCGGGGTCGGCGCGAGTGTCACCAGCGGCGCCTCCGCACGCCACTGGACCGCGGCGAGCCCGTGGTCGCCGATCGGCCGAACGACCGCCGCCGCGGGCACGTCGACCCCGTCGATCGTGATCCTCGGGCGCAGCACGAGCCCGCCGTGCGTCGCATCCTGCGCCGAGACGCCGAGCTCGGATCCGGTGCCGAGCACCAGGGCCCCGGACCCGCCCGCCATGGCCAGCGAGATGCCGCGGGCGGGGGCGTCTGCGAGCATCCGCCACAGCAGCGGGCTGGCGTAGTCGTCGAGCACCAGGCGTGCGCCGTCGCCACTGGAGTAACGGCCCGGCTCGGCGCGCGACAGCGCGTCGAACTCGACGAACCACCGCACCTGGGCGGGATCGAGCCCGAGCTCGTGGGTGCGGTACTGCAGGCCGTTCCAGCCGAACGGCGCGTTCACCCACGCGCCGCGCTTGCCCGGAACGCCGGGCCGGGCGGTGACGATGAGCGGACCGACCGATGCCGCGGACGCCGTCCTCGTCGTGTCACCGACGTGCTCCCACCTGCCGCGGCTGCCGCCACGGCGCGTCCTCTCCCGCACCTCGATGAGCAGGGCGAGCGGAAGCCCCCTCGATCCGCCCTTCGCGGCGCTCCGTGCGGTCAGCGGCAGCAGAGCGTCGCGCCAGTCGACGCCCTGCCCGTTCGCGGTCGCGCCGGAGGTCGTCGGGGATCCGTGCACTCGCTCATGCTCTCACGGTCGGCGCTCCCCGGGTCCGCCGCCCCGGTCGGCCGTTCGGGCGGGCTCGTCCAGGCGGCCCAGCCGGCGGAGGACGGGCACCAGCGCGCCGGCGTCGGCCCCCTCGAAGAATACGGCATCGGCGCCCTCGACCACGGCGACAGCACGCTGCGCCACGCGTGCGCCCTCCGCCGTCACGCGCACGACCTTGGCTCGGCTGTCATCCGGGTCGCCTTCTCGGCGGATCAGGCCCTTGGCCTCGAGCCGGGAGAGCACGTCGGAGGTCATCCTCGCGTCGGCGCCGGCCTGCGCCGCGATCTCCGCCTGGTGCGGGGCGCCTGCGCCGCGTCCGAGCCACCAGGAGCACGCCAGCAGCACGAACTGCACGTGGGTCAACCCCAGCGGGGCGAGCGCCGCCGTCATCGCCCTCTGCCATGCCGTCGTGACCCGCCAGAGCAGGAAGCCCGGGCTCTCGCCGGGCCCGCCGGCGAACCGCGTGCCCCCCGCGCCGCCCGGCCGTGCCTCCGCGGCCGCGTCCGGGCCGGGGTCAGGCATCCGTCGGCTGGTCGTGTGGGGCGCCCTCGGCGGCCTCGAACAGCCGGCGCATCGCCTCCGGGAAGTCGCCCGCGATCTGCGGCCCGAGCTCGGGGCCGACATCGTCGGCTCCCGCCCCGTCGATCTCGAGCCGATGCGTGACCCGGGTGCCCGCGCCGGCCGGCACCAGGAGGTGCCGGAAGCGCAGCACGAGATCGCCGTACACGGTCTCGTCGGCGTACGCGGATCCCTCGACGAGCTCGACGATCGTCGAGTCGAAGGTCTCCTGACCGGCCGGCGTCACCGACATGCGCGTTCCGACCTCGAACGGACCGTGGAGGACGTACTCGTCCGCGCCCTCGTAGCCGATCCGTCCCTCGTGCAATGCCCGCAACGCCCACCAGACGGCGCTGGGCGGGGAGACCGTCTCCGCGGTGTGCTCGGTCGTCCACATGGTCGCTCCCTCGGATGTCGGGCACCCGGCCCACGCATCAATCAATCCGCGCACAGACTATCCGTGCACGGATCTTTTCACAAGGCTCGGCGTCAGGCCACGAAGATGCAGAACGGATGCCCCTGCGGATCCGCGAAGACGTACAGCGGCTCGCCCTCGTCTGCCGAGCGGTCCTCCAGAACGGTCGCGCCGAGCCCCAGCACCCGGTCGCGCTCCTCGAACAGCTCATCAAGGCCGGTCGTGGTGAGGTCAAGGTGCAGCTGCTGCGGCACATCCGACTCCGGCCAGGTGGGCCGCGGCATGCGCTCCACCTGCTGGAAGGCCAGGCCCGTCCCGCCCTCGGGGTCGTCCAGGTTGAGCCAGTCGTTGCCGGCCCTGTCCGGCCCGTCCGGGGGCGGCTCATGCCCGGGGCGGTACGTCCAGCCCAGAAGCAGGCGGTAGAACTCGGCGAGAGAGCGCGCATCGGTCGTGTCCAGCACCACCTGCGCCAGGCGAACACCCATGGCCCATGTTCCCTCGCACCGCGGGCCGCGTCCAGACCCGCGCGTTCAGTCGACGACGGTCAGCAGCGGCTCGACGTTCTCCAGGTCGGGCCCGAGGCCGATGTCCACGAGCGTGATGCGTCCGGCGTATCCCGACCCGGGGGGTCGCAGCAGCCCGGCCTTGTACGCGCCGAAGGTGACGGTGACGTCGGCCGGGAGCACCTCGCCGTGGACCTCGCCGGTGTCGGGGTCCACTCCGCTCGGCACGTCCACCGCGACCACGCGGCGCCGCGGCGAGGCCGCCAGCGGGATGAGCGCCGCAACCGCGTCACGAGCCGGACCGCGCAGGGCCGATGTGCGCGGCGCTTCCTGGCCCTCCGACCGAGTTGACGACGTGCCGGCCCCCGTGCCGAGGATCCCGTCCACGATCACGTCGGTGTGAGCGGCGACGTCCACCGCCTTGGCTACGCCTTCCGCGCCCGTGCCGATGACGCACGCTCCGGCGTCGAGCGCGGCCCTCAGGCCTGGCTCGTGCACACGCGAGCCGAGCTCGGCGATCGACACGCTGCATCCGGATGCCGACAGCTCCGCTCCCGCGAACAGCGCATCGCCGCCGTTGTTGCCCGACCCGACCAGGAGCAGCACCTCGGCGGCCATCAGGGGAACCCGGAGCGCCGAGAGCTCCTCGCGGATCGTGGCGGCCAGTCCCGCGGCCGCGAACGCCATCAGCGGCTCGCCCGCCGCGACGTGCGGCGCCTCGGCCGCACGCACCTGTCCTGCCGAATATCCGCGGATCACGTGAGCGAGGATACGCCGGGCGGCGAGCTCGTCACGCCGTCAGGGCGTCGAGCTTCGCCTGCAGCTCCGCGTCGCTGGGCTCGACGACATGGGTCCCATCGGGAAAGACGACGACCGGGATGTTCGTGCGGCCGCTGATCGCGTGCGCACGCTCCGCCTGCTCCGGGTGCGCCTCGAGGTCGACGTACTCGTAGTCGGCGCCGACGCGGTCGAGCAGCGCCTTGGAGCGACGGCAGTCGCCGCACCAGGCGGCCCCGAACATCGTGACACGGTCGACGGGTGCTTCGGTGAGATTCTCGGGCATGCATCCAGGTTACGGCGGATGCACCGCGCCCACGGCGCTAGCGGCACGGGAGGCCCGTCAACGCTCCAGGGGCCGCCAGACCACCACCTGATTGCTGCGTCGCACGCGCGTCCCTGCGCGCAGGGTGACGACCTCGCCCTCGGAGCCGGCGGCGAACACGCGGCGACCGGGGCGGTTCAGCATCTCGTCCGCGAGCGCGGTCTCGAGCTCCCGCACGCGCTCGCGGAGGGCGTTGACCTGGTTCTCGAGCTCGAGGATGCGCCGGATGCCCTCCAGGCTCACCCCCTCGGAGCCGAGCCGGGACACCTCCCGCAACTGCACGATGTCGCGCATCGAGTACCGGCGCGACCTCCCCGCCGTGCGCCGCGGGCTCACCAGCCCGAGGCGGTCATATTGGCGCAGCGTCTGCGGGTGCATGCCGGCCAGCTCCGCGGCCCCGGTGATCGCGAAGATGGGCGTCGTCTCGTCCAGCTCCTCCACCGTTCACCTCGTTTCCGTTCGATGTTCGCATGCCTCCGCACGCGGCGTGCGTCAGCGCGCCGCCGCCCGGGCCTTCGCGAGCAGATCCGCTCGCGGATTCTCCTTCGGAAGCGTCTCCTCGAACGCCCGCAGGGCCTCCTCGCTGGCCTTGCCGAGGTGCGTCGGCACCACCACCTGCACGACGGCGAGCAGATCGCCCGTGCCCTTCTTCGTGGCGACGCCCCGCCCCTTGACGCGCAGGACCCGCCCGCTCGGCGTGCCGGGCGCGACCTTCAGCCGCACCGTCTCCCCGGTCAGAGTGGGCACCTCGATGGTGGCGCCCAGCGTGGCCTCCGTGAAGGTGACGGGGACGTTCACGCGCAGGTTCAGGCCGTCGCGCTCGAACACCGGGTGCTTGCGCACCGTGACGGTGAGGTACAGGTCGCCGCGCTCGCCGCCGTCCGGCGACGGCCGGCCTTTGCGCGGTACCCGGATGCGCTGCCCGTCGGTCACGCCGGCCGGGATGCGCACCCTCACGGTCTCGCCGTCCACGGTGAGATGCACGGTCTCGCCAGTCACCGCGGTCTGGAAGTCGATGGTCGTGGACGCCGCGACATCCTGTCCTCGCGTCGGTCCCCCGTGGCCGCGGAACCCTCCGCTGGACTGACCGAACCGGCCGCCTCCGAAGAGGCCGCCGAGCAGGTCGTCGTACTGTCCGCCACCCTGCTGGAACGTGTACGTCGTCTGGCCGCGTCCCTGGCCGAACATGCTGCCGAAGACGTCCTCGAACCCGCCGGACCCCGCGCTTCCGGGCGCGGTGAACCTCGCGCCGGATCCCATGGCGCGGATCTGGTCGTACTCCTTGCGCTGCTCGTCGTCGGAGAGCACGGAGTACGCCTCGCTGATCTCCTTGAACCTCGCCTCCGCCTTCGCGTCACCCGGATTGGAATCCGGGTGGTACTGGCGGGCGAGCTTGCGGTAGACCTTCTTCAGCTCGGCCTGCGAGACGTCTTTGGAGACGCCGAGCACCTTGTAGAAGTCCTTGTCGAACCAGTCCTGACTGGCCACCCGGCACCTCCCTTCTCTTCACGTGGCTTCCTGTTGTGTCGTGTTCGCCCCACCGCGGGTTGAGCCCCCACCGCGGGTTGAGCCCCCACCGCGGGTTGAGCTTGTCGAAACCCGCCCCGCCGGAACCGCCCCACCGGTTTCGACAGGCTCAACCGGCGGAGAGCCTGAGCCCGCGGGTTGAGCTCGTCGAAACCCGCCCCGGCGGAACCGCCCCACCGGTTTCGACAGGCTCAACCGGCGGTGGGTCGGTTTCGACAGGCTCAACCGGCGATGGGTCGGTTTCGACAGGCTCAACCGGCGATGGGCGCAACCGGCGGGGGCACGGATCACTCGGGCACTGCGACGACGACCTTCGCCGCCCGCACCAGCGTGGAGCCGAGCGTGTAGCCCACCTCCACCACCTCGGTGACGGTCGGCTCCGTCACATCGGGCGAAGGCTGCTGGAAGATCGCCTCGTGCACGTTGTGGTCGAACGGCTCGCCCGGCGCGCCGAACGGCGTGAGCCCCAGCTTCTCGGCGGCCGCGCGAAGCTTGGCCGCGATCGTCGCGAACGGCGTGTCCCCGTCGAGGTCGCCGTGCTTCTCGGCACGATCCAGGTCGTCGAGCACGGGCAGGATCGCCTTCACCGTGTCGGCGACCGCCCGCTCCCGCTCCGCCTCCCGATTGGCCTCCGTGCGCTTGCGGTAGTTCGCGTACTCGGCGGTCACCCGCCGGAGATCCGCAAGCCGCTCCGCGGCGAGGTCCTCGGCCGTCGACTGACCCGAGAGGAAGTCGAGGTCACCCTCGGAGAGCGACGTCTCGACATCCGGCCCCTCATAGCCGTCCCCGGCGTCGACCACCTGCTCGTGCTCGAGGCGCTCGGGGTCGGACCCCGGGGCGGAGTCTGCCGACCCCGCCCCGTCCGGCTGACGAACCTGACCCGTCTCGGGGTCGATCCGCCGCTTGTCGCGGACGACCGGCTCCTCCGGTTCCTTGGATTCGTCATGTTCAGCCATGATTACTTCTGCTCCTCGTCGTCGACGACCTCGGCGTCCACGACATCGTCATCGGAGGACGAGCCCGACTCGCCCGAGGTCTCGCCGCTCGGAGCGCCCTGGGCGGAAGCGTCCGCCTGCGACTTGTAGATCGCCTCGCCGAGCTTCTGCTGGCTGGCGTTCAACTTCTCGAAGGCGGCCTTCACGGCGTCGTCGTCCTCGCCGGCAAGCGCCGACTTCACCGCGTCCACGTCGCCCTGCACGTCGTCCTTCACGTCCGAGGGCAGCTTGTCCTCGTTGTCCTTGATGAGCTTCTCGATCTGGTAGACGAGCTGCTCGGCCTGGTTGCGGGTCTCGGCGCTCTCGCGGCGGCGCTTGTCCTCCGCGGCATGCTCCTCAGCCTCGCGCACCATGCGGTCGATGTCCTCCTTGGGCAGCGACGAGCCGCCGGTGATCGTCATCGACTGCTCCTTGCCGGTGCCCTTGTCCTTCGCGGACACGTGGACGATGCC
>JAATFB010000065.1 GCA_015655415.1 Actinomycetales bacterium
AGGTCGGGCGTTATCGGGCCAGGCGTGCGGTGCTCAAGCCCGCGCTGGAGGCGGCCGGGTTTCGCATCGATCACAGCGAGGCCGGGCTCTACCTGTGGGCCACCGCCGGCGAGGACGCCTGGACGACGCTGAGCAGGCTGGCCGACATCGGCATCCTCGCCGGCCCCGGCGTCTTCTACGGGGACTTCTTCCCTGAACACGTGCGGCTCTCGCTGACCGCCACCGACGAGCGCATCCGCGCCGCCGTGGACCGCCTCGCCTCGCTGTAGACCCGGTCGCCTGATGGGCGTTGTCGATGCCGTGGAACGAACGGCGCACGCCATTGGCGACAACGACAGTGGACCCGCATTGCCCGTAGGCTGTAGAGGCACGATCTTGCAGCATGCTCGAAGGAGGCGCAGTGAACGCAGGTGGTCACGACGGAGCGGACAGCGATGAGCGAGTCACTCTGACGTACCCGGGCGGTACCGCCGAGTTCCCGATCCTTCCCAGCGTCGACGGCGCGTCGAGCATCGACATCTCCACCCTCACCCGGCAGACGGGTCTCACCGCGCTCGACTACGGCTTCGTGAACACCGCGGCGACCCGCTCGAAGATCACGTTCATCGACGGCGAGGCGGGCATCCTGCGTTATCGGGGCTACCCGATCGAGCAGCTGGCGGAGAGCTCGACGTTCCTCGAGGTCGCGTGGCTGCTCATCCACGGAGAGCTGCCGACCGCCGACGAGCTGACCGAGTTCGACGAGCGTGTGCGCAGGCACACGCTGCTGCACGAGGATCTGCGCCGCTTCTTCAGCGCGCTGCCGCACGACGCGCACCCCATGTCGGTGCTCTCGAGCGCCGTGTCGGCCCTCGGCACCTTCTACCAGGACTCGCTGAGCATCCACGATCCGCAGGCGGTCGAGCTGTCCACCGTGCGTCTGCTCGCCAAGCTCCCGGTGATCGCCGCGTACGCGCACAAGAAGAGCCTCGGGCAGGCGTTCCTCTATCCGGACAACTCGCTCAGCTTCGTGGACAACTTCCTTCGGCTGAACTTCGGGACCATGGCGGAGCCGTACGAGGTGAACCCCACCGTCTCCGCGGCGCTGGAGCGACTGCTCATCCTGCACGCCGACCACGAGCAGAACGCGTCGACCTCCACGGTGCGCATGGTCGGCTCCACGCAGGCCAACCTGTTCTCCTCCGTCTCGGCGGGCATCAATGCGCTCTACGGGCCGCTGCACGGCGGGGCCAACGAGGCAGTGCTCGAGATGCTGGCCGCGATCCGCGACTCCGGCGAGAGCGTGAACCGGTTCGTGGAACGGGTGAAGAACAAGGAGGACGGCGTGCGCCTGATGGGCTTCGGGCACCGCGTCTACAAGAACTACGACCCGCGCGCCAAGCTCGTCAAGGAGAGCGCCGACGCCGTGCTGGAGAGCCTGGGCGTGCACGATCCGCTGCTGGACATCGCCAAGGAGCTCGAGCAGATCGCGCTCGACGATGACTACTTCATCTCCCGCAAGCTCTACCCGAACGTCGACTTCTACACCGGCGTGATCTACAAGGCGATGGGCTTTCCCACGCGGATGTTCACCGTGCTGTTCGCGATCGGCCGCCTGCCCGGCTGGATCGCGCACTGGCGCGAGCTGAACGCCGACCAGGCGACGAAGATCGGCCGTCCGCAGCAGCTCTACGTCGGAGAGCCCCGGAGAGACTACCCCGGCCGCTGAGCCGCCGGCCCCGCGGCGGGCAGGCTAGGCGTGCAGTTCCGCGTTGAGCTCGACGCCTCGTCCGTCGCGCTGCAGCACCTCCACGGCGCCGCTCAGCGAGTTGCGGCGGAACAACAGGCTGGGGACCCCGGAGAGCTCGATCGCCTTGACGGTCCTGGGCCGTCCCGAGGCGTCGGGTGCCGAGCCGGCGAGGACGACCTTCGTCCCCGCGGTCACATAGAGGCCCGCCTCCACGACGCAGTCGTCGCCGATCGAGATGCCGATGCCGCTGTTCGCGCCCAGCAGCGAGCGCTTGCCGATGGAGATGCGCTGCGTGCCGCCGCCCGACAGCGTGCCCATGATGGATGCCCCGCCGCCCACGTCGGAGCCGTCGCCCACCACCACGCCCTGAGAGATGCGGCCCTCGATCATCGAGGCGCCGAGGGTGCCCGCGTTGTAGTTCACGAACCCCTCGTGCATCACCGTCGTGCCGGGGGACAGGTGCGCGCCGAGACGCACGCGCGAGGCGTCCGCGATCCTCACCCGCTCGGGCACGACGTAGTCGAGCAGGCGGGGGAACCTGTCGATGCCCGTCCCCTGGATGCCGTCGCGCTGCAGCGACGGGCGTCGCGATCGGTACTCGTCCGGGTGCATCGGCCCTGCGTTGGTCCACGCCACGATGGGCAGGTGCGCGAAGATGCCCTCGAGGTTGATCGTGTTCGGGGCGACGAGCAGGTGGGAGAGCAGGTGGAGCCGGAGGTAGGCGTCCGGAGTGCTTCGCGCGGGGTCCTGGAGCCGGATCTCGATCGCCCGTGCGTCCAGGCGAACGCCGCGGCGCACGTCCTCCCCCGTCTCCGCCTCGAGCGCGGCCGGAACGATCCACGGCTCGCGGCCGGCGGGAATGCGCCCCAGGCGCGGCCTCGGGTACCACGTGTCGAGCACGGTTCCGTCGTCCGCGACGGTGACCAGCCCGTATCCCCATGCGTGGGTCGCACGTTCCGGGCCGTCGTCCGCGGATCCGGCGGGAGTCGAGCGTGCGGATTCGGCGGCGTCGGGCATGCCTCTAGATTAGTAGCGTGCCTCTGGACCTGAACGCCGGCCCGATCGAGCTCACGCGTGCCCTCTGCGACATCGAATCGGTCTCCGGCAACGAGCAGGAGCTCGCGGATGCCATCGAGCACGCCGTGCGCGCGCTCCCGCACCTGGAGGTGACGCGCATCGGCAACAACGTCGTCGCCCGCACCCGGCTGGGGCGCCGGTCCCGGGTCGCCATCGCCGGGCACATCGACACCGTTCCCGTCAACCGCAATCTCCCGACCCGTTTCGAGACGCTCGACGGCGTCGAGCATCTGTGGGGCCGCGGCACGGTCGACATGAAGGCGGGCGTGGCCGTGCAGCTCGCCGTCGCGGCGCAGCTGGCCGAACCCCGCCACGACATCACCTGGCTCTGGTACGACAACGAGGAGGTCTCCAGCGATCTCAACGGGTTGCGGCGCCTCTCGGTCGAGCGTCCCGACCTGCTGGAGGCGGACTTCGCCATCCTCGGCGAGCCCACCGGTGCCGAGGTGGAGGGCGGCTGCAACGGCACGCTGCGCGTCGACGTGCGCACGAGCGGTCTGCGCGCGCACGCGGCGCGGCCATGGGCGGGCGACAACGCCATCCACAAGGCGGCTCCGATCCTGCAGACCCTGGCCGACTACACGGCGCGCGAGGTCGAGGTCGACGGCCTCCTCTACCGCGAGGCGCTCAACGCGGTGCTGATCCGCGGCGGCGTGGCCACCAACGTCATCCCCGACGAGTGCGTCGTGCATGTGAACTACCGGTTCGCGCCGAGCCGCACGGGCGAGGAGGCCGTGCGGCACCTCCGGGAGCTCTTCGGCGAGCAAGCCGTCACGGTGGTCGACCTCGCGGAGGGGGCTCGACCGGGTCTGGACACCGAGTTCGCCCGCGAGTTCCTCGCATCGGTCGGCGCGGCGGCGAGGCCGAAGTACGGCTGGACCGACGTCGCGCGCTTCGCAGCGCTCGGCGTGCCGGCCGTCAACTACGGGCCGGGGGACCCCCTGAAGGCGCACGCCGACGACGAGCGGGTCGCGCTCTCCCAGATCGTGGCGTGCGAGCGAGGCCTGCTGCGCTGGCTCACGGCAGGATGATCGCGGGCGCGGGAACCCGGCCCGGCCCGGCGCGTCCGGCGAGAACGGCCGGCGTCGATCGGACGGCCGTTCTCGGGGGATGGTGACCTCGGCACACGCCGGCGCGGGCTCGGCGGCGTCACGATGGCACCTGCCGGCCGGCATCCGCGTGCGCTACCGGCTGGCGCCGTGGTGGGCGAAGGTCACCGTCGTCTATCTGCTGGCGCGACTCGTCACGACCGTGATGCTGCTGGTGCTCGCCGGCGTGCAGGGACCGAACCCGTGGACGGCGGCGCATCCGGGCTATTTCGACTACGCGTCCATCTGGGACGGGCGCTGGTACGACATCGTCGCCGAGTCCGGGTACCCGAGGACGCTTCCGGTGGGAGCAGACGGCACCGTGCAGCAGAACGCGTGGGCCTTCCTGCCCGCGTATCCGTTCCTGGTCCGTGTCGTCATGACGCTGACCTTCCTACCGTGGGCGCCGGCTGCCGTGCTCGTGTCGTTCGGGTTCGGGCTCGCGGCGGCGCTCGTGTTCTTCCGGCTGATGGCGGTGCGGCTTCCCGTCTCCACCAGCCTGTTCGCCGTCGTGCTGTTCTGCATCGGGCCCACCTCGCCGCTGTTCCAGCTCGCCTACGCCGAGTCGATGTACCTCTTCCTGCTGGTCCTCGCTCTCCACCTGCTCCTGCGGCGGCGGTACTGGTGGATGCTCGTGCCCGTCGTCGCGATGGCCTTCACACGTCCCAGCGGCCTCGCGTTCGCCCTCGCCATGGCGCTGCACGTGGGGTATCGGTGGATGGTGCGGCGACGTGACGGCTTCCCCGTGCGCGATCTGGCCGCGTCCGTTGTAGTCACCGTCGTGGCCGGGATCTCGGGGCTGGCGTGGCCCGCCATCGCCGGATGGGTGACCGGTATGCCGGACGCCTACACCGCCACGGAGCTGTCCTGGCGCGCCGACTACATCGGGCACGTGCACCTTCTTCCGTTCGCCCCCTGGTTCCAGGCGGCGAACTGGTGGTTCGCGACCTTCCTGGGGATCTCGCCCTGGCTCGGGTACCTCTCGCTCCTCGTCGTCGTCGCCCTGTTCGCGATGTGGATGTTCACACCCGCGGTGCGCAGGCTCGGCGTCGACCTGCGGCTGTGGGTCCTCGCCTACGCGGTCTATCTGCTGGCCGTGTTCTTCCCGCAGTCCAGCACGTTCCGGCTGCTGTCTCCGATGGCGCCCCTCGCCGGGGCGATCGCCCAGCCCGCCAGGCGGTCATACCGGGTGGCGGTCGTGCTCGTCTCTCTGCTGCTGCAGTGCGGCTGGCTGCTGGTGTGCTGGGGGGTCGACGGTGCGGACTGGTCGCCGCCGTGAGGCGGACGGAGCGCGGCGAACGGCATCGGCATCGGCGACGCGATTTCCCCGGCCCTGATCGGATGACGGATAATGGAGGGACATCCACGAAAGGGGAGCTACATGGCGGCCATGAAGCCGAGAACCGGAGACGGACCCATGGAGGCTGTGAAGGAGGGGCGCCTCATCATCGTGCGCGTTCCCCTCGAAGGTGGAGGGCGGCTCGTCGTCTCGGTCAATGACGCCGAGGCCCAGGAGCTTCACGACGTGCTGGGTGCCGCCATCTCAGGCAGCTGACGCCCCCGCATGACACGAGACGAACGAGAGCGGATGCCCGGCGGCATCCGCTCTCGTTCGTGATGGCCCGTGGGGGCCGCGTCCAGGCACGGCCGGGTGCGAGGCGGCCCGGATGGCGACATCGCGATGGGCGGATCAGTCGCCGAGCTTGGTGATCTGGAGCAGGCCGTCGCCGACGGTGCTCAGCGCGCTCACCACCGCCGGTGATGCGGCGATCTCCGTGACGAGGGTGCGGTACCCGGTCGTGATCTCGTCGCGCTGGGCCGGGTCGGCCACCCGGCCCTTCCAGAGCGCGTGCGCGACGAGCACCGTACCGCCCGGACGCGCCAGTCGCAGCCCGTGCTCCACGTACTCGATCGCCCCGGCGGGATCCGCGTCGACGAAGACGATGTCATACGCGTTCTCGTTCATGCGCGGCAGCACGTCGCGAGCGCGTCCGGTGATGAGACGAACCCGGGCGGGCTGGATCCCGGCCTCGGTGAAGTTGGACCGCGCGTTGTGCAGGTGGTCGGCCTCCACGTCGATCGAGGTGAGAGTGGCCGTCGGCGCACCGCGCAGCAGCCACAGACCCGAGACGCCGACACCGGTGCCGGCCTCCAGGATGCTGGTTGCCCGGGTCGCCGCTGCGATCACGGCGGACTGTGCGCCGATGGCGGGAGAGACCGGTTCGATCCCCAGCTCGAGGGACTGGGCCCGTGCCGTCTGGATGGCCTCGGACTCCGAGACGATGTCGGTCGCGAACTTCCAGCTCTGATCGTGTTGAGACACTCGGCACCTTCCTCGCCAGTCAAGGATACGGCCAGCACCCACGCCGATCCGCATACGCCGCGCGCCGGTGGGCAGGCGCTCGGGTTACTCTGTACGGGTGTTCGGTTTGACCATGGAGAAGCTGGTGATCATCGGGGTGATCGCCGTCTTTCTCATCGGACCCAACCGCCTGCCGAGATATGCGGCCCAGCTGGGCCAATGGGCACGCAATCTGCGGAACATGGCCAACAACGCCACCGAGAAGATGCGGGAGGAGCTGGGGCCGGAGTTCGACGAGGTCGACTGGCGCAAGCTCGATCCTCGGCAGTACGACCCGCGCCGGATCATCCGCGACGCCCTGCTCGACGACGAGCCCGCGCCCACGCTGAGCCGGCCCGCCAAGTCGAGCCGGCTGGACGAGGGCGCGGTCCCCCCCTTCGACAGCGAGGCCACCTGACGCTGCGGCGTTGAGGCGTCCTCGTCCGACGCGCGCCTCGGGTGCGGCGCGGTGCGGTCGGGCTATGCCGGGCGCGGATTCAGCGAACGGCCGGCGAGGCCGCGCGGCCGGGACGCGAGGCGGTCGGCCACGCTGCGGATCGCGACGGCGGCCGGATCGTCGGGGTCGGCGACGACGATCGGCACGCCCCTGTCGCCGCCGGCGCGGAGGGCGACGCTGAGGGGAACGGACGCCAGCAGCGGCACGCGCTCGGAGTCGTCCGACAGGCGTGCGGCCGCCTCGGCCCCGCCCCCCGAGCCGAAGACGTCCAGCACCGTGCCGTCCGGCGCGGACAGGCCCGCCATGTTCTCGATCACGCCGAACACGTGCTGCCCGCTCTGTCGTGCGACGACGCCGCTGCGCACGGCGACGTCGGCCGCGGCCGGCTGCGGTGTCGTGACCACGAGCACGTCGGCGCCGGGCAGCAGCTGCCCGACCGAGATGGCGACGTCGCCGGTCCCTGGCGGAAGATCCAGCAGCAGCATGTCGAGATCGCCGAAGTAGACGTCGGTGAGGAACTGAGAGATCGTGCGGTGCAGCATCGGACCGCGCCACGCGACGGCGGTCGACGCTCCCTGGCCGCGCGTCGGGTCGAGGAACATGCCGATCGAGATAGCCTTCACGCCGTAGGCGACGGGCGGCAGGATCATGTCGTCGACCCGCGTCGGCCGCTGCGCGACGCCATCGTGCACCAGCCCGAGGATGCCGGGGATCGAGAACCCGTGCACGTCGGCGTCCACCAGCCCGACCCGCAGCCCGCGCCGCGCGAGGTCGACCGCGAGATTGGCGGTGATCGTGGACTTGCCCACCCCGCCCTTGCCGCTCGTCACCGCATAGACGCGGGTGAGCGAGTCGCGTGTGAACGGGTTGACGCGACCGTGGGATCCGCGCAGCCGTCCCGTGAGCGCGGCGCGCTCCGCCGGGGTCATCACCGAGACGTCGAGATCGAGCGAGGCCACCCCCGCGGCGGAGGCGACAGCCTCGCGCACGTCGCGCTCGATCGTGTCGGCGGCCGGGCATCCCACGATCGTGAGCTTGATCGCGACATGCGCGCACCCGTGCTCGTCGACGGACACCGCGTCGACCATGCCGAGCTCGGTGATCGGCCGGCGGATCTCCGGGTCGATCACCCGGGACAGGGCGTCGCGGACCGCGCGGGCCGGGTCAGTCACGGGACGTCTCGTCATGCGCCTGGCCGCGCTCGTCACGATTCCGCTCGAGCTCCTCGAGCAGTGCGCGCAGCTCGGCGCGGATGAAGTCCTTCGACGCCATGTCGCGCACCGCCAGACGGAGCGCGACCACCTCGCGCGCCAGGTACTCGGTGTCGGCGAGATTCCGCTCGGCACGCTGGCGATCCTGCTCGATCTGCACCCGGTCCCTGTCGTCCTGCCGGTTCTGCGCGAGCAGGATCATCGGCGCGGCGTAGGACGCCTGCAGCGAGAGGATGAGCGTGAGCAGGGTGAAGTTCAGGGCGCGCGGATCGAACTGCAGGTTGACCGGCGCCCAGGTGTTGTACGCGAGCCAGAAGACGCAGAAGATCGTCATGCCGAGCAGGAACCAGGGGGTGCCCATGGCGCGGGCGAAGGTCTCGGTGAATCGGCCGAAACGGTCGCGGTCGCGCTGCCGACCCCGGCGCAGCATGCGGGTCCGGAGGCCCTTCGGCGCGTCCAGCCGCGAGACGGCCTTGTCAGCTCGTGCCATTGCTCACCCTCCTTCCCGTGTCGTGCGTGGCGTTGCCGCCGTTCGCGCCCCGGCCGGCGCTCTGCCTCGCGGGCAGCTCGTCGTCGTGACTTCGCCAGTCCTCCGGCAGCAGGTAGTCGAGGATGTCGTCAATGGTCACCACCCCGACGAGTCGGTAGTTCTCGTCCACCACAGGCACCGACACGAGGTTGTAGCTGGCCAGGATGCGCGACACCTCCGCGGCCGACGTGTCCGCAGTGACCGGTTCCAGCGTCTGGTCGATGATGGTGCCCAGACGCTCGTGCGGCGGATAGCGCAACATCCGCTGAAAGTGCACCATGCCCAGGAAGCGTCCCGTCGGCGGCTCGTACGGCGGAAGCGTCACGCACACCGCTGCGCCGAGTGCGGGGGCCAGCTCCTGCCGGCGGATCAGCGCGAGGCCTTCCGCCACGGTGGCATCGGCGGAGAGGATGATCGGCTCGGTCGTCATGAGCCCGCCCGCCGTGTCCGGTGCGTAGCCGAGCAGCATCCGCACGTCGTCCGCCTCCTCCGGCTCCATGAGCTCCAGGAGGTGCTCGCCGCGGTCCCCGGGCAGCTGGGCGATGAGGTCGGCGGCGTCGTCGGGCTGCATCTGATCGAGCACGTCCGCGGCGCGATCGTCGTCGAGACCCGTGAGGATCTCCACCTGGTCGCTCTCCGACATCTCCTCCAGCACGTCAGCGAGCCGGTCGTCGGGCAGCTCGCCCGCGACCTCGAGCCGTCGCTGCTCCGGGAGGTCGAGGAGTGTGTTCGCGAGGTCGGCAGGCTTCAGCTCCGAGTAGGCGGCGATGAGCTGCTCGGCGGACTGCGCCTCGCCCTTGGCGGACCGTTCGCGCACGTCACCCCAGGTCACAAGCGCGGTCGGGCCCTTGGCGAACGGCGACGGGCTGGTCCTGGGACGGCGCACGAAGAGCTGGGAGATCGACCACTCGCCCGGAGCGGACTGCTCGATCGCGACGTCCTCGATGGTCGCCGGTCCGGAGCCGTCCCGGAAGTCGACGGTGCGGCCGAGGATCTCGGCGATCACGCGCACCTCTCCGCCGCGCTGCTCGAAGCGACGCACGTTGATGAGGCCGGTCGTGATGATCTGGCCGCCGCCGATGCTGGTCACCCGGCCGATCGAGACGAACACGCGACGCTTGCCGGGGATCTCCACGACGAGCCCGACGACGCGCGGCGGGTCGCTCTTGCGATACACCACGAGCACGTCACGCACCTTGCCCACGCGGTCGCCCGCGGGGTCGAAGACCGTGCACCCGGCCAGCCGGGCGACGAACACGCGTGTTGCACTCACAACTAAACCTTAGAGGGCGCGGCCAGAGGCGACACCGAGCGCAGAGACCCCTGCGCCGGGCCGTATGTCGTGGGAGAATGACGGGATGAGCAGCCAAGGCCCGTTCGGCGGGCGACAGCGCCAGGCGTTCCCCACGGTGCCGCGCGGCGAGGTGGTGGCCACCTTCGAGACGTATCCGGAGGCCCAGGGCGCCGTCGACGTGCTCGCAAGGGCGGACTTCCCGGTGGACCAGGTCTCCATCGTGGGCAGCGATCTCAAGACCGTCGAGCGTGTCACCGGCAGGCTCACCTGGGGGCGTGCCGCGGCGGCGGGTGCGGCGTCGGGCGTGTGGCTGGGGATCTTCCTGGGGCTGCTGCTGCTCATCTTCAGCCCGGCCACGAACTACGGCGTCCTGCTGGCCGCGCTGCTTCTCGGCGCCGGGTTCGGGATGCTGTTCGCCCTGGTCTCCTACGCGATCACCCGCAACAGTCGCGACTTCACCTCCCTCACCCAGGTGCTCGCCACCAGCTACTCGGTCATCGTGGCCCCGGAGCTGGCGAATCGGGCGCGCAACCTCCTCGGCGAGCGGGCGGCGCAGCCCGGCGCAGCGGGAGCGGCACCGCAGTTCGCGCCACCGGCGCACCCCTCCGAGCCTCCAGCCCCCGCCGGGGAGCAGGGCGGGAACAGCGAATCCGGCAGACACTCGGGCCCTCCTCGCTACGGCCAGCGCGCCTCTGATCCGCCGCAGCACGGAGAGGGAACGTCGGAGCCGCCGGCGGACGGCCAGCGCTAGCCGCGACGGCTGCGGACGCCGGAACCTCGGCCGGCGCCAGAACCGCTCGGGCTGCGGACACCAGACCGTGGGCGCCAGAGCATGGACATCACGTGGACATCAGACCAGGTACGCCCGAGCATGGGGTCGGGCCAGGGCGTGCCGAGGCGCGCACGCAGCGCGTCGGTGACAGGGCGTCGGTGACGGTGGCGTGGGGGTGGCTGACGGGGCGTCCGGGCCGTTCAGCGACGTCCGGCGATCCACGCCTCCACGTCGTCCGCGGTGCGCGGAACGGCTATCGAGAGATTCTCGGCGCCGGTCTCCGTTACCAGTATGTCGTCCTCGATGCGCACGCCGATTCCGCGGAACTCCTCGGGCACCGTGAGGTCGTCCGGCTGGAAGTACAGTCCCGGCTCGATCGTGAACGTCATGCCGGCCTCGACGACGCCGTCGATGTAGAGCTCGCGTCTGGCCTGGGCGCAGTCGTGGACGTCGAGTCCGAGGTGATGGCTGGTGCCGTGCACCATGTACCTGCGGTGCTGCTGTTGGTCGGCCCGCAACGCCTCCTCAGCGCTCACCGGCAGCAGTCCCCACTCGGCGACGCGACGCGCGATGACCTCCATCGCCGTTGCGTGCACCTGGCGGAAGCGGATGCCGGGGCGAACGACCGCGAACGCGGCATCCGCCGCCTCCCGGACCGTCTCATACACCAGTCGTTGGGTGGGAGTGAATCGACCGCTCACCGGCAGGGTGCGCGTGATGTCGGCCGTGAACAGACTCTCCACCTCGACTCCCGCATCGATCAGCACGAGGTCGCCGGGACGCACGGGCCCGTTGTTCCTCGTCCAGTGCAGGATGCACGCGTGCGGCCCGGCCGCCGCGATCGTGTCGTAGCCGACCGTGTTCCCCTCCAGGCGGGCACGAGCGTTGAAAACGCCCTCGATCACGCGCTCCCCGCGCTGATGCTCGACGATCCGAGGGAGCTCGCGCACGATGTCGTCGAATCCCTTCGCGGTCGCCGCGATCGCCGCACGCAGCTCGCCGACCTCCCACTCGTCCTTGGTGAGGCGGAGCTCGGACAGGTCGCGGGCGAGCTCGGCGTCGGCGTCCGCGCCGCCACCGCGAGCGGCGTCGAGCCGCGCGGTGAGCTCGTCGTCCGCATCGCGAACGACGAGAGTGGCCTCGTCCACCGCGTCGAGCGTGTCCTGCAGCTCGGCGATGTGCCGGGTCGGCAGCGCGAGATCACCGGCGACCTGCCGCAGCGAGGGACGTGGTCCGATCCAGAACTCGCCGATCTCCGGGTTGGCGTAGAACTCGTCGGAGTCACGACCGGCCCGCTCTCTGAAGTAGAGCGTCGCGTCGTGGCCGTCCCCCGTGGGCTCGAGCACGAGCACGCTGCCGGGCTCGGCGTCCGAGCCCCAGCCGGTCAGCTGGCTGAATGCGGAATGGGCGCGGAACGGGTAATCGGTGTCGTTCGAGCGTCGCTTGAGCCGTCCGGCCGGGACGACGAGACGCCTGCCCGGATGCCGTGCCGAGATCGCCGCGCGATGCGCCGCCGCGGAGGTCACCGCCGCCCGGGGCTCGGGGACCTCGTCGATCCGGTCCGCCCATCCGGAGCCGACGTACGCGGCGAACGCCTCCGATGTCGGCGTCGTCGAGCGGTTCTGCGTCGCGCGCGGCGGCGGCACCGTGGCGGAGCGCTCGCCGGTCTCTGTCGTGGCGGAGGTGATGGTGGAGGCGTCGGACATTCCTCCATTCTCTCTCGTCCTGCTCGTCGGCGCCGCTGGCGAGGTCACGTGCATCGGCGTGGACCCATCGGCGGCGCCGGAGGCGTCGACGACCGCAATAGCATGGAGGGATGGCCCAGGACCTTCGCGACTTCCGGGAGCCGATCGACCTGCACACGCACTCCAGCATCTCCGACGGCACCGAGTCCCCCGACGAGCTGATGCGCGCGGCGGCCGGCGCCGGAGTGGGCACCGTGGCACTGACCGACCACGACTCCTCCGCGGGATGGGCGGCCGCCGCCGAGGCGGCATCCGAGCTCGGCATCACGTTCATCCCGGGAATGGAGCTCTCCACCCGCTACGGCT
This sequence comes from Actinomycetales bacterium, assembly GCA_015655415.1. Classification (GTDB taxonomy): domain Bacteria; phylum Actinomycetota; class Actinomycetes; order Actinomycetales; family Microbacteriaceae; genus Humibacter. Next base: position 12,550 of record JAATFB010000065.1, read on the forward strand.
GGAAGAGCGTGCACATGCTGGCCTACCTCTTCGACCCGACCGACGAGCCTCTGAACGCCGAGCTGGCACGCATCCGCGAGGGTCGGCGCTCCCGCGCCGAGACCATGGTCTCGCGGCTCGCCGTCGACTACGACCTCAGCTGGGACGACGTCGCCGCGCACACCGCACCCGGCGCGACGGTCGGACGGCCGCACATCGCCGACGCCCTGGTGGCGCGCGGTGTTGTGCCGGACCGCTCGGCGGCGTTCGCGACCCTGCTGCATCCCCGTGGCGGCTACTACGAGCCGATCTATGCGCCGACGCCGCTGGACGGCGTGCGGCTGATCCGCGGCGCCGGCGGGGTGCCGGTGCTGGCGCATCCGGCGACGAGGGGACGGGAGGGGATCATCCAGGACGTCTACCTGGGGCGCCTCGTCGACTCCGGGCTCGCCGGGCTCGAGCTCGACCACCGGGACAACACCGAGGACGGCAAGACGGCGCTGCGCGAGCGCGCCGATCGGTACGGGCTGATCCTCACCGGGTCGAGTGACTACCACGGTGCGGGCAAGCCGAACAGGCTGGGCGAGAACACGACCGCTCCGGAGTCGCTGGAGCGCATCCTGGACGAGTCGGCGTACCTCGCGCGCACCGCCTGACGGCATTCGGGCCCGCACTCGGTCTTCGGGCCTCCCACGTTGGCGTCGGCTTCGCACTTTCTCGTCGGGGCCGCAATTTCTCGTCGGGCTCACACTTTCTCGTCGGGCTCACACTTTCTCGTCGGGCCCACACTCGCTCGTCGGGGCCGCACTTAGTCTTCGGGCCCACACTCGCTCGTCGGCACTGCATCATGCGGACGTCCGTTCTGTGCGGCGTCGAGAATTCGATGTGTGCCGGAGCGGAGCATCGTGCGCATCGTGCCGTGGGAGATGGACGCCCCGGGGGAGCGCCGACCTGCGCGGGGTCGGCAGGCGCGTTCTCCACAGCCCGAACTGTGCACAGATCCGCCGCAGGGGCGACCGCGGGGCATGCCCGGTCGGACGATGGAGCAATGCGACGCATCACTGCCTCCGAAGTCGATGTCCTCATGCACTCGCGGGCCGAGCTGCTGGCATCAGGCGTCACCGAGCGACGACTCCGCGCGGCCGTCGCCTCCGGTGCGATCCGCCGGGTCCGGCGGGGATGGTTCGTCAGCGCGCAGACCTGGCGCGAGCTTTGGCCGGAGGGCCGGCATCTGCTGCACGTGATCGCCGTGGCCAGGGACTCCAGGGGAGCGTGCCCTGTGTTCTCCCACGCATCCGCGGCCGTGCTTCTCGGGTTTCCGCTGTATCGCCACCGCCCCGAGCGCGTGCACGTGCGCGTCGGGGGCGCACGCGCCAGCTGCGGGCCGGACGTGTTCCGTCACGAGGGGAGGATCCGCGACGACGACGTCACCTCGATCGACGGGCTGCGGCTGACCGGTGCGGTGCCCACGGTCGTCGACACAGCGCGCACCTTGCCGCTCGCTGCGGCCCTGGCGATCGCGGATGCCTCGCTGCGCCTGGCCGCGGTCGAGCGGCACGTGCAGCATGCTGCCAGGGCACAGGCGTGGCGCGCGGCCCTCGACGAGCGCCTTGCTGCCGTGCGCGGCGGCCGTGGACTTCTTCAGGCGCGGTGGGTGATCGGCTTCGCGGACGGACGCGCACAGCTGACGGGCGAGAGCGTGAGCCGCCTGCAGCTGCATCGCCTAGGCCTCACGCCCAGCGACCTTCAGGTGCAGGTGCCCGGGCCGGGGCACAGCTCATACTGGGTCGATTTCGGGCTCGATGACATCGATGCCTTCGGCGAGTACGACGGCACCGACAAGTACACCGACGCTGCGATGCGTGGCGGCAGAACGCTGGAGGAGGTGCTCATCGACGAGAAGCGCCGCGAAGACTGGATTCGCGCCAAGACCGGTCGACGGATGCTTCGCTGGGGCGACGAGCAGGCGTCCAGCGCCGAGGCGCTTGGCACGCACCTCGCCGCGGCACACGTCGAGCTGCCGCCGGGGAGCGCTCGCCATCACCCGCCGTACAGCTGACCGGGTCGGGCGGATGGCGCGCGATCCATCCGCAGGCCACGAGTGCACGCTGGGCGGACGCGTGCACGCTGGGGCGACGAGTGCACGCTGGGCGAATGAGCGGAGGCTGCGGCGACGAACGCACGCTGGGGCGACGAGCACATGCGGAATGGGCGCCCGCCGCGTGTGTGCTCGTCGCGCGTGTGCGGGCTCGGCGTGTGGGTGTGTGCCCGCGACGACGGGTCGCGCCCCCGCGCCGAGGGGTGCTACTGCGCAGCGGACGCGTTCCCGCCGGAGGGACGACGACGGCGGCGGCGCCGCGGTGCGCTGTTGCCGTCGTGATGCTGGTGCCCCTGGCCGTCGTGGGTGCCAGCCGCGACCTTCTCGGCCGGCGCGGAGGCGGAGGCGTCCGAGTCGGCGGTCTGCGGCGCCGGGGCGGCGGGAGACCGGCGCCGGCTGCGCGGACGCGAAGAGCCCCGGGTGCCGTCACCGGATGCCTCCCCGCCCCGGGCCTCGGACGCCTCACGCGTGCGCTGACGATCGGCCTTGACCGGCGGGGTGGGCTTGAGCCGGCCCTTGGCGTCCTCGGGGATGCCCAGGTCGCTGTAGAGGTGCGGCGAGGAGGAGTACGTCTCGGTGGGCTCCGGCTGACCGAACTCCAGCGCGCGGTTGATGAGCGCCCACTTGTGCACGTCGTCCCAGTCCACGAACGTCACGGCGATGCCGGTCTTGCCCGCCCGTCCCGTCCGACCGACGCGGTGCAGATATGCCTTCTCGTCCTCAGGGATCGTGTGGTTGATCACGTGGGTGACGTCGTCGACGTCGATGCCGCGCGCCGCAACGTCCGTGGCGATCAGCACGTCGCGCTTGCCGGCCCGGAACGCGTTCATGGCGCGCTCGCGCTGCTCCTGGCTGAGGTCGCCGTGCACCGTGACGGCATTGAACCCGCGGTCGCTCAGCTCCTCCACGAGCTTGGCCGCCGCACGCTTGGTGCGCGTGAAGATCAGCGTCTTGCCGCGCCCCTCGGCCTGCAGGATGCGCGCGATCACCTCGTCCTTGTCCAGGGCGTGCGCCCGGTAGATGAGGTGCTTGATGTTCGCCTGGGTGAGGCCCTCGTCCGGGTCCGAGGCACGGATGTGGATCGGACGCGTCATGAAGCGACGGGCCAGCGCCACGATGGGGCCGGGCATCGTCGCCGAGAACAGCATGGTGTGCCTGGTCGCCGACGTGAGCGAGAACAGCCTCTCCACGTCGGGCAGGAAGCCGAGGTCGAGCATCCGGTCCGCCTCGTCGAGCACCATCTCGCGCACGTGCGACAGGTCGAGGATGTGCTGGCCGGCGAGGTCGAGAAGACGACCCGGTGTGCCGACGACGATCTGCGCACCGGCCCTCAGCTGTTCGATCTGGCCGTCGTACGACTTGCCGCCGTAGATGGAGGCGATGGTCGTCGGTCGTCCCGACGCCGCCAGCTCGAGATCCTCCGCCACCTGGATCGCCAGCTCCCGCGTCGGCGCGACCACCAGCGCCTGCACACCCGGCGCGGGCTCCGGTCCCAGGCGCTGGATCAACGGCAGCCCGAATCCGAACGTCTTGCCTGTGCCGGTCTTGGCCTGGCCGATGATGTCCTGGCCGCCGAGGGCGAGCGGGATCGTCTGCTGCTGGATGGGGAACGGCTCCGTGATGCCGCGTGCGGCGAGCGCCTGCACCATGTCGGCATCGATGTTCAGATCTGCGAACGTCACGTTGTGTCTACTGCCTATCGGAAGGTGATGCGGACCGAGTCCGGTCCGAATGACAGCGCCCGCACGGATCATCACGCTTTCCGGGGCGCCTCGTCCGTCGATCCTGCGCCGACGGCCGCACCAGTCTACCGGGGAGCGAGCGACAGCGGGGCGAAGGCTCGGCGGGGCGCCTGCCGAGCATGGCCAGCTCGCTCGTCGCCCGGATGCCGCAGGCAGGGCCGGGGCATCCGGCGACCCCTAAACTTGGCTACCGTGGCATCCTGGTTCAGCCGTAGGTCGGCGCCCGTCGACGCGCCGAAGCTCAAGCCCCGCAGGCAGCAGCCGGCCGGGCTGCGCGTGGACCTGCGCGAGATCGCGCCCGAGCTTCTTCCGTTCCTCGGCCAGGTCGCCTACCTGCAGCTGCAGGCCTTCGAGACGCTCTCCCGGGTGGTGCAGCAGGTGCCCTCGCTGACCAGCAAGGAGTCGATCGCGCTCGCGGCGGGCGCCGCACTGAGCAGGCACCAGGCGATCGTCGCGGAGATCCGCCGCCACGACGCCGACCCTGCGGAGGTCATGGTCCCCTTCGCGCACGCGATCGACGGCTTTCAGGCCATGGCGACGGGCCGGGACTGGCAGGAGACCCTTCTCGGCGTGTACGTCACCGAGGGCCTGCTCACCGACTTCTTCATGCGGCTGGCGCAGGGGCTTCCCGGCGATGTCGGCCCGCGCGCCGCCAGCGTGCTCGGTGCTCAGACCGCGACCGAGCAGATCGCCGGCATCCTGGAGCAGGAGATCGCGGCCGACGCCGCGCTCGGCTCGCGCCTGGCGATGTGGGGACGCCGCCTGGTGGGCGACACGCTGCTGGTGGCGCGGTCGGCGCTGAGGCTCTCCGGGAACCAGCGCTCGGACGACGAGCGCATAGATCCGGTCTTCACCGAGGTCATCGGGGCGCACACCCGTCGGATGGATGCCCTCGGCCTCACGGCCTGAGCGCGGCGCGACCGGGAGCGCCCGCGGCGGAGGATCCCGAGGAGCCGTGCCAGGAACGGGCCGTCCGGCCCCCCGTCGCATCGATCGGTCCGGCCCGGGCCCGTGCGAGAAGCAGGACTGCACGGTGCCGCGCGGGCGCATCCCGCCGAGAGACGTCGGGTCGCCTCACGCGCTCGCGGTCGGGACGCCGGTGCGGGTGAGCCGGTGCAGTCGCCTCTCGTCGGCCCTGACGCGCAGCGATCCTAGCAGCAGATCGACCACCGCGGTGAAGACAGCGGTGCCGACCAGCGTGATCCACCAGATCCAGCCGCCATCCCACTTCAGGCCCGCCCAGGTCAGGGCGACCCACAGCGCGGCCGCCAGGCCCGCTCCGAGCGCGGGGATCAGGACGCTGCCGTGCGCGTGGCGATGCGGAAGGCTGTAGCGCGCGATCAGACCGATGACGGCGCCGCCCAGGGTGATGAACAGAAGCTCCATGGCCGTTGACCTTCGATGCTGTCGGAGGAGTGCACGATGCGGGCCGGGCTCGCGGACCGCCCGTCACACGATCAGCGGACAGGCTACGCGACGAAGCCGACGCGGCGCGATTCCTCGGCGCCGATCTGCACGTAGGCGATGCTGGCGGTCGGCACGATGAAGAGGCTGCCATGCTCGTCGCGCAGCTCCAGGACCGTGGAGGCGTTCGCGACGGCGCTGCTCACGGCGCTCTGGATCTCGCCCGCCGACTGGTCGGACTCGAAGCTGAGCTCACGGGGGGCGTTGACGATGCCGATGCGTACTTCCACGGGATGCCTTCCGTCTGTCCTGCCTGATCGATGCGGATGCCTGCGGCGCGGCACCGCGGGCGGTGCGGCCGGGTGCGGCATCCGTCAGCCACCCTACGGCAGCCGCGGGCGGTGGTTCCGCGGAGTTCACTGACGGCAGAACGGTGTCGGCGCCGCGTCGACGCGCCATGCCGTGGGGACGGTCGGGCGGCCGGGCCGGAGCCGGAACGACGGTGGTCGCCCCTAATGTGAACGGCGTGGAGCAACCGGAACCCGACCTGGACGCCTCGCAGCGCGCCGTGCTCGCGCTGCCGGCGCAGGAGTCCGCGCTCGTGATCGGGGCACCCGGCACGGGCAAGACGACGACGCTCGTCGAACTGCTCGCAGACCGCGTGCACCGGTGCGGGTTCGCCGCGGAGTCGGTGCTCGCGCTGACCTTCGACCGTGCCAGTGCCGGTCGGCTGCGCGACCGGGTCGGACTGCGCCTCGGACGGGCCGTGAACGGTCCGCTCGCACGCACCGTGTCGTCCCTGGCCTTCGACGTGGTGGCGCAGGCGGCGATCAGGGCAGGCGAGGAGCCGCCGACCCTGCTCACCGGCGCCGAGCAGGACGCCGATGTCGCCGCGCTGCTCGCCGGGCACCTCGAGGACGGGACGGGGCCGGTGTGGCCCGAGCACCTCGGGGAGGCGGTGCGGGGGCTGCGGTCCTTCCGCACGGAGCTGCGCGAGCTGATGATGCGTGCAACGGAGAACGAGATCACGACCGGCCGGATGCGCGCGCTCGGGCACGAGCACGGACATCCGGAATGGGTGGCCGCGGCGGACTTCGTCGACGACTACGTCGCCGCGGTGTCGTCCGCACGACCCGACCAGCTCGACGCCGCTGAGCTCGTGCGCTTCGCCGTCGCCGCGATCGAACTGGGAGAGGTCAGCGACGCGGTGGCCAGACTGCGTCTGGTCGCCGTCGACGATCTGCAGGAGGCGACCGAGCTCGGGCTGGCGCTGATCGGGGCGCTGCGGGCGCGCGGCGTCGCGGTCGTGGCGTTCGGGGATCCCGATGTCGCCACGAGCGTGTTCCGCGGCGGCTCCGCCGACGGCGTCTCCCGCTTCGGTGCCGGGACGCCGACCCGTGTGCTGCGCGTCGCGCACCGGCAGCCGCCGGCCCTCCGCGAGCTCACGAGGAAGGTCACCGAGCGCATCGGCACCGCCGGCGTCGTGGGACACCGGGAGGCGCTGCCCGCTCGCGCAGACGATGAACGGATGGCGCCGCTGCTCGTCCTCGAGGCACCGACGCCGGCGCGGGAGTGGGCGGCGGTCGCCCGGGTGCTTCGCGAGCGGCATCTGATGGACGGCGTGCCCTGGTCGGCGCTTGCCGTCGTGGTGCGCTCCGGAACGCTGATCGACGGCGTGGCCCGGGCGCTGGCCGCGGCCGAGGTGCCGGTGCGGACGACGACCGCGGCGCTCGCCCTGCGAGACCATCCGGCGGCCAGGGCGCTCCTGGAGATCGTGGGCCACGGCATCGGGCGCTCGCCGCTGGATGCGGACGCGGTCACCCGCATGCTGCTCGGACCGTTCGGCGGGCTCGATCGGCTGGATGTGCGACGGCTGCGCGTCGCGCTGCGCACCGAGGAGGTGGCGGCGGGCGGCGACCGGCCCGCCGACGAGCTGCTGGTCGAGGCGATGACGGCTCCTGGACGGCTCGCGACGATCGACCACGGCATAGCGCGCCACGCCGACCGCCTGGCGCGCACGCTGGATGCCGTACGGTCGGCATCCGCCTCCGGCGCCGGCGTCGAGGAGCTGCTCTGGATCGTGTGGGATCGTGCCGCGGCGGCCCAGCGCTGGCGTGCGGCGGCCTCCGGCGCGGGAGTGGCCGCGGCCGAGGCCAACCGCAACCTGGACGGTGTGGTGGCGCTCTTCACGGCGGCGAAGCGATTCGGCGAGCGGGAGCCCGATTCGCCGCCTGCGGTGTTCCTGGCGCGGGTGCTCGACGCCGAGGTGCCCGAGGACACCCTCTCGCCCGCCGCCTCGGGGGAGTCGGTGCTGGTCGCCACGCCGGCCGGGGTCATCGGTGAGGAGTTCGACGTGGTCGTCGTCGCCGGCCTGCAGGAGGGTGTGTGGCCGGACCTGAGGGTGCGCGGAACGCTGCTGAACACCGACCTGCTGGTGCGGGCGGCGAGGGGGGAGGCGGATGTCGTCATCGATGCGCGCAGGCAGGTGGCGGCCGACGAGCTGCGGATGTTCGCCGTCTCCGTCTCGCGCGCGAGGAGACAGGTGGTCCTCGCTGCCGTCGGCGACGAGGACCAGTCGCCGAGCGTGCTGTTCGGATTCGCCCCGCCCGGCACGCCGAGCGTGGATCCGGCCGCGCCGGCGCTCACGCTGCGCGGGCTGACGGGACGTCTGCGTCGCGAGCTCACCGAGCTCTCTCAGATCTTCACCGAGCGCCCTCAGACCGCGAACGAGCGGGGGAAGACCGGGGAACGGGCCGACGCAGGCGAGGCGACGGCGACGCGACGCCGGATCGAGGAGACGGCCCGAGCCCTCTCGGCGCTCGCGGCCGCGGGCGTGCCGGGCGCGGATCCCGCACAGTGGCACGGGCTCGTGGCGCCCTCCAGCACTGCTGCGCTCTATGACGACGAGGAGAGCGTGCCGGTCTCCCCATCGCGGATCGAGGCGATCGAGGAGTCGCCGTTGGACTGGTTCCTCGACGAGATCGCCGGATCCACGACGAGCACCGCGATGGGGGTCGGCGTCATCGTGCACTGGGCGATGGAGACCGCGGACGATCCCACGGTCGATGCCCTGCTGGAGGCGGTCGAGTCGCGCTGGAACGAGCTGGACTTCGAGGCGCCGTGGATCGCGGCCAGGCAGCGGCGCAGCGTTCATCGGCTCGTGGCTGGAGTCGCGGAATACCTCGCCGATGCCCAGCGCGCGGGGATCCGTGTGGTCGCCGCCGAGACCGAGTTCCGGCTCGAGGTGGGGCGTGCCATCGTGCACGGCAAGATCGACCGCATCGAGGCCGACCCATCGGGAGGGATCACGATCGTCGACCTGAAGACCGGTGCCCCGGAGACGAGCCCGGCACGGCTGGCCGCCATGCCGCAGCTGGGCGTGTACCAGCTGGCATACGCCTCCGGGCAGCTCGACGAGCTCTGCGCCGCCTGCGGGCCGCATCGCTCCGCGGGGGCGAAGCTGCTCTTCGTGCGCGAGGGGGTCCGCGGCAAGTCGTATCGGGAGGGTGTGCAGCACCCCTTGGACGACGACGGCCTCGAGGCGTTCCGGGAGCGGATCCGATCCGCCGCCGAGGCGGTGGCAGTGGCCGTCATCGAGGGCAAGGCCGATGTGGAGGAGCGGCGTGCGGGGGCCGCGGTGCGGCGCCTGCATCGAGTGAGGCAGGTGTGCAGTGACTGACGTCATCACGAGGTCGGGCTCGGCGCATGGCGCTGAGGACATCGGCGGCCGCATGCCCGGCGCAGAGGGCACCGGCACGGTGAGCGCGGACGCCATCGCGGACGCCCTGGGCGCCCACCGGCCCACCGCGCAGCAGCGTGCGGTGATCCAGTCGCCGCTCGCCCCGGCGCTCGTCATCGCCGGAGCGGGGAGCGGCAAGACCGAGACCATGGCGTTCCGGGTGCTCTGGCTGCTCGCGAACCGGCTGGTCGAACCGGGCCGGATACTGGGGCTCACCTTCACGCGCAAGGCGGCCGGGGAGCTGAGGGATCGCATCCGCGACCGTGTGGCGCGGCTCGTGGACTCCGGGCTGATCGACCCGCCCGACGAGCTCGACCCGCCGCAGGTGTCGACGTACAACGCGTTCGCGAACGCGATCTACCGTGACAACGCCGTGCTGCTGGGACGTGAGGGCGACGGTGCGGTGCTCGGGGAGGCGTCCGCATGGCAGCTCGCCCGTCGCGTCGTGGTGGGCAGCGACGATCCGCGCCTGCACGAGCTCGACCGGTCGCTCGACCAGGTGACCGCCGCCGTGCTGGGCCTGGCGCACGCGGTGGGCGACAACATCGCCGACCCCGTCTCCGTCGCCGCCATGGCGCGTGAGTTCGCGCGGCTCGAGGAGCTCCCGAACGGCGGCGGAGCCTATGAGAAGGAGGTGGTCGAGCCGGCGCGCACGATCGGCGATCTGCCGCTCCTGCTCGGCTTGGTGCGAGACTTCGAGCGGGAGAAGCTGCGACGCGGCCTCATCGAGTACTCCGACCAGGTGGCGTGCGCGCTGCAGGTCGTCGAGCGGTCGCCGGGGGTGGCCGACGAGATCCGCGCACGACACGCCGTCGTGCTCCTCGACGAGTACCAGGACACATCGGTCGTGCAGACCAGGATGCTGTCGACGCTGTTCCGGGGGCGAGCCGTGATGGCGGTGGGGGACCCGCACCAGTCGATCTACGGATGGCGCGGCGCCAGCGCATCGAACCTCGACACGTTCGCGACGGCCTTTGCCGACGGGGGCGTCGTGGGCCGATTCGGGCTGACGACGAGCTGGCGCAACGGCAGACGGATACTGCTCGCCGCCAATCGTCTCGTCGAGCCGCTCGGCGCTCGTTCGCGGGTGGCGGTGGCGGAGCTGGCTCCATCGCCGGTCGCGACCGACCGGCCGATCGACGCGGTGTTCGCCGAGACCGTGCCGGAGGAGGCGGACGCCGCGGCCCGCTGGCTTCGCGATCGGTTGTCCGAGCCGCTCGCGGGCGGCCGGTCCCCCGACCGGCCGGAGGGACGCGTCATGCCGAGCGCCGCGATGCTGTTCCGCTCCCGGGCGACGCAGGCCGCGTTCGTCGCGGCGCTGCGCGAACACGGTGTGCGGTACCACGTGCTCGGGGTCGGCGGACTTCTCGCCGAACCGGAGATCGCCGACCTGGTGTGCGCACTGCGCGTCATCGACGACCCCACGGCCGGATCCGAGCTGGTGCGCCTGCTCGCGGGCGGAAGATGGCGGATCGGCGTGCGCGATCTGCGAGGGCTGCGCGACGCCGCACGTTGGCTGGCCGAGCACGACCATCGTCAGCAGCGTCTCGACGACCGCGTGCGGGCGGCGATCCGGGCCAGCGTGATCGACAGCGAGCAGGCGTCGATCGTCGACGCGCTCGATGCGATCGCGCACGCGCCGGATGGCCACCGCATGCTTGCCGGCATCTCGGAGGAGGGCCTTGCGCGGATGCGCGACGCGGGGAGGATGTTCGCCCGGCTGCGCGCCCGAAGCGGTCTCGACCTGCTCGACCTCGTCACGCTCGTGGAGCACGAGCTCGGCCTCGACATCGAGATCGCGGCGAACGAGACGCGATCCGGTACGGGCGGACGCGCCGCGATGGACGCCTTCTTCGACGCGCTCGCGGACTACCTCACCGTCAGCGACTCCGCCGGCCTGAGCGGCTTCCTCGGCTGGCTCCGGGAGGCCGAACGGCGGGATTCGCTCGCTCCACGCCCTGAGAAGCCCGAGCCGGGATGGGTGCAGCTGCTCACCGTTCACGGATCGAAGGGCCTGGAATGGGATCACGTCGTAGTGCCGCGAATGGTGGAGGACGAGCTGCCGTCCAGCCCCGCGGAGGGTGCGAACGCCTGGCTCGGCTTTGGGCGGCTGCCGTGGGAGTTCCGCGGCGACGCCGACGAGCTCCCCTCGTTCCGCTGGCGTGAGGCGACCACCCGCAAGGAGGTCAAGGAGGCCAGGGCCGCATTCAGGCGGGAGGTCGCCGAGCACTACGAGCGCGAGGAGCGCCGACTGGCCTACGTGGCCGTCACCCGTGCCCGGCACAGCCTGCTGCTCACCGGGTCGTTCTGGTCGACGCAGAAGCAGCCGCGCCGTCCGAGCCGTTATCTGGTGGAGCTCGCCGACTCGTCGCTCATCCCTCCGCTTCCGGAGCGCTCCGAGTTCGAGGAGAACCCGCTCGGCGACGGCGAGGAGACGATCCGCTGGCCGTTCGACCCCCTCGGCGCCCGGCGTCCCGTCGTCGAGCACGCCGCCGCGGCGGTGCGCGCCGCCGTTCCCACGCCATCGGGACGTTGGGCGAGCGAGATCGAGCTGCTGCTGCGGGAACGCGAACTGCTGGCGTCGTCGTCCTCCGCCGTCGCCGTGCCCGTCCGCGTGCCGGCGTCCCGGTTCAAGGACTACGTGGACGCGCCCGCCGCCGTCGCCGACGAGCTGCGGCGGCCGATGCCGGAGCGGCCCTACCGGGCCACGCGGCTGGGCACGCTCTTCCACGCATGGGTGGAACGGCGTGCGGGGGTCGGCGGTGGAACCGAGGTGATCGACGCCCTCCTCGACGAGCGCGACGAGGACCTCCTCGGCCTCGACGCCGCCCCCGACGACGAGGAGACGGGCGCCGGCGCCTCAGGGCGGATCGAACGCGAACGGCTCGTGGTGCTGCAGCGCGCCTTCGAGCGCTCGCCGTGGGCCGATCGGCAGCCGGTCGAGGTCGAGCGCGAGATCCACCTGCCGTTCGACGGACACCTGGTGATCTGCAAGATCGACGCCGTCTACGAGCACGACGGTCGCTACGAGATCGTCGACTGGAAGACCGGGAAGCCGCCGAAGGACGACGCCGACCTCGCCAGGAAGCAGCTCCAGCTGGCGCTCTACCGACTCGCGTTCTCCCGATGGCGCGGCATCGACCCGGCCCTGGTGGACGCCGCGTTCTACTTCGTCGCCGACGACCTGATCATCCGCCCGGCCGAGCTCGTGGACGAGGATGAGCTCGTGCGGCTCTTCAGAGCAGGAACGAGCTCATCCGGCAGTGGCTTCGTCGCCGCGTGACCCGGGCAGACGTGCGGCGACCCGGCCGCAGACACGATCGCCCGCTGCCACCAGTGACCTGAGGGACTTCCGCCGTGCGCCGCTTGCTCATACGGTGGAGCGATGGCGGCGGTGAAGAGGTTCCAGGTCACGTTCGACTCCGCGGACCCACAGCGGCTGGCACGCTTCTGGTGCGACGTGCTGGGATACGTCATCCCGCCGCCCCCGCCGGGCTTCGCGTCGTGGGACGAGTTCGACGGCACGCTGCGGCCGGAGGAGCGGGGCTCGGCGTTCGCGTGCGTGGATCCCACGGGAGAGGGGCCGAGGCTGTTCTTCCAGCGCGTTCCCGAGGGCAAGGTCGTGAAGAACCGGGTGCATCTCGACGTTCGGGTCGGCACCGCACTGGCGGGCGAGGAGCGTCTCGCGGCCCTCGAGGCCGAGTGCGCGAGACTCGTGGCAGCGGGCGCGACGCGCCTGCGACTGTTCGAGGCCGACGGCGTGAACGAGTCGTTCATCGTGATGCAGGACGTCGAGGGCAACGAGTTCTGTCTCGACTGAGCGTTCGCGGTCACGCCACGTCGTGCCGCCGGGGTCCAGTCGCCCCTAGTGTCGCGTGTCGTTAGTTCCTGAATGGTTGTGGGTTTGGGAGAATTGCTTATGGTGAATTCTCCGGCTCCGGCTTTGCGGTTGTTCGAGGGTGACGAGTCGGAGTTGCAGCGGTGGGCGCGTGCGACGACGGTTCG
>JAATFB010000072.1 GCA_015655415.1 Actinomycetales bacterium
AGCTCGTCGGAGTAGTCGCGACCATGACCCATGTCCCGGCCGAGGAACATCTCCCCGGAGGAGGAGCCCAGCTTGACCGGGCCGATCTCGGTCGTCATGCCGTACTCGGTGACCATCTTCCTGGCGATGCCGGTCGCCTTCTCGATGTCGTTCGAGGCGCCGGTGGTGGGGTCGTGGAACACGATCTCCTCCGCGACCCGGCCGCCCATCGCGTAGGTGAGCTGATCGAGCAGCTCGTTGCGGGTGACGGAGTACTTGTCCTCCAGCGGCAGCACCATGGTGTAGCCGAGCGCCCGCCCGCGGGGCAGGATCGTGATCTTCGTGACAGGGTCGGTGTGCCGCATGGCGGCCGCTGCGAGCGCATGACCGCCCTCGTGGTAGGCGGTGATGAGCTTCTCCTGGTCGCGCATGACCCGGGTTCGCCGCTGCGGGCCGGCGATGACGCGATCGATGGCCTCGTCGAGCGCCCGGTTGTCGATCAGCTGGGCGTTCGAGCGGGCCGTGAGCAGCGCGGCCTCGTTGAGCACGTTCGCCAGGTCTGCACCAGTGAAGCCGGGGGTCTTCCTGGCGACGACCTCGAGGTCCACCCCGGCCGCCAGCGGCTTGCCGCGGCCGTGCACCTCCAGGATCTTCTTGCGCCCCGCCAGATCGGGCGCGTCCACGCCGATCTGGCGGTCGAATCGGCCGGGGCGCAGCAGCGCCGGGTCGAGGATGTCGGGCCGGTTCGTCGCGGCGATGAGGATGACGTTCGTCTTCACGTCGAAGCCGTCCATCTCCACGAGCAGCTGGTTCAGCGTCTGCTCGCGCTCGTCGTGGCCACCGCCCAGGCCCGCGCCGCGGTGACGGCCGACCGCGTCGATCTCGTCGACGAAGATGATGGCCGGCGCGTTCTGCTTCGCCTGATCGAACAGATCGCGCACACGGCTCGCGCCGACGCCCACGAACATCTCCACGAAGTCCGAGCCCGAGATGGAGTAGAACGGCACTCCTGCCTCTCCGGCCACCGCTCGCGCCAGCAGCGTCTTGCCTGTGCCGGGAGGACCGTAGAGCAGCACACCCTTGGGGATGCGGGCGCCGACGGCCTGGAACTTCGCGGGCTCTTTGAGGAAGTCCTTGATCTCCTGCAGCTCCTCGATGGCCTCGTCGCTGCCTGCGACGTCGTCGAACGTGACCTTCGGGCTCTCCTTCGAGACCAGCTTCGCGCGCGATTTGCCGAACTGCATGACCTTGTTGCCGCCGCCCTGCATGCCCGAGAGCATCAGCCAGAAGAAGGCCCCGATCACCACGACGGGGAGCAGGATGCTCAGCGCGGAGAGCCACCAGCTGGGCTGCGGCACCTGATCGTTGTAGCCCTTCGGCAGGTCGGCATCCGTCACGGCCTTCACCACGTCGGCGCCGCGCGGGGTCACGTAGTAGAACTGCACCTGCGTGCCGTTGTTGCCGTCCGGCTTGGCGAGCGTGAGATCAACGCGCTGATCGGTGTCGACGATCGTGGCCTGCGTCGCCTTGCCGTCCTTCAGCAGCTCGAGGCCCTTCTCGGTGCTGACCGCCTTGAAGCCGGACATCGTGATCAGGCTCGAGCCGATCCACACGATGACGAGCGCGAGCACGATCCACAGTACGGGGCCGCGGAAGACCTTTTTCAGATTCATGGTTCTGTCAGGCTACCGCCACGGTGCTGAGGGCACTCTGCGTGTTCGCCGACGGCGTGCTATGCGCGCGAGGCCCGGATCGGGGCCTCGACGAGCCTGCGGCACGGGGCCGGCGCGGTCCACGGGCCCGGTGCGCCGCCTTCATTCGTACACGTGCGGAGCGAGGATGCCGATCGAACGCAGGTTGCGGTACCGCTCGGCGAAATCGAGGCCGTAGCCGACCACGAAGTCGTTGGGGATGTCGAAGCCCACGTATCTGACGTCGACCTCGACCTTGGCGGCATCCGGCTTGCGCAGCAGGGCACAGATCTCCACCGAAGCCGGCCCGCGCGAGATCAGGTTCTCCCGCAGCCAGGAGAGGGTCACCCCGGAGTCGATGACGTCCTCGACGATGAGCACGTGCCGCCCGGCGAGCTCTGAGTCCAGGTCCTTCAGGATGCGCACCACGCCGCTGGACTTCGTGCTCGCGCCGTACGAGCTCACGGCCATCCAGTCCATCTCGATCGGAAGGCTGAGCGCCCGCGCCAGGTCGGCCATCACCATCACCGCGCCCTTGAGCACGCCGACGAGGAGCACGTCCTTGCCGGTGTAGTCGGCGTCGATCCGGGCGGCGAGCTCGTCGAGGCGCCGGTGGATCTGCTCCTCGGTGATGAGCACCTTCGTGAGGTCGCCTTCGATGTCTTCTGGCAGCATTCCTGGTCCCTTGCGTTCCGTGCCCGATGCGTCCCCCGACCATCCAGGCGGGGGCGATGACAGCCCGAGGGGCGACCGGTCAGCCCGAGGCCGAGGCGAACACGAGCATCCCGCCGTCGCGTCTCACTTTAACGCCCGGCAGGTCGAGCGGCCCCTGGCCGTGCCAGTCGGTGACCAGCCGCGCGGCGGCGAGCACGTGCACTCGTTCCAGTGCCACGCCGAACTCGCTGAAGACGACGAAGCGGATGATGCGATGGCGCACCGCGGCCGGGTTGGCCTCGAGCGCACGCACCGACACGGCGATCCCGCCTTCGGCGGGCTCGCAGATGTCCTCGACGACCTCCTCGACCATCTCGTCCAAGGCCTCGGCGTCCTCGCGCAGCTGCCCGGCGGTGCGGGCGAGGGCCTCGGCTATCCCCGGCCCGAGCTCGCGCTCGAGGACCGGCAGCACATCGAGCCGGGCACGCACTCGCGCATACGAGCGGTCGAGGTTGTGCGGGTCGTCCCACGGCTCGAGTCCGGCGTCGAGGCATGCCTGCCGCGTGGTCCGGCGCCGGAGCGCCAGCAGCGGCCTCAGCACGATGCCGGACGCGACGGCCATGCCCTGCAGACTGGAAGCGCCGGATCCGCGCGCGAGGCCCAGCAGCACGGTCTCCGCCTGGTCGTCGAGCGTGTGCGCCAGCAGCAGACGGGCGGCGCCCGTGTCGGCGACGACCTGCGCGAACGCGGCGCGACGGGCGTCCCGTGCCGCCTTCTCCGGGCCTCCCGCTCCGGCCGACGGGACGTGCACGCGAGACACGACGACGGGATCGAGCCCGAGGGCGGACGCCTGCTCACCGGCCCGGGCCGCCACCTCTGCCGAGTCATGCTGCAGCCCGTGGTCGACGATCACCGCACCCACCCGGATGCCAGCCCGCGGCCCCTCGAAGGCCGCGCCGGCGGCCAGGGCGAGCGAGTCCGCCCCGCCGGATACCCCGACGAGCACGAGGTCGCCGTCGGCGACCCCCGCCGCCTCGAGGCTCTCTCGCACGGCCCTGCGGATGTCCGCGATCGGCGGGGTCAGACGCGGCCGGCGTCCGGATTCGGTCACGCGACCACGCTAGCCGCACCGGCTTCCGCGATGTCTCGTGCGAGAAGGAAGCCCCGGCCCCGGCGCTCCGCCCGGTAGATTGGGTGGGCGTGTCTGCGGCACGGCGCCGCGGGCATCCGACAGCCACCCATGAATGGAGCACCATGGCCGACTACGACGCCGTCATCGAGATCCCGCGGGGCAGCCGCAACAAGTACGAGGTGGACCACGAGACCGGTCGCGTGCACCTGGACCGCGTCCTCTACACGAGCTTCAGCTATCCCACCGACTACGGCTTCTTCGAGAACACCCTCGGCGAGGACGGTGACCCGCTCGACGTGCTGGTGCTGTTGGACTATCCGGTCTTCCCGGGCGTCGGCGTCAGGGTGCGTCCGGTCGGCGTGCTGCACATGAGCGACGAGGCCGGCGGCGACGACAAGGTCATCGCCGTTCAGCACAAGGACCCGCGCTGGACGCACATCCAGGACGTCGACGACATCCCGGAGCACACGAAGCAGGAGATCCAGCACTTCTTCGAGCACTACAAGGATCTCGAGCCCGGCAAGTGGGTCAAGGTCGAGGCGTGGGGTTCCGCGGCGGAGGCGGACAGGCTGGTGCAGGAGGCCATCGCACGCCTCTCCGACAGCCACTGAGCCGGCCGCTGCGTCCGTTCACCGCCGACGCCGCCGCCCACCGACTGCCACCTCCGTTCACCGCCGCCCACCGACCCGCGCCCCTTTCACCGGCCGTAACCTGCTTCATCGGCCGTAACCTGCGTTCACCGACCCGCGCCCTTTCACCGGCTGCTATGGATCGGCCCCTGCGCTGCGTGCAGACGCCGATGTGCATGTAGCTCAGGCGTGAATCCGTTGCATTCAAGAATCGGCGAATCGGCGAACCGGCGAACCGGCGAGCCGGAGTATCGGCGAATCCATCGCGTTCGGACGTGATCGTTCCGGGCCGGGACCGGCTACGCGGAGGGACGCGCCACGTAGGGGTAGGGCGAACCCCACAACCCCTCGACCGCCAGCGGCTCGCCGTAGTCGCGCGCCGCGATGATCTGGTTGTTCCCCAGGTAGATGGCGTCGTGATAAAAGCCACCGTCGTACCAGAAGATGATGTCGCCACGCTGTCGCTGGCTGAGCGGCACGAGCTGGCCGCGCGCCTGGGCCGTGTAGAACTGGTCGGAGACGCTGTGGGAGCCCACGCCGATGCCCGCAGCGGCATACGCCATCATGACCAGGCCGGAGCAGTCGTAGTAGACGGGACCGGCGCCGCCGAGGGCGTACGGCGCACCGATGTGGGCGTACGCATAGCCGATCGCGGCCTCGACCGCGCTGCCGTTGGGCGCGCCGGCCGAGCCTCCTGAGGGGGCGGAGGATCCTCCGGACGGGGCCGAGGACCCTCCCGACGACGACCCGCCGCCGGGCTGTCCCACCTGCGCCGGAGGAGGCGGCGTCGCCGCCTTCCGCGCCGCGTCGTCCGCCGCCTTGACCGCAAGACCCTGCGCGTACTGCTGCGCCACCTGGATGGACGTGTTCTGCAGCGTCGCCAGCTGTGAGGTGAGCTCGGCCTGCCTCGACGTCTGCTCAGCGAGCGCCGCCTGGGCGGTGGCGGCGGCATCCTTCGCATTCTGCAGGGCACCCGCGGCGGCATCCGCCAGCTGCGCCCTGATCTTCTCGGCCGCCGCAGCCTGTTCCGCGAGCGAGGAAGCAGCGTTCTTGTCCTTCAGCGCCTGCTGGTAGATCGCGCTGGACTGCTCGGTGAGCTGGCTCATGGTGCCGAGCTGGTAGAGGAGCCTGTCCGAGGCGTCCGCGTCCCCGCCGGAGAGCAGCAGGTTGACGGATGAGTCGCCACCCGTCTTGGCCAGATGCGACGCGAGGAGCCCGGCGCGCATCGCGGATGTTCTGGCCTTCTTCGCGGCGGCCTTCGCCTGATCCTTCAGCCCGGCCGCCTTCGCCGTCGCGTCGTCGAGCTTCGCCTTCGTTAGGAGGTAGGCCTCCGCCGCCTTGTCTGCGGCGACGCTCGCGGCATCCGCCTGGTTCTGCAGGTCGACGATGAGGCCACCGATCTTGTCGACGAGCGCCTGCTGGTCGGCGGCGTTCTGCTTCGCCTGCTGCACGTCGTTCGCGCTCGGATAGTCGTCGGCGTGTGCCGGGGGAACCACGACCCCGATGGCGCCGGTCATCACTCCGACGGCCGCAGCGCCCATCGAGAGCCCGAGCGACGACGTGCGAGCCGACAGCCGCCTCACCGGCCTGGCGGGAACGGTGTCGATGACCGGCCTGCCGGCGGGCCCCCACGCGGAGGATCGCCCGCGCTGGCGTCGTTCCGCCCTCAGCGACTCGTCGTCGCGGCGCGCAGGGTCGGATGTGCGCATGGTCTCGTTCGGCGACTCGGTTGCCATATCGCCCCCAGCGATGCTCAGGTCAGAGATGCGCCGCGGCTTGCCATGAACGGGATCGGATTGATCGCGCTTCCGCCTTGCCGCACCTCAAAGTGCAGGTGGCATCCGGTGGAGTTACCGGTCGAGCCGACACGGGCGATGGGTTCGCCGGCGCCGACCCTCTCGCCGTAGCCGACGAGGATGCCTCCGTTCACGATATGTCCGTAACCCGTCGAAATGCCACCCCCGTTGTCCAGGAGCACGAAGTTCCCGTAGCCGCCGTTCCAGCCCGCGTAGGTCACGACGCCATCATGAGCGGCGTAGACGGTGGCCCCGCAGTACGCCCCGATGTCCGCTCCCTCGTGGAAGGTGGTGCAACCTGGGCAGGGCGAGACGCGCCAGCCGAAATAGTCCGTGATCGGCCCGTTCACCGGCACGGCCCAGCCCTGCGAGCCCACGCTGCCGCCTGCCATGGCGGCGGCGCGCGCGGCCTCCTCCGCCTTGCGCCGCGCCTCCACCCCGGCCTGGTATCCGGCGACCGTCTTGGCCGTCGTGTCCTTCAGCGCGGCGAGCTGCGCCTCCAGCACCACCGACTGCGCCTGCTGCGCGGCGAGGCTCTCCTGCGCGGCCTGGGCGGCGGCGACCGCCTTCTTGAGCGCGGCATCCGCCTCGCTGCGCAGCCTCTCCCGCTGCGCCAACGCCGCGGTCGCCTGGTCGCTCATGGCCTTGGCCGTGTTGCGGGCCTGCTCGGCCTGCTCGTAGACGCCGCTCGTGTTCTCGACCAGCTTCGACGCGGACCCGAGATGGTCCAGCAGCCGATCGGCCGCCTTCGCCTTCGTGCTGCCAGTGAGGAAGATGTTGGTGGTCAGGTCGCCCCCGCCGGAGCGGTAGAGCTGGGCGATGAGACGGCCCGCCTGCGTCGTGGCGTCGTCGGCCTTCTTCTTCAGCCCGGAGGCCTGCGCCTGCAGCGACTGCGCCCTGACATCGGCGAGATCGAACTTCTGCTGAGCCTCGTTGAGCTCATCACCCGCCTTCACCGAAGCCGCCTGCGTCTGCGCGACCTGCTGCTCGAGACCGGCGATCAAGCCCTCGATCCTCGTCGTCTCGGCCTGCGCCGCCGCCTGGTTGGCCTTGGCGTTCTGCACGTCCTGCCAGCTCGGGTATTCATCGGCATGCGCCGGGGCGGCGATGCCGCCCACCAGTGTCACCGCGAGGATGCCTACCAGCGTGCCTCCGGCCACCCGTGTTCGAAGCGCACGGGACACCGCTCGAAGGCGCACGCGTCGTGGTGCGCGAACGTGTGGGGTCATGGTCGTCGTCCTCGGATGCGGGTCGCACGTGGTCCACCGGCAGGCGGGTGTCCCGGCGACTGTAACCCGGTCTGCGGGCACAGCCTTGGTCATTCGGCGGGGTTGCCGGATTCGGGCTCGCGCGCGGCCGCGGAACCCGCTCGCCGGCTGCCGCCGGTTCAGCCCGTCGAAACCGCCGGTTGAGCCCGCCGAAACCGTCCCGCCGGTTGAGCCCGTACCGTCGGTTGAGCCCGTCGAAACCGGCCCGGGACCCCACCCGAACCACGGGATCAACGCGGCCGCGCCGGCAATCCAGGGATTTCCCACGGTCGATCCGCCGCCCCCCGCGCCGCGACGCGCCCCCGACCGGGCTTCCCCGCTCATGGTGGCGAGATCCCAGAGACCGGTTTGGCAATCGGCGGAAGCCTCATCTAAGCTAAACCCTCGGTAGTCACACGCCGTGAGCGCGGATGGCCCCATCGTTTAGCGGCCTAGGACGCCGCCCTTTCACGGCGGTAGCACGGGTTCGAATCCCGTTGGGGTCACAGGCGATCGGGATCAGGACGAGGGAGCTCGCTTTCACGGCCTGTACGGTCCTGGCCGCGGGAGGGCGCAGTCGGGGTCGTGGCTACACTGATAACTGAACATCACACAAGGCCCTGTGGCGCAGTTGGTTAGCGTGCCGCCCTGTCACGGCGGAGGTCGCGGGTTCAAGTCCCGTCAGGGTCGCGCTGGAGAAGCCCTTCTTTCATGGAGGGCTTCTTTCCGGTAGGCGTCCTCGCCCCGTGCGGATGCCACGGCTCTGTAGCTCAGTTGGTAGAGCGTTCGACTGAAAATCGAAAGGTCACCGGATCGATGCCGGTCGGAGCCACCTAGAGAACCACGGCCTGGCAAGGCATCCGAGGGTTTTGATCGACCGCATGAGGCGGCCGCCATGGCGCTTGACCACATTCTGACTGCAACTGTTCGGTTGCCCTCGGCACCAAAGGCGTTCGCAACGGCGTCGAGGGCATCGACGACGAGGCCAGCGGCGTGTGGCGGATCCCGTGAGCGCGGGAACGCGGCACGGCGAAGCAGGTGATGCGTCGGTGTCTCTCCGACGCACGAAACCTTCCCGCTCGTAGAGCCGCTGATCCGATGCACCTGCAACAACGCTACGGCCCCGACACCCTCGCCTTGACGCGCGGGGTCAACCTCGATCAGCTCAAGCCACGTGTCGCCGTCTCGCTCACTAGATAGACAGCCCCGACATCGCGCGGCCTTCTACGACCACGACGAACACCTCGTGATCCTCAAAAAGCGGGCGGAAGAACTCTTCCTGCTGCTCGATGATCCAAGGCCCAAAGGCCGCCTCGACGAGCTCGCCATGCGCGGCCTCGTGAAGCTCGAAGAGCCAACCTTCATCACCGGTGACAGCCTTCCGCAGCTCAATCTCCATCAGAGCGTCATCGCGGGAAAGCGACGCCACCCCTCTTGACGACGAACATAGGGGAACTCCCGTCCAGAACCGCCAACCCCACCGCCTCCACCACGATCCGACGACCTACCGGAGACCGCCCCCTCGGCTTCCGCGCAGGAAACAGCGCCCCGATCAGGCCGCCGCGGCATCGGCCTCCACGACCACGACCTCACAGCCACGGTCGCGCAGCTCTGCGAGGGACTCGGACGACGCCCCCGAGTCGGTGATGAGCACGTCGACATCCTCCATCGCGCACACCGGCGCAAGGGCGACCCGGCCGATCTTCGTCGAGTCCACGAGGACGACGACGACCCGCGCCCGTCTCGACAGAACGCCGTTGACACGAGCTCCCACCGGGTCGTAGTTCGTGCAGCCCGCCGAGGCGTCCACTCCGTCCACCCCGATCACCGCGACATCGATGTTGTAGTCGGCGAGAAAGCTCTCGGCGCTGGGTCCCACCGCCTCCTGGCTGCTGGAACGCACCTCGCCGCCGGCCGCGAACACGCGCAACGAGGCGTTCTGCACGAGCTCGATGGCGATGTTGAGTGCGTTGGTCACCACTGTGACGCCGCGCCCGGTGTTGGGCAGAAGGCGCGCGAACTCGCTCACCGTCGTGCCGCCGGTCATGCCGATGACTCTCGCGTCGCGAACGCGCTCCAGCGCTGCCCGCGCTATCGCGCGCTTCTCGGCCAGGTTGTGCGACGTCTTGTAGCCCAGCGGAAGATCGTTGAAGGCCTCGTGGGGCCGGGCTCCCCCGTGGGTGCGGGTGACCAGCTTCTGCTCCTCGAGTGTTTCGAGGTCACGGCGGATCGTCGCGGCCGAGACATCGAACAGTTCGGCGAGACCTCTGACATCGGCGCTGCCGTGGTCCACCACCACGGAAACGATCTGGTTGAGTCTCTGTCTGCGCTGCACGCCGCCAGGCTAGCACCAACGCGCAATTTATCTGCGCATTTTGATCATCTTACTTCGAGTGACGCCGAATTTACACGAGCGTAATCGTTAGTTGCTCAATATGGACGACGATCGTGATTGACCCTTGTTCGTGTTGCGCGTATCGTGAGGTCACTGCCGTCATAACGTGCAAATTGCTTGAGACATGAGCACCCTCACGTGATCGAGAGAGGCATTCCCTAATGGATTCGACGAAGAAACACCTGAGGTCCGCGGTTCTCGTGGCAGGGGCGGCCACGCTCGCCCTGGCGATGGGCGGGTGCTCCGCCGGCTCGAGCGGCGCGTCCGGCGGCTCGGACCAGACGAAGAACGTGACGATCAACGTGGTGCTCGCATCCGACCCGCCGCCGAAGTCGGAGTTGGCCGAGTTCACCAAGGAAACCGGCATCACGGTCAAGTGGACCAACCTCGACTGGGACAGCCTGCAGACCAAGATCGCCGCCGCCGCAACCGCCAAGACCTACTTCGCCGACGCGACAGATGTGGACTGGTCGCGGGTGGGTCAGCTCGGCAAGCTGGGCTGGTTCTATCCGATGCAGAAGTACCTCAAGACCTCGTCGCTCAAGGCCGACATGCCCCAGCTCAGCTCGTTCACCGTAGACGACAAGGTCGTCGGGATCCCGTACGACGCCTCATTCATGGTCACGACGGTCAACAAGGAACTGTTCGCGAAGGCCGGCATCACCACGATGCCCACGACGATAAGCGACTACACCAAAGACCTTCAGCAGGTGAAGAGCTCCGGAGCCGTGCAGTATCCGCTCGACATACCCTTCGCCGCCGCCGAGGGCCTCTCGACCTACTGGTACCAGACCACCGGCGCCTTCGGAGGCACAGTGCTCGACAAGAAGGGCAAGCCGCAGTTCACCTCGCCCGACTCGGCCGGCTACAGGGCAGCGCAATGGATGATCAGCGCGCTGAAGAGCGGCCTCGTGAGTCCCGGAAACATCAACGTGACCGACAGCCAGGGCATGCAGACGCTCATGGCGAAGGGCAACGTGGCGAGCGTCTTCTCCGACTACTCCGGAAACGTCGGCAGCCTGTACAACGTGCCGGACTCCTCAAGCGTCGTGAACCAGGTGCAATACATCCCCACCCCAGGCGCAGACGGTGTGGGCCCCAACCTCAGCAACCCGGACAGCATCGGAATCCCCGTGAACGCCAAGTATCCGAAGGCTGCGGCCAAGTTCATCAGCTGGTTCACCTCGAAGGACACCCAGGTCGACTTCGCCGGCGCCAACGGGCCCGACAAGGTCCTCTCCGGCTATGCGCTGCCGTCACGTCTCAGCGCGGTCGATGTGCTCAACTCGAAGGGCACGCTCGTCGGCGGGGACGTGCTGGCCAAGCTGTTGAAAACGCGCGCGAAGCCCGTGTTCCCCGAGGGCGCACCGTCGTGGTATCCGCAGTTCTCCAACTCCGTGTACACGAACCTGCATGCCGCCGCGGCGGGCAACATGACCGTGGATGCGGCGATCAAAGCGATCGCGCAGACGGCGACGCAACTCTCCAGCGGCTCGTGAGCGTGACAGCCGATTCCTCGGTCGGAAGGCTTCAACAGTGACAGTCGGACTCCAGGCCGGCCGCCCGGTACCCGGCCTGCCCAGGCGGCGCAAACGAATCGACGCGCTTCCGTGGCTCTTGGTGTCGCCGTTGGCGATCTTCATCGTCGGCCTCGCGCTCGTCCCGGCCGCCTACACGATCATCGCCTCGTTCTTCCGGGTCGATGAGCTCGATCCACCCACTCGCTTCAACGGCCTCGACAACTTCGTCCACATCTTCCAGAACGGGGCGATCCTCTCGAGCATGGGCAACACCCTGCTCTATGTGCTGGTCGGCGTGGCGCTCTCCACCTTGCTCGGCATCTTCTTCGCGGTGGTGCTCAAGCAGAAGTTCCGAGGACGCTCCGCCCTCATAGCGATACTGATCCTGCCGTGGGCCCTGCCGGGTGTGGTCGAGGGCATCATCTGGGTGAACATCTGGGACGCCAATACGGGTCTTCTGAACAGCATGCTCAAGTCACTGAACCTGATCGAGAACTACCAGGTCTTCCTCGGCACCAACCATTTCGTCACCGTGCTGCTGATCGAGATCGTGCAGGTCTGGCAGATCACCCCGCTGTCGACCCTGCTGATCCTGGCCGCATTGCAGAACATCCCTGATGAGCTTTACGAGGCCGGCAGCATCGACGGCGCCTCGTCGTGGAGGGCGTTCACCGGCATCACCCTGCCGTTGATCCGTCCAGGCATCACGGTGGCCATGGTGCAGGCGGTGATCGCGACGCTCAACGTCTTCGATCAGCCGTACGTGTTGAACGGGGCCGCGGCGACCGGATCGTCGGTGACGATGCAGACCTATTTCGTGACGTTCCAGAACCTGGACTTCGGTGCGGGCTACGCCCTTTCGCTGATCATCACGATCGCGACGCTGATCATCTCGTTCGGGGTGCTCAAGCTCGTCTATCGACCCGTGGAGTTCTGATGGACCGACGTATGCACTGGGTTCGCTGGATCGGGGTTGCGTTCATACTGCTATGGACGCTCATCCCGATCTACTGGACCCTCAACACCAGCCTGCAGACGAACGCGCAGGTCACGGCCAAGCCCGCGTACTACGTGCCGCCGACGCCCACCCTGCGGAACTTCGCGACACTGCTGACGGGCAACGGCGACGTGCCGGACTCCGTGCGTCAGTCGCTGGTGAACATCATCATCGAATGCGCAGCAGCGACGATCGTCACGGTGGTCATCTCCACCTTGGCGGCATACGCCTTCGCCCGCATGAGGTTCCGCGGCCGTCAGCTGCTGTTCTACGCGGTGCTCGCGACCATGGCCTTTCCGGCGTACACGACGCTCATTCCGATCTACAAGATCATGACCGGGCTCGGACTCGTCAACACGTATACGGGAATCGTGCTGGTGTACGTGTCGGGCTTCCTGCCATTGGCGACATGGATCCTCTACAACTACATGTCGAGCCTTCCGGTCTCGATCGAGGAGGCGGGCCAGGTTGACGGCGCGAGCCGCATGCAGGTGCTCTGGCACCTGGTGGTTCCGCTGGCGCGTCCCGGCATCATCTCGACAGCGATCATCACCTTCCTGTTCGCTTGGGGTCAGTTCCTCTTTCCCCTGGTGCTCTCGAGCGACATCTCGACCGAGCCGCTCACCGTGGTGATCGCCTCGTTGCAAGGGCGGCACGTCGTGCCGTTCTCGCTCATGAGCGCAGCCGGGATCATCGCCATCGCCATTCCCGCCGTGATCGCCGTGCTGCTCAACCGCTACATCGTGAACGGGCTCCTCAGCGGAAGTGTGAAATGAGACAGATCGTGACCCGGGACGTCTTCGTCCTGATCGGTGCGGGCAGCACCGTCTTCACCCCCGGCCTACTGCGCGATCTCGCCACGAGCGAGACCTTCCGTGAGGCGGAGGTGCGGCTCGTGGACGTGGACCGCACAGCCGTGGAGACGATGGCCGCGGTCGGGCAGCGCATCGTGGCTGCCCACGGATCCGGCATCACCGTGAGCGCACACACCGACCGGCGCGAGGCGCTGCCCGGCGCGCGCTTCGTGACGACCACGATCGCGGTCGGCTCGGCGGCAGGATGGCGATCTGATCTCGACATCCCCGCGCGATACGGCATCAAGCAGACCGTGGGAGACAGCGTCGGTCCAGGCGGTGTGCTGCGCGCCCTGCGGCATGTGCCCGAGCTGGTGGCGATCGCGCGCGACATCGCGTCGCTGGCCCCCGACGCGCTCATGGTGAACTACAGCAACCCGCTGTCCGCCAACGTGCGCGGCATCGTCGACTACACCGGCGTGAACGCGATCGGACTGTGCCACGGCACCATGCACACCAGGTCCGCCCTCAGCAGCGACCTCGGTGTGGACCCCGAGCTCGTGACCGCGACGTTCGCCGGCCTCAACCACCTGTGCTGGCTGCTCGACATCCGCACGGCGGAGACGGACCTGTATCCGCGGCTGCGTCAGCTCGTCGATGAACGTGCGCAGGGGAAGGACGCCGCGCCAAACCGCAGTGAAGGCGTGCACGCGCCGGTATCGGCCGACCTCTTCCGCACGTTCGGGCTCTATCCGGCGCCGGGCGATCGTCACGTCGCCGAGTTCTTCGGCGACTACCTGGGCAACCAAGGCCCGGTCTTCGAGTGGGGTCTCGATGCCGGTCACGACATGACCATCGAGTACATCGATGAGAAGGACAGCCTCTGGGAGGAGCTCAGGGCACAGGCCGCGGGGACCGCCGAGCCCGTCGTCGAGGCATCCCAGGAGGCCGAGCGCTTCGTGTCCATCGCCGAGGCGATCGCGTCGGGCCGGCGTGACGTCGAGCTCGCGGTGAACGTGCCCAATCACGGAGCGATCGAGAACCTGCCCCTCGGTGCGGTCGTCGAAGTTCCCGCGGTGGTCGATGCCTCCGGCGTCTCGCCCGTGGCGATCGGGCGCCTGCCCGACGGCGTTGCCGCCGTGCTCAGCGCCAGGTCCTTGCAACAAGAGCTCACTGTCCGCGCTGCCATGGAGCGTGACATCGACCTGGCCGTCCAGGCGCTCGCGCTCGATCCGCTGGTCCCCACGACGGCCATCGCACGATCGATCCTCACCGACGCGATCGACGCTGGCGGTTTCCGACCGGCAGCACCCCATTCCCACCCCTACACCAAACGATCGGGAGCACAGTGAACAGCATCGACCCGGGCCTTCTCGGTCGCCGAACCAGGGCCGAGATCGAAAGTCAGCCGTCATGCTGGTCCAGGGCCCGCGAGCTGGCCGGCGCCCCTGGCCTGCCCCGAAGAGGTGAGCGCGTGCTCGTGCTCGGCTGCGGCACGTCCTTCTACGTCGGAGGGGCGTACGCCTGGCTCCGCGAGCAGTCCGGTGCGGGCATCACCGACGCCCTGATCGCCTCCGAGCTGCCGCCGCTCGTGCGCGACTACGATCGCGTCATCGCCATCAGCCGCTCGGGAACCACAGCAGAGCTGATCAGCGCTCTCGACCGACTTCCACCGGACGTGCCCGTGACCGCTCTGCTCGGCGAGCTGAACACGCCCGTCGCCGAGCGCGCCCACGACATCGTCGACCTCTCGTTCGCCGACGAGACCAGTGTCGTGCAGACGCGCTTCCCCACCACGCAACTCGCCCTGCTGCTGACCGCGCTCGGCGATGGCGAGCGCGTGCGCACCCTCATCGACGACGCCACCCGGCTGTTGGCAGCTCCACCGAGCGAGGCGCAGCCGCGCCAGCTGGTCGTGCTCGGCACCCGGTGGGCAGCGTTCCTCGCCCAGGAAGCCGCACTCAAGGCCCGCGAATCCGTGGGGATGTGGGCTGAGGCCTATGCGACCGGCGAATACCTGCACGGCCCGATCAGCGTTGCGGGCGAGGAGACCCTAGTCTGGGCGATGACGCCGCTGAGCGACAACCAGCGCCAGGCCATCCTCGACACGGGGGCTCGTCTGTGCGAGAGGGAGGACGACCCCATCGTGCAACTCGTGGACGTGCAACGCCACGCGGTCAGCTGGGCGGCCGAGCGGGGTCGCGACGCCGACCGTCCGGTGCACCTCTCCCGCTCGGTGCTGCAGCCTTAGCAGCGGCCTGACGTCGGCTCGCGCCTCGGTCGGCTCGGCGATCTCGTAGGTCGCACCAGCCGGTAGGTCGCATCAGCGGGGCGTGCGGCCCGGGGATCGCGACTCGATCAGGCGGCCCAGTCGCGCCTCATCCTCGCGCTCACGCTCCGGCCGCCTTGCGAAGCTCCACGAGGGTCGCCTGGGCCGCCGTTCCCCCGTCTGCACGAGTCGACAACGACCCGGCGACCGCAGCCCATCGCAGGCGACCGGCCTCGTTCTCGACGCCGCTCGCCATCGCGGCGATGTAGCCCGCGTCGAAGCTGTCGCCCGCACCGGTCGTGTCGACGGGGTCCAGCTCGAGACCAGCCGCCGAGCAGTGCGACCCTTCGCGCGACATCGACCAACCCCCGGCGGCTCCGGCCTTGACCACCACGTGGGTGCCGAGCTCGGCGATCGCGCGCGCGCACTCGTCATCGTCTGCGGCGGCGAGGAGCGGGTCGATCGCCGCCGCGATCGACCGAAGCTCCTCCGTGTTCGGCATGAAGTAATCAGTGGCGGCCAGCACTTCGCGCATGCCCGACCACTGCTCCGTGGGGTCCCAGTTCGTGTCGAGACTCACCACCACCCCTCGTTGCCGGAGCCGGGTGGCGAGGTCGACGAAGCCTTCGACGATGGCCGGGGTGAGGAAGTAGGAGGCGAAGTGCACGTGGTCGAGTGCATCCCCGACGGCGAGCACATCGTTCGGCGTGACCTCGGCGATAGCGCCCAGAAGCGTGAGGATGGAGCGATCCCCGGGCTCGGACAGGACGACGGACAAGCCGGTGGGCGTCTCGGGAACCACGCGTATGCCTGCCGTGTCGACGCCGAGCTCGCGCAGGGCGTCGAGCACGAAGCCACCGAACATGTCGGTGCCGACGCACGCAATCAGCGAAGTCTCCACGCCGAGCCGCGCGAGACCGCTGGCGGTGATTCCCGCGGAGCTTCCGAGCACCAGCTCGCCGGCGTCGAGCAACTGCTCGGCCTGTCCGAACCGGGGCCGCACGTCCCCGCGCAGGATCAAGTCGACGTTCGCATCACCGACGACGGCGACACGATAGCCGGTGTTGGTCATTGTCCTGGTCCTCGCAACGATCGACGGGTCTGGGCGAACGGGCATCTCGTCCGCGATGTGCTCCGGACGGCGGCCATCGACTACGCCAGTGCTCGGCCGTCGGCGGGGACCGCCACGGCGTCATCGCGGGACCTCGGCCGCACCCTCGCCGGGTTCTTCGGCAGCACTCGGCGCGGGGAAGACGCTCCGCCCGCGGTGCGGGCGAGCCTCATGCCCAGGCGGGGGGCACGTGCTGCCGGAGGGGCGCCGGCAGCAGGTCGCCGTGCGCATCGGTGAGGTCGTTGCACAACTGCCAGATCTGCTCGGGCGTGAGGGTCGAGCTGGCATTCGGATCCATCAGCACCGCCTGACGCACGAGAAGCGGATCCCCGGTGCGCATCGCCTCGACGGCCAGTTCGGCGACGGAGACATAGTTGCGGTTCTGCGCAGCCAACTGCACGGGAAGCGCACCCATCGCCTGAGGATGGATGCCGGCGCCGTCGATGGTCACGGGAACCTCGATGACGGCGCCCTGTGGGAGGTTGTCGATGTACCCGCGGTTGGGCAGGTTGCCGTGGATGGTGCGCTGCGTCCCCGTCACCAGCGAGTGGATGACCTGGGGCGCGTACTCGGCCGCGCCCTCCTCGAGGTCGAGGTCGTCCCCCGACCTCAGCCTCGCCTTCGCCTCCTCGAACTCGCTGACGTTCCGCTCGCTGATCCCGAGATACTGCAAGGGCTCGATACGGTACTTGGCCGTCTGCTCGGGCGAGCGAAGGAACCAGGAGAGGTACTCCGCGGAGTGCTCACTGGTCTCGGTGGGATAGAAGCCGAGCCGCTTGAACATCTCAACCCGCACACGGCGTTGCAGTTGCGGCTCGGCAAGGATCTTCTCCCTCAGCGCCGGGTAGAGGTCCTTCCCGTCGCGCGACCACTCCAGCAGCCAAGCCTGGTGATTGACCCCGGCAGCCCGGTAGTGGGTGTCTTCGAAAGGCACGCCGATGAGCTTGCACAGCCCCACCGCCGTCCAGTAGACGCTATGACAGAGACCGATCGACGTGATGTCGGGGGCCGTCACCGACAGCCACCAGAGGTTCATGGCCATCGGGTTGGTGTAGTTGAGCAGCACGGCGTCGGGACAGATCTCACGCATGTCGGCCGTGAGGGCCGTGAGGAACGGAAAGGTGCGCAGCGCCCGAAACACGCCGCCCACCCCGGTGGTGTCACCGATCGTCTGGTTCAGACCGTAACGCGCCGGGATCTCCAGATCCTTCCTGGTGCCATCGATCCCCCCGATCTGCACGGTGTTGATCACGAAGTCGGCGTCCGCCAGCGCCTGTCGCCTGTCGGCGGACGCGATGATCGTGGCGTCGGTGCAGAATCGGGCGTTCAGTTGCTCCGCCATGCCCCGCGCCACGTCGAGACGCTCGGAGTCGATATCGTGCAGCGCGATCGTGACATCGGCCAGCTCGGGAAACCGCAACAGGTCGGCGACCAACTGTCTCGTGAACACAACACTGCCTGCACCGATGAACGTGACCCTGGTCATACCGTCGATCATGCTCACATTTGCGCCATCAGCGCAATGATATGAGCAGATCAATCGCAAAGCGATCAGTCATCTGAGTGAATATCGCGCAAGTGCTCATCTCGACGGATCGGTGTGCCACACGACCGCTTCGCCGCCCAGGCGCCCCAGCGAAGGCGGAATCACTCAGGCTGCCCGTGGACCGCGTCGCGACGACCGAGGCCGGCCCGAAGCACGAGCTGCCACAAGACCCGCTCACAGTCCGTCAGACAAGTGATGCCGTGGGCAGCCCCTCGCCCAGATCCGGCATCCCGCGGCCGGCAGCGCACCACGCTCAGAAGAGGTCGGCGTATCCGAGTGCGACGAGGTTGTCGTGCGAGATGCGAAGACTGTCGAGGACGGGACGCCCGTACGTGTCGTCCTGCTCGACGAGCATGTGCTCGACGCCGACGTCGAGGCTGGCGGCCACGATGGCCGGGAAGTCGAGGGTCCCCTCGCCGACCTCAGCGAACTCGACGACGTCCGACGGGAACCCGGGACCGTCGAACGACTCGGGAATCCTGGCGATCCGGTAGTCCTTGAGGTGTACCAACGCCACCCGGTCAGCCCAGCGCCGAATCGCGCTCGGCGCGTCGTATCCGCCGCGGTGCACCCAGTGCACGTCCACCTCAAGGGTGAGCGCCGGTGCGAGCTCGAGGATCATCTCAACGCCGATGCCCGCGTCGAACCGGGCGAACTCGAGGTGATGCGTGTGATAGGCGAGACGGAGACCGAGATCGGCGAACCGTGCGGCGTAGGTCTGCGCCTCGGCGCAGAACGCGCGCAGCGTCTCGGAGTCGCGCAGCGCGGGCAGAGGGATGCTCGGAATCCGGATGGTGCCCACCCCGAGCGCGCGGGCGTCCGTGACGATCTTGTCGAAGTCGGCATCCATCGCATCGTTCGGGGAGCCCCGCACCGCGGTCACCTCCGCCGAGGTCGCGACCACCTCGAGGCCGAGCTCGTCCTTCGCACGGCGAAGCTCGCGGAGGTTGGCCGCGGTCATCGGGATGCGCGAGACCTCGATGATCCGATACCCGATACTCAGGGCCTCACGAAGAGTCGCCACCACTCCCCGCGCCTCGAACTCCTTCGCCAACATCATCGCCTGCAGCCCGATGCCGGTCATGTCAGCCTCTCCTTCGATCGTCGAGGAGCTCTCGCCCCCGCTGGGACCCACCGACGATCGAACGCGCCGCACGGACGGCGGTGATCATTCCGGTCAGGGTCGTGTTGGCGGTCATGGGGGTCGGGATGACCCCGTTGCCCGCAACGTACACGTTCTCGGTGCCCCAGACGCGACCGTCCGGATCGCAGACGCTGGTGCCGTCGTCGACCGGGCCCATCCGGACGGTCCCGGTGTAGTGCAGGGACGCGCCCGGCGCGAGGACCGCAGAGTCCCGCCCGGTGACGAACTCGCCGAGAGCGTTGCCGGCATGGCGCTGGGACTCGAGGCCGGCCTCGATCCTTGCCCGGTCGGCGTCGCTGTAGCCGAAGCGGACCCGCATGCGCGGCAGCCCGGCGGAGTCCGTCTCGGTGTCGGAGAACTCGAGGCGGTTCGCCTCCCTGATCTCGGTGGGGATGTACCACGAGAGCTGAACGGCGTATCCGAACGGAGTGCGGAGGTCCTCCCTGAGCAGCTGCGAGCACATGATCTGCCCCTGGAACGGCTGCCGCGGCCCGCTATGCGGAAGCCACAGCGAGGCTACGCACCATTCGCGAGGCAGGGGACGGCGAAGCGCGTGGAGGTCGATGGGCACGCGATCGAGGTCGACGAAGACCCGACCGCTGACGAAGACGTGCTCGTTCAGGTTGCGGCCGAGCGCCGTGGGGCGCAGGCCCGACGCCCACAGCAGCTGCGGCGTGCGCATCGCGTCGGCGCAGACGGCGACGGCGGATGCGCGGAGGGTCGTCTCCTCGCCCGTGATCACGTTGCGCACGAGCGCGCCGGTGGCGATGCCGTCCGTGACGAGGAGGCGCATGCACAGCGTGTCGCCGAGCAGGACGAAGTTCGCGTCGTCCCCGGTCGTGATCGGCGGGAAGATGACGTTGGGACCGGTGCGCCGCAGAGGCCCGGGGCGGTCGTCGGCGCGGGCCGGGCCGGGCTGCACCGCCATCGGCATGGCCTGGACCTCGCGGCCGGGATCGCAGACTCCGTCGAACGCGGCGCGCAGCCGGTCCACGACGAGGCGGCTTGCCTCGTCCTGCCCGTAGGGGTCCGGATGCACGTGGAGCAGTTCCGTGGCCCTGGCGAGGTCGACGTCCCATTCGCGGCGGTCGATGAAGTCGAACACCTCCGGACCGTAGGGGGTGGGCGTGGCAGCCGACCAGTGCACGCCCATGCCGCCGCTGTTCCAGCCGACTGCCGCAGCGGGCATTTCGGCGGCGTCCTCGCCGAACGCCAGCAGGTGATACATGCCACCGGGTGCTCCGGTGACGCTCCGACCGATGTCGGGAGTGGTCTGCGCGCCGACGTAGAGCGCCTGCGTTCCGGACTCGACACGCCGGTTGTAGCGCAGCCATAGCCGCTCGTCGTCGGTGTCGTGCAGGTGCTGACCCCGGACCTCGCCGATGGTCGGGCCCGTGTCGATCATCGTAATGCGCAGCGCCGGGTCGGCGTCGCGCACGGCGCGGGCGAGGCCGGCGCCCATCAGTCCTGCGCCGATGATGAGCAGGTCGGCGTCGGGTCGTGGCATCGGTTCGGGTCCTCTCGGGTCAGCCTGCGAACCAGGTGGTCTTCAGGCTCGTGTACTTGTCCAGCGAGTGCGCCGACAGATCCCGGCCGAACCCGGACTGCTTGACGCCGCCGAAGGGAGTGACGACATCGAGGGCGTCGATGGTGTTGACCGAGACCGTGCCGACGCGCAGCCGACGGGAGACGCGGGTGGCGCGCGCGAGGCTGTCGGTCCACACGGATGCGGCCAGCCCGTAGTCGGAGTCGTTCGCGAGCCGCACGGCGTCCTCCTCGTCGTCGAACGGCGTGACCGCAAGCACCGGCCCGAAGATCTCCTCGCGGAACAGGCTCGAGTCCGCCGCGACGTCGGTGAACACCGTGGGCTCGACGTAGTAGCCATCGCCCGACCCGGCGACCCGATTCCCGCCGAGCACCAGGCTGGCCTCGGCACGACCCCTCTCGATGTGCCCCAGCACCCGCTGGAGCTGATCGTCGCTGACGACGGGGCCGAGGGTGGTCGCCGGGTCGAGGGGATCGCCGGGCCGGAGCGCACGCGCGTGGGCGACGACCGCACCGGTGAAGTCGTCCGCGATCTCCCGGGCGACGAGCAGCCGCGTGTTCGCCGAGCAGACCTGGCCGGCGCAGGAGAACATCCGCTCGGCGGTGAGCCGGGCCGCCGCATCGAGGTCGGCGGCGTCGTCGAAGACCAGGTTGGCGCTCTTGCCGCCGCACTCCGGCCACACCTGCTTGAGATTGGACGAGCCGGCATACTGCAGGAACAGCTTGCCCACCGACGTCGAGCCGGTGAACACCACGCAGTCGACATCCGGATGCTCGCCGAGCGCGCGCCCCGCCTCGTGCCCGAACCCGGGCACGACGTTCAGCACCCCCGGGGGGAGCCCGGCCTCCAGCGCGAGCTGTCCGAGCCGGATGCCCGAGAGCGGGGACTGCTCCGCCGGTTTGAGCACCACGCTGTTCCCGGCGGCGAGCGCCGGCGCGACCTTCCAGATCGCCATCTCCAGCGGATAGTTCCACGGCACGACAGCGGCGACGACGCCGAGCGGCTCGCGGGTGACGATGGCGAGGTCGCTGACCGCCGTCGGTGCCACCTCGCCGTAGGACTTGTCGATCAGCTCCGCGTACCACTGCAGGATGGCCGCGGAACCGGGCACGTCGCCGCCGGCGGTGTCCGAGATGAGCTTGCCGGCATCGAGGCTGTCGAGCACGGCGAGCTCGTCTGCGTGCGCACCGATCAGCTCCGACAGACGCAACAGCACGGCCTTGCGCCGCACGGGCGCCATGTTGGACCAGGTTCCCGCCTCGAAGGAGCGACGGGCTGCCCGCACGGCCAGGTCCACGTCGGCTTCGGTGCCGCGGGCCACGTCGGCGATCAACCCGCCGGTCGCGGGGTTGCGGGTGGCGAAGGTCTCGCCCGAGACCGCCGCGAGCGCCCGACCGTCGATCACGAGCTCACCGCAGGGCACGAGTCCGGCGGCGAGCCGATGCCAGTAGGCGCTGTCTTTCGAGGTCAGATCAGTCATGGGCGTCCTCTCGGTGCGAGCAGCCCTCGGCCCGCTCGACGGCGAGTCCCACCGCGGTGGCGGCGAGGGCGATGGAGCCGTCGAGGATCGCGTGGTCGGCGGCCGGCGTCACCGCTGCGTCGGCGAACTCGCGCTGGTGGTTGACGACGGGCGACGAGCCGATGTCGAGATAGGGGTGGATCGCGCGCACCCGATGTGAGACGTTCCCCATGTCTGTGGAGGCGGTGTTCATGCCCGTGCGGTCGCGGTTCTCGACATGAAGGTCACGCCCCAGCAGGGCGGTCTGCGCCGCGAAGGTGGCCACGAGCGCCTCGTCGTTCACGAAGTCGGAGTAACGGCCACTCGTCTCCTCCACCTCGAACGTGCATCCGGTGGCCAGAGCGCCGGCCTCGAAGCAGCGCAGCACCTTGGCATAGAGCTCGTCGAGCTCGTCGAGCGTACGGGCTCGGACATACCACTTTCCGGCCGACTCCGCGGGGATCGCGTTCGGCGCCGTGCCGGCCTCCGTGACGACGCCGTGCACACGAGTCCCCTCCGGAAGCTGCTGGCGCAGAAGCCCGATGGCGGTCTGTGCGATCACGAAGGCGTCCGCGGCGTTGATCCCCAGCCACGGGTAGCCGGCGGCGTGGGCGGCGGTGCCGTGGTAGCGGACGTCGAAGTGCGCGACGGCGAACGGGAACGCCCACGCACGGTCCTCCGGACCGGGATGGACCATCATGGCGGCGTCGAGGCCGTCGAAGACGCCGGCATCGAGCAGCAGGATCTTGCCCCCGCCACCCTCCTCGGCGGGAGTGCCGATGACCGTGCATGCCAGGTCGAGCTCGTCGAGCAGTGGCCGCAGCCCGATCGCCGCCCCCACGGCCGCCGCCGCGATGACGTTGTGCCCGCAGGCGTGTCCGAGGCCAGGCAGGGCGTCGTACTCGGCCACGACACCCACTCGCACCGCTGCGGTGGACGGGCCCGCGGTCGCGGTGAACGCGGTCGGCAGACCGCCCGGGCCGCGGATGATCTCGAATCCGTGTGCGTCGAGGGCACCGGCGAGCACGGCGGCGGAGCGCCGCTCGTTCCAGGCCGTCTCGGGATGATCGTGCAGATCGTGGCTGATGGCCGTCAACTCGCGCGCTGCGGCGCGGACCTCTCGGTCGATGCGCGTCCTGAGCTCCTCGGGTACCGGATAGGCCGGGGCCATCATGCTCCCTCGTCTCCGGCTACGCGGTACGGCGCGGCGGCGACCGGGTTCAGCGCGCGCGTCAGGTAGTCCTGCTTCTGCGGAAGCCAGATGCCCAGCAGGCGACCGAGCTCACCGATCGGCTCGTCGTGGTCGTCCACTCGCAGGTCGGTGGTGCGCCACGACACCTGGTCAACGACGGCGAGGCCGGCCGATCGCACGGGGCCCGCCTCTCCGCCCTCCGCGAGGCCGGCGAGCAGACCGGCCAGCAGTCGCTCTTCGAGCGTCATGGCTCCGCCGGCCGCGTACGCGTCGATCATGCGCTGCGGAACCTGGTCGGTGGCGAGCATGTTGCCCGCCGCTGCCGCTCCCGGCCCGACGGCATGTGCGTCGATGCCCAGCGCGCCGCTGCCGGAGTGCACCGTGACGCGGCCGAGGGCGTCGACGACGATCGCCTGGCGGAAGTCCGGATACGGGTCGCCGCGGAGGGCGGACGCCAGCGCCGCCTCCGCGTCGGATCCCTCGCGCAGCGCCGTGAGGATCATCGACCCGAGCTCGGGGTTGGTCACGTTCTGGGACACGGCCGCGCCGACCCGCGGCGCGAGGTGGACGCACCTGGCCGCGACGGCAGGGCTCGAAGACGAGATGGCGATGCCGAACGATCCCGTGTCTGGATCGCGCGCGACGAGTGAGAACGTCATGCGGATGTCCCGGGGCGGCCCGTCTCGGCGGCCGGCAGCACCGCCGTCGCGTCGATCTCGACCAGCCACTCGGGCCGGGCGAGTGCCGAGACCACGATGCCGGTGGAGACCGGGTGGACGCCCGTCAACCATCTGCCCATGACCCTGTAGACCGGCTCGCGGTGCCGGATGTCGACGAGGTAGACGACGACCTTCACGATGTCCTCGAGCGAGCCACCGGCCTCCTCGACCAGCAGCGCCACGTTCGCCATCGCCCTCTCGGTCTGCGCCTCGACGTCGCCGATGCCCACGCTCTCGCGCGTGTCGAGATCCTGCCCGACCTGGCCGCGGAGGTACACGACCCCGCCAGCGACGACGGCCTGGCAGAGGTCGTTGTCGAGGTTCTGCTCCGGATAGGTGTCTCGGGTGTTGAAGGGGCGGATGCGGATGTGATGGGTCATGCGCGTGCTGCTCCGGCGGAGAGGGGGCGGGCGGGGGTCACCGGTGCCGCATCGCCGTCGTAGGCGGCGTAGCTGCGCTGGATGAGGATCTGGTCGGCGATGTACCTGGCGTCGTGCCAGACGCCCCAGATGAAGCTCGAGCCGCGACGGGAGAGCCACGGCAGGCCGAGAAAGTAGACACCGGGCTCGCTGGACACGCCGCGTTGATGCCGAGGCCGGCCGGCCTCGTCGAACGCGCCGACCTGCAGCCAGCTGAAGTCGGAGTCGTAGCCGGTGGCCCAGACGATGGAGCCCACGCCAGCGGCCGCGAGATCCAGCTCGAGGACGGGGTCGGTCACGCACACGGGATCGGGTCCGAAGATGCGCGCCTCCGGCTCCTCCGGCAAGGCGAGACCGTTGCGCTCGATGTACGCATCCGCCTCGTCGAGCACGGAGAGGTAGTTCGCGTCGCCGTTGGCGATGTTCTCCGCGAGGTCCGGACCGAACCGCACGATCCCGTTCACGGCCGACACGGTCCGGCCGACGAGGACGATGCCCTGCGCGGCGAGATCGCGGAAGTCCACGGTGTGGCCGCCGTCGGCGCCGCTGACGGCGATCGTCACGTGTTCCGCCCCGGCCGGCGGTGTCGCGGCATCCCACATGCCGAGCACGCCGAGCCACCACACGTTGTCGCGCCCCCGATACCGCCGCGGGGGCCGATCGTGCGGGCCGACCGACAGGTAGACCGGCCGGCCCGCACGGCGCAGCTCGGCGGCGATCTGCACGCCCGAGGATCCGGCGCCGACGACGAGCACGGCACCACCCGGCAGCTGCGCGGGGTTGCGGTAGTCGGCCGAGTGCAGCTGGACGACCCCGGAGTCGGTGGGCACGATGGGCGGGATCACCGGGCGCTGGAACGCCCCCGTCGCGGACACGACGAACCGCGCGTTGATGTCGCCATCGGTGGTCGAGACGTGGAACCCGGTCGCGCCGAGCCGCTTGCGCACCGCGAGGACCTCGACGCCGCAGCGGATCGGAGCCGAGATCTGCTCGGCGTATGCGGCGAAGTAGTCGGCCACCTCGTCCTTCGGGATGAACGCGTCTCGCGCGGCGTCGAACTCCCGCCCGGGGAAGCGATCATGCCAGGCCGGTCCGTTGGCCACCATCGAGTCCCAGCGGGCCGAGCGCCATCGTTCCGCCACACGCGCTCGCTCCACGACGAGGTGGGCGACCCCGGCCGCGCCGAGATGCTCGCTCATCGCTATGCCGGCCGGTCCGCCCCCGACGACGAGAACGTCGACCTCCTCGGTCGTCACCGCACCCTCCCCACCGTGTCGTGGACAGGGCGCTCGGCGAGCTGGTGGGCAGTGGCCATCGTGATCCTTCCGCGTGCTGAGAGTCGAGCCTCAGTCTCGGAAGGCGCCCACCGCCGGGTCAATTAGCTTTGTCAGTGGCACTTCATCAGCACACGATATGAATCGCCGCACGAAACATCTCGGAAACAATCAAGGTCACGGGATGCCGGCGTGCCTGGCCGATGCGAAGACGTCGCGGGTCACTCCCCTGACGATCTCGGCGACGGCACGAGCCCGAGCGCTCTGGCGCACGCTGCGCAACGAGGCGATCACGACCGGAAGGGCGGGCACCTCGTCGGCGATCGGCACCGCCGCCACGGGGGTGCCGTCGTAGGTGAGGTCGTGGGTGGGCCTCTGATTCAGGATGGAGAACCCGTGTCCGTGCGCCACCAGGGAGCGCACGGTCTCGTAGCTCCGGGTGCGATGCCGGATGTCCGGCTCCAGGCCCGCACTGGACAGGATGTGCAGGAAGTAGTCGCGGCTGTGCGGAAGGTCGAGGAGGATGAACTTCTCCCGTGACAGCTCCCGCAGGAACACGCGCGGGTGGCCCGCGAGCGGGTGCGTGGCGGGCAGCACGATGTAGGGCGGCGCCTGGACCACGGTGTCGGCGTGGATGTCCTCGCCGAGCTCGAAGTTGTAGCCGACCGACAGCTCGACACGCCCGGAACGCAACGCGTCCCGCGCCTCCTCGGCATCCACCTCCTCCACGGCGACCTCCAGATACGGGTGCGCCTCACGCGTGCGCGAGATCAGCTCGGGGAGCAGGAACGGCGCGAAGACGACGAAGCACGCGATCCGGAT
Organism: Actinomycetales bacterium; assembly: GCA_015655415.1. GTDB lineage: Bacteria > Actinomycetota > Actinomycetes > Actinomycetales > Microbacteriaceae > Humibacter. The sequence continues at coordinate 26,375 of JAATFB010000072.1, forward strand.
GGTGCCGCGCACCTGATTGTCGATGCCTCGCGCGGCGTCCAGCGCGCCGTCGAGGCTGAGCAGCAGCGCTCGCACGTCGCCCAGGAACTGCACCCCGGCCTGCGTCATCACCAGGCCCTTGGAGCGCTGCCGGATGAACAGCTGCGCGCCCACCTCCTGCTCCAGTTGCGCGATGGCGGCCGAGACGGCGGACTGGGCGACGAAGAACTCGCGTGCCGCCTCGGTCATGCTGAGCTTCTCGGCCGCGGCCACGAAGTACCGCAGCTGGGCGAGCGTGATCTCCGGTCGCTTGGCCATCTGAGCCCTCCTCTCGGGACTGGGTGGGCGCGCCCGGTTCTTTTTCGACTCTGTTACGGGTGGAAGACGCCGGCGTTGCCCACCTCCCATTTCAAGAGAAGTGATGCCGTGGTTCTTCTATCGTTGTTTGTTAGATGCAGTCTCGCCGCCCGAGCATACTCGACAAGCCCCTTCGGACGTCCGGTGACGTTCGGCCCGTGTCTTCTCGTGGAGGGAGAGCAGATGAGCCCCGCCTCGCGCTCCGGCGTCGATCCGATCAGGTCCTTCGCGTGGGTCGCAGCGGCTTCGGGCCGGCCGAGGGCCGCCCGGACCGTGATCCCGAGCGGGGCCCGGGATCGCCGCATCTCCGGCGGGACACGCACGCGACGCGACGCCGAGGGTGTGGCACGCCGACGCCGCGGCAGCGTTCTCACGTCGTACGCATCGATCCGCCCTCAATCACTCATCCCATAGGAGCAACTCATGCACTCACCACTGTCTCGCGGCCGTCGCGGCAAGGTCGCGGCTGTGTTCGCCGTGGCCGCCGCGGCGGCGCTCATCCTCAGCGGCTGCTCGCTCGGCCCTGGCGACGGCAACGGCTCCAGCGGCGACAAGACCCTGACCGTCGGCGTCTGGAAAGGCTATGGCGCCGACCTGCCCTGGGTCGCGACCGAGTTCAAGAAGAAGACGGGAGCGCACCTGAAGTTCGTGTACATCGACTCCGAGCAGAACCTGATCGACCTGCTGGGACAGTCCAACGGGGGCATCGACGTCGCACTCCCCAACATCCAGTACATCGGGCAGGGAATCGACAAGGGCCTGCTGCACGAGCTCGACACGAGCAAACTGAAGAACTGGAAGGACATCTACCCCGACTTCTCGGGTCGTCCCGAGATCCGCAAGGACGGCAAGGTCTACGGGATCCCCTGGACCTACGGTTCGACCGGTCTGTTCTACAGCGACAAGCTGTTCTCCTCCGCGCCCACCTCCCTGGGGGTGCTGTGGGACAGCGCGTACGCCGGCAAGATCGCCATCAAGGATGACGCCACCGACACGGTGCCGACCGCCGCGCTGTACGCCGGACAGGATCCACAGAAGCCCGACATGACCACGCTGAAGCCGACGCTGCAGAAGCTGAAGGACAACTCGAAGCTCCTGTACTCCTCCAACGACGAGCTCGCCAAGGCGATCTCCAGCGGAACGGCGCAGCTCGGAATAGCCAACTCGGACGGCATCGGCGGAATCATCGCCTCGGGCGCCTCCGACATCAAGTACACGATCCCGAAGGAGGGCGCGGTCGGCTGGATCGACAACTGGGCCATCTCGGCCAAGACGAAGCACCTCGACCTCGCCTACGACTGGCTGGACTACATGACCAGCCCGGCCTTCCTCGACGAGTGGGCGAACAACCCCGACGAGGCCGCACCGGCCCCGGCCAACCAGAAGGCCGTCGAGGCGCTCAGCTCCGAGGCGCAGACCCGCATCCAGGCGAATCCCGACAAGATCGGCGAGCTGGCGCTCCAGCTCCCCCATCCCGCCAAGGTGTTGCAGTCCTGGCAGGACACCTGGCAGGAAGTGAAGGCCGGTTAGTGGCCGCCACCGCACCGCACCGCCGGGCCGGCAGGTCGCCCTTGCGATCCGCCGGCCCGGCGCTGGGCCGCGCCGGGCTGCTCGCCCCTGGCCTCATCCTGCTCGTCGCTCTGGCGTTCCTGCCCCTGGTCGCGATCGTGATCTCCGGCTTCCTGAACGATCGGTCGCAGTTCACAGCCGCGAACTTCGCGCACGTCCTCACCTCGGGGATCTACCTGAAGCTCCTCGGACGCACCCTTGCGGTGGCCTTCCTGACGACCGCCGTCGCCATCGCGCTGGCGTGGCCGGCGGCGTTGGCGCTGGCACGCCACACGTCGCCGGGCAGCCGCACGGTGATCCTGGGGCTCGTCATCATCCCGTACATTACCTCGCAGCTCCTGCTGATCTACGGATTCCTCTCGCTGATCCAGGCGGGCGGCCCGGTCTCCTTCGTGCTCAGCCACCTGCATCTGGTCGACGCGCACGCCTCGATCCTGTACACGCCGTGGGCGAACATCCTGATGCTCATCTACGAGAACCTGCCGGCGGCGATACTCATCATGTACTCGGCCTCGGAATCCATCGACGCCTCGGTGCTCGAAGCGGCACGCACGCTCGGCGCGCGCCCGTGGTACGTGTTCCTGCGCGTGGTCTGGCCGCTGAGTTCCGCGATGGTCGTCGTCAACTTCACGCTCAACTTCGTCCAGACCGTCGGTGCCTTCGCCGAGCCCGCCATCCTGGGCGGTCCCAACGGACAGATGCTGGGCATCGCGATCCAGGCGCAGCTGTCCACTGGGGCGAGCCAGGGCTTCGCGGTCGCGCTGTCGCTGGTCCTTCTGGTGGCGAGCCTCGTCGTCGTCGGCGCCGTCGCCCTCCTCGTGTCCTGGATGCGGCGAGCCCAGGCCGGCGGAACCCCCCGCCGAATCGTCACCCCTGCCACGGAGGTCTGATCATGCGACGGAATCCCGGGGCGTTCGGCCTGCGGACCTGGCTGTACGTCCTGCTCGTGGTGCTCGCCCTGCCGGTGGTGAGCATGATCGCCCTGTCGTTCAACGCCTCCAGGTATGGGACCCTGCCGTTCCGCTTCTCCACCCACTGGTACCGGGTGCTCACCACGGACTCCGCACTGCTGGACGCCGTGCGCACCAGCGTCACGTTGGCCTCGGAGGTCACGGTCATCTGCGTGATCGTCGGCACGCTGCTGACGTTCGGCCTGCACAAGGCGTCCGTGGTCGTGGCCGGCCCGGTCAACGCCCTGCTCCTGGCGCTGCTGACCGTGCCCGCCCTGATCCTGTCGGCCGGTCTCGTGTCGGTGTTCGACTGGATTGGGCTCGGCCAGACGACGCTCGCCCTCGTGCTGGCCTCCGTCGTGACCTCGCTGCCGTTCGTGGTCCTCATCGAATCCGGAAGGCTCCAGGGTCTCAGTCCGGACTATGCCGAGGCGGCCCGCTCGCTCGGTGCGGGCCCGCTGCGCACCTTCCTCACCGTCACCGTGCCGTTGATGGCTCCCTCGATCGTGGCCGGCGGCATGCTCGCCTTCGTCATCTGCTTCAACAACTTCGCGATCCAGCTCTTCCTGGCCCCCATCGGCATCTCGACACTGCCCGTGCAGATCTACTCGATGGTGCGGCTCGGCGTCACGCCGGACGTCAACGCGCTCGGAGCGATCATCGTCGCCAGCACCGTGCTGCTGATCATCGTCCTGAACTGGCTGACCGGGAACGCGGCTCGGCTTCTCACCAACACCCCCACCAGAGAGCGCTAACCATGGCCAGAGTGATCATCACCGGAGTCAGCAAGACCTTCAACGGCAGCACCGCCCTCCACCCCCTCGACCTGGCCGTGGAGGACGGCAGCTTCTGCTGCATGCTCGGCTCCTCCGGATCCGGCAAGTCCACCCTCCTTCGCATCATCGCCGGACTCTCCGAGCCCGACACGGGCACCGTTCGCATCGGAGACCGCGACGTCACCGGTCTGCCCCCCGAGAGGCGGCGGATCGGATTCGTGTTCCAGGACTACGCGCTCTTCCCGCACCTCAGCGTCGGCTCCAACGTCACCTTCGGCCTGCGCGCACGTCACGTCTCCAAGCGGGAAGCCGTCGTGAAGGCCGAGCGGATGCTCGAACTCGTCGGTCTCACCGGCTATGCGCACCGCACGCCGAAGCAGCTCTCCGGCGGTCAGCAGCAGCGGGTCGCCCTCGCCCGGGCGCTCGTGACGGAGCCGGACGTGCTGCTTCTCGACGAGCCGCTGAGCGCCTTGGACAGGAAGATCCGCGGCGAGATGCAACGCGAGCTCAAGCGCATCCACCGGGAGACCGGTCTGACCACGATCATGGTCACCCACGATCAGGAGGAGGCGATGAACCTCGGCGACCGCGTCCTGATGCTGAGCAACGGCGCGGTCCAGCAGTTCGACGAGCCCGAGCGCCTCTACCACGCCCCCGCCAACGAGTTCGTCGCGGGCTTCCTCGGTGCCGTGCCGCTCGGACACGGGGTCGTGGGGACCGGTGCCCGAGGCAGGTTCGTCGAGATCGCCGGCAACCGTTTCGCCCTTGGCGACAGTCGGCTGCCGGACGGGACGGAGGCCGACGCCGTCGTGATGGCCGAACGCGTGACCCTGACCGCGGCGACCGCGCGTGCCCGTGACGAAGCCGAGCACGAGGGCGTCGTCGTCTCGCTGGACTTCTTCGGCCCCTTCGCACGCGCCGAAGCACGCGTCGGCGACGTCTCGGTGCCGGCCATGATGCTCTCCCAGCACGCCACCGCCCTCGAAGGCGGAGCGCGGGTGTGGATCCGTATCGCCACCGGAGGCATCCACGCCTTCGCCGACGGAGCCACCCGATGAGCGGCGCTCATGAGCGGTTCGACTACATCGTGGTCGGCGGCGGAACCGCCGGCTGCATCGTCGCGTCCCGCCTGAGCGAGGACCCCGCCGTCACCGTCGCCCTGCTCGAGGCGGGGCCGTCGGATCGGAACGAGGACCGCGCGCGCTTCCTCCGACGCTGGGACGAGATGGTCGGCAGCGAGTACGACCTCGACTACCGCAGCGTGCCGCAGCCACGCGGCAACTCCGACATCCGCCAGACGCGGATGCGGATCCTCGGGGGCTGCTCGACCGCCAACACCATGATCGCCTGGCGCCCGCTGCGCTCCGACCTCTGCGAGTGGGTGTCCATGGGCGCCGACGGTTGGGATCCCGCGACCGTGCTGCCATACTTCGAGCGGCTGCTCACTCCCATCACCCCGGTCGCCGAGCAGGACCGCAACCCGTACCTGGCCGATGTGATCGCCTCCGCCGCGCGAGCGCTCGACCTGCCGGTGCAGGAGCGCTGGAACGACGGACGACTCGACGAGAGCGCGCGCGGCACCGGATTCTTCGAGGTCGGCTACCGGCCCGAGGACAACCTGCGGTCCTCGACCTCGATCTGGTACCTCCACGAAGCCGCAGGCGCACGCGCGAACCTGCACGTCATCACACGGGCACAGGTCGCCCGTGTGCTGTTCGCGCCCGACGTCGACGAGGCACACCGCACGACCGCCCTCCGGGCCACCGGAGTCCGGCTCGTCGACGGAACCGTGCTCGCGGCGGCGCGCGAGGTGATCATCAGCGCCGGGGCCATCGACTCGGTGAAGGTGCTCGAGTCCAGCGGGATCGGGCCGGCTGACGTTCTCGACGCGGCCGGGATCCCCGTTCTGGTCGACCTGCCCGGCGTCGGGGAGAACCTCCAGGACCACGCCGAAGGGCTCGTGGTCTGGGAGGCGAACGCCAGCCCGCCCGACATCAGGGCCAGCGGATGGGACGCCGGTGCCATGTTCACGCTCGGCGACCGCATCGGCTCTCCCGACATCCTGATGCACTTCCCCGTCGAGCCATGGGTCGAGAACCCGAGATCGCGGGGGTACGAGTTCCCCGAGAAGATCGTCGCGATCGCTCCGAACGTCGCGAAGCCGGCGAGCCGTGGTCGCGTCTGGATCGAGTCCGCCGACCCCGCCGCTCGCCCGCAGATCGACTACCGCTATTTCACCGATGAAGACGGTCACGACGAGGCCATCCTCCTCGCCGGGGTCCGCGCCGCCCGGGCGATCGCGGAACGGGAGCCGATGCGGTCGTGGCTCGTTCGCGAGGTCTTCCCGGGTCCCGAGGTCCAGTCGGACGACGAGCTGTCCCGTATCCAGCGCGCGATCCACCAGACGGTCTACCACGTCAGCGGCACCTGCCGGATCGGTGGCGGAGAGGACCCCATGGCCGTCGTCGACCCACACCTGCGGGTTCGCGGCACCGCGGGGCTCCGGGTCGTCGACGCGTCCGTCTTCCCCACGCTCACGGCCACCAACCCCGTCGTCACGATCATGATGGTCGCCGAACGCGCCGCCGAGCTGATCGCACGGGACGTCTGAGACGCACGGCACCAGTCGTCGCCGACGGATCATCACGGGGGTCGTCGCGGAGGCGACCGGTGTGGCGCGCCGCCCGTCTGAGCAAGGGATGCCGGTGCGGCTGAGCGCTCGCACTGCTAGTCTCGAGCGCCACGGGGGGCGGAGGTGGCGTGATGGAGCGCTCCGAGACGAGGCATGCCTGGCTGGCGCTGATCATCTTCCTCGCGCTCTCCGCTGTGGTGGCCGGAGTCGGCACGCTGGCGACGATCGCGAACGTCGACGGCTGGTACGCGCAGGCGGCGAAGCCGCCGTGGACGCCGCCGAACGGCGTCTTCGGCCCGGTGTGGACGGTGCTCTACGCGGTGATAGCCGTCGCGGGCTGGCTCGTGTGGAGGCGCGGCTCGCCGTCGCGACGCCCCGTGATGACGGCTCACGGCGTGCAGCTCGCCCTCAACCTGCTCTGGACCCCCGTCTTCTTCGCGGGGTATCCGGTGGCCGGCGCCGCGGCTCTCTGGGCGGGGCTGGGCGTCATCGTGGCCCTCGACATCGCGATCGTGGTCCAGATCGCCCTCAGCGCCAGCCGGTCACGCCTGGCCGCCTGGCTGCTCGTTCCCTATCTGCTCTGGTGCGCGTACGCGACCACGCTGAACGCGGGTGTCGCCGTCCTCAACGGGTGATCCGCCGTCGGCCGCGACGCCCCGCGCCCCTCGCCATGCCGGTGTCGGCGTGAGGGCACCCCAGCGCCCCGCCCGCGTTGCGCGGGCGGGGCGCCCCTCTGAGCGAGGGAGGAGGAGGTTCGGGCGCCTCCTACCGGGGAAAGACGCTTCGGGGCCCGCATCATGACGCGAAAGTGAAACTTTCTCAGGAAAATCCGAGATCGCTTCACGCTCAGCTCAGAACAGCGGCCACGGCACCGTGGGTGAGTCATCCCTCGGCGAGGGGAACACCGGCCGCGCCAGGAGCTGCTCGCAGCGGCCGGCCAGGGCCTCGAGCTCCTCGTCGTCGAGCAGCTCGGCCAGATCATCTCCGAGAGCGCCATCGAGGGCTGCCAGCACGCGCTGCACGCCGGCCGCCTCGTCGCGGGTGAGAGGCTCACCCGCCCATCCCCAGAGGACGGTGCGCAGCTTGTGCTCGGCGTGGAAGGTCAGCCCGTGGTCGACGCCGTAGCGGTGACCGCCGGGCACCGGCAGGACATGGCCGCCCTTGCGGTCCGCGTTGTTGACGATCGCGTCGAACACGGCCATGCGGCGCAACGCGGCCGCGTCCTCGTGGATCAGGGCCACGCGTCGACCGTCCTCATCGGCGCCCTCGAGCGCCCGGCGCCAGCCGCGCTCCGGCACGGCATCCGCGGCCACGAGGTCCACCGCGTAGCGGCCGGGATCCACGTGCTGCCAGAGCTGCACCATCCCGGGGCCGTAAGGACCGTCGCGGAGCCAGGTGCGGGGAACGAGGTTCCATCCCAGGCGCTCGGAGACGAGATAGGCCGCGACCTCGCGCATAGCGAGGTCTCCGTCGGGGAAGTCCCAGAGCGGCCTCTCGCCGGCCGAGGGCTTGTAGACGACGGGCACGTCGTCCACGGAAGCGAGGAACGTCTGGTTGGAGGCCGACGGGATGCGGGCGACGACGGTGAGCTCGCCGCACGGTGCGCCCTCACTCGTCACGGGAAGTCGAGCCCGGCGCACTCGTGTCCACCGGCGTCCACGGGCCGCCCGCATCGAGGGCAGAGCGGACGACCCGCTCCGACGACCGTGCGCGTCGACTGCACGAACGCGCGGGCCGTGCCCACGGGCATCCTGATCACGAGCGCCTCCTCGGGCCCCTCGTCCGGGTCGTCGTCGCGCTCTGCATCGGAGAAGGCCTGCACGATGACCTGCATCGTCGCCGGATCCCAGCCCAGCTGGATCGTGCCGGTGCGGAACTGCTCGTCCACGGCCTCCAGCGGATCCGTGTCGATCAGCTCCTCCGGCGCGCGGGCCGGGATGCCGGGCACCTGGTCCTCGTCCCTCAGCTCGTCGAGGATGCGGTCGATGTGCTCGGCGAGCAGCGCGCACTGCTCCTTCTCGAGCAGCACGCTGACCAGGCGACGGCCCTGGCGCGCCTGCAGGTAGAACGCACGCTGTCCCGGTTGCCCGATCGTGCCGACGAGCACGCGATCCGGCCAATCGAAGTCGTGGACGACGGTGGGCATGCGGCCAGCATAAGAGAGCGTCCCCGGGCCGGCGAGAGCGTCAGCGCGCCCCGGCGCCGTCCCCGCCGCCGACGGGGGCGTCCGGCTGGGCGACACCCCCGTTCAGCCAGGCGAGATCGCCGGCGTCGGTGTTCGTCGCGAGCACGCGTGGGCCGGCCGGGCCGAGGTGCACGATGGACACGGATGCCGGTCCCACGCCGATGCGCTGGAACAGGTCGAGATGCATGCCGAGCGCATCCGCGAGGATCGACTTCACGATGTCGCCGTGGGTCACCACGGCCCACACCGCTCGGCCGCCGTGCTCGGACTCGACCTCGGCGTCGTGCCTGCGGATCGACGCGAGGGCCCGCGCCTGCATGGCCGCCATCGACTCGCCGCCGCCTGGGAAGACCACGGACGACGGCCGCACCTGCACCTGTCGCCACAGCTCCTCCCGCGCGAGCTCGGCGAGGCTCCGGCCCTGCCACTCGCCGTAGTCGCATTCGATGAGACCGCGGTCGACAGCGAGCCTCGGCGCGCCGGCCTGGCGATCGAGAACGGCCCGAGCGGTCTGGCGACACCGCCCGAGCGGACTGGACACCACTCGGGCCAGGGGCACGACGGCCAGGCGCTCCGCGGCGCGCACCGCCTGCGCCCGGCCGACGTCGTCGAGCGCGACCCCGGACGCGCGGCCGGCGAGCACGCCCTGCGCATTGGCGGAGGTGCGGCCGTGGCGCACGAGGATCACGGTGGACATGCGATCGAGCCTAGAGCGCACGCCGCATGACACCGCGACCCGTCATGACTCGCGCAGCATCGCGTCCATGGTGCGGTAGGCGTTCGCGACGACGGTGAGCACCGGGTTGACGCCGCCGTTCGTCACGTGCACTGACGCGTCGACGATGCGCAGGTTGGGATGCCCCCACACCCGCCCGTGCGGATCGACCACGCTTCGCGCCGGGTCGTCTCCCATCCGGCACGTGCCGGCCTGATGCTGACCCGAGCTGGGCACCCCGCCGGCGGTGCGCGGCGTCGTCGCCACGGACCGGGCGCCGGAGGCCCGCAGCCACTCGGCCGCGCGATCCGCCAGGAAGTCCCGGGCGCGAAGGTCCTCCTCGTGCAGCGCACCGCTCAGCCGTGCGACGGGCACGCCCCAGCGATCGGTGACGGACTCGTCGACCGTGACCCGCGCATCAGCCGACGTGACCTCCTGGATCGGGCCCATGACGCGCATCATCCGGTTCGCGAGCCGCCGCATCCCCGATTTCGACTCGGCTCCGAAGGCCGGCAGGAACCCGGCGTCCTCGAGATACCGGTACGTGTTGGAGGGAGTCGGCACGAACTCGTTGGCGAGCATCCCGCCGCCCACGATGCCCGGGTTGCCGTGCTGGTACACGGTGGTCGCGATCGAGGGGCCGGGACCGAGGAGGTCGACGACGTCATCGTCGAAGATGCCGGTCGCGCCTGCGTAGACGTGTCCCTGGAGGTGACGCCCGACCTGGTCGCCGTCGTTGCCCACGCCGGCAGGCTCGCGATCGGAGCGGCTGTTCAACAGCAGCCGGGCGGTCTCGATGGCCCCGGCCGCGAGGACGATCTGCTCCGCATGCACATCACGCCGCCACGCGCCGTCCCCGCTGCCCCCGGCGATTCGCACGCCGTCTACGCGTCCGGCGGCGTCGACGAGGAGCCGCTGCGCCCGGGCCTCGACGACGATCCGGCAGAGGCCCGTCGCGAGGGCTCGCGCGAGCGTGGTGTTCTGGCTGCCGTTCTTGGCGTCGACGGGGCAGGCGAACCCGACGCACATCGCGCACCGGGCGCACGCCGACCTGCCCTGGAACGGCTGCGAGTTGATCAGAAGCGGCGGCGCGATCGTCGGAAATCCCAGCGCGGCCGCACCGCGGCCCAGCACCGCGTCTGCCACGCCACCCGGCAGCGACGGCATCGGGTACGGTCCCGAGCGGTCCCCGCCGTTCGGCGTCCTCAGGCCGGAGCCGCTCACGCCCATCTCCCATTCGGCCCTGAGGTAGTAGGGCTCGAGCTCGTCATAGCCGAACGGCCAGTCGGTGAGGGCGCTGTCGGCGGGCACGCCGTAGGTGCTGGCCATGTGGAAGTCGGTCGGCGAGAACCGCCACGCCTGGGCCCCATAGACCCGTGTGCCGCCGCCGACGGTGAAGGCGTTGTTGCCCCACTCGGGGTCGGTGGGGTGCATCAGCCTGTCTCTGGGCGGCATGCCCAGCACGCGGGGATGGTCGGGGCCGTCCGGCCCGCTCAGCGGCGTCACGCCCCACTCGGAGCGCGGGTTGCGGATGTGATCGCGAGCCAGCTCCTCCGTGTCCGGCCAGGACCCGGCCTCGACGACGAGCACGGTGCGCCCCGCCGCCGCGAGCTCGGACGCCGCGACCCCGCCCCCTGCTCCGGAACCGACGACGATGACGTCGTAGCGATCTGCCAGATCCCGTGGGTGGACGAGTCCCGTACGCGGGATCGCGGCCGCCGCGGTCTGTGGCCAGCCCCCCAAGGGCTCGGGGCGCCAGCCGATCATGCGCCACGACACGGCGTCCCGGTTGCCTCCGTTGGAGGGGTCGGCGTAGAAGCCGCCGCTGACGAGCCGCGCGAACCACGGCCACGCCTCGTGCTCCGTGGCGTCGTCCGCGGCGATCAGCGCATCCAGACGGGCGCCCCAGTCGGGCCGGTCGCGCAGGATCCCGGCGAGGAAGCGCAGGGCGCCGGCCTTCGAGGCTGAGGGCCAGTCGTCCTCCGGCACCACCATGTCGGCCAGCATGGCCAGGCGCTCGCGGCGCGTCTCGACGAAGGCGTCGACATCCATCACTCGTGCCCGGTCCCGTCTACTTCTTCTTCTTCTTGATCACGCTCTCGAGAGAGGTCTGCAGCGTCTCGAGAAGCCTCTTCGACGACTGACCGCCCTGGATGATCTGCTGCACGAACGTGGCGCTCGCGGAGCCGCCGTCCACCGTGTTGAGGGCGGCGAACGCATGGTCGGTGCGTGCGCCGATCGTCTTGCCGACAGGCTGCCACTCGTCCACCGACTTCACGAGGTTCTTGTTGTTCTGGATGACCGGCAGCTTCGTGATGCTCTTCTTCACCGGGAGGTCGGTCTCGACCCCGCTCGTCCAGTACTGATGGATCTGGTCGAGGTACCAGGCGAGGAACGCCTCGGACGACTGCTGCGACGGGGTGGTGGAGAACATCATGAGGGGATTGATGTAATAGACCGTCCCGGTGTCGCCGTGCGGCCCCTTGATCGGGCTGACGACCTCGAGGTCCGCCTGCTGGTCGGGTCGGAAGGTCTTGTCGAGGCCGGTCTGGTTGAAGCCCATGCCGACGTGCCCCGACGTCCAGTCGTTGGCGAGATTCGTGTTCGTGTAGCTGATCGCGTGCGGGTCGATGATGCCCTTAGCCCGGCATTCCCCGAGGAAGTCCAGGGTCTGGATGTTCCTCTCGGTCACGCAGTCCAGGTTGCCGTCTGCGTCGAACATCCCGCCGCCGTTGTTGATCATGAGGGCCGAGACGGTGTGCTGCGCATCGGTCGTCGTCGTGCCCGCGGCGAGCCCCAGGCCGATCACTCCGACCTTCCGCAGCGCCTCGCCGGCGCGGATGAAGGAGTCCCAGTCGGTGGGCGCCTCGGCCCCCGCCTTCTCGAGCAGGGACCTGCGCACCCACAGCACCCGCAGATCCATGGACCACGGGACGGCGGCGTAGCCCTTTGACGTCTTCATCTGGTCCAGGACCCCTGGCAGGAAGTCGTTCGTGCCGTTGCGGTCCAGCAGCTTCACGAGGTCGTCCGCCGCGACGACGGAGCCCTGCTCCAGGAAGTAGAACGGCAGGAACGCCGCACCGGAGGCTACGGCCGGAGTGGTCTTGGACGCCGCGGCCGAGGTGAACACCTGGTTCCAGTTGGCCCAGGGGACGGACTGATACCTGACCCCCAGGTGTCCTCCCGACGGCGCGTAGCCGTTGACGATGCGCTTGGCCTTCGCGGTATAGGTGGTGCCCGTGCCCCAGACCATGTCCCAGAACTTCAACGTGCCGCTCGTGCTGCCCGGGCTCGACGCGCCGGACGCGCACGCGGCGAGGCCGAATGTCACCGCCGCCGCCCCGCTCACCGCCAGGAAGCCTCGGCGACTCACACGAGCCGGTCCATTCAGCTGCATCCCAAACTCCTTCGTTCGATGCTGTCGACAGGTGCGTCGGCACGGTTCCCGGGCCCGTTGCCGGGCGGACCGCGCACCGGCGCCGGATGCACGGGCTCGGTGACCCGTGGTTGTTGCCGAGGCCCGGCACTGCCGAAGCTATTACAGAACCGGTTTAGTAGTCAAACACTAAACCGGTTCTGCTATCGGGCGACGACCCGGCGGGCTGCATGCGCGACGCCTCGGGAGGGCGGATGCAGACGCGCGGGGCGCTGCCTACTCGCCCGCCGCCCCGGCGACGCTGGCCCTCTCCACCAGGGTCGGAACGGGGAGCCAGGCGTCCGCGCCGAAGCCGCCGAGCACGCCGATCAGACGGCGGGTGAGTGCGCGACCGTACTCCAACACCGGATGGGCGAGCGCGGTGATCGGCGTCAGCGCGACCTCGCACAGCTCGGAGTCGATGAACGAGGCGACGGACACCTCGTCCGGGACGTGTCTGCCCGACGCGCTCAACGCCGACAGGCCTGCGAGGGCCATGATGTCGCTGTCGAACACGATGAACGTCGGCGGATCCGCCGTTCGGACCAGCTCGACCGCGGCCGCTGCACCGGCCGCGGCACCGTAGTCCGTGTACGCGGTCGCCACTCGCGATCGATGCTCGCGCCCCCACACCTCCACCGCGCGCTCCCTGAGCCGCACGGCCGCCTTGCTCGGATCCCCGCTGATCCATGCCATGCGCCGGTGGCCGTTCCGCCATGCATGATCGAGGATCGCGGCAACGGTCTCCGTCTCGCGGAACCACACGCTCGGCACCAGCGTGCCCGTCGGAAGCGTGGAGACCCGCAGCTCGGCGGGCATGGCCCCCTCGCTGGCGACCGTGCTGCGGAACGCGGCGAAGGGCATCCCGAGCTCGCTCAGCTGAGCGAATCTTCTCTCGTCGACGTCGATGTCGGTGACGAGGACACCGCCGACCCTGCGCTCCGACGCCCACCGGCGGTAGAGCTCGGCCTCAGCGTCCCGATCGGACACGAGCTTCGCCACCAGCGAGAGCTCGGTGTGCTCGAGCTCGAGCTCGATGCCCGAGAACAGCCGCGTGAAGTACGGATCGATGGTCGCCGACTTCGCGCTTCGCACGATGGCCCAGCCGAGCGCGTCGCTCCTCGCCCCCGACAGGGCGCGCGCCAGCCGATTCGGCGCCCAGCCCAGTTCCGCGGCGACGGCCTTGACCCGCCGCCGGGTGTCCTCGGACACTCCCGGCTGGTCGTTCAGGGCGTTGGACGCCGCGCCCTTGCTGACGCCGGCGGCCCGCGCGACGTCGTTGATGGTGACGCGACCCGGCATGCCGTGAACTCTAGCGGCCGGATGGCTCACCGGGCCGCCGATCGGCTCATCGCGCTGTATCGGCTGGGTCGGCTGGATCGTGACGTGCCGCACCGGGGTGCCCCGAGCCGAGTGCCGTCACCGGACCGGCGGCGGCTCAGCGCACGATGAGCACGGGGCACTTGGCGTGGGCCGCGCACTCCGAGCTCACCGAGCCCAGCAGGAGGCCGGCGAAACCGCCTCGCCCGCGCGACCCGACGACCAGCATCTCGGCACCGTCGCTGCGGTCGATCAGCACCTGCGCCGGCTGACCGTATTTCACGACCGTGGTCAGCCCCGCGGGCCATTCGCCGTCGTAGGCATCCGCTAGTGCCTCGTCGAGCGTCTGACGCGCGAGCTCCTCGAACGACGGTTCCGCCGTCATGGTGTAGGGCGACATCGCGACCGGATAATGCCAGGTCGTCACCGCCTCCACGCGCGCATCCAGCAGCTTCGCCATGCGGGCCGCCTGGCGCAGCGCGGCGACCGAGTGATCCGAGCCGTCGACGCCGACGACGATCCTCGCTCCCCCTGTCGGGTCTGCTTCTGACGGGGTCTGCGCTGTCTCGCTCATGGTTACAGCATGCGCCGGCTTCGCCCCGGCCGCCACACTTCGGGTGATCCGCGACTCAGCGCACCGGCCGGAACCGCCGGCCGGTGATCGACTCCGGATCGATGCGCACATAGTTGTGCTTGCCGGTGGGATGCCAGCCACGCAGCCGAAGCACGCCCGACGCCTCGATGTCGCGGTCGGCGGCAAGACGCGTCGCATGCCCGTGCACCACGACGCTCCACAGCTCTCCGTCGGCCTCGCCGTCGGTCTCGAACGCCACATCGGGGCTCGCCGCCAGCTCCACGAGCTTGGTGCCCGGTGCGGTCGCGAAATACACCGCCCGATCGTGCACCAGGAAGTTCACGGGAAAGACCTCCAGCCGCTCGGCTGCTACCGCCAGGCGGCCGAGGCTCTGCGTCTCGAGCAGGCTCCAGCAGGCATCGGGATCGAGGATGCGGACGCCGTCGCTCCCGGAACCGGTCATGTGAGCACCTTCCTCTCGACGTAGCGCGTGAGGACCGCGGCGCGCTCCCATTGTCTCGCGCTCGCCCGCGGCACGGCGGGGCGAGCGCGTCTCGGTCGCCGTTGGCGCGTCCCGGCAGCGTGGTCAGACCGGAGCTCGACCGCGCCATTCCCAGGCACACGCCAGAGACCCCACAGCCTTTGCGCGAGTGACACCCGTATGCTCAGGAGGCGGCCCGGGAGATCCCCCCAAAGTTCTCGGGCGGCGGGCACGCGGCTCGACAAGGGCCGTCGTGTCGGGTCCCCGGATGCGCCCTCCCGCGTGCACCGGGGATCCTTCACGCAGGCGACATGCTCCTGAGCCGACCGCCTTAGGCTGCTGTCATGGCTGCCTCCACGCGGGAACCCGTCACCGTGACCGTCACCGGCGCGGGCGGGCAGATCGGCTACGCCCTGCTCTTCCGCGTCGCCTCGGGACAGCTTCTGGGCGCCGACGTGCCGATGCGGTTGCGTCTGCTGGAGATCCCGCAGGGCATCCGCTCCGCAGAGGGGACCGCCCTCGAGCTCATCGACGCCGCGTTCCCGCTGCTCGCCTCGGTGGACGTGACGGAGTCCTCCGCCTCGGCGTTCGACGGCGCGAACATCGCCCTCCTGGTCGGCGCGCGCCCGCGGACGGCGGGCATGGAACGCGCCGACCTTCTGGGGGCGAACGCCGCGATCTTCGGGCCGCAGGGCCGCGCCATCAACGAGCACGCGGCGGACGACATCCGCGTGCTCGTCGTCGGCAACCCGGCGAACACGAACGCGCTCATCGCGTCGGCGCATGCGCCGGACGTGCCCGCGGAGCGGTTCACCGCGATGACCCGGCTCGACCACAACCGCGCGGTAGCGCAGCTCGCGCTGAGGCTGGAGGTGCCGGTCACCTCGATCGACGGCGTCATCGTGTGGGGCAACCACTCGGCCACGCAGTATCCGGACATCTCGCACGCCACCGTCGACGGCCGTCCCGCGTCGGGACTCGTCGACGAGGACTGGCTCGAGAACGTCTTCGTGCCGAAGGTCGCCGGACGCGGAGCGGAGATCATCCGGGTGCGCGGGGCGTCCAGTGCCGCATCGGCGGCGAGCGCCGCCATCGACCACGTGTACGACTGGGTGAACGGGACAGGCGACCGATGGACATCCGCCGGCCTCAGCTCCGGCGGTGCGAACGCCGACGCCGCCGCGGCCTACGGCGTGCCCGAGGGGCTGGTCTGCTCCTTCCCGGCACGATCGGCCGGCGGCGATTGGGCGATCGTCCCCGGTCTCGACGAGGCTCCGCTCGCCCGGGCGCACATCGATGCGTCGGTCGCAGAGCTCGTCGAGGAGCGCGACGCCGTTCGTGCGCTGGGACTGCTCGGCTGATCCGTTCCGTCGGACGCTCCCCCGTCGTTCCCGTCCTCGTCCCCCACGTCCCGTCCTCCCCGTCCCCGCCCTCCACGTCCCCGCCCTCCACGTCCCCGCCCTCTCCCGCCCCCGCCGTCCACGTCCCGGCCCTCTCCCGCACCGTTCCGCAGGACATATGACCGGCCGAACGCCATCCGCGGCCGGCGCCTGACATGTCCTCGGGAGCTGTCGGCGGGATGGGTGCCGACGGGACCTGGGTGGGACCTGAGCGGAGTGAGACCTGAGTGGGACCGGTGCCGGACTAGTGCCGATGTCCGATCGGAGCCGGACCGTGCGGGACCCGGCGGACCGGCACTGGATCAGACTGTCGAATCCGGCTCCGACCGGTGCCGGACCAGGCCGACGGCGGGGGACCGCCGCGGGACCCGGGGGACCGCCGCCCGGCCCGGCGGACCGGTGCCGGATCAGGCGGTCGGGTCGCCGCGTGACCGATCAGGCGTCCTTCTGCAACTGGGCCAGCAGCTGCGGCGCCCTCCTGTCCAGGAGGCCGCCGCCCACGCGCACGCCGACGAGGAGCGTGATCGGCGCGAGCACGGCACCGACGGCGAGTCCGACCCAGCCCCAGACCAGCTGACCGGTGACGAGGCTCACCACGAGCAGCACGATCTCGGGTGCCGCCAGGACCGCCAGCACGCCCCAGCTCAGGAACGTCGAGCCGAGCAGTGCGGTGTTGGCACCCGGTCGGGTCCGGAACGGGTTGTCGCCGGGTGCCGGGGCCGGGTAGACGAGCACCGCGGAGGTCACGGAGCCCACCCCGAGACCTCCGAGCAGAAGACCGAGCCCGAGCCCGAGGAGCCCGGGCACGGGCATCCACTGGCCGCTGACGCCCGCCGTGATCAGCGTGACCGCGATCGTCGCAGGCAGCCCGAACGCCAGCACCGCGGACGCCCGGCCCCATCGATCGGCACGTCCGGGCACGGACTTGCTGACATGGAGGACGAACGCCGTCGAGTCGTACGACACGTCGGCGATCAGGGCCGCGCCGAGCAGGAACGCCACGAGCGGCCCCGACATCATGAGGATCGCGGGCGAATGCACCAGGGACGAGTAGAACCACAGCAGCACGGGCATCGCCGGGACCACGACGAGTTGGCGCAGGTACCTGGGGTCGCGGAACCAGTAGATCAGGCAGCGAGCCGCGATCGCTCCCGCGGGCGTCGCGGGCAGTCGGCCGAAGAGCCCCAGCTTGCCCTGGGCACGCACCCTCGCCGCGGAGTGCACCGGCGTGACCAGCGACCGCGCCAGGCCGCGGCGCCAGACGAGGAGGACCACCGCGATCGTCGCGAGCCCGATGAGGCCACGCAGCACTGCGCCCACGGGATCGCCGAGCGCGACCTGCGATGGGATGGCCCAGATGGCGCCGAGCGGCGTCCACGACATCGCCTCGGCGAGACTCGGCAGCGCATCGGAGGCGTGCGCGAGCGATGAGGCGGTCCCCGCGATGATCGGCCCGAGCAGCACGATCGGGACGAAGACGAGAATGCCGGCGGCCTCACGGAAACGACGGCCGGACGCCAGGCCCGCAGCAGCGGAGGTGACGGCCCGGGACAGCATCACGCACAGCAGTGCGCCAGCCACGCCGCAGATCAGCGCGACCACGGCGACCCCCGGCATCCGGAGCCAGGAGCCGAACGTGAAGACCGACGCGATCATCGTCACCGCGCCGGGAACCGCCACCACGCCGGAGACCAGCAGACCGGCCAGCATGGTGTTCAACGGTATGGGATAGACGGCCAGATGCTGGGCGTCCAGGGTCTGCTCCACCGAGAAGAACAGGGGCAGGACGGCCCATCCGAGCGTCAGCGCCGACCCGGCGAGCACGACGATCGTGCGCACCAGGTCGACGGGTGCGGCGTTCAGCAGGAAGAGGCCGAGCACGGCCATGCCGAGCACGAACAGGCCGTAGAGAGCGCCGAGGATCACGGCGATGAGCTGTCCCACGCTGCGCCGGAGGCTGCCCGCCAGCACGAGCAGCCGGAGCCTTACGAGCGTCGCAACCATTCCGGCCCCTCCTGCACGCGGCGGCCGCCGACGAGCTCGACGAAGCGGTCCTCGAGGTCGGCTCCGGCACGCACCTGGTCGACCGTGCCCGATGCGACGACGCGACCGTTCGTGATCACGGCCACGTGATCGCACATCCGCTGCACCAGGTCCATGACGTGTGACGACACGATCACGGTCCCGCCCCCGCTCACGAACCCGCCGAGGATGTCGCGGATGTTCGCGGCCGACACGGGGTCCACGGACTCGAAGGGCTCATCGAGCACCAGCAGTCGCGGAGCATGCACCATCGCGCAGGCGAGGGCGATCTTCTTGGTCATGCCCGCCGAGTAGTCGACGACGAGCGTTCCCGCCGCGGACTGCAGGTCGAGCAGGCGGAGCAGGTCGCCCGTCCTTGACACCGCGGTCGGCCGATCCATGCCGCTGAGGAGTCCGGCGTAGACCACGAGCTGCTCGCCGGTGAGCCGGTCGAAGAGACGCGCGGCATCGGCCAGGACCCCGATCTGCCGCTTCGCCTCGAGCAGGTGCCGCCACACGTCGACGCCGTGCACGGTCACCGTCCCGGCATCGGGGGTGAGAAGCCCCGTGGCGATGCTCAAGGTCGTGGTCTTGCCGGCCCCGTTCGGCCCGACCAGGCCGTAGAAGCTGCCGGTCGGCACGTCGAGGCTGATGCCGTCCACCGCCCGCTTCTGCCCGAACGACTTGTACAGGCCCCTTATCGAGAGCGCCGCGTCACGATCGGGCTCGGAGGACGCGGCCGCACTGTCGATCACCGCACGCCGCTCCTCCTGACCGTGAGGCGGGTCCTGGCCGTGGGGCGGGCCAGTGCGGTCTGCGTCGTCGGTCGTCATAGCACCCTTCCGGCGGTCTCGCGCAACCGATGCCGGCATCCCGAGTGATGCCGACATCGGCGATCGCACGTGCTTCCCACCACCCTAATCAAAGGATGTCGGCTCACCAGCCGATCGAGCCCGACGCCGAGACGAAGCCGACCGCCCAGCAGGCGACACAGAGCACGAGTGCGCCGATGGTGATCCACCACGACGTGCGCCGCAGGATCATCCGCACCAGCCCCCAGGCGAAGCCGATGACCGCCACGATCACCGACGCCGCTCCGGCCGCGAACAACGCCGCGACGGCGGCGCCCGCGTCGCACGAACCCGGCGGGCAGTAGTCGACGAACGCCAGCCGGAAGAACGCCAGGAACGCGGCGATGCAGACGACCGCAACCGTGAGCACCCATACCACCACGGAGACGACGATGTCCCACACGATCGCCTGCTGCCGAGGCTGGGCCGCCGTCATGGTCAGAGTCTACGAACCCGGCGGAGGGAGCCGCCTACCTCGGCTGGCTCTGGCGCAGCGCCTTCTCGTCGATCGGCGCCTCTCCCGAGGCCCTCAGCGTCCGATGGTATTCCCGCGCCTCGTTCTGGCGCTCCGCCTCGACGCCGCTGGCGATCGTGGCCCGCAGGTGCTCCTGCTCGAATCCGAAGGCGTCGACCAGGCTCTGCGCGTGCGGGCGCAACCGGGCCACGAGCCGGTCGATGTAGGCGGTGACCGCCTGCGCGCGCTGTGGCGAGAGCCGACCGTGGATGATGTGCCACGCGAGGTGCTTCTCGATGAGTCCGAGACCGAACAGGTCGCGCAGCCACGTGAGCACCTGCCGGGTGCCGGCATCCTGGATCGCGTCCAGCGCCTCGGTGAACGCCTCCCACTGCAGGAGCTCCCCGTGCGCGCGGGCGGCTTCGATCAGCTCGTTCTGCTGGGAGTTGAACAGCTCGGCAGCCTTCTGCTTCGAGAGCCGGTCGGCGTTGCGGAGCCGGGTGGCGACCTCCGCGATCATCGTCTCCACACGATCGGTCAACAGCTCCCGCTGGGTCTGCGGATCGCGCAGCTGCCCGACCGACCGCGCCGTCGAACCCAGGTCGGCGACGGTCTGGGCGAGCCGGCGCAGCCCGCTGCCGTGATAGGCGCGGTCGGCGGCCTGCGCCACGACGTAGCGGGCGAGGGCACCGGCGTCCGCCTTGGCGAACTTCTTGGAGTAGTCGGTGAGCAGACGCTTGGCGACGAGCTGCAGCAGCACGTTGTTGTCGCCCTCGAACGTGACGTAGACGTCGAGGTCGGCGCGCAACCCGGTGATGCGGTTCTCCGCCAGGAAGCCCGCGCCGCCGCAGGCCTCGCGAGCCTCCTGCAGCGTGTCGAGCGCGTGCCAGGTCGACAACGGCTTCAGCGCGGCGGCGAGGGTCTCGAGATCCTGCCTGTCGTCATCCGTCGCCGTCCTGCCGCTGAACACCTCGTCGAACTTCACCAGGAGACGCTCGTGCGCGAAGTACTGCGCGTACGTGGTGGCGAGCCGGGGAATCAGCCGGCGCTGATGACGCTGGTAGTCCAGCAGCACCTCTTCGTCGGTGTCGCTGCCGGCCGTGAACTGGCGACGCTGGTTGCCGTAGGTGATCGCGATCGTCAGGCCGACGGCGGAGGCGAGCGTCGAGGACCCGTCCAGCGACACGCGCCCCTGCACCAGGGTTCCCAGCATGGTGAAGAACCGGCGGCCCGGACTGGAGATCGGGCTGGTGTAGGTGCCGTCCTCGGCGACGTCCGCGTACCGGTTGAGCAGGTTCTCCCGAGGGATGCGCACGTGGTCGAAGTGCAGGCGTCCGTTGTCCACGCCGTTGAGCCCGCCCTTGGGCCCGTCGTCCTCGCCACCGACCCCCGGCAGGAACTCACCCGTGGCGGCATCCCTGATCGGCACGTAGAAGCAGTGCACGCCGTGGTTCACGCCACCGGTGATCAGCTGCGCGAACAGGGTGCACGCGATGCCGTCCTGGGCGGCGTTGCCCAGGTAGTCCTTCCACGCGCCGCGGAACGGCGTGTTGATGACGAACTCGTGGTGCTCGGGGTCGTAGGTGGCGGTGGTGGCGATCGAGGCGACATCCGATCCGTGGCCGGTCTCCGTCATGGCGAACGCGCCCGGAACCTCCAGGCTCATGATGCCCGGCAGGTACTTCTGGTGGTGCCTCTCGGTGCCCAGGTGCAGCACTGCCGCGCCGAAGAGCCCCCACTGCACCCCGCCCTTGATCTGAAGGGACGGATCGGCCGTGACCAGCTCCTCGAAGCCGGCGATGTTGCCGCCGTGGTCGTCGTCGCCTCCGACGGACCTCGGAAACGCCCGCTTCACCGTGCCGGACTCGACGAGTCGCCGCAACTGTCCCCGCACGCGCTCCCGGTGCTCGGCCACCTTCAGGTCGTCGAGGCGATGCAGGGCGGGATCCTTGGCGAGCTCGCGCGACGCCAGCCGGACGTCCGCCCACGTTCCCAGCAGCCTGCGCCCGAGCTCGGCGACGTCGATCGTCACTGGCGGAGCGTCTACGTCGATCGGCCCGGTGTGGGCGGTGTAGTCGGAGCGCTGCGTGCGCGTCGTCGCGGGCTTGGGGGCGGTGTCAACCATCGTCGACCTTCTTCCGTGGGTCGCATCCTTCCGTGGGGTCCCATCGGAGGATGCTGTCGGCTGCAGCGATCTCGACGGACGCGGCGCACGGCGGAGCCGGTGGCCGACATCCTTCTCCACACGGTAGGTCTGCGTGCCGTGAGCGACCAGTTCGCCGTGCGGATGCGACAAATGCGGTTCCAGACGACCGGCGGATGCCTGTGGGATTGTGCAACCGCCCGCCCAGGGTCAGGTGCGGTTCGGGTCGGGCCGCGCCCAGCGCGCCCATGCCGCGACGTAGATGGTCAGACCGGTGATGAGGGCGGTGACGACCCAGAGCACGACGGTGAAGTCGATCCACGATCCGATCGGCGGCGAGCCCGGCAGAAAGGTGCGCAGCGGGATCGTCGCGAAGAGCATCGCGCCCATCCACCCCATGAACGACGGCTCGAGCCTGCGCCTGCCGCGGAATGCGGTGATCGCGACGAACAGCACGAGACACGGCATGGTCACCAGCAGGGCGAGCAGCACCGATGCGAAGGCGATGGTGCTGCCGGAGCGGGCGGCCCACAGATCCACCGTCGGGGTGACGGCGATGGCCTCGGCCAATGTCTGTGGAACATCGGCGGCTGCTTCGCCGTGCTGTGACGCGTCGACCCTCCAGCCCGGAACGTCTCCTTTCAACCAGACGCTGGTGGGAATCGGTCGGGAGACTCCGTCGGTCGTGGTGTACGCGAGCACGAGCATCCCATTGGCACGATAGACGTCGAACGGCCAGTTCTCGACCTCGCCCTCGGTCAGAACCTGCACCTGCTTCGTCGACGGAGCCGACTGCGCCTTGAACACGATCGCCTGGCTTCCCTGCACGGGCGAGACGATCACGTTGATGTCGGTCGTGACCGAGAAAAGGTCGCCGGTGTACAAGGAGTCGGAGGGATCGATCGTGACGTTCATGTCGACGCGATGGTGGACGACATCCACGCCCTCGACGTCGAGCACGACGGTGACGCCGCCGGACATCGGCTCGGGTTCGGACGGTCCGAGAGAGGTGACGTGACCGCTCAGTGCGTAGAGCGTGACGACCACCGCGTACACCACCGCGAACGCCGCGACGACGACGACGGACACCTTGGGCACTCGAGCGCGGCGGCGCGAACCCCTCGGCCTGTCGCCCTTCGTGCCGTCGTGCGCCGCGTCGTCGCGAGGCGTGTCACCCCGAGACGCGTCGCCCACGTCGTCCCGCACACCGTCTCCCACGCGTGCGAGCCTACGGCCCGGCGGCCCGCTCATCGACAGCCCGTTCGCGGGACGGTCTCGAGGGGGCGTGCCGCGGTCGGTGGGCGCTGGCATCCTGGATGCCATGTCTCGCTTCATCGCGCTGCTGCGCGGCGTCAACGTGGGCGGTCGCACGATCAGATCCCGCGAGCTGACCGACGTGTTCCGGTCGCTCGGGTACGAGGACGTGCGGACCGTGCTCGCGAGCGGCAACGTGGTGTTCGAGGCGGAGGGCGAGGCGTCCGCTCTGCGCGCGGACATCGAGAAGGCACTCAGCGACCGCTTCGGATACGACGCGAGGGCGCACGTGCTCGACACGGATGCCCTGGCCTCCGTGATCGACGCCTACCCGTTCGCCGAGCGCGAGGGGTGGCATCGGTACGTCGTGTTCCTCATCGGGGCGCAGCCCGGCACAGGCGCCGCCCGCACGGACGAGCTGGATGCCCTCGCCCACGACGTGCTCGACGCCACGCTCGACCCGGCGCTGGAGCAGGTCGCCGACGGAGGCGCCGTGGTCTACTGGACCGTCGAACGCGGCCACACACTCGACAGCGTCGTCGGCAAGAGGCTCGGGACGGCCCGGGGCAGGGCTCTGACCACGAACCGCAACCTCAACTCGCTGAGAAGACTGCTGTGAGTAAGGCCTCCCCCGGCGACGGGTCGCAGCGTCCGATCCTGCGAGTGGCCGACGCGGACGCCTGGCGCGCCTGGCTCGAGGCGAACCATGGGACGAGTGCGGGTGTGCAGCTCGCGCTGGCCAAGGGCTCGGCGCCCGGAATCCGATATGCCGAGGCACTGGACGTGGCGCTCTGCTTCGGCTGGATCGACGGGCGCAAACAGGGTCTCAGCGACACCGAGTGGCTGCAGGTCTTCACGCCGCGCACCGCGAAGAGCATCTGGTCGCAACGCAACCGCGAGCACGTCGATCGGTTGGAGCGCGAAGGGAGGATGACCGACGCGGGCCGGCGCGAGGTGGAGCTCGCGAAGGCGGATGGACGGTGGGAGGCCGCCTATCCCGGCTCGCGCACCGCCGAGGTGCCCGACGATCTCGCAGCGGCGCTGGCGGCGAGCACGCGGGCATCTGCCATGTTCGCGACGCTGACGAGCCAGAATCGGTTCGCGATCCTGTTCCGCATCGGCAACGCGAAACGCCCGGAGACGAGGGCACGCAAGATCGCGGAGTACATCGCGATGTTGGAGCGCGGCGAGACGATTCACCCGCAATTGAGGCGAGAGCAGTGAGAGCTTGCTCTCACTGCCGAGCCGATTGCAGCGGGCTGAGCGGCACCGCCGCGAACACCCGCAATTGAGGCGAGAGCAGTGAGAGCTTGCTCTCACTGCCGAGCCGATTGCAGCGGGCTGAGCGGCACCGCCGCGAACACCCGCAATTGAGGCGAGAGCGGTGAGAGCTTGCTCTCACTGCCGAGCCGATTGCAGCGGGCTGAGCGGCACCGGCCAGCGTCACGTCGGGGCCCTCGGGCGTGGGCCGGCTCGCGGAGGATGAAACGGCGCACCCTTCGCGGGTTGAGGAGCACGCCGAAGGCGCGCGTCTCGAAACCCGCCCGGCATTTTTGCGGCGCGGGTTTCGAGACGCGTCGCTTCGCGACGCTCCTCAACCCACGGTCGTAGCGTCGCTTCGCGACGCTCCTCAACCCACGGTCGTGGCGTCGCTTCGCGACGCTCCTCAACCCACGATGGCCGCGCCTCGAAGGCGCTACTCGAGCGCCGGGGTCGCTGCGACCACCTCGAGCAGCTGCTCGCCGTACGTCTCGAGCTTCTTCGCGCCGACGCCGCTGATGCCCGCGAGCTCGTCGAGCGTGCCCGGCCTGACCGACGCGACCGCCCGCAGCGTGGCGTCGCCGAACACGATGTAGGCCGGCACACCCTGGCGTCTCGCCTGCTCCGCACGCCAGGCACGCAGTGCCTCGAAGAGCGGATGAGCGGCCGCCGGCAGCTGGGCGGTGCCCGTCCTCGCCGCGCCCTGCCGGGTGGGGCGTTCCGCCTGCTGACGCAGCAGCACCTGCCGGGACCCGTTGAGCACCTCGGCACTGGCCCGCGTGATGGCCAGAGTGCCATACCCGTCGTCGTTCACCGCGAGCAGTCCCTGGGCGAGGAGCTGCCGGACGACGCCCCGCCACTGCTGTTCGCTGAGGTCTCCCCCGATGCCCCACGTGCTGAGCGTGTCGTGGCCGTGCTGCTCGACACGGGGCGTGCGCTTGCCGCGCAGGATGTCGATGAGGTGCCCGGCCCCGAACCGCTGATTGCGCTCCCGCCTCAGCCGCACGACCGTGGACAGCAGCTTCTGCGCCGCGATCGTGCCGTCCCAGGTCTGCGGCGGGACGAGGCAGGTGTCGCAGTTGCCGCATGGCTGCGATGCCTGCCCGAAGTACTGGAGGAGGTTCTGCCGCCGGCACTGCACGGTCTCGCACAGCGCGAGCATGGCATCCAGATGGGCGGAGAGGCGGCGGCGGTGCGCGAGGTCGCCGGGCGACTGCTCGATCATGCGGCGCTGCTGCACCACGTCCTGCAGACCGTACGCCAGCCAGGCCACTGCCGGCTCTCCGTCGCGCCCGGCACGACCGGTCTCCTGGTAGTAGCCCTCGACCGACTTCGGCAGGTCGACGTGCGCGACGAAGCGCACGTCCGGCTTGTCGATTCCCATGCCGAACGCGATCGTCGCAACGATGACCACGCCATCCTCGCGCAGGAAGCGTGACTGCGCGCGCTGCCGGGTGGCCGCATCCAGACCGGCGTGGTACGGGATCGCGTCGATGCCGTTCTGGCGGAGGTGCTCGGCGGTCTGCTCCACCGTCTTGCGGCTGAGCGCGTACACGATGCCGGAGGCGGGGCCCTCTCCGGCCGCCGGGTCGCCGCCGAACTCGTTCGCGATGAACGACACGAGCTGCCGGCGCACGTCGCTCTTCTCCACGATGCGGTACTGGATGTTCGGCCGATCGAAGCTCGCGACGAAGTGCTGGGCCTCCTGCAGCCCAAGGCGCTCCGTGATCTCCCGGTGGGTGGCCTCGGTGGCCGTCGCGGTCAACGCGACCCGCGGGACTCCCGGCCACCGCTCCGCGAGCTCGGAGAGCCCCAGGTAGTCGGGACGGAAGTCGTGCCCCCACTGCGACACGCAGTGCGCCTCGTCGATGGCGAACAGGGCGATCCGCCCGCGCGCGAGGAGCTGTCTCGTCTGCTCCGACGACAGCCGCTCCGGCGCCACGTACAGCAGGTCGAGCTCGCCGCGCAGGTAGGCGCGCTCGACGGACGCCCGCTGTGCGGCATCCTGCGTGGAGTTCAGGTACGCGGCACGCACACCGACCGCACGCAGCGCGTCGACCTGGTCGTGCATGAGCGCGATGAGGGGTGAGATCACCACGCCGGTGCCCTCGCGCACGATGGACGGCACCTGGTAGCAGAGGCTCTTGCCGCCGCCGGTGGGCATGAGCACCACGGCGTCACCGCCGGAGATCAAGCGGTCGACTATCGCGGCCTGATCGCCGCGGAAGCCGTCGTAGCCCCACACCGTGCGGAGCACCTCGAGCGGGTCGGCACCGACCATCCGGCGAACGGACGCCCGCTCCAGCTCGAGGCCGTCGTCGTGGGCGCCCCGTGCCGACGCGGACCCAGCCGAGGCGCGGCCGAGATCGCGCGGCTCCTCCGGGCCGTACTCGTCATCCGGCGGCACGAGGGCGTCGGGGTCCCAGTCCGGCGCATCCAGCGCTCCGGCACGGGACGTGTCCGGCATGGTCATCGACCCAGCGTAGCGACGACGTGCGACACGGTGGCCGCGGCGGCGCACCGACTCGAACCACCCGGATCCCGCCACCGCGACCCCGCCGCACGTGCCGTGGCCTCGACTACCCTGGATCGCATCCACTCACATCGGGGAACGTCATGACCGCACGCGGCATCCGCACGGTCCGCGGCACCGCGGCCGAGGCATTCGCGGTGTTCGTCGCAGCACTCTTCCACGATGCCGCCGGCGGCGGCCTGCCGTCGCCGCTGGCGGTCGCGCTCTCTCTCGCGTTCGCGGTCCCGATCTGCGTGGCGCTGGCCGGGCGGCGCATCCGGTTGTGGCGGCAGGCGGCATCCGTCGGCGCGAGTCAGCTGCTGCTGCACCTCCTCTTCGGGCTGGGCAGGGATGCCACCGGCACGGCGCTGCGCGCACCGGCGGGTCACGTGCACCCCGGCGAACACGTCGAGCTCCTCGGGGGCCACGCGGTGGCGATGCACCACGACACGACATCGATGTACCTGGCGCACGCGGCCGCCGCCCTCGTCACGCTGTTCGCGCTGCGCCGCGGCGAGCGCACGCTGCACGCCATCGCCTGCCTCGCCACGCTCCTGGTCACCGCGATCGCCCGCCTGACACCCGTCGCGGTGCCGGACCCCGTGCGCGTGCCGGTGCACACGCGCCCGGTGACCCTCGCACCGCCGGCACGAGCCCTCGGCGCCCTTCGCCACCGTGGGCCGCCGGTCGTGCTCGCGGGCTGATCACAGCGCCGCCGCGGAATGACACGACCGCCGCACCAAGGTGCGACGGCGCCCGTCGGCGCGCGCGCACGGCCCGAAGCGCACGCATCCGACACCCCTCCCGCAGTCATATGTGCGGGCAGGCAGATGAAGAGAGACCAATGAGAAGACGCACCATCGCTGCCGCAGCTGCGGCAGC
>JAATFB010000005.1 GCA_015655415.1 Actinomycetales bacterium
AGGATGAGCCGGTCGCCCACCACCACCGCACACGCGACCTCGTGGAGACTCCCCCAGGCGGAGACGTCGAGGTACGGGATCGGCTCGAACTCCCAGGAGAGCAGGTCCCTCGAGCGGCCGACCGTGAGCTCGCCGTCACACCCCTCCGAGAGGAACATCAGGTAGTGCGCGCCGAACCGGACCGCACGGCCGCTGCCGTCGGTGGCGATCACCGCCCCCTTGGCCCAGAGCCGGGAGATCTCGTGGGGAACGGCGAGCCCCTTCTTCTCCCAGTGCAGGAGATCATCGGAGACGGCCATGCGGATGTCGCATCCCACCTCGCACAGCGGCCATCCCGGCGACGGGTAGAGCTCCGCCTCACTGGTGCCGACCGCCGGCCAGATGCCGTTGTAGAAGAGCACGTACCGGCCGTCGGCCTCGTACACCTTGGGGTCCTCGCAACCCCACAGCTCGTCGTCCTCCGTGGGATACACGATCGGATTCGCCGGATCGTCCCGCCACCCCTCACCCGGCGTGTAGACGGCGTGACCGATCCGGCTGGCGAGCGATTCCTTGCGCGGAGAGGCCCGATAGAAGAGGTGCAGGCGTCCCTCCCGTTCCATCAGCGTCGGGTTGAAGATCGAGGACGACGTCCAGCCCACGCCGGTCGGATCCGGCCACTGCCCCTCCGGGCGGAACGTCAGCTCGTCGGCCCGCTCGAACGGTCCGAGCATCCACTCGGGCGCGTCGCCAAAGGCAGCGGGATACGAGAACTGGGCGACGGTGAGAGCCGCGGTGCGGGCATCGTCATGTTCCACGGCACGCCGGTACGACTCGCGAAGAGCATCTTTCGAGATCGTGCGCACGCCTATCCCTTCACCGATGATCCGAGATCGGTCGCTGTGAAATACCGCTGACCGATGATGAACAGCACGACGACCGGCGCGGCCAGCACGACCGCTCCGGCGAGGATCGCCCCGAACGGGTTGGCGGTCGAGGAGGCGACGTTGCTGATGTAGTTCGCCAGCGACACGGCAAGCGGCTGCATCGAGGCGTCCTTGGTGATGAGGAACGGCCACAGGAACTCGTTCCAGGGTCCGATGAAGGTCAGAAGCACCGCCGTGACCAGAGCCGGGCGCACCAGCGGCAGGGCGACGCTCCACAGCAGGCGCAGCTCTCCCGCGCCGTCCACCCGCGCCGCGTCGAAGAGCTCCTTGGGCAGCTGGAGGAAGTACTGCCGGAAGATGATCACGGCCGTCGAGTTGATGGCGAACGGCAGGATCATGCCGAGATAGTTGTCGGCCAGCCCGTAGTTGCGCGCGATCAGCACGTAGAGCGGGATGATCAGCAGCTGGAACGGGACCACCTGCACGAGCAGGGCGAGGGCGAACGTCGCACCGCGGCCGCGCCACTGCAGCATCGCCAGCGCATAGCCGGCCAGCAGCCCGAAGACCACGGTGCACAGCAGCACCCCGCCGGTGAAGATTCCCGAGTTCACGAGGCCTTCGATGAGGTTGATCCGGCCGTTGATGGCGACGTAGTTGTCGATCGTGAGGTTCGCCGGGTTGGGGAACGCCCCTGCGACGCTCGGATCCGGTTCTCTCTGCAGAGATCCGACGAGCATGTAATAGAACGGGAAGAGGAAGACGATCGCGCCGATCGTCAAGACCACTCCCCGTAGGATCGCCTGCCCGCGGCTGAGCTCGATGCCTCGGTGCGGCCGTCGCGACCGGGCGCTGGGTCGGATCCGCGTCGGCGCCGATCCGTGTGCGGATGTGCTGGCCATCAGTCCCTCCCCTCCCCGAACCGGTTCTCCAGGAACGCGATCACGAGCACCACGATCACCAGCACGATGCCGATGGCCGCCGCGAAGCCGGGATGCCCCTGCTCGATGCCCTGCTGGTACATCACGAACACGGGCGAGGTGGATGCCCCGTTGGGGCCGCCGCCGCCCGTCAGCAGATACGGCTCGGTGAAGAGGTTCGCCCCCACGATCGTCGACAGCAGGAGCACGAGGACCGTTGCCGGCCGAACGCCAGGCACCGTCACCGAGAAGAACGAGCGGATCTTGCCCGCCCCGTCGGTCGCGGCCGACTCGTAGAGCTCGTCGGGCACGTTCTGCAGCGCGGCCAGGTAGAGCAGTATGAAGAAGCCGAGCTGCTTCCAGGTGACGTAGAGGGCGACGGTCGGCATGGCGAGCGCGGGGTTGATCAGCCACGACGGGTTCGGAGCCAGCGGCCCCAGGATGTTGTTCACCAGTCCGTCGCTGTTGAACAGGAACAGCCACACGGCGATCACGGCGACGCTCGCCGTGACGTAGGGCACGTAATAGCTGACGCGCAGGAACACTCGCGCGTGGACCACCCTGTTCAGCGCGGTCGCCAGCACGATCGAGAGCAGGACGGTCAGCGGCACGTTGATGATCAGGAACACGCCGACATTCGCGAACGACTGCAGCACGGCCGGATCGGTGAAGACCTGCACGTAGTTGTCGAGCCCGACGAACGGCCTGTCGACCTGCGCGCCCGGTGCCGCGAAGAAATAGTCGAAGAATGACATGTAGACGGCGAACACCAGCGGGTAGGCGAAGACGCCGATGACGAACACGAGGTACGGGACCGCGAACAGGCCGCCGTAGGGATGGCGTCCGAATACGCGCACGCGCAGCGGATGCTTCGACGGCGGGCGGCCGGGGCCGGCGGCGCTCGCACGCCGTCCGGCCCCGAGCCGGGTTCCCGCCACGGACGTGGAGGTGGACATGGCTACTTCTTCGCCCAGTCCGTGGTCATCGTCTTCGCCGCCGCGGCGAGCTGCGACTTCAGGTCGCCCTGTCCAGAGATCACGGCCTTCTCATAGAAGTCCCGGAAGTCCTGCAGCACCGCGATCGTGTTGGGGCCGGTCGGGTCGTCGACCGTGCGGTCCGTCTGATCGGCGAACTGCTTGTACGCCGGGTTCTTCTGGAAGAAGTCGGGGAAGGTCTTCTGCAGATCGGTGCGGATCGGCATCTGCCCCGTGATCTCGAGCAGCCTCTGGTCCTGCGCCTTGCTGGTGGAGTACTTCAGGAAGTCCCACGCCGTCCCCTGGTTCTTGCACGACGTGTACATGCCGATGTTCTTGGCGTCCGGGAACGTGTACGTCTGGGCTGCGCTCATGCCGTTCTTGGTCGGCACCGGCACCGAGCCCCTGTTGATCTTCTTGTAGACCGGCACCGCCCAGGGACCGACGATGGCCATGGCCGACTTGCCGGTCGCGAAGGCGTCGTTCTGCGACTGCTCCTTGCCCGCGAGGCCCTCGGCGTAGATCGTCTTCCAGAACGAGGCCACGTCGTAGCCTGCCTGGTCGTCGACGGTGGCCTTGCCGTCCTCGATGATCGACTTGCCCTTCGACTCGGCCGCGTAGAGCGGCAGGAAGTCGAAGTTGGGCTGGAAGAACTCGCTCGTCGGCGCCGGGTAGATCGCGTACTGTGCCGCGCCGCTGGAGGTCAGCTGCTTCGCCGTGGCGAGGAAGTCGGAGTAAGTGCTCAGCTTGGGCTGGTCCGGGTCGAGCCCGGCCTTCTGGAACATGTCCTTGTTGTAGAAGATCATGACGGGGTTGGCCTTCCACGGCATCTGGTAGAAGTCACCGTCGCTGGACTTGTACTGCTTCGCGGATGCGCCGCTGCGCGACTCGATGTAGCTGTTCGCGCCCGGGAACTTCGAGAGATCCACCAGGCCGCCCTGCTTCTGGAACTGGCCGGTGGCCGCCGGAAGGTTGTTGTACACCAGGCACGGGGTGGTGCCGGCCGTGATCGCGGCCCCGATGACCTCCTCGGTCGTCTTGCCCGCCGGCACCTCCTGGCCCGTGACCTTCTCGTCGGGATGGCTCTTGTTCCAGGAGGCGACGACGGCCTTGCCCCACTGGATCTCCTGCGCGTTGTTCGAGTACCAGATCTTGATCGGGCCGTGCGACTTCGTGGCGTCGGAGCCGCTGCCCGAGCCGCCAGAGCATCCGGTCAGCGTCAGGGCGGCCATCGCCAGGGCCGCAACCGTGGCGATCTTCGTGCGTCGTTGCATTCTCATGTCTCCTTGGTGTCGGTTGTTGCGTGTTGCTGCGTGTCGCCGCCTCCGCGCGGCGTTCGGCGCTCGCCCGGCTGCGCCGGCGCGGCCGTGGATGCCCGGCGGATGAGCTCGGCGTCGGGGAGCGTGACGTCAGGAGCCGCGCCGTCCTCGATGAGGCGCACGAGGGTCTCGGCCGCCGCGCGTCCCCAGCCCGCCGGGTCGTTGTCGAGCGTCGTGAGGGTCGGATAGACCCAGCCGCCGATGTCGGAGCCGTCCATCCCGGCGATCGACAGATCAGCGGGAAGGGACAGGCCGCGCTCGTGCGCGACCGCCATGCCGGCGATCGCCATCGGGTCGTTGCCGTAGATGATCGCGGTGGGCGGGTTGCGGCCGTCGAGAAGCGCCTGGGTCGCGACGGCGCCCTGCTCGGGCGAGAAGTCCGCCTCGGCGACGATCGGCTCCATGCCCCGCGCGTCGCACTCCGCGAGGAACCGGTCCAGGCGGATCCGCGCGTGCTGCATCGCGACGTTCCCCGTCACATGCGCGATCCGGCGATGGCCGAGATCGACGAGGTGAGCCACGAGCTGCGAGATTCCGGCGCTGTAGTCGCGGGAGATCACCGGCATGCCGTGGGTGTTATCGGGGCGGCCGAGCACGACGGCGGGCTTGCCGATGTCGCCCAGCGCATCGATCCGGTGGTCGTTCTCGAGCAGGTCCGTCACGAAGAATCCGTCGACCCGCCGCTCGGCGCTGAGACGCCGATAGGCCTGGAGCTCGGCATCGACGTCGGCGACGACGCTGAGCACGAGCACCTGACCGTGCTCGGCGAGGACCGCCTCCGCTCCGGCCATGAACGCGGCGAAGAAGGGATCCACCTCGATCACGTGCGGGCTTCTGCGCACGATCAGCCCGAGAGCGTATGCCCGTCTGGTGCTCAGGCCCCTCGCTGCCGGATCGGGGTGCCAGCCGAGCTCGTCCGCGACTCGCAGGATGCGCTGTTTCGCCTCGGCCGAGACGCCAGGGCGATCGTTGAGCGCCAGCGACACGAGGCCCTTGCTGACGCCCGCCCTCTTCGCGACGTCGTCGATCGTGATCTTCTGATCCATCGAGCACCTTTGCTGACGCGAACTCTAAACCGGTTTAGGACAACAACGGCTCTCACCCTAAACCGGTTTAGATGCGGCGTCAACCCGGCCCGCCCTTACCGGGGTGTCGGCGGCTCGAGCGGTCGCGAACCCCCGGCGGTCGCGGACCCCGAGCCGCGCTCAGATCCCTCGCTGCAGTCGCCAGTACGCGGCGCTCCACCGCAGCCGCTGTTCGAACTCCCGCTGACGCGTCTTGGCGTCGATGATCACCAGCTCGGTGTCCGCCATGCGCGCGAAGTCCTCCCACGCCTCGATCCCGACGGCGGTCGTCATCACGGTGTGATGTGCCGCGCCCGCCTGCAGCCACGCCCACGCCGACGTGCGGAGGTCGGGCTCGGGAATCCACACGGCACGCCCGACGGGCAGTTTGGCCAGCGGCTCGGCTGGGGGCACCACGTGCACGACGTTCGCGGTGAGACGAAAACGGTCTCGCAGGTCGGCGAGCGCGACGACCACGGCGGGCCCGGCATCCGCGTCGAACACCAGGCGCACCGGGTCGTCCTTGCCGCCGATGCCCAGCGGGTGGATCTCCAGCCGTGGCTTCGACGTGGTCAGCGAGGGGCTCACCTCGAGCATGTGCGCTCCGAGGATCCGCTCCCGCCCGGGCGTGAGGTCATAGGTGTAGTCCTCCATGAGGGACGCTCCGCCGGGAAGCCCGGCGCCCATCACGTTCGCGACGCGCACGAGCATCGCCGTCTTCCAGTCGCCCTCCGCCCCGAAGCCGTAGCCCTCGGCCATCAGCCGCTGAACGGCCAGCCCGGGAAGCTGTCGCAGGGCGCCGAGATCCTCGAAGTTGGTGGTGAACGCCCCGAAGCCGCCCTCCTCGAGGAACGATCGCAGCCCCAGCTCGATGGCGGCGCCGTCGCGCAGCGACTGGTGCCGCTCTCCCCCGCGCCGCAGCTCGGGAACGACGTCGTAGAGGTCCTCGTACTCGGCCACGAGCGCGTCGATCTCGACGTCGGACGCCCGGCTCACGGCGTCCGCGAGCTCGTTCACGCCCCACGTGTTCACCTGCACCCCGAACACGTGCTCGGCCTCGGTCTTGTCACCCTCGGTCACGGCCACGAATCGCATGTTGTCGCCGAAGCGCGCCAGCCTGAGCGAACGGGATGCCGCGAACCCGGCGGCCGCGCGCGCCCACGTGCCGACCCGCCCGCTCACCTCAGGATCGCTGACATGCCCGACGACCGTGGTGCGCGAAGTGCCGAGCCGACTCTGGATGTATCCGAACTCGCGGTCGCCGTGCGCCGCCTGGTTCAGGTTCATGAAGTCGAAGTCGATCTCGGCCCACGGCAGCCCGACGTTCGCCTGGGTGTGCAGGTGCAGCAGCGGCTTCTGCAGCGAGTCCAGGCCTGCGATCCACATCTTCGCCGGACTGAACGTGTGCATCCACGCGATCACCCCGATCACCGAGTCGTCCGAGTTCGCCTCGAGCATCGCGCGGCGGATCTCGTCCGACCCGGTCAGCACGGGTTTCCACACCACGCGCACCGGCAGGTCGCGGGACACTCCGAGCTGCCGGGCGATGGCCTGCGACTGGTCGGCGACCTGGGCGAGCGTCTCGGGACCGTACAGGTGCTGGCTGCCGGTCAGGAACCAGACCTCGTATCGGTCGAGCGAGGTGGTGAGGGGCGTGCGAGTCATGAGCCGTTCCTTGTATGCGTCTTCGGTATGTGAGTGGTCGTCGCTACAGCACGTCGATCGCCGCGCGCTCCACGGCGAGGCCGGCCGCGTAGCGGTCGAGAAAGGCCGCGAAGCCCGCGACGTCGTCCGGGTCCGGATCGGCAACGTGCACGCGAGCACGGGCGAAGACCCGCTTATCCAGGTGCTCGGCGAGCGAGAGGCGCTGGCCCGCGGACGTCTCGCCCAGGTAGTCGGCGAGCACCGCGATTCCCCAGGCGCCGCCCTCTCCGGCGGTCTCCCCCACGGCGACCGGGGCGTCGAGCGCGGCCGCGAGGAAGCGCTGGGCGACGCTCGCGGTGCGGAAGACGCCGCCGTGGGCGAGCATCCGGTCCAGCTCCACGCCGTCATCGGCGAGCACTCGCATGCCGAGCGCCAGCGTGCCGAACACGCCGTAGAGCTGCGCGCGCACCAGGTTGCCGAGCGTGAACCGGCTGTCCGGGGTGCGCACGAACAGCGGCCGCCCCTCCGCGGTGCGGGTGACGGGCTCTCCGGCGAGGTAGTTGTAGGCGAGCAGGCCGCCGGCGTCCGCCTCTGCCGTCAGTGCCTCACGGAACAGGAGCTCGAACACGGCGTCCGGTTCCACGGACGCGCCGGCCAGCTGTGCGAACCGGCCGAACAGACCCGCCCACTCGGCCAGTTCGCTGGCGCCGTTGTTGCAGTGCACCATCGCCACGAGGTCGCCCGCTGGCGTCGTGACGATGTCGAGCTCCTCGTGCGGCCTCTCCAGCGGATGCTCCAGAACCACCATCGCGAAGACGCTCGTGCCCGCGCTCACGTTGCCGGTGCGGGGCGCGACGGCGTTCGTGGCGACCATGCCCGTGCCGGCGTCTCCCTCGGGCGGGCACAGCGGGATTCCTGACCGCAGCGAACCGGTGGGGTCCAGCAG
This sequence comes from Actinomycetales bacterium, assembly GCA_015655415.1. Classification (GTDB taxonomy): domain Bacteria; phylum Actinomycetota; class Actinomycetes; order Actinomycetales; family Microbacteriaceae; genus Humibacter. The sequence continues at coordinate 7,731 of JAATFB010000005.1, forward strand.
CTCGGCCCCTTCCTCGGTGAGCTCGCCGGCCGGCTGCCCGGCGACCAGCACCTCCGGGAGCGAGTCGGCGAGCCTGACCCCCGTCCCCGCGACCAACGCGTCGAAGCGGCGCAGGAGCTCGCGGTCGTAGTCGCCGGTGGCGGGATCGATCGGGAACATGCCGGAGGCGTCGCCCACCCCCAGCACCTTCCGTCCCGTCAGCCGCCAGTGCACGTAGCCGGCGAGCGTGGTGAGGAACGCCACCCGCGAAACATGCGGCTCCTCGTCGAGCACGGCCTGGTACAGGTGGGCGGCCGACCAGCGCAGGGGGATGTTCACGCCGAACAGCTCGCTCAGCCTGGCCGCGGCGGGTCCTGTCGTGGTGTTGCGCCACGTGCGGAAGGGCACGAGAGGGTCGCCATCGGAGTCGAATGGCAGGTAGCCGTGCATCATGGCCGACACTCCCATGGCACGCAGCGAGGTCAGCGGCACGCCGTAGCGGCGACGAACGTCGGCGGCGAGGTCGGCGTAGGCGGCCCGGATGCCGGCCCAGACGTCCTCGAGCGCGTAGGTCCACATGCGGTCGACGAACTCGTTCTCCCACGAGTGGCTGCCCGCGGCGATGACGACGGAGGGATCGTCCCCGATCAGGCACGCCTTGATGCGGGTCGAGCCCAGCTCGATGCCGAGCACGGCACGCCCGGAGCCGACCGTCTCGGCGATCGCCGCCTGGTGCTCCACGGCGCTCACGCCGGATTCCTGCGCGGGTCGGTCGGCTGACCGTACACGTTCTGATACCGGTCGTAGAGGCGGTCGACCGCCTCCTGGGGAATCGGCTCCAGCGCTCCGCCCTGGCTCGCGATGTGCACGGTGCGGGCGACGTCCTCCACCATGACCGCGGCCTTGACGGCGTCCCTGGCGCTCACCCCTATCGTGAAGGGGCCGTGATGGCGCATCAGCACCGCCCGACTGCGATGTCCGCGCAGGGTCTCGACGATCCCGCGGCCGATCGAGTCGTCGCCGATGATCGCGAACGGCCCGACGGGGATCGGGCCGCCGAACTCGTCGGCCATCGCGGTGATCACGCACGGGATCTCCTCGCCGCGCGCGGCCCACGCCACCGCATAGGTCGAGTGCGTGTGCACCACACCGCCCACCTCCGGCATATGCCGGTACACGTATGCATGCGCGGCCGTGTCACTGGAGGGCGCGCGGTCACTGCCGGGGGTGTTCGGCACGGTGTTGCCGTCCAGGTCGCAGAGGATCAGGTTCTCCGGCGTGAGGTCGTCGTACGCGACGCCGGAGGGCTTGATCACGAAGAGGTCCGCACCGGGCACTCGGCCGGAGACGTTGCCGCCGGTCCACACCACGAGCCCGTACCGCACCAGCTCCGCGTGCAGGGATGCGACCTCCTCACGCGTGCGGGCGATGGCCGCCTCGAGGTCTGCAGTCGTGTCCGCCACGGTGCCTCCATCTGTATCGTGCGACCCATGTTACCGGTCACAATGTGCGCTGCGCGAGAGCCTCGTCCCCAAGAGGCGACGTCTCGTCAGCAGGCTGCGGCCTCCTGCGGTGGCCGCCCCTCACCCGGTGGCGCCGCATCAACCGCGCCTGGTGGTGGCGGCCCTCACCCGATGGCGCCGACTCGATCACCGGATCCGGCGTGCCGGGCCTCGAGAGGCCCGTGCTGTGGAGTCACGCACGACGACGACCGGATCAACGACGGCATCCGTCGTCTGCAGCCCGAGCGCCCTGGCGACCGTTCGCCGCGCCTCGCCGTCCACGTCCACCCGCACGGTGGTGAGCGCAGGCAGGTAGTACGCCGAGTCCGTGTTGTCGTCGAACCCGACGACCGAGACGTCCCCGGGAACCCGGATGCTCTCCGCCGCCAGCGCCGAGACGAGCCCGAGCGCCATCTGGTCGTTGGCCAGGGCCACGGCCGTCAGCCGGCCCGATCGCACTCCGGCGGCGACCTCCGCGGCGAGACGCGCTCCCGACGCCGCGGACCAGTCGCCGCGCCAGTGCGCGGCCGGCGCCAGCCCTGCGGCACTCAGCGCGTGCTCGAAGCCCCGCGCCCGTGCCGCCTCCTCGAGCCAGTCCGCCGGACCGCCGACGCGCGCGATCCGGCGGTGTCCGAGCCCCACGAGATGCTCCACAACGAGCGCCGCGGCGGTCTCCTGCCGAGCACCGCCATCCGACGGTAGCGCCAGGATGCTCGCATCGGGATGCATCCGGGCAAGGCGTGCGACGGACCGCACCCGGGGCACCACCATGACGACGCCGTCGACGCCCTGCGCGAGGAGGTGTTCCAGGGAGGCCTCTATCGAAGCCTCATCCTCGGCGTCGGCATAGGCGGTGGTCACCCAGCGGCCGGCGGCGCGTGCCGCGGCCTCGAGCGCCACCACGCCCATCGACGGACCGAACAGCGCCGCATTCGACGCGATCACGCCCAGGGTGCGCGTGCGGCTGGTGCCGAGGGTTCGCGCAGCGTTGTTGACGCGGTATCCGAGCGTGAGCATGGCGTCCCGAACTCGCCGCCTGGTCTCGTCGCGGACGCTGGGATGCTCGTTGAGCACGCGCGACACCGTCTGCGGCGACACGCCGGCGAGGGCGGCGACGTCCCGTACGCCCACGCTCCGCCCCATGTCGAATCACCCTAGCCCTAGCCCTAGCCCTAGCCCCGGCCCTGTCCCTGGCCCCGGCCCTAGCCCTAGCCCTGTCCCTGTCCCTGTCCCTGCTCCCGCCCCGGCCACAGCCCCACCCCAACCCAGCCCCGGCCGGCCTCTGAAAACAGCAGATGCAGCCGGCAACAGCAGGCATCCTGCTGTTGCTGCTGCGAGAGCGCGATCACTGCTGGTCTCGACGCGGCACCGCATCGGATGGAACCAAGTCACCCCTTCACGCTCCCCGAGGCGATACCGGATTGCCAGTACCGCTGCAGGAAGAGGAAAGCGACGATCAGCGGAATGATCGACACGAACGCACCGGTCAGAACGGTCGAGAACAACACCTGGGCGCCCCCGCCCGCAGAGGCCGTGGCCTGCCATTGCGCCAGCCCAACGGTGACGGGGAACAGCGACGGCGTATTGAGCATGATCAGCGGCAGGAAGTAGTTGTTCCACGTCGCGACCAGCTGAAACAGCAGCACCGTGACGATGCCGGGGCCGAGGAGGCGCACACCGATGGTGGCGAAGATGCGGTACTCCCCCGCGCCATCGATCCGCGCCGCCTCCAGAAGGCTGTCGTCCACCGCATCCACGGCATAAACGCGCATGAGGTACACGCCGAAGGGGCTCACAAGGGACGGCAGGATGATCGCCCACATCGAGTCGGTGAGATTCGCGGCCGCAAACAGCAGATAGGTCGGAATGGCAAGCGCCGTGAGCGGAACCATGATCGAGCCGATGATCACTGAGAACACGGCGCTGCGCCCGCGGAAGCGATACTTCGCGAGAGCGTATCCGCAGGCGGTCGCCAGAGCCGTCGCGCCCACGGAGCTCACTACCGCATAGATGACCGTATTCAGCGCCCACTGCCAAAACACACCGCCCTGAAACGTGAACAGGTGGGCGAAGTTTGCGAAGAACTGGAACGAGTTGCCGAACCACAGCCCGAAGGTGCTGAACAGGTCGGAGTTGTCCTTCGTGGTCGAGATGAACAGCCACAGGAGCGGGACGAGGAAATACACCAGCGAGATCCATACGAAGACGGTCAGCAGAGTGCTCTTGCGCCGGTGCCGCTCGAGCGGCCTGCGCTTGCGCCGGGCGCGAGGCTCCCCCGAAGAACGAGGAGCGGCTGTGCGCGCGACTCCTGCCGCACTCATGCCCGACGCTCCGCCCTGGTGGCAGCGGTCTGTACGACGAACGAGACAATCATGATGACGATCCCGAGCAGGAACGCCAACGCCGCGGCGTAGTTGATCTCCTGATTGCGGAACGCCACGTTGTACGCGTAGAGGTTCGGCGTGAAGTCCGTGCCGATCGAGTTCGGAGCGATGTTGGCCAGGAGGTTGGGCTCGTTGAAGAGCTGGAACGACCCGATGATCGAGAAGATGACGGTGAGCAGCAAAGCCTGACGGATCGCAGGGAGCTTGATGCTCCACGCCACGCGGAATTGCCCCGCGCCGTCGATCTCGGCAGCCTCGTAGATCTCCTCTGGCACCGCGCGGAGCGCCGCGTACAGGATGATCATGTTGTAGCCGATGAACTCCCAGCACACGATGTTCATCGTCGAGCCGAG
>JAATFB010000048.1 GCA_015655415.1 Actinomycetales bacterium
AGGTCCTGACGGTGCCCCTGGCGCTTCTTGTAGCCGGTCTTGTTCTTGAACTTCTGGATGACGATCTTCGGGCCGCGGAGGTCACCAAGCACCTCGGCCGTGACCTTCACCTTCGCCAGCGCCTTCGCGTCGCTGGTGACCTTGTCACCGTCGACGAGGAGCACTGCCGGAAGCTCGATGGTGCCGCTCTCGCCGGCCTTCACTCGATCCATCGTGACGATGGTGCCGACCTCGACCTTCTCCTGCCGACCGCCGGCGCGCACAACTGCGTAAACCACTACTCATACCTATCTGATGAGGGACCGATCCGGCCCCAGGGCTGACGTTGATCTTCGCTGGTCACGTCCCCACGTGGGAGAAGGGCTCGAGCCAGAAAACGAAAGGGTGTCGACCGCGATAAGTCGGCGCGCACCAACGCTCCATCCTACCCGAGCCCTCCGAGGCGGTCAAACCAGCAGGCCGTAGACTCGCCCCCATGGCCGTGCTGATCGACATCCCGATGTGGCCGAACCACGGCACGCTCTGGGCCCACCTGATCAGCGACGAATCGCTGGCGGAACTGCACGCCTTCGCCCGGGCCCATGGCGTCTCCGAACGCGCGTTCGACCTGGACCACTACGACGTGCCGGCGCGCGACCATGCTCGGCTGATCGCTGCTGGCGCACAGCCGGTCACGAGCCACGAGCTCGTCGTTCGCCTGCGCGCCAGCGGGCTGCGGGTCACCGCGGCGCAACGCCGCTCGCGCTGACACGCCGTCGCCCGACAGCTACGAATCGTCACGGCGAGGGGCAAGCGTGCCGCCGGTCAGGCCGGCAGTGCTCACCCGCCGACGCGAGCGCCCCTGCCCGGGCCGCTTCGGCTCCGGCAATGCGTCGAGCACCGATCCGAGGATCTCCTGCGCCTGGACCCGATCCACCCGTGGCTTGGGTTCGGGTCGGACCGCGAGGGGGATGTCGAGGATGGACAGCGTCGCGCCCGTCTCATCCGACGGCCCGGCCGCATCGGAGGGCTCAGGTGACGTGGCGTCCGCGGGCGTCTCGGCGACCGGAGCGGACCCGTCCGCCCCCGCACGTCCGTCGACAGCGCTCGCCTCGGCCGCGGCCGGAGCGACGGCCGCCGGCGCCTCCGCGGTGTCGCGGGCACGAGCCCCGCCCCCACGGGCACCCCGGCGACCGCGCGGCGCATTCGGCGCGACGTCGGCGTCGATGCCCGTCTGCTGAGCCTGGCCCGCTGGCCCCTCGGCCTCGTCTCCGGCGGCCGGGCGCCGGTCGGGAGAATCCTCCTCCCTCGTCCCCGCACCGGAGGAGGGCTCGTGGTGCACATGGAGCGTGCTCGCCGCGATGTGCGCGAGCGCGTTCTTCGCGTCATCCGTGATGGCGTGGGTGCCGTGATGCCCGCCGGACGTCGTCGAGCCCGACGAGCCGCCGGCTCCGCCTCCCTTGCCCCCGCGGCGACGCTCGGGGGCCAGGGGCACGCGATGCCGGGCGACCGGATCGTGATGCACGATCACGCCGCGGCCCGCGCACACTTCGCACGGCTCGCTGAACGTCTCGAGCAGGCCGAGGCCGAGCTTCTTGCGGGTCATCTGCACCAGCCCGAGAGAGGTCACCTCGGCCACCTGATGCTTCGTCCGGTCACGCGAGAGGCACTCGACCAGCCTGCGAAGCACGAGGTCACGGTTGGACTCGAGCACCATGTCGATGAAGTCGACCACGATGATGCCGCCGATGTCGCGCAGCCTCAGCTGACGCACGATCTCCTCGGCGGCCTCGAGGTTGTTCTTCGTGACCGTCTCTTCCAGGTTGCCGCCGGATCCGACGAACTTGCCCGTGTTCACGTCGATCACCGTCATGGCCTCGGTGCGGTCGATCACCAGCGACCCGCCTGAGGGCAGCCACACCTTGCGGTCCAGCGCCTTCTCGATCTGCTCGGTGATGCGGTACTCGTCGAACGCGTCACGCGAGCCCTCGTAGGGCTCGACCCGGTCCAGCAGGTCCGGCGCGACCTGCCGAAGATAGCTCTCGATGGTCTGCCTCGCGTCGTCGCCGGCGATCACCATCTTCTGGAAGTCCTCGTTGAAGACGTCCCGCACGATCTTGATCAGGAGGTCGGGTTCGCTGTGCAGCAGCGCGGGCGCCTGCACCGTGGCCGCCTGCTTGGAGATGTCCTCCCACTGCGCGGTGAGGCGGTTCACGTCGACGGTGAGCTGCTCCTGCGTCGCGCCCTCGGCCGCCGTGCGCACGATGACGCCGGTGTTCTCGGGCAGCACCTCCTTGAGGATCCTCTTCAGCCGGGAGCGCTCCGTGTCGGGCAGCTTGCGGCTGATGCCGTTCATCGAGCCGTTGGGGACGTAGACCAGGTACCTTCCCGGCAGGCTGACCTGGCTCGTGAGCCGGGCGCCCTTGTGGCCCACCGGATCCTTCGTGACCTGGACCAGGACCGTGTCGCCGGGCTTCAACGCGAGCTCGATCCGCCGCGGCTGGTTGCCGGTCTCGGCGGCCTCCCAGTCGACCTCGCCGGAGTACAGCACTGCGTTGCGGCCGCGACCGATGTCGACGAAGGCTGCCTCCATGCTCGGCAGCACGTTCTGCACCCGTCCCAGGTACACGTTGCCGATCAGGGACGCCTCCTGCGACCTGGCGACGTAGTGCTCCACCAGCACTCCGTCTTCGAGCACGCCGATCTGGATGCGGCCGCCCTTTGAGCGCACGACCATCTGGCGGTCGACGGACTCGCGCCGGGCGAGGAACTCGGCCTCGGTGATCACCGGGCGACGACGGCCGGCATCCCGTCCATCGCGGCGCCGCTGCTTCTTCGCCTCCAGCCGGGTGGAACCTTTGACCTTCTGCGGCTCGGTGATGAGCTCGGGCTCCCGCTGCCGCCGGGGCTCTTCGTCGCGCGCCGACTCGGAGGGCGCTCCGCGCCGCCGCGTCCGACGACGCGCCGAGCCGCCCTCGTCATAGTGCTCCGGCACGTCCTCGCCCGCGTCGTCGGGCACAGGCGGAAGCGCAGGCGGCGCCTGGAAGAGCAGCGCCGTGCTGGGAAGCCCCGGGGCCCGCGCCGACCAGGTGCTCGCGGCGACCTCCCGCCCTGGATCGAGGGACGCGGTCGCCTCGGTCGCATGTGCCGCCTGCTGCGCGGAATCCGCGTCGACCGTCTCCGGTCGGTCCACGGTCTCCTCGGCCGGGGTGCCGGCTGAAGTCTCGTCGGACGAAGTGTCGGTCGCGGTCTTCTCCACCGGTGTCCCGGCCTCAGCACCCGACGACTCGCCTGCTTCGTGGGGCGCGCCGTCCGTCGCCGTCGGCTGCTGCGGATGTCGCGGCTGGGAGTCGCCCGCCAGCGACTCCGCCTTGCGGCCTACCCGGCGACCTCCGAAGAGACGTCCGCGCCTACGCTGCGAACCGCCATCCGCGTTTCCCGCCCCTGATCCGTCCCATGCATTCTGCTCGTTCTCCACCATCGCTGGCGCACTCCTCGGCCGCCGGGCGCACGCGCGCGCCCCGTACGGCTGTGCTCACGCGGAGGGCGCGCGAGGCGCACATCCGCCAATCCTGGGTTCGGCGTACGAGAGGGAAGACGATGGACGCGGCTCTTCGTGATACCGCTGTGTCGTCGGTCCCGGCCGATCCGCCGCGCGGATCCGCCGGTCGTGCGACCGACATCGCTATTCCCGCTTCCGTTCGCCCTTCCCCTTGTCTGTGTCCGCAGCTGTCTGTCTGCTGTCTCCTCCGGGCCGCGCGCGGCCCGGCCTCGGGTGCCACACGGTGGCTCCCGAAAAGCTTCTTCGATGTCACCCGGATCCACGCCCGGGTGACTGCCACCCATTATCGCACGGAGGACCTGGCCGCCCTCCCAGGCGCTCGGGGGGGTTCGCGTGTCGCTCTGAGATAATGCGATGGTGTCGCTCGACTCTCCCACCGAAACGAGGCGCCCGCTGGGGCTCGCGATCTTCCTCATCGTCGCCGGCATCGTCGGGTGGCTGGCCGCGTTCGCGCTCACGCTGGACAAGTTCGCGGTGCTGGAGCATCCGAACGCGCACCTGACCTGCAACATCAATCCCCTCGTCGGCTGCGCGAAGAACCTCGCATCGTGGCAGGGCTCCATCCTCGGGTTTCCCAACCCGATCATCGGTCTGGCCTGCTGGGTCGCCCCGATTGCGGTGGGGGTCGGGATCCTGGCCGGGGCACGGTTCCGCCGCTGGTACTGGATGCTGTTCAACCTCGGCGTGCTGGGCGCTCTGGTGCTCGTGGTCTTCCTTATCTATTCGAGCCTCTACAGCCTGTACGTGCTGTGCCCGTACTGCATGATCACGTGGGTGGTGACGATTCCGACCTTCTGGACGGTGACGTTCTACAACCTCAAAGAGGGCAACATCCCCACCAGTGATCGGGTGCGTTCCTTCTTCGGCGCCGCATACGGCTGGATTCCGTTGATCACCCTGATCAGCTACGCCGTGGTGGCGGCGTTCGCGCAGGTGCAGGTGCAGTGGATCCCGAACGCGTTCCGCTGAGACGATCGCCCGCGTCTGCCGGAGGGCCAGAGGCACCTGCCCCTCCCGGGGCTAGAACCACAGGGCGAGCTCGCGCGCGGCGCTCTCCGGGGAGTCGGATCCGTGCACGAGGTTCTGCTGCACCGGCAGGCCCCAGTCCCGGGCAAGGTCGCCACGGATCGTTCCCGGCGCCGCCGCGGTGGGATCGGTGGCGCCGGCCAGCGATCGGAAGCCCTCGATCACCTTGTTGCCCGCGACCCGGATCGCGACGATCGGGCCGGATTCCATGAACTCGACGAGCGGCTCGTAGAACGGCTTGCCCTCATGCTCCGCGTAGTGCTGCGCGAGCAGCGCGCGGTCGGCCTCGACCAGCTTGATGTCGACCAGCGCGTAGCCCTTGGCCTCGATGCGACGGAGGATCTCCCCGGTCAGTCCGCGCGCCACGCCGTCCGGCTTGACGAGCACGAGGGTCTCTTCGATGGTGGTCATTCGTTCTCCTTGTGGGTCGATTCGACGATGTGGGGCAGTTCCTCCGCGGCCGCACGGATCTCCGCGTTGCGCCGGTCGAGGCGGGCCCCGGCGATCATGGCGTAGCCCCAGATCGCGGCGAAGATCGCGCCGACGATGAAGAGCACGCCGACGAGGAGTCCCGACGCCACGACCACCAGCTGCACGAGCCAGCCCAGCCAGTAGCCGATGCGGAATCGCAGCAATGGCACTGCGATGACCATCAGGACCACCAGCAGGGCGCCGCCGCCGAGCGCCTGCAGAGGCGGAAGGGCATGCAACCCGAACACGACCAGCGCGCCCAGGAACACCACGACAACCTCGAAGCCGAGGACGATGGACCCCAGGCTCTCCTGCGCCGAGCGTTCGCGAGGCCGGTGACCGCCCAGCGGACCCTGCCCGCTCATCGGAGTCCGTCCGCCCGCAGGCGGGACGCGGCAGCGGTCATTCTGCGGCCGCCTTCCAGTCGCGCTCCTGCGCCAGCGCCAGCGTCTCGCCGATCAACGCGATCGAGCCGGTCACGACCACCGCACGACGGGGATCCTCAGCCGCCCACGCCCGGGCCGACTCGATCGCGTCGAGCAGGTCCTGGTGGGCCTCGGCGTGCTCATGCGTCCACTCCGCCACATGGTCCGCCAGCTCATCCGACGCGGTCGAACGTTCCGAGTGCGACTGCGTGACGAAGATGCGGGCGGCCAGGGGCGCGAGCGCATCCACGATGCCCCGGGCGTCCTTGTCGCGCAGGATGCCGATCACGAACGCGATCTGCCCGAAGTCGAAGAACTCGGGCAGTGCGCGGGCCAGCGTGAGCGCACCGGCGGGATTGTGCGCGGCATCCACCAACACGGTCGGCTCGGTGCCGACGAGCTGCAGCCGACCGGGTGAGGTGACGGTCGCGAAAGCCTCCTCGAGCAATGGTTGCCGCAGCGCCTCCTTGCCGTCGCCGAGGAACGCCTCGACGGCCGCGACCGCCACCGCGGCGTTCTGCGCCTGGTGTCTGCCGTACAGAGGCAGGAACAGGTCGCCATAGGTGGCGGCGCGGCCGCGGATGGTGACCAGCTGGCCGCCGACCGCGACCGCGTCCCGCTGCACGTCGAAGTCGTCGGGCTGGAACAGGATGGACGCCTCACGCAGCTCGGCGGCCCGTCGCAGCTCCCGCACGGCGTCGGGCGGCTGAGCTGCGCTGACGACGCTCGCCGACGGCTTGATGATGCCGCTCTTCGTGCGCGCGATCTCCGCGATCGTGGTGCCCAGACGTTCGGTGTGGTCGAGCGAGATCGGCGTGAAGACCGCCACGCGTCCGTCGCCGACGTTGGTGGAGTCCCACTCCCCGCCCATGCCGACCTCGATGACCGCCACATCGACGGGCGCGTCGGCGAAGCAGGCGAAGGCGAGCACCGTCGCCACCTCGAAGAACGTCAGCCGCTGATCTCCTGCGGCCTCCAGCTCCGCATCCGTCATCTGCACGTAAGGGGCGATGTCGTCCCAGTTCCGTGCGAGCGCCTCGTCGCTGATCGGCTCGCCGTCGATCGTGAAGCGTTCGTTGAACCGCACCAGGTGCGGGCTCGTGAACAGCCCGACGCGCAGCCCGTAAGCGCGCAGGATGCTCTCGATGATGCGACTTGTGGACGTCTTGCCGTTGGTCCCAGTGACGTGGATGATCGGGTACGCGCGCTGCGGGTCACCGAGCAGCTCGACGGCGCGACGCGTGGGCGCGAGCCGGGGCCGCGGGGCTCCCTCGCCGAGCCTCGCCAGCAGCGTGTCGTAGACGGCGTCGGCCGCCTCGCGGAAGTCGTCGTGCATGGCGTCGTCCGTCATCGCACCTTCTCCAGGCCGACGAGCAGCGCCGAGCCGGCCCCGACGGGCGAGGCCCCCTCGGCATCCGCGACCGCGTCGTCGACGTCCACGTCGAGTTCCACCGCGAGCGTCTCTGCGCTGACCAGATCGGCGTGCTCCCGCACCGCGTCGACGCCCACCCGGTCGAGCACGAGCCGGAGCCGGATGCGGTCGCTCACGTCCAGGCCCGCGCGCTTGCGGTGCTCCTGCACGACACGCACGACATCGCGAGCGAGGCCCTCGGCCTCCAGCTCGGGCGTCGTCGTGATGTCCAGCAGCACGAATCCCGCCCCCGGAAGCAGCGCGATGGCCCTGCCGGTCTCGGCGGCGTCCGCCGCCTCCAGCACGAGCTCGTACTCGCCCGTCTGCAGTGGCACGCCGCCGGCCGTCACGACACCGTCGACCTCGGTCCAGTCGCCTTCCCGAGCTCCACGGATCGCGGTCTGCACGTCTCTGCCCAGGCGGGGGCCGGCCGCGCGCGCGTTCACGGTCAGCCGCTTGCTCACGCCGTACTCGGCCGGGCTCTGCTCACTCAGCTCGACGAGCCGCACCGCCTTCACGTTGAGCTCATCCCGCAGGATGTCCTCGAACGGCGCCAGGGCCGCCGCACCGTCGGCCACAACGGTGAGCTCGGCGAGCGGCAGGCGCACCCTGAGGCCGGCGGACTTGCGCAGTGAGAGCGCGACCGAGCTGACCTGGCGCACCCGGTCCATCGCCGCCACGAGTGCGGCATCGGCCGGGAACTCGGATGCCTGCGGCCAGTCGGTCAGGTGCACGCTGCGCCCGCCGGTCAGGTCCTTCCAGATCCGCTCGGTGACCAGCGGGAGCAGCGGCGCTGCCACACGGCACAGCGTCTCCAGCACCGTGTACAGCGTGTCGAACGCCTCGGAGTTGCCGCCGTCGGGGGTGACGCCCTCCCAGAACCTGTCGCGAGAGCGACGCACGTACCAGTTCGTCAGCACGTCGGCAAAGTCGCGGATCTTCGCGGAGGCGAGGGTCGAGTCCAGGTTCTCCAGGTCCGTCGTGACGGTGTCGACGAGCTCGCGGGTCTTCGCGAGCAGGTAGCGGTCGAGCACGTCGGAGGAGTCGATGCGACGCCGGGCCTCGTAGCCGCAGGCGTTGGCGTACAGCGAGAAGAAGTACCACGTGCTCCACAACGGCAGAAGCGCCTCCCGCACGCCCTGGCGGATGCCTTCCTCGGTGACGACGAGGTTGCCGCCGCGAAGCACGGAGGACGACATGAGGAACCAGCGCATGGCGTCCGACCCGTCACGGTCGAACACCTCGGCCACGTCGGGGTAGTTTCGCAGCGACTTCGACATCTTCTGCCCGTCCCTGCCGAGCACGATCCCGTGGCTGATCACGCTCGTGAACGCCGGACGGTCGAACAGCGCCGTGGCCAGCACGTGCAGCAGGTAGAACCAGCCGCGGGTCTGGCCGATGTACTCCACGATGAAGTCCGCGGGATTGTGCGTGTCGAACCAGTCACGGTTCTCGAACGGGTAGTGCACCTGCGCGTACGGCATCGATCCCGAGTCGAACCACACGTCGAGCACGTCCGGGATGCGCCGCATTCTCGAGCGCCCGCTCGGGTCGTCGGGGTTCGGTCGGGTGAGCTCGTCCACATAGGGGCGGTGCAGGTCGGGCTGACCCTCGGCGTTCCTCGGCAGCCGTCCGAAGTCACGCTCCAGCTCCTCCAGCGAGCCGTAGACGTCGACCCGTGGGTACGACGGATCGTCGCTCTTCCACACCGGGATGGGCGAGCCGAAGTATCGGTTGCGGCTGATCGACCAGTCGCGGGCGCCGGCGATCCACTTGCCGAACTGGCCGTCCTTGACGTTCTCGGGCACCCACTCGATCTGCTGGTTGAGCTCGACCATGCGGTCACGGAACCGGGAGACGCGGACGAACCAGCTCGAGACCGCCTTGTAGATGAGCGGATTGCGACAGCGCCAGCAATGCGGATAGCTGTGCTCGTAGGACGCCTGGCGAAGCAGGCGCCCCATCCCCTTCAGCGCCTGCGTGAGCGGCCTGTTCGCCTCGAACACCTGCAGCCCTGCGACGTCGGCCACTTCGGGCAGGAAACGTCCCCCCTCATCGATGGAGATCACGACGGGAATCCCGGCCGCCTGGCAGACACGCTGGTCGTCCTCGCCGTAGGCCGGGGCCTGATGCACGATGCCGGTGCCCTCGTCCGTGGAGACGTAGTCGTCCGCCAGGATCTGCCAGGCGTTCTGCGTGCCGTAGCGGGCGGCATCCGCGTAGTAGTCCCAGAGCCGGTCGTATCGCACGCCGGCGAGCTCCGATCCGGTGATCGTGCGGGTGACGGCGGCCCTGGCGGCCTCGGCGGAGTCGTAGCCGAGGTCTTTCGCGTACGAGCCGACCAGGTCGAGGGCGAGAAGGTACTCGGCGCCGAGCACCTCCGCCGCTGCCTGCGACCGCCTGTCGTCCTCGCGTTCCACCTCCGCGTCGGATGTGCCGTTCGGTCCGGCGGGGACGACCGCGTACGTGATGCCGGGGCCCACGGCGAGGGCGAGATTGGTGGGCAGGGTCCAGGGTGTGGTGGTCCACGCCAGCGCGCGCACCGCGGTGAGGCCGAGCGACTCCGCCTTCTCCCCCACCAACGGGAACGTGACCGTCACGGTCTGGTCCTGGCGCATCTTGTAGACGTCGTCGTCCATGCGCAGCTCGTGGTTCGACAGCGGCGTCTGATCCCGCCAGCAGTACGGCAGCACCCGGTAGCCCTCGTACGCCAGACCCTTGTCGTACAACTGCTTGAACGCCCAGATCACCGACTCCATGTAGGTGATGTCGAGTGTCTTGTAGTCGTGGTCGAAGTCCACCCAGCGCGCCTGGCGGGTGACGTACTCCCGCCACTCCCGGGTGTACTTGAGCACGGACTCACGCGCAGCCTCGTTGAACGCGGCGATGCCCATCTGCTCGATCTGGCTCTTGTCCGTGATGCCGAGCTGGCGTTCGGCCTCCAGCTCCGCCGGCAGGCCGTGGGTGTCCCAGCCGAACCGCCGGTGCACCTGCTTGCCGCGCATCGTCTGGAAGCGCGGGAAGACGTCCTTCGCGTACCCGGTCAGCAGGTGGCCGTAGTGCGGCAGACCGTTCGCGAACGGCGGACCGTCGTAGAAGACCCATTCCTGCGCGCCATCGCGCTGCTCGACGGACGCGCGGAACGTGTCGTCCCTCTTCCAGAAGGCGAGGATCTGCTCCTCGATCTCCGGGAATCGCGGCGACGGGGTGACGGACCGGCTCGGCACGACGGCGTCCGCTGAGCTGTTCGGGTCGGGCTTCGGGTACGGCATGCTTCTCCTGGCAGGCGAGGACTTCTGCACGAGGACGCTGCCGGCCTCGTGCTCGGAAGCACTGTGCCGGGAACGCGGTACCACCCCGTTTGCCGCGCACCGGCGTCTTCGGCGCGGGCGCGACCTCTTGTCTTGGGCTGTGACGGGCCCTCCCGTCCGGTTCTACTGAGCGTCCGCCCGGCCGCGTCGGCGAAGGCCTCGTGCGGTGCCGGAACGCGGTTCTTCCGGAGACTCCCCGGTGATGGCCGGATCGCAGTCGTTGACCGCCATTCTACAGATTCCGGGGTCCTGGTGCACGGCCCACGACACGCCGCGATGCCGCCGCGATCGACCCGGTCCACAATCGGGGCAGCGCAACGCCGGAGGAAACATCCACCCCCATGGCGTCGACAGCCGCCACACTTGTTGCCCGTGACAGAATCCACAACCCCCGCTCGACTCGCCGACCGCAACGCGTGGCGGGTGACCCTCGCCTCGCTCGTCGGGACCTCGCTGGAGTCGTACGACTTCTACGTCTTCAGCTACTTCAGCGCGCTCTTCAGCGCCTCCGTGTTCTTCCCGAACCAGGACCGGGTGGCGGGCACGCTCGCCGCGTTCCTCACGCTCGCCACCTCGTACTTCGTGCGACCGATCGGCGCCATCGTCTTCGGGCATCTCGGCGACCGCATCGGCCGGCGCGCGACGCTGATCTGGACGATCGGCATCATGGGCGTCTCCACCGCGTTGATCGGCGTGCTCCCCGGATACGCCACCATCGGCGTCGCCGCGCCCGTCCTGCTGGTCGCGCTGCGCGTCGTGCAGGGCATCTCGCTGGGCGGCGAGTGGGGTGGCTCGATCCTGGTCGGCGTCGAGCACTCAACGGCCAGGCGGCGCGGATTCTATGCCGCGATCCCGCAACTGGGCTCGCCGATCGGCACGATCGTCACGTCGGTGCTCTTCCTCTGGCTCAGCGCAGCGCTCAGCCACGCCGACATGGTGTCGTGGGGCTGGCGGATCCCGTTCCTGCTCGCCCTTCCGCTGCTGGCCGTCTCGCTCTACCTGCGGCTCTCCATCGACGAGACGCCCGTGTTCAAGGGGCTTCTCCAGCGGCGCAGCCGAGACCGGGCGCCCGTCCTCGACGCGTTCCGCAGGCAGCCCGTCGCGCTCATCGTCGCCGTCGGATCGGCGCTGCTGGGAATCGGCTCGTACTCCCTGATGAACACCTACACGACGAACTACGGCGTGGCGGCGCTCGGCTTCGACTACACGCAGGTGTTCGCCGCGACCACGATCGGCAGTCTGCTGCAGCTGGTGACCATCCCGCTGTTCGGTGTGCTCGCCACCCGCATCGGCTCGGCGCGGGTGGTGTGGATCGGTGCGCTCACCACTCTCCTCATCGCGTTCCCGATGTACTATCTGCTGCAGTTCGCGACCTTCCCCATCCTGGTCGGCACGATGATCGTGGGCGGCATCTTCCCCACCCTCAGCTGGGCTGGACTCGGCGGTCTGATGGCCGACATCTTCGGCCGATCCATCAGATACAGCGCGCTCTCGATCGCCTACGCCGTCGCCGCCGCGCTCTCCGGCCTGATCCCGGTCACCACCGAGGCGCTCGGCGCTGCCACGCACAACGCGTGGTGGCATCCGGGTGTCGTGCTGGGCATCCTCTCGGCGGTGACCCTGGTGGCCGCCATCGCCGCCGCGTCGATCGCAAGCAGACGACACGAGGCGGAGCGGGACGCCGCAGAGGTGCTGGAGTCGGAACGGGCTGCCCGCTCCCTCGTGGAGGCCGAGTGATGCCGCCTCCATCGCACGACAGAGGCTGACGAGACGACGCCGCCCCACGCCTTGGTAGACTCGTCCGACGCCTCACACTCAGGCACCCGCTGACACGGTGCCGCACATATCAGGAAAGATCCGTCATGACCGACGCCGCGAGCCCGGACGAAGCAGCCACGAGCACCCCCCTCGGCCGGATCCCCGACAAGCCGGCCCTCGAGGGTCTCGAGCGCACGTGGGACGAGAGGTGGCAGGCCGAGCGCACCTATCACTTCGATCGGGATGCCGCACTCGCCGCCGGTCGCACCGCCATCTACTCCATCGACACCCCGCCGCCCACGGCGTCGGGAGCGCTGCACATCGGGCATGTCTTCAGCTACACGCACACTGACATCCAGGCGCGGTTCCAGCGCATGCGCGGCAGGCACGTCTTCTATCCGATGGGCTGGGACGACAACGGCCTGCCGACGGAACGACGCGTGCAGAACTACTACGGAGTCCGCTGCGATCCATCGCTGCCGTACGATCCCGACTTCGTGCCTCCCTATGCCGGCGGTGAAGGCAAGAGCTCTCGCGCCGCCGACCAGCGGCCGATCTCGCGACGCAACTTCATCGAGCTGTGCGCGGCACTCACGGTCGAGGACGAGAAGCACTTCGAGGCACTGTGGCGCGGGCTCGGACTCTCGGTGGACTGGCGGCAGACGTACCGCACGATCGGCGACGAGTCGCTGTTCGTCTCCCAGCTCGCCTTCCTGCGCAACGTCGAACGCGGCGAGGCCTATCAGGCGATGGCTCCCACGCTGTGGGACGTGTCGTTCCGCAGCGCCGTGGCGCAGGCGGAGCTCGAGGACCGCGACCAGCCCGGCGCCCTCCACACCATCGCGTTCCATGGCGACGAGGGACCCGTCGTGATCGCCACGACGCGACCGGAGCTGCTCCCCGCGTGCGTCGCCCTGGTGGCGCATCCCAGCGACGAGCGCTACAAGGCGTTGTTCGGCACGACGGTGCGCACACCGGTCTTCGGCGTCGAGGTTCCGGTGCTCGCGCATCACCTCGCCGAGCCCGACAAGGGCACCGGCATCGCCATGGTCTGCACGTTCGGCGACGTCACCGACGTGACCTGGTGGCGCGAGCTCGACCTGCCAATGCGTCCGGTCCTCGGGCTCGACGGCCGGATCATGACGGAGCCCCCCGAGGCGATCGCCACGCCGCAGGCGAGGGACGCCTACTCGCAGCTCGCCGGCAAGACGGTCTTCTCGGCGAGGCAGACGATGGTGGAGCTGCTGAAGGCGTCCGGCGACCTGCTGGAGGACCCCAAGCCCATCACTCACCCGGTGAAGTTCTACGAGAAGGGCGATCGTCCGCTCGAGATCGTCTCCACGCGGCAGTGGTACGTCTCCAACGGGGCGCGCGACGAGCGCCTCGCGGAACGACTGATCGAACTCGGCCGTGAGCTCGACTGGCATCCGGACTTCATGCGGGTCCGGTACGAGAACTGGGTCGGCGGCCTCTCCGGCGACTGGCTGGTGTCCCGTCAGCGCTTCTTCGGCGTGCCGATCCCGGTGTGGTACCCGGTGGGACCCGATGGGGAGCCCGTCTACGACTCCCCGATCCTGCCGAGTCGTACGCAGCTCCCGGTCGATCCGACCATCGACACCGCGCCCGGATACGACGAGTCGCAGCGCGGCCGTCCAGGCGGTTTCGTGGGCGAGTCGGACATCCTGGACACGTGGGCTACGTCGTCGCTGACCCCGCAGATCGTGGGCGGCTGGGAGCGCGACCCGGCCCTGTTCGAGGCGGTGTTCCCGTATGACCTGCGCCCGCAGGGGCAGGACATCATCCGCACGTGGCTGTTCTCCACGCTGCTGCGCTCACAGCTGGAAGAGGGCGTGTCGCCGTGGCGGCACGCCGCGATCTCCGGCTTCATCGTCGACCCGGACCGCAAGAAGATGTCGAAGTCCAAGGGCAACGTCGTCACTCCGGCCGACATCCTCGAACGCTTCGGCTCAGATGCCGTGCGCTATTGGGCCGCATCGAGCCGGCTCGGCAGCGACTCCGCGTTCGACCCGCAGAATCCGACCCAGGTCAAGATCGGTCGCCGCCTCGCCATCAAGGTGCTTAACGCTGCGAAGTTCATCCTCGGGTTCCCCGCCGCCGAGGGCGCCGTCACCGATGCGCTCGATCACAGCATGCTGGCTCGCCTCGCGGAGGTGGCCGAGGAGGCGACGAAGGCCCTCGAGTCCTACGACCACGCGCGCGCTCTCGAG
>JAATFB010000030.1 GCA_015655415.1 Actinomycetales bacterium
ACTCTCATACATGTTGTAAGGCTGGTATGGGAGGCCTGATGTTCGCGTCCACTGAGTGGTTCTCGATGTACGGTCGAGAACCGCAACCGCTCCCCGAGATTATCGAGGGGTAGGTTGCTCGTTCACTTTGATACATCAATAGTGTTTCGGCGGCCATAGCGAGAGGGAAACGCCCGGTCACATTCCGAACCCGGAAGCTAAGACTCTCAGCGCCGATGGTACTGCAGGGGGGACCCTGTGGGAGAGTAGGACACCGCCGGACTTCTTTGTGAAGTGGCCACCCAGTGATGGGTGGCCACTTTGCGTTAACGCGTCGCCGAGTTCTCGCGGAGTCGCGATGCGGGTTCGGGAGGGATTCGGAGAATGGCGCAAGACGATAGCCGTGATCGCAAGGGGCGCGACGAGAGCCGAGATCGCCTTGCAGGCGGCGATGCCCGGGATCGCGCGGAGCGTGACGGACGCGGGCGACGTCGGGATCGCGCGGAACGTGACGAACGTGCTGAGCGTCGAGATCGCACGGAACGTGCCGAGCGTGGGGATCGAGAGGGGCGTCGAGGCCGCGGCGCGGGCGGCGAAGGTGGAGACCAGCGGGGGCTGCCGCCTCGCGGCGAGAGGCGGTCTCCCCGAGGGGACGCCGACGGGCGGCGGGATGAGCGAGGCGGCGGTGCTCGTGCGCGTCGTGGCGAGCCCGGGGGCGCTCGAGAGCGTTCCCCGCAGCGGCGCAGTCCCGCGGCGCCAGGCGGCGCGAGAGGCGCGGCGACGGGCCGCGCGGCCGCGAGCGGGGGCAGACCGGTCCGACACGAGCCCGGGAGCGATGCTCGGCAGGCGGGACAGCGCGCCGAGCCGCGTCGTTCCGGCGATACGCGGGATCGGCGCGGGAACTCCCCGTTCCGGGGCGCCGATCGTCAAGGACGAGTCGGCGGACGAGCCCCTTCCTCAGAGCGCGGGCTCACGCGCGGGGCGGAACGCAGCGGTGGACGCTCCGACGCCGGGGCGTCCGGGAGGGCGCCGTGGACGGATGCGCCGCGTGCGGCGCGTCCGCGCGATGTGGAACGCCCCGCGCCCGGAGGACGAACCCGTCACGACGATCCGGAGCTGCCGGAGTGGATAGAGCCGAGCGACCTGGAGAGGTCCGCCCGCGTGGAGCTGAAGACGCTGAGCAAGGAGAACGCCGACGAGGTCGCGCGCCATCTGGCCATGGCGGCGCGGCTGATCGAGGACGATCCGGCGGCCGCTCATCGGCACGCCCTGGCCGCCGCACGGCGCGCGGGACGGATCGCCGTTGTGCGGGAGACGCTGGCGCTCACTGCATACGAGACCGGCGACTTCGCCCTGGCGCTGCGAGAGCTGCGCACCTACCGGCGCATCTCAGGCAGGGACGATCAGCTCCCGCTGATGGTGGACAGCGAACGCGGAGTCGGCCGGCCGGACCGTGCGCTCGAGCTGGGCCGGTCCGTGGACCGCGCACGACTGGCGGCCGACGTGCAGGTCGCATTGGCCATCGCCATGTCGGGGGCCCGGCTCGATCTCGGGCAGACCGAGGCGGCGTTGGCCGAGCTGGAGATCCCGCAACTCGACCGGCGCAGCGCGTACTCGTACAGCCCGGCGCTGTTCGACGCGTATGCGACGGTGCTGGAGGACCTGGGGCGATCGGCAGAGGCGGATGACTGGCATGCGCTGGCCGAACGCGCACGTGACGCGCTCGGGCAGGACGAGGAGCTGGTCGTGGTCGAGGAGGACCTACCCGACCACGATGCGGTGGACGCACCGGAAGTCGAGACGGCCTCGCGCGCGCAGCTCGCCGATGCCGGCTCGGCCGAGGGCACCGGCGCTCCCGCCGAGAAGGCCGGACGCGACGCGGAGGACCGCGATGGCGAATGACCCTCGCCGGAGGGGGCCGTTCCGCCGCTCACCGGAACGGACGCCGCTGGATGACGTCGACGTGATCCTGACCGATCTCGACGGTGTGCTCTACGCAGGAAGCGAGCCGATCCCGCACGCCGTGCAGGCGCTCACCGAGGCGCAGCGCAACGGCATCCGAGTGGGGTGCCTGACCAACAACGCCTCTCGCACCGACGAGTCGGTGGCCCGTCACCTCAGGCAACTGGGCTTCGACGTGAGCGCCGGCGATGTCATCACCTCCCCGCAGGCCGCCGTGCGGCTGCTCGCCGGCCTGGTCGAGCCGGGATCGCTCGTGCTCGTCGTGGGCGGCGACGGCCTCGTCGCCGAGGTCGACAAGGCCGGATTCGAGATCACGCGCTCCGCCGACGACCGCCCGGTGGCGGTCGTGCAGGGCTTCGCGCCGGAGGTGGGGTGGCGGCAGCTCGCCGAGGCATCCTTCGCCCTGGCCGAGGAATCCGTGCACTGGGTGGCGACGAACATGGACTGGACGCTTCCGCAGGCCCGCGGCGTGGCACCCGGTAACGGCACCCTCGTCTCGGCCGTGCACACGGCGGTGGGACGCCTTCCGGCGGTGGCGGGGAAGCCCGAACGGGCCATGTACGACCTGGCCGTGGAACGCTTCCGCGCACGCTCTCCGCTGGCCGTCGGGGACCGGCTGGACACCGACATCCTGGGCGCCAACCGGGCGGGAATCCCCTCCGCGCTCGTGCTGACCGGCATCGATGGGGCCAAACAGGTGCTCGCCGCCGGGGAAGAGGAACGACCGCGGTACGTGCTCTCGGACCTGCGCGAGCTGAGCCAGCCGTATCCGGCTCCGAGGATCTCACGCTCGGGAAGCGTCGTGGAGGTGCGCGACGCATCCGTGCGGCTGGAGGGCGACGCCGTGCGCATCGTGGCCCGCGGCCAACGGCGGATCGACCTGCTCCGGGCCGCCAGCACGCTGATCTGGAACAGCGGGACGCCCATCTACGCCCTCCAGGTGCCCGAGGAGCTCTACACCTGAAAGAACTCCCTCCACGGCGCCCTCCACCGGAAGGTAGCGTGGGGACATGCTGAACGACCTCGACGGCGCCTCAGCGGAGGATCCCGCGCGCGGCACTCCCTCCCGTTCCCGGGCGGCCGCCGCCGGCGCGGACGCCCGGCATGACCGCGCTGGGACCGAGGACACGTCCGCTGCACGGGAGGACACGGCCGACGACGAGGCGGAGGACGCACTGCTCTCCCGCCTGCGCCTCATCGAAGAGCGGCCGCTCGAGGAGCGCGCAGAGGCGTACCTGCGCATCCACGGCGAGCTCCTGGAGGCGCTCGAGGGCGAGGAGACGCCCCCGCGGGATGTCTGAGCGCCGCCTCGACGCCGAGGTGGCCGCCCGCGGTCTGGCCCGGTCGCGCACCCACGCCGCACGGCTCATCGCCGAGGGCACGGTGCGGGTGGACGGCCGTCGCGTGTCGAAGGCGTCCGCGCGGGTCGCGGACTCCAGCGTGATCACCGTCGACGAGCCCGACCACTACGTCGGCCGCGCTGCGCACAAGCTGATCGCCGGGCTCGACGGGTTCGGGGTGGACCCCTCCGGCGCGACGGCGCTGGACGTGGGCGCGTCCACCGGCGGCTTCACACAGGTCCTGCTGGAACGCGGGGCCGCGCGCGTCATCGCACTCGACGTCGGCCACGGCCAACTCGCGCCCCGGCTGCGCACCGACCCCCGAGTGACGGTCGCGGAGGGCCTCAACGTGCGTCACCTCGACCCCGTCACGCTCGGCGAGCTCAGCGGCGGCCACGCCATCGACGTCGTCGTCGGCGACCTCTCCTTCATCTCGCTCGGCGTCGTCCTGCCGCCGCTCGTGGCCGCCACCGGGCGCCATCCGCAGTTCGTGCTCCTCGTCAAGCCGCAGTTCGAGGTCGGACGCGAGGCAATCCGCGAGGGCATCGTGCTCGATCCCGGCCTGCGTCTCAAAGCCGTCTCGTCGGTGATGCAGGCCGCGTGGGGGCTCGGCCTTCCCACCGCGGGCATCCTCCCATCGCCGATCGCCGGCAGCCACGGCAATCGTGAGTACCTGTTGTGGCTCAGCACACGCGCCGGCCGGCATCCGACAGAATGGGGGGACGAGATCGCAGCGATGGTGGGAGAGTGAGACGCGTGGGCGCACCGGGTCGGTACTTCCTCGTGGTCTCGCACACCGGCCGCGGGGACTCGCTCCTCGCCGGCATCCAGGTGTGCCGACAGCTCATCGCGGCCGACGTCGTGCCGGTGCTCGGGGAGGACGAGCGCGCTGGCATGATCGAGGCGGCGCCCGACCTGGCGACGCTGGCCGTGCTCGGCAGCGATCTCACTCCCGAGCAGCTCGAGCTGGTGATCGTGCTGGGCGGCGACGGGACCATCCTGCGCGCCGCTGAGACCGTGCGCGGATTCGACGTGCCTCTGCTCGGGGTGAACCTCGGCCACGTGGGCTTCCTCGCCGAGAGCGAACGCGACGACCTCGAGCTCGCCGTGGCGCGCGCGCTCGCGAAGGACTACACCGTAGAGGAGCGCATGACGCTCTCGGTGCGGGTGAAGGCCGGCAACGAGGTGGTCTACGAGAGCTGGGCGCTCAACGAGGCGAGCATCGAGAAGGCCAGCCGCGAGCGGATGATCGAGGTTGTCGTGGAGGTCGACGGGCGCCCGCTGTCCAGCTTCGGATGCGACGGCGTGGTGATGTCCACGCCCACCGGCTCGACGGCGTACTCGTTCTCCGCGGGCGGCCCCGTCGTGTGGCCGACGCTCGATGCGCTGCTGCTCGTGCCGCTGAGCGCTCACGCCCTGTTCTCCCGTCCGCTCGTCGTCGCAGCCGACTCGGTCCTGGCGGTGGAGCTGCTGCGTCGCACGGACACGCCCGCCGTCCTGTGGTGCGACGGCCGCAGGGCATTCGACCTACCCTCCGGGGCGCGGGCGATGGTGTGGCGCTCCGGCACGCCGGTCAAGCTGGCCCGACTGCACACGGCGCCGTTCACCGATCGGCTCGTGCGCAAGTTCGACCTGCCGGTCACCGGATGGCGGGGGCCCAACGCCCGTGATTGACGAGATCTCCATCCGGGACCTCGGCGTGATCGAGCGCGCGGCCCTGCCCCTGGGCCCAGGGTTCACGGCGCTCACGGGCGAGACCGGGGCGGGCAAGACCATGGTCGTGACGGCGCTCGGACTTCTCCTCGGGCAGCGCGCGGACAGCGCGGTGGTGCGCGCAGGCAGCGGCCAGCTGTGGGTGGAGGGCCGCTGGCGCGTTCCCGTTGACGGCGAGGTGGCAGCGCGGGTGCGCGACGCCGGGGGCGACCTCGACGACACCGGCGACGCATCCGTGGGCGAGCTCGTCCTGAGCCGGTCGGTCGCCGCGGAGGGCCGCAGCCGTGCCGTGGTCGGCGGCCGTGGCGCCCCCGTGAGCGTGCTCGCCGAGCTCGCGGAGCGGCTCGTGGTGGTGCATGGACAGTCGGACCAGGTCCGGCTGCGATCCACGGCCGCGCAGCGCGAGGCGCTCGACCGGTTCGCCGGTGCACCGCTCGAACAGGCGCTGGAGGACTACCGGCGGGCCTTCCGCCGGTGGAGTGCGAACCGCGAGGAGCTCGCGCGGTTGGTGGAGGAGCGCGACCGCAGGGCTCGTGAGGCCGACGAGCTTCGCGCGGCGCTCGGCGAGATCGAGGCGGTTGCGCCGGAACCCGGCGAGGACGAGGAGCTCGCCGAGCAGGCGGAGCGCCTGACGAACCTGGAGTCGCTGCGCGTCGCGGCGTCGGTGGCCCGGGAGGCGCTGTCGGCCGAGGAGTCCGAGGGCCCCGACGTGCGGGGCCTCTTCGAGACCGCCCGACGGGAGCTGGAGCGCGCCGGCGCCCACGACCCCGCGCTCCGCGAGCTCGCGGCGTCGGTGGCGGCGCTCGGGTTCCAGGTCGAGGATTCCGCGGCGCAGCTCTCGACGTATCTTGCCGCCCTCGACGCCGACGGCGCCCACGACCTCGAGGTGATCCAGGAGCGTCGCGCCGAGCTCGCGGCCCTCGCCCGCAGGTACGGGCCGACGCTCGACGAGGTGATGGAGCGGGCGGCCACCGGCGGCCGGCGACTGGCGGAGCTGGAAAGCGACGAGGACCGCATTCACCAGCTCGCCGCGCTCGTCGACGAGGACGCCGCGGAGGTCGAGCGGCTGGCGGCATCCGTCACGGAGCATCGCGCGCGGGCGGCGGACGCCTTCGCCGCACAGGTCACGAACGAGCTCGCGGCGCTCGCCATGCCGGACTCCGAGATCGTGGTCGACCTGCAGCGGCGGGAGGAGTACGGACCTACCGGACGCGACGCCGTGTCGATCCTGTTGCGCCCGCACGCCGGCGCGGAGCCACGCCCGCTCGGCAGGGGAGCGTCGGGGGGCGAGCTCTCGCGCGTGATGCTCGCCCTCGAGGTCGTGCTCGCCGCGAGCGACCCGGTCCCCACCTTCGTGTTCGACGAGATCGACGCCGGCGTCGGCGGGGCATCCGCCATCGAGGTCGGGCGCAGGCTGGCCAGGCTCGCCGAGTCGGCCCAGGTGATCGTGGTCACCCATCTCGCCCAGGTGGCGGCGTTCGCCACCAACCACCTCACGGTGGTGAAGTCCGGCGACGGATCGGTGACCGCCTCCAGCGTGCGCCAGCTCAGCGGCGACGACCGCATCGCGGAGATGGCGCGCCTGCTGTCCGGGCTGCCGGACTCCGAGAGCGGACTGGCGCACGCGCGAGAGCTCCTCGAGCTGGCGCGTCGCAAGCCGGCCGACGCCGCGTGAACGGTCATCGCGGCGCGGCGTCCGAGGGAGCGCGTGGGATAGGATGAAAGCCCGTGGCGGACAATACTGACGCGGGGCCCTCGAACGGCACCACCAAGCACATCTTCGTGACAGGTGGTGTCGTTTCCTCGTTGGGGAAGGGGCTGACGGCCGCCAGCCTCGGCAACCTGCTCACGTCGCGGGGCCTGCGTGTGGTGATGCAGAAGCTCGACCCGTACCTCAACGTCGACCCCGGCACCATGAACCCGTTCCAGCACGGTGAGGTGTTCGTCACCGACGACGGAGCCGAGACCGACCTCGACATCGGCCATTACGAGCGCTTCCTCGACATCAACCTGAGCCAGGCGGCCAACGTCACCACCGGTCAGGTGTACTCACAGGTCATCGCGATGGAGCGCCGAGGCGAGTATCTGGGCGACACCGTGCAGGTCATCCCGCACATCACCGATGAGATCAAGCGCAGGATGCGGCTGCAGGCGTCGGACGACCCACGGCCCGACGTGATCATCACCGAGATCGGCGGCACGGTCGGTGACATCGAGTCCCAGCCCTTCATCGAGTCGGCTCGTCAGGTGCGCCACGAGCTCGGCCGCAAGAACTGCTTCTTCGTGCACGTCTCGCTGGTGCCGTTCATGAACGCGTCCGGCGAGCAGAAGACCAAGCCCACCCAGCACTCCGTCGCGGCGTTGCGCTCGATCGGAATCCAGCCCGACGCGCTCGTGCTGCGCAGCGATCGACCGGTGTCCGAGGGCAACAAGAAGAAGATCGCCCTGATGTGCGACGTCGACGAGCGGGCCGTCGTCAACGCCGTTGACGTGTCGAGCATCTACGACATCCCGAACATGCTGCACCAGCAGGGCCTCGACGACTACATCGTCGACCAGCTCGGACTGCGCGCCGACGCGCCCGACCGCGAGAGCTGGGACGCGCTGCTCAAGGTGGTGCACGAGCCGAGGCACGAGGTGACCATCGGCCTGGTCGGCAAGTACGTCGACCTTCCGGACGCCTATCTCTCCGTCACGGAGGCGCTGCGGGCCGGCGGGTTCGCGAACCGTGCGAAGGTGAGCCTGAAGTGGATCGCCAGTGACGGATGTCAGGACCCGGAGGGCGCCGCGCGCGAGCTCGCCGACGTGGACGGCATCTGCGTGCCCGGCGGGTTCGGCATCCGCGGCATCGAGGGCAAACTCGGCGCGCTGCGGTTCGCGCGCGAGAACGGCATCCCCTCGCTCGGCCTGTGCCTCGGGCTGCAGTGCATGGTCATCGAGTACGCACGTCACGAGGCCGGGCTGGACGGGGCGTCATCCAGCGAGTTCGACCCCGACACCGACTATCCGGTCATCGCCACGATGGCGGAGCAGGTGGAGATCATCGCCGGTGGAGACCTCGGCGGCACGATGCGGCTCGGACTGTATCCCGCCAGGCTGCTGGCGGGCTCGCTGGTGGCGGAGCTGTACGGCGCCGACGAGGCGACCGAGCGGCACCGGCATAGGTACGAGGTGAACAACAGCTTCCGTCAGCGGATCTCCGATGCCGGCCTGGTCTTCTCCGGCACGTCGCCCGACGGCCACCTCGTCGAGTACGTGGAGCTGCCGCGCGACGTGCACCCGTTCTACGTGGGCACGCAGGCGCACCCGGAGCTGCGGTCGCGGCCGAACCGGGCGCATCCGTTGTTCCGGGGCCTCATCGCCGCGGCTCTCCATCGGCAGGAGTCGACTCGTCTGTTCGAGGTGAAAGAGGATGCCTGAGCCGTTGCGGTCGGACGCCGTCGACAGGGCACGCCGCCCCGTGCACGACCTCGCGGACGAGCCGTACGCCGGCGACGTCATCGGCTCCGAGGTCGTGTTCCGCGGCCGGGTGTGGGACGTGCGGCGCGACACGGTCGACCTCGGCGAGACGACCGTGGTGCGGGAGTACGTCGACCACACCGGTGCCGTTGCCGTGCTCGCCCTCGACGACGACGACCGGGTGCTGCTCATAAAGCAGTACCGGCATCCCATCCGATGCCGCGACTGGGAGCTGCCGGCGGGACTCCTCGACATGTCGGGGGAGACGCCGCTGCAGGCCGCCCAGCGCGAGCTCGCCGAGGAGGCCGACGTCGTCGCGGGCAGGTGGAACACCCTCCTCGACCTGGCCAGCTCGCCGGGCGGCAGCAACGAGGTGATCCGCGTGTACCTGGCGCGCGATGTCCGCCCCGCCGAGACGGCGTTACCGCGCGAGGAGGAGGAAGCCGACATCGAGGTGCGGTGGGTGCCGCTCGACGAGGTCGTGCGCGGGGCTCTCGAGCGCCGCCTGCGCAATGCCCCGCTGGTCGCCGCCGTGCTGGCTGCCGCGGCCTCGCGCGCGACGGGCTACGCCCCCTCGGGCGTCCCGGACCAGGCCTTCGAGCGGGGGTCGTGGCTCACGCGTCCGCTGGAGCCGCACGGGTCCGCCGGTCAGGAAGGACCGGAGCCGCCGGCAGAGCGCGTGCGATGACGCCGGACGCCGCGGTCGAGGCCTACCTGCGGCACGTCGGAATCGAGCGCGGCCTCTCGCGCAACACCGTGGCCGCGTACCGGCGTGACCTCCTCCTCTACACGAGGTGGCTCGCCGGTCACGGTGTCGACGACATGCGCTCGGTCGGACCCCGCGACGTCGACGACTACGCACGGCACCTCGCGACCCGCGGCGAGCAGGACGCGGCGCAGCGGCTGGGCGCGGCATCCATCGCCCGGATGCTCTCCACGGTGCGCGGCTTGCACCGCTTCCTGCTCGACGAGGGCGAGACCGAGGAGGACGCGGCGCGCGACGTCCGGCCACCCAAGCTGCCGATGCGCCTGCCCAAGGCCCTGAGCGTCGCCCAGGTCGAGGCTCTGCTGGCGGCCACCGACGGTGACGACCCGGCGCGCGTGCGCGACAAGGCTCTGCTCGAGCTGCTGTACGCGACCGGTGCGCGGGTCTCGGAAGCGGTCGACCTGAACGTGGACGACGTGATCGACCGCGAGGTGATCAGGCTGACCGGGAAGGGCAGCAAGCAGCGCATCGTCCCACTCGGCCGTTTCGCGAGAGACGCGCTCGACGAGTATCTCGTGCGGGTGCGGCCGCTGTACTCCGCACGCGGCTCGGCGACGCCGGCGCTGTTCCTCGGCGCCCGCGGCGCGCGGCTGAGCAGGCAGAGCGCGTGGCTCGTCATCCGTGCGGCGGCCCAGCGGGCGCAGCTCACGGCATCCGTGTCGCCGCACACCCTGCGGCACTCCTTCGCCACCCACCTGCTGGAGGGCGGTGCGGACGTGCGGGTGGTGCAGGAGCTGCTCGGGCACTCCTCGGTCGCCACCACCCAGATCTACACGCTCGTCACCGCCGACACGCTCCGCGACATGTACACGACGGCTCACCCGCGCGCGCGATGAGCCGGACGCGCCCCCGGCCGTCGCACGGCGGGACCGCGGCGCTCCTGCCGGTTCACGGCAACGATGATCGATAGACTCTGATGCGATCCCGCAGCGCGCGAGCGAGCGGGAGTGCAGGAAGCGGAGGAGTCGTGGCGCGAAAACCAGCCGACGAGCAGGAGCTGCCTGGCCTCGCCGGCGACGCCGTCGGCCGTGTCGGCCCCACCGGGCGTCCCCTGCGCCGCTTTCCGACTCCGCCTGAGCTGACGACGCACGGGCCGGCGCGCGTGATCGCGCTCTGCAATCAGAAGGGCGGGGTGGGCAAGACCACCTCGAGCATCAACCTCGGTGCGTCGCTCGCCGAGTACGGCCGCAGGGTGCTCGCCATCGACTTCGACCCCCAGGGCGCGCTGTCAGCCGGGCTCGGCGTCGCCACGCACGAGGCGGTCACGGTGTACGACCTCCTGCTCTCGAACGCGCACGAGCCGGCCGAGGCGATCCAGCACACGGCCACGCCGGGACTCGACGTCATCCCGGCGAACATCGACCTCTCGGCCGCCGAGGTCCACCTCGTCAACGAGGTGGCACGGGAACAGGCGCTCGCCAGGGTGCTGCGAAAGATCTCGGGCGACTACGACGTGATCCTCATCGACTGCCAGCCGTCACTGGGCATCCTGACGGTCAACGCGTTGACCGCCAGCCATGGCGTGCTGATCCCCCTGGAGTGCGAGTTCTTCGCACTGCGCGGCGTCGCGCTGTTGCTGGAGACGATCGAGAAGGTGCAGGAGCGCCTCAACCCCGCGTTGGAGCTGGACGGCATCCTGGCCACGATGTACGACTCGCGCACCCTGCATTCGCGTGAGGTGCTGGAACGCGTCGTCGACGCGTTCGGTGACAAGGTGCTCGAGACCGTGATCACGCGCACCGTCAAGTTCCCGGACGCCACGGTCGCCGCCACCCCGATCACCCAGTTCGCGCCCGAGCACCAGGCTGCCGACGCCTACCGTCAGCTGGCGCGGGAACTGGTGTTCCGTGGCGCGGTCGCCTGACGGCGCGACGCGTCGCGGAGCGCAGGATGCCGTCGGCGCATCGCCGGGCGCCGCGGCCGACGGCGCCGCGCCGTCGTTCACCGTCGCCCTCGAGGTGTTCGAGGGTCCCTTCGACCTCCTGCTCAGCCTGATCGGCAGGCACGAGCTCGACATCACCGAGGTGGCCCTCAGCAGGGTCACCGACGAGTTCATCGCCTATCTGCGCGGCATCGACACCGCCGACGAGCTGGACCAGGCGAGCGAGTTCCTGGTCGTCGCGGCGACGCTCCTCGACCTCAAGGTGGCCGGGCTGCTGCCACAGGGCGAGCTCGTGGACGCGGAGGACGTGGCTCTGCTGGAGGCCCGCGACCTGCTGTTCGCCCGGCTGCTGCAGTACCGAGCGTTCAAGGAGGCCTCGGCGTGGTTCGCCGAGCGGCTGGAGGCGGAATGGGCCAGGCATCCGCGGTCCGTGCGGCTGGAGGAGAAGTACCGTTCCCGCGGGCCCGAACTGCTGTGGACGGTCAGCCTCGACGACTTCGCCGCCCTGGCCGAGCTCGCGTTCGCGCCGAGGGCGGTCCCGGTCGTCGAGCTGGACCACCTGCACGCACCGCTGGTGAGCGTGCGGGAGCAGGCCGCGCTCGTCGTGGCTCAGCTGCGGCGGGGCACACCGCGCACCTTCCGCGAGCTGATCGCGGGTGCCGACCGCAAGGGCGTGATCGTCGCCCGGTTCGTGGCGGTCCTCGAGCTGTACCGATTCGCGGCCGTCGCGTTCGAGCAGCTGGAGCCGCTTGGTGAGCTCACCATCAGATGGGTGGCGGATGCCTGGTCCGACGAGAACCTCGCGAACCTGGGGGCCGACTATGGATGATCGACACGACGAGCACGCCGCGACCGCCAACATCGGCACGGAGGCGTCCGACCTGGACCCGGCCGCCGGCCCCGCCGGGGCACGGCACGGCCACGACGTTCCGCGCGCGATCGAGGCGATGCTCATGGTCGCCGACGAGCCGCTGTCGCTGGTGACCATCGCGACCGCGGTCGGCGCCCCCGTCGCGGCGGTGCGGCAGGCGATCGACGGGCTCGTCGCCGACTACGACGGGAAGACCGGCGGCCCCGTGCGAGGATTCGAGCTGCGCGAGGTGGGAGGTGGCTGGCGGCTGTACGTGAGGCCCGAGTACGACCGGCTGGTGACGGAGCTCGTCAGCGAGCAGGCTCCGGCGAGGCTGTCGCAGGCCGCCCTGGAGACGCTCGCGGTGATCGCCTACCGGCAGCCCATCACGCGCGGGGCGATCGCGTCGATCCGTGCGGTGAACGTCGACTCCGTCGTGCGCACGCTCCTGGCGCGCGGCCTCATCACGGAGCTGTTCACGGATGCCGAGACCGGCGCGATCAACTACGGCACGACGGATCTCCTGCTGCAGCAGCTGGGCATCAACGCGATCGACGAGCTGCCGCCGATCTCACCGCTGCTGGCCGACGGCGCAGAAGGCTTCGACGGCGATGTGCGCTGAGCGCACGGACCGGTCTTCGGCATCCCCGACGCCGGGGAACACACCGGCGCCGACCGGCGGAGAGCGGCTGCAGAAGGTGATGGCCGCGGCGGGGGTGGCATCCCGCCGGGTGAGCGAGCAGCTCATCGTGGAGGGGCGGGTGCGAGTCAATGGAGTCGTCGTGCGCGAGCTCGGCTCGCGGATCGACCCGGCCGTCGACCTGCTGGAGGTCGACGGCACCGCGGTGCAGCTGGACGCCTCGAAGCGCTACGTCATGCTCAACAAGCCCACCGGGGTGGTCAGCACGATGCGGGACGACCACGGTCGTCCCGACCTCAGGCAGTTCACGCAGCGCTACGACGAGCGTCTCTTCAGCGTGGGACGACTGGATGCCGACACCAGCGGGCTGCTGCTGCTGACCAACGACGGCGACACGGCGAACGTGCTCGCGCACCCGTCGTTCGGCGTGACCAAGACCTATGTCGCCACCGTGCGCGGCACCGTCGCCCCCGCCACGCTCGCGCGGCTCACCCGTGGGATCGAGCTGGAGGACGGGGCCGTCGCGGCGGACAGGGCGAGGCTGCTGCAGTCCTCCGCGGGCCGGAGCATCGTGGAGATCACCCTCCACTCGGGGCGCAACCGCATCGTGCGACGCATGCTGGCCGAGGTGGGGCACGAGGTGACCGCGCTCGTGCGCCGACAGTTCGGTCCGCTGCACCTGGGGGCGCTGAAGTCGGGTTCGACCCGTGAGCTGACTAAGATCGAGCTCGGCCGGGTGCTCACCCTCGCCAGGTCGAAATCGGAGCGAACGTGAATCAGAACCCCGACGCGCGAGTCGGCGGAAGCGTCCGTGTCGTGGGTACGGGCCTGCTGGGAGCGTCGATCGGTCTGGGGCTGACCAGGAGGGGCGTCGACGTGATCCTGTCGGACGCCTCGCGGGCCAGCCTTGACCTGGCCGTCGACTACGGCGCGGGCAGGCCCCCGCACGAGGGCGACGATCCCGCGCTGATCGTCGTCGCGGTGCCGCCGGACGCCACGGCGTCGGTGGTGGCGGCGGAGCTGAACGCCTACCCACGCGCCACGGTCACGGACGTCGCGAGCGTGAAGGTCGCACCGCTGTCGGAGCTCGAGGCGCTCGGCGCCGAGCACGGCTCTCCCGATCTGGCCCGCTACATCGGCTCGCACCCGCTGGCCGGGCGCGAGCGCGGCGGCGCGATCTCGGCTCGCGCCGACCTGTTCGTCGGCCGCCCTTGGGTGGTGTGCCCGCGGCCCGGGGTGGCGCGGGATCGGGTGGGGCTCGTGGAGCATCTCGCCCTCGACCTGGACGCCGCGCCGGTCGCGCTCACCGCGGAGGCGCACGACGCCGCGGTGGCGCTCGTCTCGCACGCCCCGCAGGTGGTCTCCTCGCTGATGGCGAAACGCCTGGACGGCGCGCCCGCGTCGGCGCTCGCCCTGGCCGGTCAGGGAGTGCGCGATGTCACGCGCATCGCCTCCAGCGACCCGGAGCTGTGGGTGCAGATCCTCTCCGCGAACGCGCCGGCCGTTGCGGAGATCCTGCGCGCATTCCGCGACGACCTCGACGACGTGCTGCGCGCCCTGGGCGATGTCGAGGCGCCGGGGGCACGCCGCACGATCGCGCAGGAGCTCGCGGCGGGCAACGCCGGCGTCGCGGGGCTTCCCGGCAAGCACGGCCAGGACCGGCGATTCGCCAGCGTCGTCGTGATGGTGGACGACCGGCCGGGCGAGCTGGGACGTCTCTTCACCGAGCTCGGCGAGATCGGCGTGAACATCGAGGACCTGCGGCTGGAGCACTCCCCGGGCGCACAGATCGGGCTCGCAGAGATCGCGGTGCTGCCGGAGACGAAGACGCGCACGGTCGACGATCTGTCGGCGCGAGGATGGAGGATCGCCGGATGACCCGCAGTCCTCGCCACGGCGACGCACCGCTGGTCGTGGCCATCGACGGTCCGGCGGGCAGCGGCAAGTCCAGCGTCAGCAAGGAGGTCGCCGCCCGGCTCGGCTTCGCGTTCCTCGACACGGGCGCGGCGTACCGGGCCCTGACGTGGTTCGCGATCAGCCGCGGAATCGACGTGACGGACGCGGACGCCGTCGTCGAGGCAGCCGCAGACTTCGACTACCGCACCGAGGCCGAAGCCGGACGGCAGCTCGTCTTCGTGGGCGACACCGACGTCACGGCGGCGATCCGTGAACCGGAGGTCTCGGCCCGGGTGAGCGCGGTCGCGCGGGTCCCCGAGGTGCGTTCGCGGCTGAACGAGCTGTTCCGTGGCATCCTCCGCGAAACGCAGTGCGACGGCATCGTCGCCGAGGGCCGTGACATCACGACGGTGGTGGCGCCGGACGCGCCGGTGCGCATCCTGCTCACCGCCGGGCCCGAGGTGCGTGCCGCCCGCCGCGCGGGCGAGCTGGGCTCCCAGCACGCGGAGGACGTGGCCCGGCAGCTGGATGCCCGCGATCGCGCCGACCTCCAGGTGGTCGACTTCATGACCGCAGCAGACGGCGTGACCACGGTGGACTCCACCGACCTCGACTTCGAGGAGACCGTCGACGCCGTGATCGAGGTGATCCGGGCCGCGGGCTTCGCCGGCGCGGAGGCGGCGAGCCGAGGAGGAACGGATGCCTGACACCAGACCGCCCGAGGGCGACGACGACTTCGACGCGGCAGACGACGACCTCGCCGAACGGCTCGCGAGCGTCGACGACGGGATCGCCCTCCAGCGCGCGGCGGCACTGCGCGCGGGGCTGGAGGACTACGAGCTCGACGAGTCCGACCGTGACGTCCTGGAGGCCGCCACGGAGGATCCCGACGAGATCCACTACCTTCCCGCGTTGCCCGTCGTGGCGATCGTGGGGCGTCCCAACGTCGGCAAGTCGGCGCTGGTGAACCGCATTCTGGGGCGTCGGGAGGCCGTGGTCGAGGACGTCCCTGGTGTCACGCGCGACCGGGTGTCCTATCCGGCGGAGTGGAACGAACGCCGATTCAGCCTGGTGGACACCGGCGGGTGGGAGCCGGACGCGAAGGGCATCGACGCATCCGTGGCCGCCCAGGCCGAGGTCGCCATCGATCTGGCGGACGTCGTGCTGTTCGTGGTGGACGCGAACGTCGGGCCCACCTCCACCGACGAGCACGTCGTGAGGCTGCTGCGGACCACCAGGAAGCCGGTCTTCCTGGTCGCCAACAAGGTGGACGACGTCAGGCAGGAGCCGCAGGCGGCCGAGCTGTGGTCGTTGGGGCTCGGCGAGCCGCACCCGGTCAGCGCCGTGCACGGGCGCGGCGTCGCCGACCTGCTCGACGAGGTGCTCACCGTGCTGCCCGCGGAGTCGGCGCACGCCCGGCGGGAGGTCGGTGGTCCCCGGCGCGTGGCGATCGTCGGCCGCCCCAATGTCGGAAAGTCCAGCCTGCTGAACAAGGCGGCGGGACAGGAGCGCGTCGTCGTCGACGATCTCGCCGGCACCACCCGCGACCCCGTGGACGAGCAGATCGAGCTGGGCGGCCGGGTGTGGCGGTTCGTGGACACCGCGGGCATCCGTCGTCGCGTCCACCTGCAGCAAGGGGCGGACTTCTACGCCTCGCTCCGCACCAGCACGGCGTTGGAGAAGGCGGAGGTCGCGGTCGTGGTGCTCGACGTGACCGAGCCGATCAGCGAGCAGGACGTGCGCATCATCGACCTCGTGCTCGAGAGCGGTCGCGCGCTCGTGCTGGCCTACAACAAGTGGGACCTGCTGGATGACGACCGCCGGCGCTATCTGGAGCGCGAGATCGAACAGGATCTAGCGCATGTGTCCTGGGCACCGCGGGTGAACATCTCGGCGCGGACGGGGCGTCACCTCGAGAAGCTCGTCCCTGCGTTGGAGACCGCACTCGACTCGTGGGACACCCGGATCCCCACGGGCAAGTTCAACGCGTTCCTCGCCGAGCTGACGGCCGCGCATCCGCACCCCGTGCGTGGTGGCAAGCAGCCGCGCATTCTGTTCGGCACGCAGGCGTCGAGCCGTCCGCCCACCTTCGTGCTGTTCACGACCGGTTTCCTCGACCCCGGCTACCGCCGCTACATCCAGCGACGCCTGCGCGAGCTCTATGGCTTCGAGGGCACACCCATCGTGCTGAACATGCGCGTCAGGGAGCGGCGGAGGCGCTGAGCCGCCCTGGTCCCCTTGTGGCCGCCGTGTCGGGTCGGGTTGTGGCCGCCGGATCGGTCTCCTCGTCGCCGCGAGGTCGGTCGGGTTGTCGCCGTGGGGTCGAGAAGCCGGAATGCGCTCCCTTCGCGCGGTCAGAGCGGCAGTTGCTGGCTTGTCGCCACGGGCGGAGGCCGCGGCAGGGCAGCGCGCAGCTGACGGGCAGACGAAGGGGCCGGGCAACGGCAGGAGGGTTGCGGGGCGGCCCGTCAGATCTCCCCGGCCTTCACCGCCTTGCGCAGCGTCTTGTGATCATCGACTGTCTGCTCGGCGTAGGCGGATGCCCACTCCGCGACCGCGGAGTCGAACGCGGTCCCGCCGCCGAGGTATCCGGCGATGTACGGTGCCGCGGGCGACTGCGCGTGGGCGCGGGCGAGCACGATGCCGCAGGCATCCACATAGTCGGTGAACGGACGGAAGTCGAGGGCCTCGGTGTCGATGGAGACGTTCTGGTCGCGGAACTGCCGCACGTAGAAGGCGTGTCCCTCGTGGCTGACCCAGCCCAGGAACGGGTCGCTGACGGCCTGCAGCACGCGTTGGTTGGCCACGACACGGTGACCGTGCTCGTCCGGATCCGCGTGGTCGTCGTACGCGGGCGCCCGCCCGGCGGTCGCGCCGCCGAACTCGACCGCGACGGATTCGCTCGCCTCCTTCACCTGCAGCACGAGGGACTCCCCGGCGGGGCCCGAGAACACGATGATGTAGCAGCGCGTGCCCACGCTGCCGACGCCGACCACGCGCCGCACGGCATCCGTCGCCACGTATTGCGACAGCAGAAGCGCGATGTCCGATGACACGGTCTTCATGTAGTCCCGCACGATCTTGAGCACGCGCTGCTCGGTCGCCTCAGGCAGGTGGACGAGCACGGGCGGCTTCTCGACGATGACGGTCGATCCGTCGTCGGCGCGCTTCGTGATCGTGCGCACCACCCGCGCCGAGGTGCGTCGCGATGCCGCCTCGATGGCGTGGTCCAGCACCTTCTGCGAGCTCGCCGCCCGCTGGCCGCGATGTACGTCGGTGCGGATGTAGTAGCGGTCCAGCACGCTGAGCTGTGTGATCTGGCGGAGCGCGATGCGGTAGCTGGCTGCGGCCTCGAGCGCCGCGGTCTGCACCTTGGACTCCTTGAATCCGCGATGCCGTGCCGCCACGACCACGCTGGTGACGAAGCGCTTGACATCCCATTCCCACGGGCCATATGCGGACTCGTCGAAGTCGTTGAGGTCGAAGACGAGCGAGCGCTCCGGCGAGGCGTAGATGCCGAAGTTGGCCAGGTGCGCGTCGCCGCAGATCGTGACGTCGATGCCGGTTCGCGGCGCATCGCGAAGGTCGGCGACCTGGATGGCGGCGGAACCGCGGTAGAACGCGAACGGGCTCGCGGCCATCCGCTCCAGGCGCAGGGGAACGAGCTCGGGGACGCGATGCTTGTTCTGGGCGCGCAGTATGCCGATCGGGTCTCGGTCCTTCGGCGGGGTGTAGTCGGCGTGCGCCGAGCGAGGGATGTCGGCTCGGGCCGCCTTTCCCGCCTCGAACAGCTCCGCGGCGCTGTGCACGGCTTCGTGGTCGAAGCGCAGACGGCCGTCTTCGGCGCTCATGGAGGCTCCTCGTGGGTAGGTCGCGGTCGGAGGGGATTGTTCAGGCTCTGCCGGGGGTGGTGGCGTCGAGACGCGGTCCCGTTCCCGGCGCCGACGGTCTGAGCTCGCCGTCATCCTCCGGCGGTCGGTCGTCGGTGACGCGCTCCCACGGCTCGATGTCGCCTTCGACGACGTCGAAGAGCGGGTGCGGTCGCACGTCGTGCTCGGAGGCCAGTGCGTCGACGCGCTCGGGGGAGCGGCGTCTGAGCTTGGCGAGGAGGTGGCCGCGTTCGTGGGCCAGCTGCCCGGTGGTCACGGTCAGGCGGAGGTCCGGGTCGGGGGAGCCTGCGATGCGCGAGCGGTCGAAGCGGTACGCGCGGTCGTCGGCCTCGTCGGCGAGCGCGTGCAGATAGCTGGCGATTCCGGTCGGGTGATCGCGGAAGCGCTCGAGCTGCGGATGGCGCCGGTACCCCGCGGTGGCACCGGCGAGCACCTTCTGGGCGAGCAGTGACTCGCGCCAGCAGGCGACGAGCCCTACGGCGTCGAGGTACCTCGGGTGAAGGCTCCACAGACGCATGGGGACCAGCCTAGGGCCGCCGGCAGGATCCGGTTCGAGCGTCGGATCGAGGTCGGCCTCGGCCTCAGAGGCCGAGTCGCACGACCGCGCGGCCGGGCGATGGGCGGGACACGAGCTCGAAGCCCTCGGCGAGGAAGGCGGAGAGCACGCCGTGGTACAGCTCGGCGGCGGATGCCCTGCGCTCGGCGGTGTCCACGGGGTACGCCTCAAGCACTCGGGAACCGGACGCCCGCGCGTGCTCGACGGCCGCGTGCAGGAGCGCCGCGGCGACGCCACGGCGGCGGTGTCCCACTCGGACGACGAAGCAGGTCACCGCCCACACGTCGGGGGCATCCGGGGGCTCGTCGCTTCCGGCGACGACGACGCGAGAGGTGCGCAGCCGCGGGTAGGCGCTCCGCGGCTGCACGGCGATCCAGCCGACGGGTTCGTCGTCGCGATACGCGACCAGCCCCGGCGCGGGCCGACGGAGCGTCTGCTCGCGGAGTGCCGATCGGCGGGCAGCGGAATCCGTGAACCGCCACTCGGAGCTGGACAGCGTGAAGAACTGGCACCAGCAGGTCGCGGGGTCGCCGCGCGTTCCGAACACGGCGCGCACGTCATCCCACGGCACCTCGTCGACCGGGACGACACGGATGCCCACCCGCCGGGCGGCATCCAGCCCTCCGTCGCTGGTGCCCTCGGCATCGCTCGTGCCCTCGGCCATGCCGTCACGCTATCGCCGGCCGGCGACAGCGCACATGGTGCCGGCTCGTCTTCGGGAGCCTGTAAACTGTGCAGGGCCGTCTGCGGGCGGCACCGGGATGTGGCGCAGCTTGGTAGCGCACCTGACTGGGGGGTCAAGGGCACTAGGGCGGCGAAGCAGCCAAAAAATTCAACACCGGGATGTGGCGCAGCTTGGTAGCGCACTTGACTGGGGGTCAAGGGGCCGCAGGTTCAAATCCTGTCATCCCGACGAAAAAGCCCTGATGAGAAGCCATTTTCATCGGGGCTTCGTCATGTCCGGCGACGGGTTTTTGTTGGTCCCCTCCTGGTCCCCCGCTCACCAGGCACGAGGCGTCGATCGACCGTTGGTGGCCTCCGAACGGTGCAACCTGTGGATAAGGGGACCCAAAGGGGACCAGAACGCTGCGCGGGCATCTCCCACTCGCCTCTACAGGGTCCTCGATGCGCCGCGGCGGGACTGGCCGGTGGCCGAGGCTCATCTGGTCGGAGTATCGACGCCCGATCTGCGACGTCGAACACTCGCCACGTTGCCTCTCCGTGTCATCTCGCCTATATTGTACCGAGCGACCAAAAACGACGTTTCGGCTCTCCGCCATGTCGCCCCACCCTCGTGACAGGACCCCATGTCAAACACGCTCGCGCTCAGCCGCGCCCTGGATGCCCCATCGCGGTGGGCGATGCCGGTGATCGTGCTCTCCGTGTTCGTGACCCCGCTGGCGATCACGGGCACAGCGGTCACGATCCCGAGGGTCGCAGTCGAGCTCGGGTCGGACCCCGCGCAACTGCAATGGATCGTCAACGGCTTCAACGTCTCCTTCGCGCTGTTCACCCTGGTCTGGGGGGTGATCTCGGACCGCATCGGCTACAAGGCGACGGTCATCGCCGGCAACGTGCTGGGCATCGCCGCTGGCGCCCTGAGCGCCTTCGCTCCCACGCTGTTCCTCCTCGATGTCGGTCGTGTACTCGCTGGCATCGCCGGGGCCGCGGTGTTCACCGGCGCATCCGCTCTGCTCTCCAACGCCTACGGGGAGTCGGCCCGCACGCGCAACTTCGCGATCTTCGGCATGACCATCGGCCTCGGCTCCGCCCTGGGCCCGACGCTCTCGTGACTGCTGACGGGATGGTTCGACTGGCGCGGCGTGTTCGTGGCCTTCGGCGTCGTCGCGCTGCTCGCCACAGTCTTCAGCGGCGCGTTGCCGAACCCGCGCCATGAGCACGTCCCGGGCCGCAAGATCGTGGACTTCTCGCTGCTGCGCAACCCGCACTTCCTCGCCATGTGCCTCGTGCCCGTCGCTGTCGGAATCGCCACGGTTACCCTCGTCACCTACCTGCCGGTCGCGTTCGGCGCCATCTACGGCCTGTCTGCCCCGGTCGCGGGACTGTTCATGCTCGCCTGCACGATCCCGGTGCTGATCTGCCCGATCGTGGTCAGCCGGGTCATGCACCGCTATCCCCGCGTGACCGCGATGGCGGTCATCTACACGGCGCTCATCGTGCTCCTCATCGGCGACATCGGAATGCAGCTCGTCGGCATCGTGCCCGCCCTCTGGAACATCCCCTTCATGATCCTCGTCGGCACCGGCTTCGGCCTCACTATCGGACTCGTCGACGCCGAAGCACTCGCCGCCGTGGCACCCCACCGGGCAGGCGCGGCCGCGGGCGTGCTCAACTTCGTGCGGCTCGGCAGCGAAGCGATCGTCATCGCCGCATTCGCCGCCGCCCTCACCTGGCAGGTCGGGCTGCGAATCCCCGACACCCAGCTCGCCCAGGACGTCGCCGCCGGTGCGCCGGGGCACGGCGACGCCTACGCAGCCGGTTACCACATCGTCCTCATCGCCATCGCGGTGCTCGTCGCCCTCACCGGCATCGCGATCGTCCTCCTGCACCGCGCCCGCATCCGGGGCGAGGAATCCGCCGCACGCGCTGCGCAGGCCATCCCGGCCAGCGCGCCCCAGCCCTGACATCACCTCTCGCACCACCCCTCTGAACGGAGAAATCATGCACGCCATCCAGGTCACCGGGTACGGAACCCCGGGCCTCCTTCAGCCCGCTGAGACCGACCAGCCCAACGCTGCGGCCGACGGCGTAGTCGTCAAGGTCGAGTTCGCGGGCGTCAACTACCTCGACATCCAGGTCCGCAAGGGGACGTTCGGCATCCCCACCCCGTTCACCGCCGGATTCGAAGGCGCCGGCACGATCGTCGAGGTCGGTTCCGACGTCACCGACCTGGAGGTCGGGCAGCAGGTGGCGTGGTCGAATGTCCTCGGCTCGTACGCGGAGTACGCGGCCGTGCCCGCCACGCACGCCGTCCCGATCCCCGACGGGATCTCCCCGGCGGTGGCCGTCGCCGCCCAGGTGCAGGGCATCACTGCGCAGTACCTCTCGACCGACGTGTATCCGATCGCATCGGGCGACACAGTCGTGATCCACGCCGCCGCCGGAGGCGTCGGTCAGCTTCTCACGCAGTTCGCGAAATCCCGCGGTGCCCGCGTCATCGCGACCGTCTCGTCCG
This sequence comes from Actinomycetales bacterium, assembly GCA_015655415.1. Taxonomy (GTDB): domain Bacteria; phylum Actinomycetota; class Actinomycetes; order Actinomycetales; family Microbacteriaceae; genus Humibacter. Next base: position 22,130 of record JAATFB010000030.1, read on the forward strand.
AGGCCAAGGCCGAGACCGCCCGCAACATCGGCGCAGACAAGGTCGTCGTGGGCTACGACGATCTCGCCGAGCGCGTGGCAGACCTCACCGGCGGGGCCGGAGCGAACGCCGTCTTCGACGGCGTCGGCGCGACCACCTACGAGCAGAGCGTCCGGGCCCTCGGCGTCCGGGGCACGCTGGTGCTCTACGGCGAGGCCAGCGGCCCGGTCCCCGCGTTCGACCCTGCGGAGTTCGGCGGCCGGTCCGTCACCCTCGTGCGTCCCTCGTTCGGTGACTTCACCCTCACCGGCGACGAGATCCACGCGCGAACAGCCGCCGTGCACGAGGCGCTGCTCGCCGGCAAGATCACGATCGACGTCAACACCGACTACACCCTCGACCAAGCCGCCGAGGCCCAAGAGTTCCTGGAGAGCCGCCGCAGCTCGGGAAAGATCGTCCTCCGGGTCTCCTGACCCGCGGCGAGGGTTATGTACTGCTCGGTCAAGCACACCTAGGATTTCACCATGCCACGTCCCCGCAAGTTCCACGAGGCGACTGCCGTCCGCGCAGCCCGCGACGTCTTCCGACGTCGCGGCTACGCGGCCACCTCGCTCACCGATCTCAGCGAGGCGACCGGCCTCGGCAAAGGCAGCATCTACAACACCTTCGGAGACAAAGAGACCATCTACCGGCGAGCGTTCCATGACTACTGCCAGGAATCGATCGCCACCTCCGACGCCATCTTCGCCGACGCCGATTCTGGCATCGAGACGGCCTTCGGCTACGTCCGCCAGATCATCGACGAGACCGTGGCGGACGCCGAGCACATGGGCTGCATGATCGCCAAGGCAACGACTGAGCGCGTACCCGAGTCGCCGGCGGTGCTGGAGGAAGCCGGTCGGACGCTCGGGCACATGCAAGACCTGCTCCGCGTCAGCGTCATCCGCGGCCAGGCCGCGGGGCAGGTTGACTCGTCCCTCGACAGTGCCCAGCTTTCACTGCTGATGCTTTGCATCACGCGAGGGATCGAGGCTCTCGGCAAAGCGGACTACACGACCGACGACCTCCGCGGCATCGAGTCCATCATCCGCCAGCTCATCGACGGATACACACCAACGCCAGCGGCCGAGTGAGTCTCCTATGCCGATCCCACAAGCTCCGCACAGGAGACCCTGTGTCCGCAGGTGACTGGCTGAGCCAGTTGCGAGCGGATCACTGATGCGCGTCTCTCTTCTTGACCGGTCCCGCACCCGCAGCGGGGAATCGGATGATGAAGCCATCGCGACAACGGTCGACAGAGCGGTGCGTGCTGAACAACTCGGCTTCAATCGTTTCTGGACCGCCGAACATCATGCGGTGCCCGGCATCGCCAGCGCGGCTCCTACGTTGCTCCTCGCTGCGATCGGCGCGCGCACACGCAGCATCCGCCTCGGCACGGGCGGGATCATGCTCCCCAACCACAGTCCGCTGGTGGTGGCGGAGCAGGCGCTCCTCCTCGAAGCGCTGTATCCTGGCCGGATCGATGTGGGCCTGGGCGGCTCGCTCGGGTTCACCGCCGCGGTCCGGCGAGCCCTCGGACGCACCACCCTTCACGACGGCGACTACGCCGCCGAAGTTGAGAAAGTCCGAGAGTATCTCGACGGCCGAGCCGAGCTCACCGTCAGGCCGAATGTCGGGCCTCCGCCGGTCTTCATGCTCGCCATCCAGGGTGGTCTGCCTCTCGCCGCCGAGCTAGGACTTCCTGTCGTGATCGGAGGACCGCTCTTCCGTGACACGACCGCAACGGATTCGTACTTCCGGAACTTCAGACCGAGCGTCACCATGCCAGCTCCCTACGTCATGGTGAGTGTCGACGTCGCGGTCGCCGAGACCGAGGCACGCGCTCGTGACTTGCTACTGCCGGAAGCCTGGGCATATGCGGACTCCCGCGATGTCGGAGAGTTTCGTGCTCTGCAACCGCTCGAAGACGTGCGTCGCCTGCTCGGTGGCGCAATCAGCCCTAAGAAGACCGGTGCGGTGAACGACTGGATGACTGGTGCAGTCGCCGGCACCCCCGACCAGGTCGCGCACACGCTCGCGAATATTCTCCAGCGAACCGGCGGCTCCGAGATCCTTGCGAGTGTCAGTATTTACGACCGACACGATGTCACGAGCACCGATGAGTTCCTGGCATCGCTCCAGAACTCGTAGTCGGTTAGGCACCTGTCGGCCCAAGATAATCACATCGACCGCTGGCTGATGTGGCGGACCCAGTTCCTACCCGCTACGAGTGAGCGCCAGCAGAGCGGATGCTGCCTGATTCGGAACGACACCATTGCCGAGAGCGCTCAGTTGCTGAGCCTGCGTGAGCCCGTGATCTGGACCCGTGACCCAGCCTTCGGGAAGGCCCATCAGCCATTCCACGAAGTTCGGTGCCGGACGTGGGCCACTGTCGCCGTTCAGGATCGCAGGGGCGGGGGCCGATCGCCCGGTGATCCGTTCCCAACGTCCTATTGATTGGGCGTAACGTCCCCCGCGTCGAAGAAGTCTGCGATCAGCGCGAATGTCGTCTCGGGCGAAGGATGATCGTGCTTGAGCACGAGATCGATCACCTGGTGGCTGAGTGCGATCGTGCCGCGTCTGGCCTTTACCTGGTCCAGGGTCTCGCCGCCCCTGGCAGAGTCCGAGGCCAGCGGGGTTCGGAACAGAGCGATTGGCAAGGATGAAGATGCGGAACCGGGGATGTGGTGCGCCGATTGCGGAAGCGGGTAGGCCGATCCATCGTGCGTCGTACCGGAGATCGGCCAGGTCTCCGAGTACGGCGCCAAGTGCCCGTAGAGATCGTAGAAGGATTTTGTGTAGAGCTGATAGCAAGGTCCTCCTTCAACTGGGTCTGCCAAATCTCCAACTATGATATCGAATTTCTCATTCCTCTCGTCTAATTCAGCCCTTTAATAACAAAATTTGCTCAATTCATATTGA
>JAATFB010000044.1 GCA_015655415.1 Actinomycetales bacterium
CCATGGTGCTGCCGCTGGAGGACAAGTACTCCGTCACCCGCAACGAGCTGCTCGACCAGCTCGCCTACGCGATGGGCGGACGCGTCGCCGAGGAGGTCGTGTTCCACGACCCGACGACCGGCGCCTCCAACGACATCGAGAAGGCCACCAGCATCGCCCGCAAGATGGTGACCGAGTACGGCATGAGCGCCGACATCGGTTCGGTGAAGCTCGGCCAGTCCTCGGGCGAGATGTTCCTCGGCCGTGACATGGGCCACCAGCGCGACTACTCGGAGCGCATCGCCGAGCGCGTCGACGCCGAGGTGCGTGCGCTGATCGAGAAGGCGCACGACGAGGCGTGGCAGGTGATCAACGAGAACCGCCAGATCCTCGACCGGCTGGCGCGCGAGCTGCTGGAGAAGGAGACGTTGGACCACAACCAGATCGCGGAGATCTTCAAGGACGTCAAGAAGCTGCCCGAGCGTCCCGAGTGGGTGTCGGCGGAGAACCGCGTGCCGCCGCCGATCCCGCCGATCGCCTTCCCCGAGCCCGAGACGGCGCCGATCGACGAGGGCGTGGTGGACGGCGGCATCGACTCCGACCCGAACCCGAGCAAGCCCAAGCGCTCCCGCCAGATCAAGCCGCGGCCGGCCACGGCGTAGGCTCTGAGACCGCGGGATCCGACCCGGCGTCCGGTCCCCGTGCCGACCGTGGCCCGGTGCCACGGTCGGGTGAGCCGCGAACGACGCAGTCCCGGAACGAGAGGCGCGAGCGCATGAGCATCGACCGCGCACGCATCGAGGCGGCCGTCATCGAGCTTCTCGCCGCCATAGGCGAGGACGTCGGGCGCGACGGCCTCCGCCAGACGCCGTCGCGCGTCGCGGACGCCTACGAGGAGTTCTTCGCCGGACTGGCGGGCGACCCCGTCGAGCCGCTGAGCGACGCCGTACCGCTGGGCGCCAGCGATGCCGAGACCGTGCTGCTGCGCGACATCCGGTTCCGCTCGATCTGCGAGCACCATCTGCTGCCCTTCACCGGTGTCGCCCACCTGGCCTACCTGCCAGGCGGCCGCGTCGTGGGACTCGGACGGCTCGCCAAGGTCGTCGAGATCCTCGCCGCCCGGCCGCAGCTGCAGGAACGCCTCACCGAGGAGATCGCCGACGCCCTCGTGGCGGGACTGGACCCGCGCGGGGTCCTCGTCGTCCTCGACGCGTCGCACAGCTGCGTGACCGCGCGCGGCGCCAGGCAGACGGCCGCCTCCACGGTCACCATCGCCAGCCGTGGCGAGCTCGCCGAGCCGGCCGCGCGTGCCGAGCTCGTCACGCTGATCGGCCGGGGCCTGGTGTGACCACCATCATGGGCGTGCTGAACGTGACGCCGGACTCGTTCAGCGACGGCGGACGGTGGGCGAGGACCGACGCGGCCATCGCCCACGGGGTCGAGCTGGTCGAACAGGGCGCGGAGATCGTCGACGTCGGCGGCGAGTCGACCCGGCCGGGCGCGGAACGAGTGCCCGTTCCGGCGGAGCTGGCGCGCGTGTTGCCGGTGGTGCGCGAGCTCGCGGACCGCGGCATCCGCGTGAGCATCGACACGATGAACAGCCGCACGGCCGAGGCCGCCGTCGACGCCGGCGCCCAGATCGTCAACGACGTCTCTGGTGGCCTCGCCGACCCCGCGATGGGGCCGTTCGTCGCCGGGCGCGACGTGGACTTCGTGGTCATGCACTGGCGCGGCCACAGCCGGGCCATGAACGATCTCGCCCGGTACACGGATGCGGCCCGGGAGGTGCGCGACGAGCTGTTCCGGCGCGTGGACGCGCTGCAGGCCCAAGGCGTCGCCCGCGAACGGATGATCCTCGACCCCGGCCTCGGGTTCGCGAAGAACTCGGATCACAACTGGGACGTGCTGCGTCACCTGGGCGAGCTCACGGCGGCCGGCCTGCCGGTGCTGATCGGCGCCTCCCGCAAGCGGTTCCTCGCCGAGCTGATGTGGGACGGCGCAACGACGCAGGACCGTGACCTGCCGAGTGCGATCGTCGCGGCATTGGCCGCCCGCGACGGGGTGTGGGGTGTGCGCGTGCACGACGTGGTCTCCACCAGGGTCGCGCTGGCGGCCGTGCGCTCCCTGCTCGGACAGGGCGAGGCGAGAATGGAGTCATGAACGCCGACCGCATCACCCTGACCGGAGTGCGCGTGCGAGCGCATCACGGCGTCTTCGACTTCGAGCGGGAGCACGGACAGGACTTCCTGATCGACGTCGTCGCCTGGCTCGACCTGGGACCGGCCGCCCGCGGCGACGAGCTCGCCGCCACGGTGCACTACGGCGAGCTGGCGGAGGCGGTGGCGGACGCCGTGGCATCCGATCCCGTCGATCTCATCGAGACGGTCGCCGAGCGGGTCGCGCGGGTCGTGCTGTCCTTCCCCGTCCGCAGCGCGGAGGTGACGGTGCACAAGCCGGACGCCCCCGTCCCCGTGCCGTTCGAGGACGTCGCGGTGACGGTGGTGCGCGACCGCTCCTGGTACGAATCGGGCTCGGGAGGCCCCGTTCCACTCCGGCGCGCCGACCGGGAGGCGCGCTCGTGAGCCCGCTTTCCCCCCGGCCGCAGCGACTCCGGCCGTTCGAGCCCGCCGTCGTGGCGTTCGGCAGCAACCTCGGCGATCGCGAGGCCACGATCCGGGCGGCGCTGGACGACCTCGCTGCGACCCCTGGCGTTCGTCTGGACGCGGTCTCATCGTTCCTTGAGACGACGGCAGTACGACCGCACGGCATCGACGATCTCGCGCCGCGCTACCTCAACGGCGTCGCCATGATCTCCACGGCGCTCGACCCGCACGCTCTGCTCGCCGAGCTTCAGCGCATCGAGGACGAGCACGGCCGGGTCCGCCGTGAGCGCTGGGGTGACCGCACCCTCGACCTCGACCTGATCGCGATGGCCGGTCGTCGGGTCGACGACGACCGGCTGGTGCTGCCGCATCCGCGGGCCGCCGAGCGCAGGTTCGTGCTCGAGCCGTGGTTGGAGGTGGACCCGGACGCCGAGCTCCCCGGTCTGGGACGGGTGGATGCGCTGCTGGCGCGGCTGGAGGAGTCGCGCGAGGGGCGCGACGTCGCTGCGTCCGGCCGGGAAGCGGACGAAGGAGGTGTGTCGTGAGGCGCACGGGCCCAGGCTCCCTCATAACGCTCGGCGTGATCGGAGTGGCGATCGGCTACCTGCTCGAGGTCGCCCTGGTCGCCGCCGGGGCGTCCATGCTCGTCCCGCCGATCTCGCTGTCGATCACGCTCGTCGCGATCGCGGTGATCGTGGTGCTGCTGGCCGTCCCGATCCGCCGCGCCGTGCACAGCAAGGTCAAGGTGCACGTCGACCCGTTCCGGGCGATGCGCACCGCCGTGCTGGCGAAGGCATGCAGCCTCGCTGGCGGCCTGCTCACCGGCACGGGGATAGGCGTGGTGGTCTACGTGCTGACCCGCCCGGTGATGGCGTCGAGCGGGTCGATCTGGCTGAGCGTCGTGGCGGCGGTGAGCGCGATCATCCTGCTGGTCGGCGGTCTCGTCGCCGAGTTCTTCTGCACCCTGCCACCACCCGAGGACGAGGACGAGGAGCATCCGAACCAGGTGCCCGCTCGCTGATCCGTCTCCCCGCCGAGCCTGCCCCCTGGAGGAGCATGGGCGGGCGGTGCGGGGCTCGCGTCAGCGGTCTCCTCGAGTGCGGCGCACGAGCATCCACGACAGCGGAAGCAGGGCGGCGGCGATCGCCCACTTGATGACCCCGCCGAGGATGAAAGGCGTGAACCCGGCAGCCATCACCGCGCCGAGGTCGTGCGGAAGACCGAGCCTTGCGAGCGCGAGCGCGAGATAGGGAAGGCCGAACAGGAACGGCACGACGCTCGCCAGGAAGAAGCCGGCCGTGGCCAGAAGCGGACGGCGGTCCCACGCGCGCTCGGACAGCCACCCGATGAGCGCCGCGGCCGGGATGAATCCGATGACGAAGCCGAAGCTCGGGGACAGGACGGATGCCGGACCGCCGCTGAACTCGGCGAAGACCGGTGCCCCGGCGAGGCCGAGGGCCAGGTAGAGGACCAGTGACGCCGCCCCGCGCCACGCGCCGAGGCTCGCGCCCACGAGCATCACGGCGAGGGTCTGCCCCGTCACGGGAACCGGCCACAGCGGCACCGAGATCTGCGCGGAGACAGCCATGAGCGCGGTGCCGGCGACGATCAGCGCCGTGTTCGACAGCACGCTGCGCGGCACGATGCGGTCGGCGATCGTGGGGACGAGACGGGCAGGGGCTGGAGCTGCTGATGACACGTGGTCTCCGATCCGGATGATGCCTTCGGCCCGCGTCTGACGGGCCCGCCCGACAACACTATGCGCAGCGAGCGGCTCGGCGAGGTGAGAACATGCACACCGGTCCGTCCGTTTCTTTGAGTGATGTCGCCAAGAGCCGGCGCGTCCCCGAGGAGTCCTTCCTCGCGCCGCCTCAGTACCATGGAGGGCACGATCACCGACCGGACCGCCGTGCGCCGGTGGTCGGCGCGCCGGGTGCCCGGCCCACGTGCGGGTCAGCAGCCCGCGGAACCGAGGAGCCCACAGTGCCGCAACGACTGGAGGTCGCCGGGCTCGACAGACCCCTGCCGTGGCAGCGGGTGTCGGGCAGGTACGTGGTGGTGGTCATCGTCGGCTCGCTCGTCGGGGCAGTGGTCGTCGCCGCCGCCGCGGTGTTCGCCTGGCTCGTGCTGCATTGGTGGTGGGCGTGGATCGCGCTCGCCGTCATCGTCGCCGTCGCCGTCGTGCAGCTCGTGATCGCGCCACGCCGCGCCCGCGCCATCGGCTATCTGCTGCGCGAGGACGACCTTCTGATCCGCCGGGGCGTCATGTTCCAGCGGTTCGTCGCCGTGCCCTACGGACGCATGCAGCTCCTCGACATCGAGCGCGGTCCGATCGACCGGATGCTGGGACTCGCCGAGCTGCGGTTCGTGACGGCCGCCGCGTCCAGCAGGGTCTCCATCCCCGGACTGCCCGAGTCGGAAGCCGCCCGCCTGCGCGACCGTCTCGTGGAACTCGCCGAGTCGCGCAGGACGGGCCTGTGACCGAGACTCGTGACGCCACCGGCCTGGCCGACGGCCGGTGGCACCGGATGCACAAGGCGACGCCGTTGCTGCGTGGCGGCATCGCCATCGTCGCCGTGGTCGGCATCATCGTCGCGAACCTGCGCTAGCGGATCGTCGGCTGGGTGATCGGCGCCCCCGACTATCCGTCCGGAGACCCGGTCGACGTCATTCTCCGGCACCACTTCCTCTGGCCCGCGATCGGCCTCGCGGCCCTGGTGATCGCCGCGTGCGTCGGCGTGTTCGCCCTGTCGTGGCGGGTGCAGACGTTCCGCGTGACCGACCAGGCCGTGGAGCTGAGGAGCGGGATCCTGCGCAGACAGGAGCGCAAGGCCCGACTGGACCGCATCCAGGGCGTCAACGTGCAGCGACCCGTCTTCGCCCGGCTGTTCGGCGCGGCGAAGCTCGAGGTCGTCGTCGCCGGACACGACGCGAACCTCGATCTCGCCTACCTGCCGTCGGCGGTGACCGAGTCGCTGCGGAGGGAGATCCTGCGCCTGGCATCCGGCGCACGGACGGGCGGGGCGACCGCGTCCGGTGGTGCGCCGGGCCAGAAGGGCGGGGCGAGCGCCGAGCCCGTTGCACAAGGCGGCTCGGCCCGCGCCGTCCTTGCCGACCGGGTGGGCGAGTTCGTCCTCGCGCCCGCCGACCTCGACCCGGATGCCGCGCCACCGGAGTCCGTCGTGCGCATGCACCCGGGGCGGCTCGCGGGGTCGCTGGCCCTCAGCGGGCCGTCCATCGCGATGATCGTCATCGTGATCGGGATGATCGCAGGGGCGGCCAGCGGGCGCCTCTGGCTGATCATCGTCATATTCCCCACCGTGCTGAGCCTGGGCGGGCTCTACGCCAGGAGGTTCAGCAAGGCGCTGCGGTACAGCATCGCGGGCGGCGGCCACGGCGTGCGCATCGGTTTCGGGCTGCTCACCACGAGCAGCGAGACGATACCCGCTGGACGGATCCATGCCGTGGAACTGGTGCAGCCGCTGCTGTGGCGGCCGTTCGGCTGGTGGCAGGTGCGGATGAACACCGCCGGTCACGCCCGCGGGCGCAACTCCGCAGGCGAGGCGCGCACGACCACCTTGCCGGTGGGCGACGTGCGCGACGTGCGGCGGGTGCTGTCGTTGCTGCTTCCCGGTATGGACGGCCCGGCCAGGGACGCCCTCGCCCGCGCCGGAATGGTCTCGCGCGCCGACCAGTCGGCGTTCTCGTCCCCTCCACGGCGTGCGGCGTGGCTGCGTCCGTTGTCGTGGCGCACGACGGGCTACACGATCGCGGACGGCGTGATCGCGCTTCGCCGCGGCGCCGTCTGGCGGCGCGTCGTCTTCGTTCCGCTGGCCAGGATGCAGAGCGTGGAGATCGCACAGGGGCCCGCGCGGCGCATCCTCGACCTCGCCTCGGCACAGGTGCACGTCATCGACGGCCCGGTGCATGCGAGGCTGCCCGTCATCGACACGCGCGGCGCGGAGCAGCTCTTCGGTATCGTCAGCGCCGGGGCGGTCGGCTGGGCGGACGCGGAGAGCCGTGCGACGCCCGCACCCGTCCACGAGAGGATGCCCGATGTCTGACCGATCCGGACGCCTCGGCGTCGGCATCGTGGGCGGCGGTCGCGTGGGACCGGTGCTCGGTGCCGCGCTCGCCGGGGCCGGGCACGCCATCGTGGGCGTATCGACGACCAGCGAGCAGAACCGCGAGCGGGTCGAGGCCCTGCTGCCGTCCGTGCCGGTGCTGCAGATCCCCGACCTCGTCGAGCGCGCCGAACTGGTGCTGCTCGCCGTTCCCGGCGCCGAGCTGAGCGGGCTGGTCAACGGCCTGGCGGTCACCGGCGCGTGGCAGCCCGGCCAGCTGGTGGTGCACACGGCACCCGAGCACGGGGTGGGAGTGCTCGGGCCGGCCCTGCAGCGCGGCGCGATCCCGCTGGCGATCCATCCGGCCATGGTGTTCACCGGCACGAGCCTGGATCTCGCGCGACTCGCGGAGACGTACTTCGCGGTCACCGCTCCCGGACCCGTCCTGCCGATCGGGCAGGCGCTCGTCGTCGAGATGGGCGGCGAGCCGGTGGTCGTGGAGGAGCGGGATCGCGCGGACTATGCGGAGGCGGTCGCGACGGCGACGACGTTCTCGCGCTCGATCGTCGAGCAGGCGTCCGGCATCCTCGCCCGCATCGGCGTCGAGAACCCCGGCGCCTACCTGTCGTCGCTGGTGCGCTCGAGCGTCGACGAGGCGTTGCGGCACGCCGGCGCGCCGACGGAGCTCGACGTGCCGGGCCTGCTGGATGAGGGCGCCGGGCGCGGCTGGGGCCCTCCGAGCGCGGCACCGGATGTCGGTGTCGGCCCGCCCGATCGCTCCGACGGCCCGTCCGACCGCCCTGACGACCCCCGCCCACCGGAGGAGACATGACCGAGCACGACCCGGCGCCGCACGTCGAGCCGACCATCGCAGGGATCCGTCGTCGCGTGGCGGACGCCCGCACCCGACGCGCGCGCGTCGGGCTGGTGCCGACGATGGGGGCACTGCACGAGGGCCATCTGGCGCTGGTGCGGCGTGCACGAGAGCTCGCGGACCTCGTCGTCGTCTCCATCTTCGTCAATCCGCTGCAGTTCGGACCCGCCGAGGACCTCGATCGCTACCCTCGTACGTTCGACGCCGACCTGAGCGCTCTCGCCGGGCTCGCCGACGTCGTGTTCGCGCCCGAGGTCGGCGAGATGTACCCGAACGGGCCCACGCAGACCCGCATCACCGGCGGCGAGGCGGCCGCGTCGTTCGAGGGCGCGTCGCGACCCGGCCATTTCGACGGCATGCTCACCGTCGTGGCGAAACTGCTGAACATCGTGCGGCCGGACGTCGCGCTCTTCGGCCAGAAGGATGCTCAGCAGGTCTTCCTCGTGCGCCAGATGGTCGCCGATCTGGACCTGCCCGTCTCCATCGAGGCCGTGCCGACCGTGCGCGAGCACGACGGTCTCGCGCTCTCCAGCCGCAACCGGTATCTCGACCCTCCCGCGCGGCGCGCGGCGCTGACGCTCTCCGCAGCACTGCGGGACGCCGCCGCCGCCGCGTCGCGGGGCGCCGCCGCCGTGCTCGCCGCCGGAAGGGCGCGCGTGGACGCGGAGCCCGCCGTCAAGCTGGATTACCTGGCGGTCGTCGACCCGCGCACGTTCCGCAGCGTGGACGACACCCATCGCGGCGCGGCCACGGTGCTCATCGCGGCGCGCGTCGGCACGACCCGGCTCATCGACAACGCGAGCATCGTGATCGGATGATGCGGGCATCCGAATCCCTACCGCCCGTCGAGCCTGTACCGTCGGTCAAGCCTGTCGAGACTGCGCCTGTACCGTCGGTCGAGCCTGTCGAGACCGCACCTGTACCGCCGGTCGAGCCTGTCGAGACCGCACCTGTACCGTCGGTCGAGCCCGTCGAGACCGCACCTGTACCGTCGGTCGAGCCCGTCGAGACCGAACCCCACCGAACGAAGAGGAACAATGCCGAGCGACACGAGCGATCCCCGCACGGGTGAACAGGGCGCAGACGAGCTGAGCGCCGAGGAGGTCAGCGAGCAGAAGGCGGTACGGCTCGCCAAGCGCGCGCGCCTGATCGCGGAGTCGGATGCGGCCGGCGGGGCGTACCCGGTCGCCCTCCCGATCACGGCGACGATTAGGGAGCTGCGCGAGAAGTACGGCGAGCTCGAGGCCGACGCGACGACCGGAGTGCTGGTCGGCATCGCGGGCCGTGTCGTCCACCTGCGCAACACCGGCAAGCTGTGCTTCGCCGTGCTGCAGTCGGGCGACGGGTCGCGCATCCAGGCCATGGTCTCGCTGGCGTCGGTGGGCCAGGAGTCCCTGGCGCGCTGGAAGGAGCTCATCGATCTCGGCGACCACGTGTTCGTGCACGGAGAGGTCGTCTCCAGTCGGCGGGGCGAGCTGTCGGTCCTGGCCGACGACTGGCGCATCGCATCCAAGGCGATCCTCCCGCTGCCCAACCTGCACAAGGAGCTCTCCGAGGAGACGCGGGTGCGCAACCGCTACCTCGACCTCATCGCCCGTGAGCAGGCCAGGCGGAATGTGTTGGACCGCGCGAAGGTCGTGGCCTCGCTGCGCGCCACGTTCGCCTCGCGGGGCTTCGTCGAGGTCGAGACGCCGATGCTGCAGACGATGCACGGCGGGGCATCCGCTCGCCCGTTCGTCACGCACTCCAACGCGTTCGACACCGAGCTGTATCTGCGCATCGCGCCCGAGCTGTTCCTGAAGCGGGCTGTGGTCGGCGGCATCGAGCGCGTGTTCGAGATCAATCGCAACTTCCGCAACGAGGGCGCCGACTCCACGCACTCGCCCGAGTTCGCGATGCTCGAGGCGTACCAGGCCTACGGTGACTACGACACGATGGCCGAGTTGACGCAGACGTTGGTCCAGGATGCCGCGTGGGCGGTCAGCGGTGGCCACGTCGTCACCTGGGCCGACGGCACCGAGTACGACCTCGGTGGAAGGTGGGAGTCGATCTCGATGTACGAGAGCCTCTCGGAGGCTCTCACCCGTGCGGTCGCGTCCGGTCGTGTCGCGTGGACCGGATCCACCGACATCACCCCGCAGACGCCGCTGCAGGAGCTCGCGTCTCTGGCCGGGCTGGTTGGCGTCGAGGTGAGGCATCCGATCCACGGCAAGTACGTCGAGGAGCTGTGGGAGCACTTCGTGAAGGGCGGCCTCCGTGCACCGACCTTCGTGCGCGACTTCCCGGTGGACACGTCGCCGCTTGTGCGCGCGCATCGGTCGAAGCCGGGGGTCGTGGAGAAGTGGGATCTCTATGTCCGCGGCTTCGAGCTCGCCACCGGGTACTCAGAGCTCGTCGACCCGGTGGTGCAGCGGGAACGGTTCGTGGAGCAGGCGCGGCTCGCGGCGCAGGGCGACGACGAGGCGATGCGGGTCGACGAGGAGTTCCTGCGGGCACTGGAGTTCGGCATGCCGCCGACGGGGGGGATGGGCATGGGCATCGACCGCCTGCTGATGGCCCTCACCGGGCTGGGCATCAGGGAGACGATCCTTTTCCCGCTCGTCAAGTAGCCCCTCCGCCCTCTCGCCCCCGTCGCCCCGCCCGCTCCGAAATCAGGAGTGATCGCGCTCTCGCGGCGAGAACAGCAGGATGTCTGCTGTCGCCAGCGACTCCTGCTGCGTCCGTGGCATCCGTCTCGTCCTCCCCGACGGCGAGTCCGGCCGCGCCGTCCACAGTTCCGACGATCGGACCACGGCTCGGCGGCCTTCTCTGCGACCTTTGCGGTATGGACATCCCTTGGGCCCTCTCCCGTTTCGGCGGCCTGGCCACCCGCAGCCAGCTCCGGCAGCTGGGATGCGGCGACCGGGGGATCAGGGCGTACGTCGATTCGGTCGGCCGGGCGGTGCGCCGGTCATGGGTGGCGGCCCCGGATGCCGACCGCATGGCGGTGCGCGCCGTCGCGCTCGGCGGCATCCTCGGTGGTGAGAGTGCACTGCGTTCGCACGGCGTCTGGGTCTCGCATGATCGTGGACTCTGCGTGGCCGTGAAGCCGGGGGCGAGCAGGCTGCCGCCGGCGGGTGACGGCGAGTACCGGATCTACCCGCACGACTTCACCTGGCCGACCGGCATCCGATGGCGCGCCGACGTCGTGAGCGCCCTCACACACCTCGCGCCGCGCGTGGAGGGGCGGCACTTCGTGGCCTCGGTCGACAGCGCGCTGCACACGCGTGTGCTCGCCGCCTCTCGACTCGACGACCTGTTCGCGCGACTGCCGAGCCGGTTCTCACCGTTCCGTCGGGTGCTCGATGCCCGCGCCGAGTCCGGAATCGAATCGCTCTTCCGCATCGCGGCGGTGCAACAGGGCTGGTTCGTCGACACTCAGGTGAGCATTCGCGGTGTGGGACGGGTGGACTTCGTCATCAACGGCTGGCTTGTCATCGAGGTCGACGGCGATCACTTGCATTCGACTCCCGAGCAGCGCGCACGAGACCGGGCGAGAGAGGCAGAGCTGGTGCGTCAGGGCATGCGGTCGCACCGCTTCGAGTACCACCAGGTGATGCACGGAGTCCAGAGGTGCATCGAGGTGGTGCGCGCGTTGCTGGCCGCGGGCCGACCGGGCGTCGTGAGGATCGGCAGATGACAAGGCAACTGCGGCGTTCGCAGACGGCGGCGACCGCAGACGGGAGCGACCGCAGACGGGAGAACAGCAGACGGGAGAACAGCAGACGGGAGAACAGCAGATGACAGCGGCAACAGCAGGCGTCCCGCTGTCCTCGGCGCACGAGCGCGGTTGCTGCTGTCGTGCGATAACGAGACGATGGGGGCTATCGCTGGAACCGGTGAAGGTGTTCCTGCGTCAGCTGCTCCATCTGCTCGTCGGTGAGCTCGTCCATCTGCTGGGCCTCGCGCCTGTCGGTGCGCATCCACCTGACGAACAGGATGATGAGCACCGGGATGTCCGCCACCTCGGCGATGAACCAGAGGAGGTCGCCCGAGAGGTGCTGGTCGTGCAGCGGCGCGGGGAACCATCGCGGCAGCGCGCCCGTGACCGCCGGCGCGTGATCGAGCACGGTCTCGTTGAGACGCAACAGGATGCCCGGGATGGCATCCAGCACCAGCTCGACGAACGCCAGCATGAACTCCGCCGTGATGAACAGGCTCGTTCGCAGGAGCCCGCTGTCGGTGACGGGCAGCACCATCAGCAGGCCCGCCAGAGGCACGCCGATGGTGATGGCGGCTTCCCACGTGGGATCCAGGCGCAACGCGGCGGAGAACGGCGTGAGGAACAGGCAGAATCCGACGAGCGCGACCACCGGGGCGAAGATCGCGTTGCCCATCAACCGCACGGGCCATGATCGCAGAATGCGCTCCAGCAGTCGCGCGGGCAGACCAGAGGCGGCTGCCCGTGCCAGCGAGACCGGGCGCCCCAGTGCCAGGAGGCCGGGCACCACGAACAGCAGGAACGCCACGCGGGTGGTGAACGCCCATCGCAGGTCGGTGCTCCAGGTTCCAAGGAACCCGAACTCGATCCAGGCATACGAGCCCAAGCCGAGCACGAAGAACGCCAGTGTGGGCCACGCCGGCCAGCGCACACTATTGCGGCGCGCGAGCACCAGTCCCAGGAAGTACAGTGCCGCCGCGACGACGATGACCCCGAGCGCGTACGGGTTGAACGAGAACGTCGTGAGGAACGTCAGGGCGTCAGGCGTGATGGGCTCCGGGACTCGAGGGCGGTCACGCCATTATCCGTCGCATGCTTGTGGTGCTGCGCCGGATGTTCCTTGCGGATTCACAGAGTGACCGCGGTCTTCAGACCCATGGTCCGTGGAGCCAGTTCGTTCTGCATGACGAGAGCCGCACCGCCGACAGCGGCGGCATCCGTCACATCCGTCGAGAGGCGTACGCGCACCGGATGCTGCGTGCGCACGAAGAAGTCGGCATCCAGTCGGCGTGACACCGCCTGCACGTACGTGGGACCGGCCACGGCGAACGCGGGCCCTGCGAGCGACACAGAATCGAGGTCGAACAGGTTGGCGAGCGTGAGCACGCCGGTGGCCAGCCACTGCGCGGAGTACTCGATGAGCTCGGTCGCACCGTCGTCACCGCGCGCAGCAGCCATGGCGATCGCCCTGAAGTCTTCGAAGTAGTCGTTGCCGGCCAGCCCCAGCCTGACGTCCTCGCCGAGCCGGACGGCGCGCCTGACGATCGCCTCGGGATCCGCGACGTCCTCCAGGAACACCTGGGTGCCGTCCGGGACGGTGACGACGACGTGGCCGAGTTCTGCCGCGTTGGAGCTCGCGCCGCGAAAGACCGTGCCATCGATCAGCACGCCGGATCCGATGCCGCTTCCCATGTACACCGTGGCGTGTGCCACGGCGCCGTCGAGCTTGCCGCTCCAGAAGTCGCCGATGGCGGCGGCCGTCGCATCGTTGTCCAGAATGACCGGCAGGCCGATGGCGTCCGACAGCATCTTGCGGATCGGCACATCCAGCCATGCCGACAGCTGCGGCTAGTGCAGTATGACCCCGCGTGACAGGTCCAGCGGTCCGGGAGCCACGACGCCGACCCCCAGCACCGAGCCTGTTTCGATGCCTAGTCCGGTGAGCGTGCGGCCGATCTCTGCCGCAAGCCGCGTCACCATCTCGTTCGGCTCTGTTGTGCCGATCCCGGGCGTGCGCGTTCGCCCGACGATCGCCCCGGAGAGGTTGATCACGACGTATGTGATGGACTCGCGGCCGAGCTGGACGCCGACAGCGAACCGAGAGTTCGGGTTCACATCGAGCATGACCGGGGGTTTGCCGCCGGTCGATTCACCGCGTCCGGTCTCGACGACGAGTCCCTCGCTCAGCAGCTGTCTGACCACCGTCGACATCGTGGCCTGCGTCAGCCCGGTCGCATCCGCCAGAGCCACGCGGCTGATCGGCCCTTGAGCCCGGATCAGGTCGAGAACCACGCCCTTGCTCGTTCCGCTGGCCAGGGAGACCCGCTGTCGTGCCACCGGCGCTCCCTCCCTCGGGCATTGGCCTGCCTGAGGTGAATCTTCGCACACGATACTAACTTGACAGGCTTTATAAAGAGGCCTAAGAAAGAGATCGATCGCAACGACGCGGACTCTCGTAGCGACCGCGGTGAGCTCCTTGCACCGCACTTCTCCCGGTCAACGAAAGGACAAGGATGTCTTCACACAGCACACGACGCCGTCTCGGCGTCGTGATGATCGCGGCAGCTGCCGCGGCGGCGCTGGCGCTTTCCGGCTGCTCGTCGAACAGCGGATCCGGCAAGTCATCCGGAAGCAGCTCGGTGACGATCTTCAACGGTCAGGTCGGCAACTTCACCGAGAACTTCAACCCGCTCAACCCCACGGGCGCGTACCTGCAGCCCACCAACGGTGTGATCTATGAGCCGCTCTTCTACTACAACAAGGCGCGCGCGGAGAAACCCGTGCCCCTGCTCGGCACCTCCTACAGCTGGAACGACGACGGAACTCAGCTCACCGTGAAGGTGCGACAGGGCGTGAAGTGGTCGAACGGAAGCGCAGAGACCGCTGATGACGTCGTGTTCTCGCTGAACCTCATCTCGAACAACGCCGCGCTGAACACCACGGGCGTAGGGTGGGTGGCCAAGAAGACCACGGACGACACCGTCGTGATCACATTCCCGACCACGGCCTTCACCCTCGAACCGCAGGTGCTCGGCAATGAGCCGATCGTGCCGGAGAGCGTCTGGAAGTCCATCTCAGACCCGACCAAGGTCACGAACGACAAGCCGGTCGGCACAGGCCCGTACGAGCTGAAGAGCTTCACGCCGCAGAGCTTCGTGCTCAAGAAGAACCCGAACTATTGGGGCACGGGGAGCTCGGCCCCGAAGGTCGACGAGATCCGATATGTCTCGCTTGCGAACGCGGATGCCGCGACCTCCGCTCTCGAGGCCGGTCAGGTCGACTACATGGGCGCCTTCCTGCCGACCCTGAAGAGCATCATCGCGAAGCACAAGAACCTCAGCTATACGAACTCGCCGCAGGCGACGACATCCCTCTTCACATGTGAGAACGTCGACCTCGGCTGCACAGGTCCGCAGACAGACCCGGCGGTCCGCCAGGCGCTGTACTACGCGATGGACCGCACGCAGCTCGACAGGCAGGCTGCGGCCGGCTTCAGCAGCCCGGCGTCGCCCACGTTGCTGCTCAACACGGTGAACAAGTCGCAGATCATCGACCCGAAGAACCTCGAGGTGCCGCAGCGCGCCGATGTCTCCAGGGCCAAGAGGATCCTGGAGGCGGACGGCTGGAAGCTCGGATCCAACGGCTACTACAGCAAGGACGGCCAGGAGCTCGACCTGTCGATCAACGTGGTGTCGGGTTGGACCGACTACGACACGATCTGCCAGCTCCTGCAGGGCCAGTTCAAGGCGGCCGGCATCAAGCTCGCCGTGAACCAGATGGCGCAGAACGCGTGGAGCCAGGCCGAGACGACGGGTAAGTTCCAGCTGTCGATGAACTCGATCAACATGGGCGTCTCGTCAAACCCCTACTACCAGTACAACAACTACCTCTCGTCCCTCGCGACGGCGAAGGTGGGCGACAGCGCGACGACGAACACCTCCCGGTACTCGAACTCGATCGTCGACGCGGCCATCAAGACGCTGGCCACGACGAATGACCCGTCGACGCAGGAGGCCGCTTACAAGACCATCCAGGACCAGATCGTCAAGGACATGCCGTATATACCGGTGTACGTCAACTCCGCTCTCGCCGAGTACAACAACACCAGGGCGACCGGCTGGCCGACACAGGACAACCAGTACGCCTTCCCGCTTCCCTGGGGCGGCAACTGGGGCGTCGGCATCGTGCTGAAGACGATCCGGCCGGTCAGCAAGTAGACCCGACGCGACAGTGCCGGAGCCGGGCGGATGCCCTCGATCCGTCCGGCTCCGTCCACGCGGAAAGCAGAGAATGATGCGGTTCTATCTGCAGAAGATCGTCTTCTACGTCGTGGCTCTCTGGGCCGCGGTGACGCTCAACTTCCTCATTCCCCGGCTCATGCCCGGAAATCCGGTCGACGTCATGATTGCCAAGATGGGTGCGGCGGGCCAGCCGGTCACACCTGGCACCCGGCACGCGCTCGAGGTGGAGCTGGGCGGTTCGGGTGGCAGCCTTCTGCACCAATACGGCGCCTACATCGTCAACCTGATGCACGGCAACCTGGGCATCTCGCTCACTGACTACCCCGAGAAGGTGACGACCGTCATCGGTCAGGCGCTGCCATGGACGATCGCACTGGTCGGGCTCGCCACGATCATCTCGTTCATCCTCGGTGTCGGACTCGGAATGCTCGCCGGCTGGAAGCGCGGATCCTGGCTCGACAACCTGATCCCGGTCACCACGATGTTCCAGGCCGTGCCCTATTTCTGGCTCGCGCTGATCCTGGTGCTCGTGCTCACCCGAGTCGTGCCGTTGTTCCCCTACGCGGGCGGCTACGACGTGGCCTCGACAACCCCGGGGCTCAGCCTCGGCTTCATCGGCAGCGCCATCTACCACGGTTTCCTCCCGGCGCTCACGATTGTGATCTCCTCGATCGGCGGATGGATGCTCGGGATGCGCAACATGATGGTCTCCACGCTCTCCGAGGACTACATCGTCACCGCAGAGGCCAAAGGCCTGAACCCGCGCCGTGTGCGCATGACGTACGCAGCGCGCAACGCCGTGCTCCCCTCGCTGTCCGGCTTCGCCATTTCGCTCGGTTTCGTGGTTGCCGGATCGATCGTCACCGAGCAGGTGTTCAGCTATCCGGGTATCGGTCAGCTTCTGTTCACCGCCGTCTCGAACGATGACTATGCCCTGATGCAGGGTGTGTTCCTCGTGATCTCGCTCTCGGTGCTCGCCGCGAACCTCGTGGTCGACGTGCTGTATGGACTCATCGACCCGCGCACCCGCGCACGGTCCTAGGAGGCGCTCACCATGGCATCCACACTCGCTGCCGACGAGACCGCGCCGGCTCAGGCGTCGAGCGGCAGGCGCAGCATCGCCCGGCTTCTGCCGTCGCGCTCGCCCAAGCTCGTCGTCGGATTGATCATCGCCGGCGTCATCATCCTGTGGGGCATCGTCGGCCCGCTGGTCGTCGGCGACCCGCACGCGATCAGCACCAACGCCTTCGCACCGCCCGGGCCCGCGCACTGGCTCGGGACGACGCAGACCGGTGAGGATGTCTGGACGCAGGTCGCGTACGGCACGCGCGGCTCGCTCATCATCGGCTTCACCGTCGGAATCCTCGCCACTGTGCTCTCGGCGTTCTTCGGCGTGCTCGGCGCCTACCTCGGCGGCGCCCTCGACGAGGGCTTCGCCCTGATCACGAATGTGGCGCTGGTCATCCCCGGCATCCCGCTGGTGATCGTGATCGGCAATTACGTGCCGACGAACCAGCGCGGGCTCCTCCTCATCGCCCTCGTGCTGGCGATCACAAGCTGGGCGGGGTCCGCCCGCGTGCTCAGGGCGGTCACGCTCTCCATCCGCAGTCGGGACTATGTCGCGGCATCGCGTGTCTCGGGGGAGAAGACGTGGCGGATCCTCGTCGTGGAGATCCTGCCCAACCTCATCCCGGTCATGGCGTCGCAGTTCGTGTTCGCCATCATCTTCGCGATCCTCGGCGAGGCCGGTCTGTCGTTCCTGGGCCTCGGCGCGAGCAACACCTTCACGCTCGGCACCATTCTCTTCCAGGCGTACAACGACCTCGCTCTCACTCAGGGTGCGTGGTGGTGGTTCGTCCCCCCGGGCCTTGTGATCGCGCTCTTCGGCGCCGCTCTCTCGCTGATCAACTTCTCGATCGACGAGATCATCAATCCGAAGCTCCGCAATCAGACCAGATCGGCTCGCAAGGCGTGGGGTCTGACCGACGAGCAGATCAGGCTCCTCGAGAAGGAGGACATCAAGTGAGCGCGACCACAAGCATCCGGCCGCCACGCAATGAGGCCGACCCCGTGCTCACGATCGACGACTTCAGCGTCGACTACCTGGGTACGCACACGACGCACGCGGTGAAGAACGTGTCGCTCACGCTCGGCCGGGGCGAGGTGCTCGGCCTCGCCGGGGAGTCCGGATGCGGCAAGTCGACCCTCGCCTACGGCGTGACACGCCTGCTCAAGCCGCCGGCGCTGATCACCTCCGGGGCGGCGACCTTCCACTCGCGTGAGGGGTACTCGGTCGACATGGCATCGTTGAGCGGTGCGGACCTGAGGGCGTTCCGTTGGGACAAGGTCTCCATGGTGTTCCAGGGCGCGATGAACTCGCTCAACCCGGTGATCCGCATCCAGGAGCAGATCGAGGACATCTTCACCGCACACCGGCCCGAGATGAAGAAGGCGGAGCGCGTGCAGGCGGCCGGTGATCTGCTCGAGCGCGTGGGGGTCGACAGAGACAGGCTGCGATCGTACGCGCACGAGCTGTCGGGAGGGATGCGTCAGCGCGTCATGATCGCGATGGCGATGGCGCTGGACCCACAAGTGATGATCATGGACGAGCCCACCACGGCGCTCGATGTCGTGGTGCAACGCGAGATCCTCGACGAGATCACCCGGTTGCGATCGGAGCTCGGATTCGCGGTGATCTTCATCACGCACGATCTGCCCCTGCTGCTGGAGATCAGCGACCGCATCGCCGTCATGAAGGCGGGCGAGATCGTCGAGCTGGGGGATGCGTACAACCTCTATACGAAGCCGAAGCACCCCTACACGAGGCAGTTGCTCGCCTCGTTCCCCAGCCTCACGGGGGAGCGTGGCGACTTCATCCGCACGGGCGTGAGGGATGCCCGCCTCGAAGAGGGCGCGGATGCGCCGAGCGCGCTCTCGCAGGCCGCCGAGGGACTCGGCGATGAGCCCGTCTTCGACGCGCCGGGAACGGGCATGCCGACGACGGACGCCGCCGCGACGGACGAGTCCACCGACACACGCGGGAGAGGAGACGACCGATGAGCACCCTCGAGCTCAAGAACGTATTCAAGCGCTATCGGGTGCGCGGTAGCGGCTTGCGCTCGCACGAGCTCATCGCCGTCAACGACGTGAGCTTCACGCTCGAGTCGGGCAAGACCGTCGCACTCGTCGGCCAGTCGGGAAGCGGCAAGTCCACCATCGCCAAGCTGCTGCTGCAGCTCGAGCATCCGAGTGAGGGGACGATATTGCTCGACGGCGAGCCGATAAGCAGGCGCGGTCGCGGGCTGCGCGACTACCGCAATCAGGTGCAGATGGTGTTCCAGGACCCGTTCGCATCGCTCAACCCGTACCATTCCGTCGCGCATCACCTGGAGCGACCGCTGAAGCTGCACGGCCGCGCGCGGTCGCGTGAGGATGTGGATGCCGGGGTCGCGCGCCTTCTCGAGCGGGTGCGCCTGACACCGACCGATGAATTCGCGCTCAAGCATCCGCACGAGCTGTCGGGCGGCCAGCGCCAGCGCGTCGCCATCGCGCGTGCTCTTGCGCCCTCGCCTACGATGCTGATCGCCGACGAGCCGGTCTCGATGCTGGACGTCTCGATCCGTCTCGGGGTGCTCAACCTTCTCGCCGGCCTCCAGCGCGAGGAGGACCTAGGCGTGCTCTACATCACCCACGATCTAGCGACGGCTCGCCACTTCTCCGACGAGATCCTGGTGATGTATCGCGGCGAGATCGTCGAGCGCGGACCGGCCGATGAGGTGATCCTGAACCCGCGGCACGAATACACGAAGCTGTTGGCTGCCGCCGCGCCCAACCCGGAGCTGAGGCTCAAACAGCTCTCCGGAGCCTGACCAGCGAAAGTGATGACGTCTCGGGCGCGGCCCGTTCGCCGGTGGCTGGCCGGTCGCGCCCGAGCAACACCCGTTACGCACCGCGACGAGAGAGAAGTCGATGCCCTTCCTTCCCACCACCTTCAGCGCCATCCACGACGGCTGGACCGTGACCGCGGTCGCCGGCCCGGTTCCCGGTGACCTCGGAACCGCCACCGTGCCTGCGGTCGTCCCCGGCAACGTGCACACCGATCTGATCGCGGCCGGTCTCATCGCCGACCCGTTCGATGCCGACAACGAGTCGGCTCAGCAGTGGATCGGCCGCACGGACTGGCAATACTCGACCACGTTCGAGTGGGCGGACGACGGCAGCGCCCGACGTGACCTGGTCGCCTACGGCCTTGACACCGTGGCCACGATCGAGCTGAACGGCGTCGAGGTCGGCACCACGCAGAACCAGCACAGGTCGTACCGATTCGATGTGCGATCGCTCCTGCGCGATGGCCCGAACACCCTTGTGATCACGTTCGCCGCTCCGGTCACCGAGGCGGAGCGCCGGGAGTCCGAGCACGGCTCGTGGCCTCACGTGAATCACCACCCCTTCAACCAGTTGCGCAAGTCCGCCTCGAACTTCGGCTGGGACTGGGGTGTCGACGTCGCCACGAGCGGCATCTGGCAACCGATCGGGATCGACTCGTGGTCCGGTGCGCGGATCGCCTCGGTGCGACCGCTGGTCGATGTGGACGGCACCGACGGCGTCGCGACGGTGTACGTCGAGGTGGAGCGCGAGGACGGAACGCACGAAGGTGCGGTCGACCTCGACGTGCGCGTAGGCGACGTGCGGGCCGAGGCGACGGTCATTGCCGGGGAGACAGTGGCATCCGTCGTGGTGCGTGTTCCCGAGGCGCGGCTGTGGTGGCCCATCGGACACGGCGACGCGCCGCTGTACGACGTGGCGGTCTCGGTGCGCGGGGCTCAAGCCGTCTGGAACGGCCGCGTGGGGTTTCGCACGGTCGAGGTCGACACGGGCGCCGACGAGTCCGGAAACCGCTTCGTGATCCGGGTGAACGGTGAGGACGTGCTGGTGCGCGGAGTCAATTGGATCCCCGACCACGCGTTCGTCACCGAGATCGACCGTGCCAGATACCTGCGGCGGCTCACGGATGCGACCGACGCGAACGTCAACCTGCTGCGCGTATGGGGCGGCGGCATCTACGAGTCCGACGACTTCTACGACCTCGCCGACGAGGCCGGTCTGCTGGTCTGGCAGGACTTCCTGTTCGCTTGCGCCGCGTACTCCGAAGAGGACTGGCTCGCCGCCGAGGTTCAGGCGGAGGCTCGGGAGCAGATCGCCCGCTTGTCACGGCACCCGTCGCTCGTGGTCTGGAACGGCAACAACGAGAACATCTGGGCATACGTCGAGTGGGGCTGGCGGCAGGCGCTCGGCGACCGCGGCTGGGGCGACGGCTACTACCGACGGCTCCTGCCGGGCCTGCTCGCGGAGCTCGACCCTACGAGGGCGTACTTGCCGGCCAGTCCGTTCTCCTTCGTCGACTATGCGCACCCGAACGACGAGCGCAACGGCACCATGCACATCTGGGATGTCTGGAACGAGCGCGACTACACCGCCTACCGTGACTATTCGCCCCGGTTCGTGAGCGAGTTCGGCTTTCAAGGGCCGCCGGCCTGGTCGACGCTCACCCGCGTCGTGCACGACGAGCCTCTCGATCCGTACGGTCGCGAGATGCTCGTGCACCAGAAGGCGGAGAGGGGCAACCTCAAGCTCGAGCTCGGCATGGCAACCCATCTGCCGAAGCCGTCCTCGATCGAGGACTGGCACTGGGCGACGCAGCTCAACCAGGCTCACGCCATCCGCTTCGGCGTCGAGCACTTCCGATCGCTCACTCCCCACAACACGGGGACGATCCTGTGGCAACTGAATGACGATTGGCCAGTCGTCTCGTGGGCGGCCGTCGACTTCGATGGGCATCGCAAGCCGCTGTGGCACGCGTTGAGGGACGCCTACGCCCCGCGTCTGGTGACGGTGCAACCGCGAGGCGATGCGCTAGCCCTTGTGTTGGTGAACGACTCGGCGGATGCCTACTACGGCACCGCACGGCTCTGCAGGCTCGGCTTCGACGGCTCGGTCCTCGCCGAAGCGGCCGTCGACGTGAGGGTCACGGCACGTGGCGTCGTCACGATCGCGCTCCCGGAGGAGATCGCGGCGTTCGGTGATCGTGGGTCGGAAGTGATCGAGATCGTGCTCGGCGGATTCGGGCGCACGGTGTTCAACCCGGCCGACGTGGTCGATCAGCGATTGGATGCGTTCGCGCTCGAGGCATCCGCCGTCCGCACAGAGCAGGGATACCGGGTTGTCGTCTCCGCACGCAGCTACGCCAGGGACGTCTTCCTCGCCGTCGATCGCGTCGACCCCTGCGCCACCGTCGATGCCGGACTGGTCAGCCTGCTGGCGGGTGAATCCGCGACGTTCCATGTCATGTCGGCCGTGGACGTCGAGCCCGCCCTGTTCACGGCCCCGCTCGTGGTCCGGTCGGCGAACGACCTGCACGCGTGAGGGCTCAAGTCGATACTTGACACATGAGCGACTCTCATCCTGCGACAGCGATCGGCATAGTGTTCCGTCGCTCACCCGCAGGCGTCGACCCGTTCTACAGCGAGGTCATCTCCGGCATGGAGGACGTGCTGCACCCGAGGGGCATGCGCGTGCTCATGCAGACGGTGCCGGCCGCCGAAGATGAACTGATCGCCTATCGTCGGTGGGCGCGGTCGGACGACGTCGTGGGCGTCGCCATCAGCGACCTGACCGTTGACGATCCGCGCGGTGCGCTGCTCGCCGAGCTCGGCGTGCCTCACGTCACTCTCGGCGAGCCGACGGATGCGGCCGGAGGCGCTGTGGTGCGCGTCGACAACTACACCACGACCGTACGCGCCGTCGAGGAGCTCGCCTCTCTCGGGCACCGTGTCATCGGCAGGGTGTCGGGCCCACCGCAGCTCATCCACACGCAGACGCGCGATCGTGCCTTCGCCGATGCGATCGCCGCGATGGGAGGCACGGCACGTACGGCCGTCGGGGACTATTCGGCCCTCAGCGGCGCAGCAGGCGCCATGGAGCTGCTCGGCGGCGCTGAGCCGCCGACGGCCCTGATCTTCGACAACGATCTGATGGCGGTCGGCGGAATGGATGCGGCGAGGCAGCGCGGCCTCTCCGTGCCCGGCGACCTGTCGATCGTCGCATGGGACGACTCCACGTTCTGCAGGCTCGCCTCTCCGCCGCTGTCGGCGATGAGCCACGACGTTCGTGGCCTGGGGATGCTGGCGGCACGTGCGCTGCTCACGGTGATCGACGGCGGCGAGCCGCAGGATGTGACCGCGCCGCTCGCCGTGTTCGTCGCCCGGGGCTCGACCGGTGCCCCTGCGGCCGCCTCGAGTCCTATGGCCAGCATCGGGGTGGCGCCGGATGCCAGCGGCCGCGCGTATCCTTGACTCTCGTCATGGACGGCGTATGGACAGGCATCATCTGGGCGCTCGCGCCGACGGTTCTGGTCGGGCTGGTGTTCTGGGTGGTGATGCGCGCCGTGGTGCGCGCGGACCGCAGCGAGCGCAAGGCGTACGCGAAGATCGAGGCACAGGAGCGCGCCCGACGCGGGCTCGCCCCGAAGCCCTGACCGCAAGCCTCCGTGCGACCCGGCGCGGATGGTCTCGGCATCCGGGTGCTAGCGTCGGGCGCAGCAGAGCACCACTCGGCGTGCACGCCAAGGGCCGGCTCGTTGCACGGCGAGGGAGAGGCATGGACCGCGGCACCCTGACCTGGATCATCATCGTCATCGCGCTCGTCGTCGACTTCGGCCTCCGCATCGTCGCCATCATCGTGGTGCCGCGCAACCGCCGCCCCACGTCGGCCACTGCGTGGCTGCTCACCGTCTTCTTCATCCCGTACATCGGATGGCTGTTCTTCCTCGTGATCGGCAGCTACAAGCTTCCGAAACAGCGCAGGCTGCGCCAGCAGCAGATCAACGAGTTCCTCCTTCATTCCACGGAGGGCATCGAGCGGGTGCGGCGCGATCATCCCTGGCCCCTCTGGCTGGAATCGGTCGTGCGGCTCAACCGCAACCTGGGTGCCATGCCGCTGGTGGGCGGGAACTCGGCGTCCCTGATCGGCGACTACGCGGCCTCGCTCGCGGCCATGACCGAGGCGGTGCGCTCCGCGACGCGCTACGTGCACGTCGAGTTCTACATCCTCACCTGGGACGCCACGACCGGGCCGTTCTTCGACGCCCTGGAGGATGCGGCGCGGCGCGGCGTGACCGTGCGCGTGCTGCTGGACCACATCGCCTCCCTGCGCACCAGGGGCTACCACCGCACCCTCAGGCGCCTGACCGCCATGGGCGCCCAGTGGCGGCTCATGCTTCCGGTGCAGCCGCTGAAGGGCAAGTATCAGCGCCCGGATCTGCGCAACCACCGCAAGCTGCTGGTGGTGGACGGGCGGATCGGCTTCATGGGATCGCAGAACATGATCGACCGCACCTACAACAAGCGCAGCAACCTGCGGCGCGGGCTGAAGTGGAAGGAGCTGGTTGCCCGGCTGGAGGGGCCGATCATCGCCGGGCTGAACGCGATCTTCATCACCGACTGGTACTCGGAGACCGGGGAGCTGCTCTCCCGCGAGCGCGACTCGGTCGAGGAGGTGGAGGCGGCGGACCAGATCGACTGCCAGCTGGTGCCGAGCGGTCCGGGATTCGACAGCGAGAACAATCTGAAGCTGTTCCTCGCCCTTCTGTACTACGCCACAGAGCAGATCATCATCACCTCGCCGTACTTCGTGCCCGACGAGGCGATGCTCACCGCGCTCACCACTGCCGTTCAGCGCGGCATTCGCGTCGAGCTCTTCGTCTCCGAGATCGGCGACCAGGCACTCGTCTACCACGCGCAGCGCTCGTACTACGAGCAGCTGTTGCGCGCCGGGGTGACGATCTGGATGTACAAGGCGCCGTACATCCTGCACGCCAAGCACTTCACCATCGACGACGAGGTGGCCGTGATCGGCTCCAGCAACATGGACATGCGCTCCTTCATGCTCAACGCCGAGATATCGCTGATGGTGCACGGACGGTCGTTCGTTGCGGAGCTGCGCAAGGTCGAAGAGGGCTACCGCAAGGCGAGCACGCGGCTCACCCTGGAGACCTGGCTGAAGCAGCCGCTTCGCTCGACCGTGCTCGACAACCTCGCCAGGCTCACATCCGCGCTCCAGTGAGCCGCTCGGCGGTGCGGATGCCGCATGGCCTTGTGGATTCACGGTCGCGTTTGTGGATACCGGTCGCCCGGGGCCCGTCGCTCCGATACGCTGGCGGCGCGATCAGTAGGAGACGACAGCGATGAGCAACGAGAGCCAGCAGCAGCCGACGGACCGACCCGAGCCCGGCGTGTCATGGGTGAGCACCGGCGTCCCGGTCGGGCCCCCGCACGACCACCCGGCTCGTGCGGGGGAGGGCAGGCGCACCAGCGTGCTGGGAACGTGGGGCGCGCGCATAGTGCTCATCGTGGTCGCGGCCTGCGCGCTGGTCTCGGTCGTGTTCATCCTCTTCGGGGCGGGCGGCGACACGCTGGGCCGCGTCGTGACCACCGACGTCGCGCTCATCGTGTTCGCGCTGCTGGTCTGGCTCGACACGGTCATCGGCGTGCGCCGGCCCGAGTGGTTCGAGTTCGTCTCGCTGGCGACGGATGCGTACCTTCTGCTGCTCTGGATCGTCACGATCTGGACGGAGAACGGGTCGGGCCCGTTCACGATCTGGCTCGACATCTGGCGCAGCATCCTCTGCCTGATCTTCGTGCGCGGGATGCTCGCCCTCGTCGACTTCGTCCGCTTCCTGTACGGCAGGTGGGTCTCTGCGGTCACTCGCGCGCTCGCCTTCGTCTCCGCGATCGCGCTCGGAGTGATCGCGGTCATGATCACGATCCCTGCGCCGGCGCCGTTCAACACGCTCTGGGACCACGACTTCTACGGTCGCACCGTCGCATCGCTCGCCGTGGTCGCGGGGGTCGCACTCGTGCTGATCCCGCTGTGGGGGCTGCTGACCGGACGCAACCGAGGGCTGCGTCACGCAGGGTCCGGTGCTGCCGGAGCTCCTGTCGGCTCGGGGTACCCCGTTGCTCAGGCCGGCCCCGGGCGTCCTCCGGCGACCCAGCCGGTGCCGCCGGTTCCACTGGCGCCCTGGCTGCAGTCGGGCGCCCCCTCCGCCGCGGCCGCCGGGCCGGCCGGGGACTCCAAGCCCGGTGCCGCGTCCCCAGCGCCGGCCCCTGCTGGCAGGCCGCTGGCCTGGCCGCGGCTGGCGAACGGGGCACCGGTGCCGGTGGCCGCCGACGGCGCACCCGACTTCGCCGCGGTGGCCGGCGCGCCGCTGGCCTGGCCGACCTTCGTCGACGGCACGCCGGTGCCCGCCGCCGGGGACGGGAGTCCGCTGTACCGCTGAGCCCGCGGCCGGATCAGCCTGCGGGCACCGGCTATCGACGCGGCTTGAGGCGCACCGTCGGCATCGGCGGCGCCGGAAGAGGCGGTCCGGGTCGGCCCGTCACCGTTCCGAAGCGACCGTGGGCGTCCGCCCCCTGAATCACCTCGCGCTGCCACTGCTCCCGAGAGCCTGCCACCTCCTCGTGCGAGCGACCGATGAAGTTCCACCACATCACTATCCGCTCGCCGAGTGGCTCTCCGCCGAGCAGCAGGATGCGACACCCGCCGACGGAGGACAGGGACAGCCGCGTCCGCCCCGGCGGCACGTAGGCGAGGTGTCGACGGGTAACCTCCACACCGTCGACGGTGACGTCGCCGAGATCGAGCAGGATCCCGTGCTCGAATCCGGGTCGCACGTCGAGCGTCAGCGTGCCGCCGGCATCCACGTCGAGCTGTGCCCCGAGGAGTGGGCTGAACACGGTGGCCTGTGCGGACATCCCGGCCAGCTCCCCGACGAACACCCGTGCAACGGCGCCGTCGATCCGCACCGGCGCCGGCACCGTGCGCTCGAAGAACGGCGCCTGATCGCGCCACGGGCCCGGGAGGGCGAGCCACAGCTGTGCACCGTGCAGCACGGTCGTCTCGGGCGTGGAGTCCTCGGAGTGGCTGATGCCGTGCCCGGCTGTCATCAGGTTCAGCTCACCGGGCCGGACGATCGCATGCGACCCCACGCTGTCCCTGTGCTCGATCTCGCCCTGGAACAGCCAGCTCACCGTCTGCAGCCCGGTGTGCGGATGCGGTGGCACGCGCATGCCGCCGGTGGCCGAGACGTCGTCAGGTCCGTAGTGGTCGAGGAAGCACCAGCCGCCGATCGTGGACTTCGTCCGCTGGGGCAGCGTGCGATGGACCGTCATCGCACGCGGTCCGCCGAGCGGGACGTCCCGCGGCTCGAGCAGGACGACATCGGTGGCCTCCGGCACGTCGCATTCCGCGGTGAGCTCCGCGGGGCGCCGCTCCAGGTTGCTCATGTGCGGCATCCTACGGGGCGCGCGCACGGCGAGGTGTGCTCGGCCCCTAAGCCGTGTTGCTAAACACTTTTGAGGGGTGACTCGGCGAGTATTGAGTGGTGTCGCGTGATGTGATCTCTGACGAGGCCTGGGCTGTGATCGGACCGTGGTTCCCGAGGGTGAAGGCCACGGGCAGACCGCCGGTGGATCGACGGACCGTGGTCGAGGCGACGGCATGGCGATTCCGGACTGGCGCGCCGTGGCGGGACGTGCCGGAGCGGTTCGGGAACTGGAACACGATCTACAAGAACTTCAACCGGTGGTCCGAGCAGGGCGTGTGGGCGCGGGTTCTGGAGAAGACGCAGTCGCTCGCGCAGCAGTCCGGCGACCTGGACTGGGTCGCGTCGATCGACTCCACGATCGTGCGCGTGCACCAGCACGGCGCGACTCTTCCCCGCACCACAGGGGGCCTTGTCGAACTACAAGAAGTTCGGTGACGAGCCGGCTGATCACGCGATCGGCCGCTCCCGCGGCGGGTTGACGACGAAGAATCATCTGGTCTGCGATGGGAAGGGCCGAGCCCTCGCGTTCATCCTCACGCCGGGGCAGGCGGCGGACACCAGCATGCTGACGGCGACGCTGAGCGAGATCCGCGTCGCCGGTGCCCGGGGCAGGCCGCGGTCCCGGCCGGATCGGGTGCTCGAGGACAAGGGCTACCCGTCCAAAGCGAACCGCGCCTGGCTACGCGAGCGTGGGATCACCGCGACGATCCCCGAGCGCGATGATCAGATCGCCCACCGACGCAAGCGCCGCGGGCGACCGATCGACTCCGGCGACCAGCAGCGGGCCCGCTACCGCGGCCGCAACGTCGTGGAGCGATGCTTCAACAAGCTCAAGCAATGGCGCGGGATCGCGATGCGCTCAGACAAGACCGCCCGCAACTACCACGCCGCCCTCTGCCTCGCCGCCACCCTCCACTGGCAAGGAACCCGGTTGGCAACACGTCCTAGCATGGAGCCATGCCTCGCCGCCCCCGCCCGCGTCGATTCCGAGGCATGGCGGCGGCCTGCGCCGCCATGGGGTTCGCCGTCCTGGCGCTTGCAGGGTGTGCGCAGAACTCCACGAGGCCGGTCACCGACTATCGCGGCGAGCCGAAGGGCGTCGAGGCGCCGCCGAGCAGCGCCGGGGGAGCGCCGTTCTCCGTCTGGCTCGACGGCGGCTCGCGGTTCACCGTCACCCTCTACGGCAGCTCGTCGTGTCCACCGGTGGCCACCCGCTACCGGCTCACCGGGCACAACAAGGTGGAGCTCGCGGTCGCGAAGCCGAGCGGCAAATCGAAGGCATGCACGATGGACTACGTGCCACACACCACGGTGTTCGCCACGCCGAACACCATCGACCGTCACTCCGACGTGTCCGTCACCGGTCAGGGCCTGACGTGGGTGCTGGCGGGGATGCCCGAGAAGTAGAGGCTCGTCCGTCGTCGGCGTCCGCGGCCCGGGTCGGCGGCCGCGGCGCGGTAGGTCGGCATCCGCGGCCCGGGAGGTCGTGCCTCGCGCTGTCGGGCTGCGCAGTATGCGCCCGGTGTCGCCGAGTCGCTGCCGGTTAACGCCGACGGCGAACAGCGGCCAATCGCGTCGAGCCGCTGGCTACCCTGAAATGTGATCGGAGCCGACGTGCCGGCACCGGACGCTCGCGAGGAAGTCACACGGGCGTCCCGCCGCACACCGCCAGCGGCTTCGCGAGGAGTGACCACATGTTTGAGAGATTCACCGACCGAGCTCGCCGAGTCGTCGTCCTGGCCCAGGAAGAGGCCAAGATGCTCAACCACAACTACATCGGCACCGAGCACATCCTGCTCGGTCTCATCCACGAGGGTGAGGGCGTCGCGGCGAAGGCCCTGGAGTCGCTGGGGATCTCGCTGGATGCCGTGCGCGAGCAGGTGCAGGACATCATCGGCCAGGGTCAGCAGCAGCCGACCGGGCACATTCCCTTCACGCCGCGCGCGAAGAAGGTGCTGGAGCTGTCGTTGCGCGAGGCGCTGCAGCTCGGCCACAACTACATCGGCACCGAGCACATCCTGCTCGG
>JAATFB010000080.1 GCA_015655415.1 Actinomycetales bacterium
AGGTGGTCGATCGCGATGTTCACGATCGTGGTGTCCAGCAGGGTCGTGAAGACCCCGAGGACCAGAACGAGGCTGATGAGATTCAGCCGCCGTTGCGGCACGAGTGCGGTCGTAGGGGCCGGCGATGTCGTCGTCATAGAATCAGACTAAACCGTTCAGTTCAGCAAGACAATACTGAACGGTTTAGTCTGAATCGTGTAGAGTCGAGGGATGAATGAGCCCAAGCCGGTGCACCTGCTGAGCGAGGGATCCGCTGCAAAGCGCCGGGCCGTCATCGAGGCGGCGAGAGACCTGTTCGTCAGCCACGGGGTGGATCGCGTCAGCATGGACGCCGTGGCAGCCAAGGCTCAGGTCTCCAAGGCCACCGTCTACAGCCATTTCGGCGACAAGCAGCGGCTGTTCCGCGCGATCCTCGCCGACGCCGCCGAGTCGCTCGACGCGTTCGCCCGCAGGGTCATAGGCGCGCATCTCGGCGACGATGCCGGCATCACCACGGCAGCTGATCTGGAAGAGGCGCTGACGTCGACCGCCATCGACTTCGGCATCGGACTGGTCGGCTCCGTCGAATACTCCGCCGTCTGGGCATTGGTCGCGCAGCGCCGTTGGCAGGATCCGGACGCGGACGACGACGTGGAGACCGCAATGGTCGAGAACGCCATCGCCGAACGCATCGAGCACTTCACCGAGCTCGGACTTCTCGACGCCGAGGACCCGCGCCGCGCGACGGACCACTTCTTCGCCCTCACGGTGCTCTTGGCCTTCAACGAGCAGCCGAACCCGCTCGCCGTGGACCATGAACGGCTCCGAGCGACCATGATCGACGGCGCGCGCGCCTTCGTCCGGGCATACGGCACCCGCTAACGCCTGCGACCAGCCACATCCGACTCGGCGCCGCAGAACGCGCGAGGCTCAACACCCCCATGGCGTCTGACCGGCACTACGATCCGGACGTCGGCATGCTCGCCTCACCCGGCCGGCTCGAGGGCTAGGAACGGTCGTCCACATCCGATCTCGGGACTGCCCGAGCACGCCGGACGAGAGGGCCAACCGGACCGGAGGGTCAGTGAGGGATGTCGGAGGCTGGCTCCGAAACGACCCGGTCGGCGAGCAGGTGCTCGATCTCCGCCTCGCTGAGGCCAAGTTCCTTGAGGACGCTCCGAGTGTCGCCTCCCCTGGCTGGGGCGGCGTCCGCGGGCCTGAGGCGCGTTCCGTCGATGCGGAACGGCAGGCCGAGTGTGTCGAAGCCCGCGGCCGTGCGGCTGCGGAGTCCGCGGCGCAGCGTGTCCGGGGACGTCAGCGCCTCCTCGTAACTGCTCACCACGCTGACGCAGGCCGTCTCGTCGAGGCGCAGTCGAGCGACATCCGCCTTCGTCAGCGCGGCGAAGGTCTCAGCGAGTGCCGTGTGGATGTGCTCCTGGGCGTCCGCCTGCCACTGCAGCGGCACGAGCTCTGGATGGCCGATCGCCTCGCACAGCGGCGCCCAGAACTTCTCCTCGAGCGCGCCGACGGCCGCATAGCCGTCGGTGAGGCGGTACACGTCGTAACAGGCGAAGGCTCCGCCGAGGAACGTCCTATGACCATCAGCGGGAACTGGAGCTCCTGCCGCGATGTCCGCGAGCAGTACGCTCGGCAGCAGCAGCATGCCGTCCTCGATCGATGCGTCGACAATGCCGCCCTTCCCGGTGATGCGCGCGCGAAGCACCATCGAGACGGCCGTCAACGCCGGGATCAGGCCGCCGCCGATGAGGTCGGCCAGCGGGATGGGGGGAAGAGCGGGCGCACCATCCGCCCCGGTCATGCGATCGAGCAGGCCGGTCTCGGCCAGGTAGTTGATGTCGTGACCGGGTCGCATGGCGAGTTCGCTGTCCCCGCCGTGTGCGCTGATCGATACCCAGACGAGACGGGGATTGAGGTCCAGTGCCGCGGAGGAGCCGAAGCCGAGCCGGTCCATGACACCGGGGCGGAAGGCCTCCACGAGGATGTCGGCGGATGCGACGAGCCGACGCAACAGCCTGACGCCCTCCCGGCGCTTGAGGTCGAGGGCGATCGAGCGCTTACCGCGGTTGAAGAGGTGATGGGCGACCGGGACATCACCGATGCGCCCGCCGAAGTCTCGGATGTAGTCGCCTCGGCCAAGATCCTCGACCTTCACGACCTGAGCACCGAGCGAGGCGAGAAGGCTTGTGCAGTAGTCGCCGGCGACCAGCCTCGTCAGGTCAGCGACCCGAATGCCCTCCAGCGGCGCCGTCACCTGTCCGCGCCCTCGCGTGCCAGCCGCCGCAGCTCGACGCCGGCAGCTCGCCGGTCCCATACGCGCCTCGGATCGAGGTACTTGAGTTGCGACTTCTGGATCTTGCCGGTCGCCGGCGTGCGTGGGAACTCGTCGAGCACCTCGATGTAGCGCGGCACGAGCGAGGGGGGCAGGTCCCTGAGCAGCGCCGTGAGCACGGCGACCTCGTCGATCGACTCGCCCTCGACCGCGACGAGGCAGAGCT
Organism: Actinomycetales bacterium; assembly: GCA_015655415.1. Lineage (GTDB taxonomy): Bacteria > Actinomycetota > Actinomycetes > Actinomycetales > Microbacteriaceae > Humibacter. Next base: position 2,496 of record JAATFB010000080.1, read on the forward strand.
TGACGTCGTCGTCACCGGAGAGGCCGGAGGGCACGCCGACCGCCGCCGCGAGTGCTATCTGCGGCAGGCGCAGGGCCGCCATCTCGATCTCGTAGGAGGACACATTCTCCGCACGGCGCCGGATTCGCTCGCTCGAGCGGTCGACGAAGTAGACATAACCCTCCTCGTCCATTCGTGCGAAGTCGCCGGAGTGGAACCAGCCGTTGCGATACACCGCGACGGTGGCCTCCGGAGAGTCGACATAGCCTTGGAAGATCGTGAACGGCAGCTTTCCCCGTACAAGGATCTCGCCGGTCTCGCCAAGCGGCACTGGAAGGTCGGTCATCGGGTCGGCGAGCAGGACCTCGAACCATTCCTCGTTCACCCTGCCGCAGGAGCCGATGCGATGCCGCTCGGTCTTCGGCTGCCAGATCGGATTGTCTACCTCCGTCATGCCCCACAGCTCCATCATGTGCACCCCGAATCGTTCGGCGAATCGGTCGGCGATGCCAGCCGGGATCGGCGCAGACGACATCCGTCGCAGTGGGTTGTCCCGGTCGTCGGGTCGCTCGGGGGTCCGGAAGATCATCTCGGTCAGGGGACCGTGGCTGATTGTCGCGGTGACGCCGTTTGCGCGGATGTCGTCAAGCCAGGTCGCGGCGTCGAACCGATCCCGGAGCACGACCCGGCAGCCGGCGATGATGGAGGTGAGCACGGCCATGTACTTCCCTGCGATGTGGTACATCGGGTGGGCTACGAGGAAGACATCGTCCTCCGCAAGGTCGAATTGCCGCGCGGTCGAGAGCCCCTCCAGATAGGCCTGGGCGTGGGGAAGCATCGCGCCCTTCGGCAGCCCTGTGGTCCCTGAGGTGTAGATGATGCTCGCGAGATCACTGAACGCCGGCCCGCCCCGGAGCTCGCCCACCGGGAGGGCGAGGAAGGCGGGCCACGCTTCCGCACCCTCGCCCATCTCGTCGAGCACAACGATGCCGGGCTCGATCTCGAAGGGCGACTCCACCGCCCGCAGTGCAGTGACGCTTGAGCTGGCCGCGAACATCAGGCGAGGGCGTGCAGTGTTGAGCACATGCGCCAGCGAACTGCCGCGCAGCGCCGGATTGAGCCAGACGTCGACAGCGCCGACCAACGCGAGCGCGAGCCAGATGAGCACCGAGCGCCTCGAGTTCGGGGCCATCATGCCGACACGGTCACCGCGGGAGATCCCGAGGCCGACGAGCCTTCGTGCTATCTCCTCAGCACTGCGGAGAGCCTCGCCATAGGTCAGATCAGGCTCCTCGCCGTCTCCGACGAGGAACGCCGCTTTCGGCGTCACCGCTGCTCGCTCTCGGATCGCGTTCGCGACCGTCCATTCCTGCACTTGCGACAACTGCGTCTCGGTCATCTGGCGACCGTCTCCTTCTGGGTTCCCTCGACGATGTCCCGGCCGTTGGTCTCAGGCAGGGTCCACAAGAAGATGAGCGCGAGCACGCTTGCGGCGGTGCCGACGACAGCGATCGCCGGGCCGAGGCCGAGAGCAGCGGTGACGCCGCCGACTGTACCCGTTGCGACGCCGGAGATGCCGCGCCCCATGCTGTAGCTGAAGGACTGTCCGGTCGCACGGATCTCGGTGGGATGCAGCTCAGCGAGGTAAGCCCCGAGGCCCGCGGTCTGGCCGGCGGCGAAGAAGCCGAGCGGGAACGCAGCGACGATCGTCCCCCATACTCCGGCGATCGGCACGAGGAGGAAGAACACGATCGCGAGGGCGCTGCCGACGAAGTAGATGCTGAAGGTCGGGCGCCGTCCGATGCGGTCATGGATGAAGCCGGCGCAGACGTAGCCGACGAAGGAGCCGAGGATGACGATCCAGAGATAGAGCGAGACACCGGTCACCGCGATGCCGCGCTCCTCGGAGAGGAAGAGCGGAAGGAACGTGAAGACCGAGTAGTAGATCGACTGGCACGAGGCCGCAAGCAGTGTTGCGAGTGCGGTGTGGAGCGCCTGGCGCGGCCGAAGGATCAGCCGGATCCGCGACTGCGAGACGTTCTCGACATCGACGTTGTCGTGCACACGGCGCCGCACATAGAAGGCGAGGATCGCCGGCAGGATGCCCACGAGAAAGAGGGCGCGCCACGTCCAGTCCTCGGGCAGGGTCAATGTGGCGATCACATACAGCAGCCCGGCACCGGCCCAGCCCAGGGCGTAGCAGCTCTGCAGAAATCCCATGATCCGGCCGCGCTTGCCGTTCTGCGCGAACTCGGCCAGCATCGCCGCGCCGATGCCCCATTCCGCGCCGAACGCAGCACCGGTGACACTGCGCCACACTGCGAGTTGCGCATAGTCCTGGGCGGTGGCGCAGAGGGCAGTGGCGACCGCGTAGCAGAGCACGACGATGACGAGCATGCGGGCACGACCGAAGCGGTCGGCGAGAACACCCCCCACGACGCCGCCTAGCGCTGAGGTTGCGAGCGAGAACGACGCGATGTTCGCGATGTCGGTCGTGCTTATGCCGAGGCTGGCGATGATCGCTCCGGTGACGAAGCTGTACATCATCCAGTCCATCCCGTCGAGGCCCCACCCGAGACCCGAGGCGCGGAATGCCCGGAGCCCCCTGCGGTCGAGTCCGACGAAATTACCGAAGCGACTCTGGGTCCGCTGCCTTGATGCAACGGGCACGGTACCTGCGGCGTCGACTTCCATCGGACTCTCCTTTGAGTCGTTCTTGAACGATCGGCCGAGGCCAACCCTGGATCACGTGTAATACACACTGAGCGTAATACAGTCTAATTGTCAACCAACCCCGCTCCGCATCGCACCGCGAGTCTGGACGCAGAGTACGGGGCTATGTCGCTGCGCAGCCGGCCGGTGATCGCACGCCGATCCAGGCAGGGGTCGCGTGGGCAGCGGTGAAGTCGGCGCGGTGCGCTCGTGCCCATCGTTCGATGGTGTGCCCGGGCTTGCCGGTGATCGGGGCGACGGTGGCCAACGCGGTCGGGTTCTGGGAGGGGTCGTGCCAGTGGTCCAAGAACATGCTCCCTCGGGCTTTCGGTGTCGAGGTCAACGAGGGACGGGGCGGGAGTTCGCTGCGATGAGCGCGATGGACTTCCGGACGTCGTCCAGTGCCGCTGCTCTTTCCCGGTCGGTCATGTGTGCCGGTGCATAGGTGACCACAGGATCGAGGACCCGGTAGCCGACGAACTCCAGCATTCCACGGTGTATGTGGGACAGGAAGTCATCCATCGAGCCGAAGGCGCCGCCCGACTGGAACGACTCCCGCGACCCGCCGGTGGTGAACAGCAGCATCGCTCGCTTCCCGGCGAGCGCTGCGTCATCGAAGAGCCCGTAGTCGCCGCCGAAGACAGCGCCCATCACGAACACGCGGTCCACCCAGCCCTTGAGGATGGCGGGCAGCGAGAACCACCACATCGGGAATGACAGCACGAGCAGATCGGCGGCGAGCAGCCGATCGAGATGGACCTTGACGGTGGCGTCGAGCGTTCCGTCCTTGACCGCACGCTGCTGCTCGGCTTGTGGTTTGAAGTAGCCTCCCGCCTGCGTGAACTCGTCGCGGGCGAGGATCGGGTTCCACTCCTCGGCGTAGAGATCGAGGACATCGACCCGGTACCCGGCGTCGCGCAGTGCCGCGGCCGCGGTGGTCATCTGGGCAGTGCTGAACGAGTGGGGCTCAGGGTGGGCGTGAACGATCAGGGCGGCGGGCGCGGCATCCGAGGTCGACATGAGCTAAATCATATCGACATATCACGATTCGTAGATTAGATCGTGCTGCCGATCGCTCGTGCCACCTGCGCCAGCCGTTCCTCGTCGCGTCGATAGTGGGTCCATTTGCCTATGCGGGTGGGGTGGACCAGTCCCGCCCGCTCCAGCGTGCTCATGTAGCTGGAGACGGTGGATTGGGCGAGGCCCGACTTTGCCTGGATGTGCGTGACGCACACGCCGACCGTCCGACGGTCCGCGATCGGCTCGTACTCGCCGAAGTTCGTGTCGGGATCCTTCAGCCAACGCATGATCTGCAAACGGACCGGGTTGCCCAGAGCCTTGAACACCTCGATCAGGTCACCTGGGTCTGATCTTGCCCTGGCAGCCATCAGCCACCTCCCCGCCATACGATCCGACACACCACGATATCCCGATGCGACTTGCGTGGTGGGCCTGGCAGGCGACGCCGACGACCTCCTGATCCGCAACGGTGGGTCCTCCCAACAATGCCGCCCGAACCAGAGCTGTCAGTAGTCGTGGATGACGCCGGTGCCGAACGCAATGGCCGGGTCTCTGCGGTTCGGTCTGTAGAGCCGCCGGTCAGGCACGCAACGCGGACTCGTGTGGCCGGCACCGGATGACTCCGCGTGCCGGGTGAGCCGCGCCCCGGCTTCGTCCGCGTTCTGCACGACAGAAGAAGAGCGCCTAGCCTCGACCCCGAGCCCGCGCGAACACGTGCTCACCGACCTCCCTGCCGGTGGCGCACTGCTGGTTTGCGCCTGGGCGGAGCACGACCACGTGCGTCCGTGTCGTCCACGCCGCCGTCAGCGGGGGAACGGATGCCGCTCTAGGACGGGGCGGAAACGGGGACGACGGAGGCGCGCACGACGAGAGGGCATGGCACGAGGATGCGCTCGGGCACGGTCGGCGAGCCCGGGGGGGATGTGAGGCGCTCTCCCGCGAGCAGGCCCATCTCGTAGTGCGGCAGCGCGACCGTGGTGAACGCCGGACGCATCTCCTCGGCGAGCTCCTCCTGGTCGTCGTAGCCGACGACGCTCACGCGCCCCGGCACGTCGTAATGCAACTCGTGCAGCGCGAGCACGGCGCCGAGCGCCATGCGGTCGTTGCCGCAGATGAGGGCGGTGAACTCGTCTTCCGCCATCGCCGTCCTCGCGAGCCTGTAACCGCTGTCGATCGAGTAGTCGCCGTACGCCCGCCAGACGTCCTCGGGTGCCATGCCGACCTCCGCGCACGCCAGGTCGAGGCCGCGCTCCCGGTCGACGGTGGCCTGCTCCTGATACGTGCCGCCGAGGAAGGCGATGCGGCGGTGCCCGCGGTCGAGCGCGGCACGCGCGGCGAGGCGCCCGCCCTCGACGTCGTTGGGAAGGATGACCGCCTCCCCCGGCTCGCCGTTCTCGGGCCAGCACCCGGAGAACACGGTGCGCACGCGGACGCCGGTCTCCGTCTGCCGCACGGGCACCGTTGCGGGGGAGGCGTAGATGAGGCCCGCGACGCCGCGGTCCAGCAGGCTCCGCACCGCCTCGTCGCGTCCCTCCTCGTCGTCGGGCATGTCCACGACCATGCACACGTATCCGGCGGCGCGCGCGGCCTTCTGGATGCCCAGGATCATGCGGCCCGCGAAGGGATGGGACGCGATCCCGTTCGACACGATGCCGAGCACCGAGGAGCTGCCGCGCTTGAGGTCCTGTGCCGCACGATTGGGCCGATAGCCCAGGAGGGCGGCGGCCTCGAGGACGCGCCGGCGGGTCTCCGGCGCCACGGGCACGTCGGTGCGGCCGTTGAGCACGAACGAGACGGTCGTCTGTGAGACCCCCGCGTGCCGTGCGACATCGACCATGGTGGGGCGGGCCGGCATCGAGGCATCCACGTGAACACCCTATCAAATCGTATTGACTCGGCCGAGATGTGCGGCTAAGGTCCCGATCAATACCTATTAGTCATTCAATGGGGAGTTGGTGGGTATGTCCTATCCAGAAGCGGCGCTCTCGCGTCGGACTCTGCTGAAGGCGGGAGGAACGGGACTGGCCATGGCTGGTCTCGCATCCCTCGCGGCGTGCACGAGCGCAGGATCCGGCTCGGGAAGCAAGACGCTCACCGTCGCCTACTTCGGCGATCAGAAGGCCGCGGACGCGTTTCGCAAGCGCATCGAGCCGGTGGTCCGCAAGCTCGACAAGTCCGTCACGGTGCGCGTGAACGGCACGAGCGGCACGGACTGGAACGTGTTCTTCGCCAAGCTGCTCACGCAGATCGCGTCCGGCAGCTCTCCTGACATCGTGAGCGTAGCCACGGAGGGGCTGCAGCTCATGGCGAGCAAGGACCTCGCGATGCCGCTCGATGACTACGTCAAGCGGGACATCAAGGAGCTGAAGTCCTACTTCGACGACGTGCCGGCGTCCCTCGTGGAGGCCATGATGTTCCAGGGCCACCTCTACGAGCTGCCGACCGACTACAACGCCGGCAACATGTACTACAACACGGCGCTCCTGCAGCAGGCCGGTGTCGCAGCGCCGACCGAGCACTGGACGATCGACGACTTCCATGCGGCGAGCACCGCGCTGGCGAGGAACAAGAACACCGAGGCCTACGGCTGGGTGGTCCGCCTGTGGGGCAGCTGGACGTCCTTCCTCTACGCGAACGGCGGCAACCTCCTCGAGGAGGGCAAGTATCCCGGGGGATCATGGCTGTGGGATGCCGCCTACAAGGGCGATCCGTCCGCGCAGGGGCGCTCCGGGGGGTGGAAGTGGGGCGATCCCACGGCGAACTCGGCCGAGGCGGTCGAGGCACTCCAGTACCTGCTCGAGATGAAGCGCGCGGGCCTGTCCCCCTCGCCTGATGTGAGCGGCGGGAGCGATCTGCAGAACCTCTTCGCCGCCGGGAGGGTGGGCATGGCGATCGGCGGGGGCTTCTGGGCGGGCGGCCTCGCCAACGCGGGCATGAAGCGGGGCTCGTTCGACGTGCAGTTCTTCCCCGAGTGGAAGTCGCAACGGCACCTGTTCGGTGCGTCCGGGTTCGCGATCTTCCAGAAATCGGACAAGAAGGACCTCGCATGGGAGGTCGTGAAGGAGCTCTCGAAGCCCTCCTCCTTCGACGTCATCTTCCCCGGCAACGCGACCACTCCGGCACGTCAGTCGTTGCTCACCGCGGAGCGATACGCGACCACGGGCCCGCAGAACTGGCAGGTCTTCGGCAAGACCCTCACGGAGTTCCCCACGACCGCCCCGATCCCGGCCCCGCCGTACTACAACGCGCTCGCAACCGCTCTCAACCAGCGAACGACCCAGGCGATCTCGTCGGGCGACGTCAAGTCCGCACTCGACGGCCTGCAGCGCGATCTCGAGGCAGCGCGCTCGTCTGCGGGGTCGTGATGAGCGCGTCGGGTCTCGCCATGGGCGGGGCGGTGCGTCCGCGGCTGCGACCTCTCCAGCGTGCGCGCCGTCGCCGGGAGGGCGCCTTCGGCTACGCGATGATCGGCGCCTCATTCGCGCTCATCATCGTCTTCACGCTCCTGCCGATCGCGGCCTCGCTCGGCCTCTCCTTCTTCTCGTGGGACATCATCAGCCCTCCGCGTTTCGTGGGCACGGAGAACTACGAACGCCTTGCGGCGGACAACCACGTCGTGAACTCGTTCGTGGTCACGCTCGGCCTGGCGGTCGCGATCGTCCTCCTGCAGCTCGTGATCGGGATGGCGCTCGCCGTGCTGGTGCAGCAGCGGCGGCGATCGTGGGTGCGCGGTCTCTTCCGCACGATCTACTACCTGCCGCTGCTCGCCTCGACCGCCGCGGCCTCGGTCTTCATGGGGTACATCTTCAACGAGCGGTTCGGCGTCGTGAACTATTACCTCGCCCTGCTCGGCCTGCCCGACGTGCCGTGGCTCACGAGCTCGACGGGGGCGTCAGCGACGATCGTCATGGTCGCCGTGTGGCAGTCGGTCGGGTTCACCTTCGTCCTGTTCGTCGCGGCGCTCAGCTCGCTGCCGCGCGATGTCCTCGAGGCCGTCGCGCTCGACGGCGCCGGGCCGGTGCGCACGTTCTTCTCGGTCAAGCTGCCGCTCATCAGTCCCACGGTGTTCTTCGCCTCGGTCGTCAACCTCATCAACGCGATGCAACTGTTCGACCAGCCGTTCATAATGACGAGCGGCGGCCCGGGCACGTCGACGACCACGACGACGATGATCATCTACCAGACGGCGTTCCAGAACCTGCAGTTCGGCTACGGCTCGGCGATCTCGATGGTGCTCTTCGCGGTCCTCATCGCCATGACGGGCGTTCAGTTCCTCGTGGCTCGGCGGTGGGTGTTCTACTCGTGAACGGGTACGCGCTCACGGTCGCCTGGCGCAGGGTGCTGCGTGGGATCGGCATCGGCATCCTCGTCCTCGCCGCGATCGTCGCCTTCGGTCCGCTGCTGTGGACGATCAGCACCTCGCTGCGCCTGCCCGCCGAGTCGTTCAGCAATCCGCCGCAGTGGATACCCCTGCGGCCGCAGCTGTCGAACTACGTCGCGGTGTTCCACCAGATCCCGCTCGCCCAGTTCTTCGTCAACAGCGTCATCGTGACGGTGCTGATCATCGTGGGCCAGCTCGTGACCTGCACGCTCAGCGGCTACGCGTTCGCGATGATCCGGTTCCGTGGCCGCGGCGCGATCTTCGCGCTGTTCCTTGCGACGATGATGGTGCCCCTGCAGTCGACGATCATCCCGGTGTTCATCATCATCCGGGAGCTCGGGCTCTCCGATTCGCTTGCGGCGCTCATCATCCCGGCCCTCGGCAGCGCGTTCGGGACGTTCCTCATGCGCCAGTACTTCCTGCAGCTGCCCCGCGAGCTCGGCGAGGCGGCACGCATGGACGGTGCGAGCCAGTTCCAGGTGTTCTCTCTCGTCTACCTGCGCATGGCCGTCCCCGCGCTCGCGACGCTCGCGATCCTCAACTTCTCCTCGTTCTGGGCGGAGTTCTACCGGCCGCAGATCTTCCTGCAGTCACAGCAGAACTTCACGCTCCCGCTCGGCATCGTCAGCCTGCAGGGCTCGCTCGGCACGGGGAGCGTCTCCGTGGTGCTCGCCGGCGTCGTCCTCACGATGATTCCCAGCATCGTCCTCTTCGCATTCGCGCAACGCTACTTCCTCGAAGGAATCACGGCTGGATCGTTCCGATGACGCACCTGTTCCCGAAGTTCCACGTCCGCCCGCACGCCGGGTTCGTCAACGACCCGAACGGCCCGATCGTCATCGACGACGAGGTGCACCTCTACTTCCAATACCGAGTGGATGCTGGCGCGCGCGGGCCCGTCAGCTGGGGGCATGTGAGCTCACCGGACTTCGTCCGCTGGAGCTACCACCGGCCGGCGATGGCACCCGTGCCGTTCGGCCCGGACCGCGACGGCTGCTGGTCAGGCAACACGGTGGTCGGAGACGACGGGATCGTGCGCGCGTTCTATTCGGGACTCGTCGCCGAGAATCCCTTCCAGTCGGTGCTCGTCGCGGAATCGCGCGATCGCGGTATGACCTTCGGCTCCCCGCGGCTCGCGGTCGAGGACCCACGGCCAGAGGAGCGCGTGCGCATTTTCCGCGATCCCTTCGTGTGGAGGCGCGGCGGCGAGTGGCGCATGGTCGTCGGATGCGGGGACGCGGACGGTCGCGCGTCGATGCGCACCTACCGTTCGCGCGATCTCGCGCGCTGGGACCTCATCGAGCCGTTCGCGACGATGCCGCGGCGCAGCGTGGATGGCATCGACACCGGCGCGATGTGGGAGTGCCCCCAGGTGCTGACCTTCGACGGGTCGGATGTCGCCCTCGTGAGCAGCTTCGTGGAAGGGCGCACCTTCGGCGACATCGTCGTCGTCGCCCCTGAGCCGCATGGCGAGGGGGACCCGGCGGTTGACCGGTACGACCACGGCGGATGCCTCTACGCGGCGTCCGCGCTGCGCGAGAGCCCCTACGGACCGATCGTGTGGGGGTGGGTCACCGAGGCCCGCTCTCCGCAGTGGGCCACCGAGGGCGGATGGTCAGGGATGCTCAGCCTGCCGCGCGCCGTCTCCTGGGAGGGAGGACGACTGCGGAGCCGGCCTCTTCCCGCGATGGCTTCCCTGCGCCTGGCCGAGCACGTGATCGACGGCGGGCCCGATCACGCGGCCGTGCGCGGCCTCGGCGCGCAGGCCGAGATCGAGCTCTCCCTCGCCCCCGGCTCGGCGGGCACCGAGCTCCGCCTGCTGTTCTCGGAGTCGGAGCGGGTGACCATCGAGGTGGACCGCGACCGGGGCGCCGTCACTATCGACACCACCCGCGCGAGCAGCGATCAGCGTTCCTCCGGTGCCGTGCGCACCTGGATCGAGCCGACGCTCGCGGCCGGGAACGCGTTCGAGGTCCGGGCGTTTCTCGATGGGTCGGTGATCGAGGTCTTCACCTCCTCAGGCACGTGCGCGACCGTCCGCGCCTATCCCGTCGCCGCGCCTCCGTGGTCGGTGGAGACGGACGCGCGCGGAGGGATCGGCGTGCGGGCGTGGGAGCTGTCGCCGCACGGGTAGAACGGCCAGCCGCTCGACGCGATCGGCCGGCTGAGCGCCACCTCGCGGTCTACGACCGTTGCTTCCACCGTGCCGAAGTGCTCTCATCGAGCTCGTGCTCATCCGCGATCGACCAGTCGCCGGGCTCGATGCACGGCGATCGCCGCCGGGGCGCCGGACCGCGGCACCGTGGCGGTGTGAGGGTTCTGGGATGGGCGGGCCGTCGGGCTCCCTCGGCCCGGTGGGCGGCCGCCCACCGCGGCTACGGGAGGAGCACGATCCGCTCTCCCGGCTCGGTGTGCTCGTTCCAGGCGGCCTGCACGTCCGCGAGGCGCACCGGGCGAGGCGCGATGCCGATCGCGCCGGCTTGCAGCTCCTCGACCAGCGAGGGCAGCTCGGCCACGTATTCCTGCGGTGACACCGCGCCCTGTCCGGCGCCCAGGAGGTAGAGGTTCGCCGACCGGAGCGCGCTCGAGGGCAGCACGATCGTCGGCCCGGCGACCGAGCCGACCTGGATCCAGTCCAGGCGGCGGCTGCGGTCCTGGCGGGCGGTCAGGATCGCGACGATCGCCCGCTCGGTGGGTGCTGCCCAGAGGTAGTCGAGAACGATGTCGACGTCCGACGCGGCGGAGGCCAGCGCTCGCGCTTCCGCGTCGGCGTCGTCGGTGAGGTGAACCACCTCGTCGGCTCCGACGCCGCGCAGCGCCGCGAGACGCTGCCGATCACGTCCTGCGCCGATCACGCGTCCCGCACCCAGCAGACGTGCCATCTGCACCGCCGCCGTGCCGGCGTTCCCGGTCGCGCCGAGCACGAGGACACTGGAGCCTGGGGCCAGGGCAGCACGTGTGCGCAGTGCGACCCACGACGACATCGCCGGATTCATGGACGCCGCGATCTGCAGGGCGTCCGCCGCCTCCGGCAGCACGATGGCACGTCGCATGTCCACGACCGCCTTCTCCGCCATCGTGCCGAGCACGTCGTCCTCGGCCACGAAGTAGACGAGCCGGCCGTCGGGCAGCCGCCCGACGCCGTCGACGCCGGGAATCATCGGCAATCTCCGGGTGCTGCTGTAGTGCCGCCCGGAGGCCCCGGACCGCACCCGCGGATGCAGGCCCGCGGCGATCACGTCGGCCAGCAGCTCGTGCTCGCCGTGCGGCCGCGGTACCGGGAACTCGTCGTAGCGCGGAGGCTCGTCGAACTCGGTGACGACGGCGGCATGCATGGTGGCCATGACGGATCCTCTCGGGTGGAAGGCCGGTCCGTGTCGATCCGGAAGGCATCGCCGACCCGGCACGGGCGCCGAGGCCCAGACTGTTTGTGATACGAACCAATATAGTTGGTGGCACGTACTGAATCAACTATGGTTGGCCCATGACCTCCGAGTCCCAGGCCTGGCCGACCTCTGGCACTCCGGCCCCATCGTTCACACCCGTCGACGCGCTGACACAGCTCTCGTTCGTCGTGCACGGGCTGCTTGAGCGCCGCGCGGGCGAACGGGACGTGAGCATCGTGCTGACGCGGCTGATGGGGATCCTGCGCGATCGCACGCCCACGATGAATCAGCTGGCCGGGCTGCTCGACCTGGACAAGTCGAGTGTGTCGGGGCTGGTCGACCGCGCGGTTCGTCGGGGACTCGTCGAACGGGTGCCATCGCCGACCGACCGTCGTCGCGTGCATGTCACGCTGACCCCGGCCGGACGACGACTCGCAGCGGAAGTCACCGGCCGATTCGGCTCCGACATCGACGAGCTCCTGCGTGGGCTCTCGGCCACGGATCGCAAGACGCTGACACGCATCGCGACATCGATCCTGACGCGACACGCCTCCCGTCGCGGCCTCGATCTGTCCGAGTCGAGCCTCTAGCGTGGGACGGGTGACCGAGACGACCTTGTTCGAGGATCCCCATTGGCCGCGCGCGGGGCGCTGGCCGGGAGCCGACGTGCTCGAGGCATCAGGTCGCGTCGACGTCGGCATCATCGGCGTGCCCACCTGGCGCACCTCGCTCTCGGCGACGGGAGCGCATGCGACGCCGTCTGCGGTGCGTGCCGCGATCCAGCGCTACGGCGCCTTCGCGCCCGGGGTCGCGTTGCCGAGTGTGGCCGACTTCAAAGACGTGGACGAGCCGGACGGCGATGGGGAGGCGCGAGTCGTGGAGAGGGTGCGCGCCGTGTCCTCAGTGAGCTCGCTCGTCGTGGCCATCGGAGGCGACAATGCGCTCACCTACGGCGTGGCGCTGGGCGCGTGGGGCGCCGGAGGGCGCATCGCCGACGCCGGGCTGATCACGATCGACGCGCACCACGACCTGCGCGACGGCGTCTCCAACGGCTCTCCCGTTCGCCGGCTTCTTGAGGAGGGCCTCGACGGCACGCAGGTCGCACAACTGGGCATCGCCGACTTCGCGAACTCCGAGTTCTACGACAGGCGGGCGCGTGACGCCGGCATCCACGTCGTGCGGCGCGACGAGTTCGAGGAGCGAGCGCTGGGCTCGATCGTGGCGGAGGCGCTCGGGGTGGCAGGGGCACCCGGCGGACCGATCCACGTCGATGTCGATCTGGACGTCTGCGACCGTGCCGTCGCACCCGCCTGCCCGGCCTCGATCCCCGGCGGGCTCTCGGCGCACCAGCTGCGTCGCACGGTGCGCCTGCTCGCCCGCGATCCTCGCGTGACCTCCCTCGACATCGCCGAGGTGGATGCCACCCGGGATGCGGCCGACGGACGCACCGTGCGACTCGCCGCACTCGTCGCGCTCGAGGCCATCGCCGGGTTCGCGGAGCGTTGAGCGCCTCGCGGGTTGAGGAGCGCGTCGTTGGCGTGCGTCTCGAAACCCGGCCCGCGGGAACGCGGCGGGGACGGGCGCGGGGCTCCCTCGTGCTCCTCGACCCGCGGAGGGCACGTCAGCCGCGGATGCGGCGAGTGAGCTCGGCAGCCGCAGCGGAGATCCGGGCCGCCGTCGCCTCCGTGTCCACGTCACGGGCCGAGGGGAACGTCACGGCGACTGACGCCGCCGGCCAGCCGACGTGGTCCGGGACGGCGACGGCGAGGGACCTCAGACCCTCCGTCACGCTGGAGTCCTCGACCGCGTACCCGCGCTCGCGGGTCGTGCGCAGCTCGGCGCTGAGCTCCCGATAGCTCGCGACGCCGGCCCCGGTGCGAGTCGTGAACGAGCCGCGATCGGGGTACAGGGCACGCACCTGGACCGGGGGCAGACCGGCGAGCATCGCCAGACCGGACGCCGTGAGGTGCGCGGGGAGGCGCACGCCGACATCCGTGACGAGGTACGGGCCGTGGGGGGCGCGCTCCTCGACGAGGTAGACGACGTCGCGACCGTGCAGGACGGTGAGGTGGCCGCTGAGGCCCAGATCGTCCACCAGCCGGGCGACCACGGGGGCGCCGACGCGGGTCAGGGGCTGCTGGCGGCTGAACCCGCTGGAGAGCTCGAACGCCGCGACGCCGAGTCCGAACTTCCTCGCCTCCGGCAGCGGCACCACGAACCCGTGCTCGCTCAGCGTCGCGAGCAACTGGTACACCGTCGAACGCGGCAGGGCGAGGCTGCGGGCGATCGTGGCCGCGGCGACGGGACCGCGCTGCTGCGACATCAGGCGCAGGATGCGCAGCGTCGCGTCGGCCGCGGGAGCCTTGCCCGGCATCCCCTCATCGTACGTCGTCCGGGTGTCCGGGATCCCGGACACGGATGCTCTGATCGCCCGGACGCCGCGACGTCGCACGGCGTGCAATGGAGGCATGCGCACCGAATCATCCACCGAGGACCGTCGCGTCGTCACCCCTGTCCTGGGGCGCCCGGACCCGGACGAGGTCGTCGTCGGCGCCGGGCCCCTCACCATCGCCGACGTCGTCGCGGTGGCACGTCGCGATGCGCGGGTCGCCCTCGACCCGGCGGCGCTCGCCGCGGTCGCCGAGACGCGCCGGGTGGTCGAGTCGCTCGCGGACGATCCGCACGCGCACTACGGCATCTCCACCGGTTTCGGCGCGCTCGCCACCACCTACATCCCCCGCCGGGACCGTGAGCGGCTGCAGCTCAGCCTGATCCGTTCGCACGCCGCCGGGACCGGGGACGAGGTCGAGCGCGAGGTCGTGCGCGCACTCATGCTGCTGCGACTGGCCACCCTGATGACAGGACGCACCGGCGTGCGCGAGAGCACTGCACAGGCGTACGCCGACATGCTGAACGCCGGCATCACCCCGATCGTGCGGGAGTACGGATCGCTGGGCTGCTCCGGCGACCTCGCGCCGCTCGCGCACTGCGCACTCGCCCTGATCGGCGAGGGCGAGGTGCGGGACGCCTCCGGCCGTGTGATGCCCGCCGCCCTCGCGATAGCCGAGGCGGGCATCCGACCGGTCGTCCTCGCCGAGAAGGAAGGGTTGGCGCTGATCAACGGCACGGACGGCATGCTCGGCATGCTCGCCCTCGCCATCGCGGATCTCGAGGCTCTGTACACGATGGCCGACCTCACCGCCGCGATGAGCGTCGAGGCGCTGCTGGGCACCGACGCCGTCTTCGCCGCCGAGCTGCACGAGCTTCGACCGCAGGCCGGCCAGGCGGACTCCGCCGCCAACCTCCGCACACTGCTGGCCGGATCCCCGATCGTGAAGAGCCATGCCGGCCCGGAGGACCCGACCGTGCAGGACGCCTACTCGCTGCGGTGCAGCCCGCAGGTCAACGGCGCCGGACGCGACACCGTGGCGCACGCGCGCACGGTCGCGGAGCGCGAGCTCGCATCGGCGATCGACAACCCGGTGGTCACCAGGGACGGCCGGGTCGTCTCCAACGGCAACTTCCATGGCGCCCCGGTGGCGTACGTTCTCGACTTCCTCGCGATCGCCGCGGCGGATGCCGCCAGCATGGCCGAGCGTCGCATCGACCGGCACCTCGACGTCGCCAGGAACAGGGGCCTGCCGGCCTTTCTGGCCGATCGCGCCGGCGTCGACTCGGGTCTCATGATCGCGCAGTACACCGCAGCCGGGATTGTCAGCGAGCTGAAGAGACTGGCCGCGCCGGCATCCGTCGACTCGATCCCCTCCAGCGCCATGCAGGAGGACCACGTCTCGATGGGCTGGGCCGCCGCCCGCAAGCTGCGGCGTTCGATCGACGGGCTGACCCGGGTGCTCGCGATCGAGCTGGTCACGGCGGCTCGCTCGCTCGATCTGCGGGCGCCGCTGCACCCGGGGCCGGCCACCGCGGCGGCACGCGACGCCCTGCGCGCCCATGTGGCGGGTCCGGGACCCGATCGCGTCGTGTCCGCCGAGATCGAGTCCGCGGTGGCACTCGTCGCCGGCGGCGGCGTCCTTGATGCCGTCCGACGAGTCACCGGCCCGCTGCGCTGACAGATCACGAGGGAGGCCCGAGATGAACGATCGAACGCCCGTCCGCGCACCGCGC
The DNA here is from genome assembly GCA_015655415.1 of Actinomycetales bacterium. Lineage (GTDB taxonomy): Bacteria > Actinomycetota > Actinomycetes > Actinomycetales > Microbacteriaceae > Humibacter. The sequence continues at coordinate 18,099 of JAATFB010000080.1, forward strand.
GGCACCGCCCTGCGCGCGAGGTCCTGGCAGACCGAGGCGCCGCTGCGCCTGCTGATGAACAACCTCGACCCCGAGGTGGCCGAGCGGCCGGAAGATCTCGTGGTCTACGGCGGAACGGGACGTGCCGCCCGCAGCTGGGAGGCATTCGACGCCATCGTGCGCACCCTGGAGACGCTGGAGGCCGACGAGACGCTGCTTGTGCAGTCCGGGAAACCGGTCGGCGTGTTCCGCACGCACGAGTGGGCACCGCGCGTGCTGATCGCCAACTCCAACCTGGTGCCGGACTGGGCGACTTGGCCGCAGTTCCGTCGTCTGGAGGCAGCGGGGCTCACCATGTACGGGCAGATGACCGCCGGATCGTGGATCTACATCGGCAGCCAGGGCATCCTGCAGGGAACCTATGAGACGTTCGCGGCCGTCGCCGACAAGAGGTTCGGGGGGTCGCTCGCCGGCACGCTCACCCTGACCGGCGGCTGCGGCGGCATGGGCGGCGCGCAGCCCCTCGCGGTCACGATGAACGAGGGCGTCGTGCTCGTGGTCGACGTGGACCGTGCCCGGCTGCAGCGCCGACGTGATCACGGCTATCTCGACGAGCTGACCGACGACCTCGACGACGCGATCGCCCGCGTCGTGGAGGCGAAGCGCGCACGGCGCGCTCTCTCCGTCGGGGTCGTCGGCAACGCGGCGACCGTCTTCCCCGAGTTGCTGCGCAGGGGCACCCCGATCGACATAGTCACCGACCAGACCAGCGCACACGACCCGCTCAGCTATCTGCCGGAGGGCGTCCCGGTGGAGGAGTGGCACGCGGCCGCGACGGCCGACCCCGACGGGTTCACCGCCAGGGCGCGGGTATCCATGGCGAGACAGGTGGAGGCGATGGTCGGGTTCCTCGACGCCGGCGCCGAGGTGTTCGACTACGGCAACTCGATCCGTGCCGAGGCGCAGCTGGGCGGCTACGAGCGCGCCTTCGCGTTCCCCGGTTTCGTGCCCGCCCACATCCGCCCTCTGTTCGAGGAGGGCAAGGGACCCTTCCGCTGGGTGGCGCTCTCCGGGGACCCCGCGGACATCGCGGTCACCGACCGTGTCGTCCTCGATCTGTTCCCGCAGGACGCGAAACTGCGCAGATGGATCACGAACGCCGGTGAGAAGGTCCGCTTCGAGGGTCTGCCTGCGCGCATCTGCTGGCTCGGCTACCAGGAGCGCCATCTCGCCGGTCTCGCGTTCAACCGGCTCGTGGCCTCCGGCGCCATCTCGGCGCCGATCGCGATCGGCCGCGACCACCTCGACGCCGGCTCCGTCGCCTCGCCGTACCGGGAGACCGAGGGCATGAAGGACGGCTCCGACGCCATCGCCGACTGGCCGCTGCTCAACGCGCTCCTGAACACCGCCTCCGGAGCGACGTGGGTGTCCATCCATCACGGCGGTGGCGTCGGCATCGGCCGTTCGATCCACGCAGGGCAGGTGGTCGTCGCCGACGGGACCGAGCTGGCCGCCCAGAAGATCGAGCGCGTGCTCACCAACGATCCCGGCAGCGGGGTGATGCGGCACGTCGATGCCGGATACGAACGCGCCGCGGAGGTGGCGCGGGAACGCGGGCTGCGCATCCCCATGCTGGACGCATGAGCACCCCCGGACGGCCCCACGGCGAGCACGCGGTGGCCTGGGCATGAGCGGTCTCCTCCTCGAGGGCATCGGCCTGCTGGTGACGAACGATCCCGGCACTCCCGGGGCACGGGACGACGACCCGCTCGGTGCGGTGCCGGACGCCGCGCTGATCGCGTGCGACGGGCGCGTGGCCTGGGCGGGTCCGCAGGCCGACGCCGCACCGCAGGTCGAGAGGCTGCTGCACGGCGACGTGGAACGAGTGGATGCCTCCGGCGGCGCCGTCATCCCCGGTTTCGTCGACAGTCACACCCACCTCGCCTTCGCGGGCGAGCGGTCGGCGGAGTTCGTCGCCCGCATGGCGGGGGAGCGGTACACGGCCGGAGGCATCCTGAGCACGGTGGCGGCCACGCGCGCCGCCGGTGATGACCGGCTGCGCGCGACGCTGCTGCGCTTCGAGCGGGAGCTCGCCGCTCAGGGCACGACCACCTTCGAGGTGAAGACGGGATACGGGCTCGACACGGCGAACGAGGAACGCCTTGCGAGGCTCGCGGCCGAGGTGACCGACGAGGTCACGTTCCTCGGTGCCCACGTGGTGCCGGCCGAGTTCGCACATGATCGCGCCGGCTACCTCGACCTCGTCACCGGCCCCATGCTCGACGCCTGCACCCAGCACGTGCGCTGGATCGACGTGTTCTGCGACGAGGGGGCCTTCACCGCCGACGAGGCCGCCCGGGTCCTCGACGCCGGGCGGTCCCGCGGGCTGGGAGTGCGTCTGCACGCCGGACAGCTCGGATTCGGAGACGGCGTGCGCGTCGCCGTCGCCCGCGACGCCGCGAGCGTCGACCACGCCACACACCTGTCGCCGGAGGACGTCGCCGCCCTGGCCGGGTCGAACACGGTGTGCACCCTGCTGCCGGGCGTCGAGTTCAGCACCCGGCAGCGCTATCCGGATGCCCGTGCGCTGATCGAGGCGGGCGTCACCGTAGCGTTGGCGAGCGACTGCAACCCCGGCTCCTGCTTCACCTCGTCGATGCCGTTCGTCATCGCGCTCGCCGTGCGAGAGCTCGGGATGACCCCCGACCAGGCGTTGTGGTCGGCCACCGCGGGCGGCGCCTTGGCGTTGCGTCGTGAGGACGTCGGCCGGCTCTCACCGGGCTCGCGCGCCGACCTCGTGCTGCTCGACGCCCCGAGCCACGTGCATCTGGCCTACCGACCGGGCGTGCCGCTGGTGCGCCGCGTGTGGAGACACGGCATCGCTCTGCCGCTGGGCTGAGCGCGCATCACCGCGAAGCGACGGACGCGGCGAGGGCGGTGCTCAGTCCTCCTCCTGGCGCAGCGCGACTCCGAGCGCGAGCAGCCCGACGAACCATTCGCCCAGGAACAGCCCCCAGCGGTCCGACTGCGAGCGCTCGTCGCGCTTGGCACGCGAGACCAGCCAGGTCAGGAACACCAGGCCGAGCGAGGCGAAAGCCGCGATGTACGCGTGCTCGCTCCTGATGCCCCAGCCGCCCAAGGTCTTGATCGGGTTGCCGCTGGCCAGTTCGACGATCTCTTCCCGCTTGCTCATCGATTCCCCTTGCCGTCTCGGTGCACGACCGGCGAGGCAGGCCCCGCCGCGGTGCGCCTCAGCATACGCTCCGCTCTCGGGGGCCGGCACAGGGGCTCCCGGGAGGTCGATGCGAGGCGCCGCGTGCCGCGAGCACTCCGGATGCCGCCGAAACGGCGCTGCTTCACGGGCATCCGCCCGCTCTCCGCATAGGGTTTCGGGTGTGCGGAGACCCGAGAAACGGCGAGACGTGGATTACACGTCGCTGGGCGCGTGGGAAGACGACGCCCTCGACCCGCGCACGGCGACGGGGCCGTACACCGTGACGTTGGGAGATCCGACAGTGTCGGCAGGCAACATCTCCGAGCCGGTGTGGGCGCGGTGGCGCGAGGAGGTCGCGTCGATCGGCGGACCCTCGCCCCTGCTCCACTTCGTCGACACGCCCCGCACCCGCATCGAGCTGAGCGCCACCCATCCGGGCGGTCTCCCGCAGTTCATCACCGGCGACCGCACGCTGCTGTCCAGCCTGATCCGCGACGACATCGCATTGCGCACGGCCAAGGCGGCGGCCGGAGCCATCACCGCAAAGGGCATCGAGCTGCGCACCGTGCGCGGCATCGACGCCGTGCACCTCGGCATCGGACTGGCGCGGTGGCGCAACGGCGCCGATGAGTACAGTGCCCCGGTGCTGCTGCGCCCGGTCGCGATCAGGCGGTACGGCAGGGACTTCGAGCTCAAGCTGCGCGGCAGGACGTTCCTCAACCCGGAGCTGAGGCGAGCCCTGCACGAGCAGTTCCGCATCGAGCTCGACGCCGACGCCTTCGTCGCGCTCGCCGAGACCAACGGCGTCTTCAAGCCGCAGCCGGTGATCGACCGGCTGCGCTCGCTCACCAGCCACGTCGAGTCTTTCACTGTGCAGCCGCGCCTCGTGGTGTCCTCGTTCGCCGACGTCGCGCACAGCATGAGCGCCGACCTGGTGGACTTCGAGCACGACGTGCTGCTCGCACTGGCAGGAAATCCGGCGGCACGGGATCGCGTCGAGGGCTCGTTCTCGCCCGCGGAGGTGGTGCCGCAGGACAGCCGTCCGCCCTCGATCGACACCCTCCTGCTCGACGCAGACGGCGAGCAGGAGAGCGTGGTGGCGCAGATCGCCAGCGGGAACTCCATCGTGGTGAAGACACTGCCGGGCACCGGGGCCACGCAGACGATCGTGAACGCGATCGGCGCCCTCGTGTCCGGCAACCGCCGGGTGCTCGTGGTGGGCCCGCGGCGCTCCAGCCTCGACGCCATAGCGCACCGCCTCGAGCAGGTGGGCCTGGACGGCGCCGCGGTGGCGACCCGGTCCGTGCGTCGTGACCTGATCCGTTCCATCAGCCGCAACGAGCGAACCACCAAGCCGAAGGTCGACGACGTGGACGATGCGCTCGTTCGGCTTCGCCGCGTGCTGCTCGACTACCGTTCGGCCCTCAGCTCGCCCGACCCCGCCTTCGGGGTCAGTGTGCTCGACGCCCTCGGCGAGCTGGCGCGGCTGGCCTTGCTGCCGACGCCGCCGCGGACGAGGGCGCGGCTGGACCGGGCAGCCGTCGAGGCGCTGGCGAGGGACCGCACCGAGGCCGCCGGCATCCTGCGCAAGGCTGCGGCGCTGGGCGAGTTCCGCTACGGTCCGAACGACTCGCCCTGGTACGGGGCCGACTTCCGTTCGACCGCCGAGGCCACGGCGGCGCACGCGCTGGCGAAGCGACTGAGCAGCATCGACGTGCCCCGGCTCATCGATCGCGGGACCGCGCTCATCGAGGGCACGCGGCTGCGTCCCTTCCAGAACATCTCCGAGCTCGGCGTCTACCTGCGTCTGCTGGCGGATCTGCGCGAGACGCTGGACCGCTTCCAGCCCGCGGTGTTCGATCGCCCGCTCGACGAGCTCATCACCGCCACCTCCAACCGTCGTGACACTCCGGGGATGTCGGGCTCGACACGGCGCAGGCTGCGCAAGCTCGCGCTGGAGTACGTGCGGCCCGGCGGCCATGTGTCCGACCTGAACGAGGCCCTGCGGCGCATCCAGCAGCAGCGCAAACTGTGGAACAGGTTCGCGGACGCCGGCGCTCCGCCACGCGTCCCGGTCGGCGTAGCCGATGTGCAGGTCGCGTATCAGAAGGTCGCCGCCGACCTCATGAGCCTCGATGCTCCTCTGGGCCGTTCCCGCCCTCAGGAGTCGCTTCTCGTGCTCCCGCTGAAGGAGCTCACGCAGATGCTGATCGGACTCGCCGCGGAGTCCGAGGTGCTCGTCAACCTGCAGGAGCGCACAGCGCTGCTGACGAGGCTGCGCGAGCTGCGGCTCGACCCGCTGCTGTCGGACCTGTCGGCGCGGCACGTCACCAGCGACAACGTCGCCGCCGAGCTGGAGCTCGCGTGGTGGCAGTCGGTGCTGGAGATCCTGCTCGGCGACGATCGGGCGCTGCTGGGCGCCAACACCCGTGTACTGGACCGGCTCGAGGCCGATTTCCGGCTCGTGGACCAAGCGCACGCGTCCGCGACCGGACAGTTGCTGGCGGCACAGCTCGCCGTTCAGTGGAAGATCGCGCTCGCCGACAACCCCGAGCAGGCGGACGCCCTGCGACGCATGCTGCGGAACGGCTCGGTCAACCCCGCGGTGCTCGCGGAGCGCGCGCCGCAGCTCGGCCGGGTGCTGGCGCCCGTGTGGCTTGCATCGCCCTACGACGTCGCGGCACTTCCGCCTTCGATGGCGTTCGACACCGTCGTGCTCGTCGACGCCGGCGCGTGCACGCTCGCCGAGGGCATCGGCGCCCTGCGGCGCGCTCGCCAGGTGGTCGCCTTCGGCGACCCGGTGACGCAGACCCCCTCGCCGTTCCAGATCGCGGTCACCGACCCGGCGCAGCCCAGCGGCTCCGACGAGCCGCGCGACGTGGATGCGTGGCATGACTCGTCGGCGCTCGCCCGCCTTTCCGAGCTGCTGCCGGTCTACACGCTCACCCGCAGCTACCGCTCGGTCGGCGACGACCTGGCCGAGCTGGTCAACCGCCGTTTCTACGGCGGACAGATCGAGTCGCTGCCGTGGGCGGGCAGCTTCCTCGGACACGCGAGCCTCACCCTGAGCTATGTGCGCGGCGGGCACGGCATGCCCGATGGCGACAGCGGCACGGTCGAGAGCGTGGACGCCGAGGTCGATCGCGTCGTCGAGCTGGTGCTCGAGCACGCCGTCAATCGTCCCCGCGAGTCCCTCATGGTCGTCACGGCGAGCCCGAAGCACGCGGTGCGCGTGCAGCACGCGGTGCTGGCAGCCTCCGGCAAACGTCAGGAGCTGGCCGACTTCATCCTCGGCGACCGCCCCGAACCGTTCACCGTGGTCACGCTCGAGGAGGCTGTTGCGCAGAGCCGCGACCGGGTGATCTTCTCGATCGGCTACGGCCGCACCCCGCACGGCCGTCTGCTGTCGTCGTTCGGTGCGCTCGGCGAACCGGGCGGAGAGCGGATGCTCGCGGTCGGACTCACTCGCGCCCGCCGCGCGATGGACATCGTCTCGTGCTTCCGGCCCGAGGACATCGACCCCTCCCGGATGCGGCACGGCATCGTCGCGCTGGCCCAGGTGCTCGAGGAGGCGGCCCAGATCGAGCAGTCGCGCTACGAGGTGCCCGACGACTCGGAGCCGCTGCTCGTCGACCTGGCCTCGCGGCTGGAGAGGCTCGGCATGAACGTGCAGCTCGGCCATCGGGGCGCGCTCCCGCTCGCCGCCTCATACCGGGGGAAGGCGGTCGTCGTGGAGACGGACCGAGTGCTCGGACGGGCCAGCCTGCGTGAGTCGTTGCGGCTGCGCCCGGAGGTGCTGCGCCGACTCGGGTGGCACTACGTGCGCGTGCACAGCTTCGAGCTGTTCGCCGATCCGGAGGCCGTCGCCACCCGGATCGGCCGTCTCCTGGGAGCCGTCGACTCCGACGAGGGCTGACCGACCGCCTAGTCTGGACGCGTGACCGAGCGGAGGGTGACGGAGCTGTGACCGGCCGGAGGACGGGCCGCCGGGTGCGGCGACCCGGCGCACCCGGAGCCGACCCGGCTCCGCAGGCGGGCGCGGACGCCGTGGTGCGGGCATCCGAGGACGCCGACCGAGGCTGGGGCGAGCGCGTCGAACCGCCCGACGACCATCTGGTGCGTGACCTGCCGCCGCATTGGGGCGCCGGCGATCGTCGAGGCTGAGGACGCCCGGCGACCGGCCTACTGCTCGCCCGGACCCTCCGCATGCCGTCCGCCGGCCTGCCAGTTCGCGTCCGCCTGCGCCGCGAGAAGGTCACGGATCTGCGTGAGCAGCTCGACGTCGGGCGGCAGCTGCTCCTCGGCCTCCGGCTGGGCGTTCACCGCCTTGCGCGCCTCCGCCCGCTCGCGGAAATGGTTCATCGGCAGCACGAACACGAAGTAGACCACCACGGCGACGGCGATGAACTGGATGACCGCCGCGATGATCGCGCCGAACATCAGCTTCGACTCGCCACCGCCGACAGTGGGGATGCTCACCACGAGAGCGTTGCCGAGCGACTTCGAGTTGAAGACGGCACTGACCAGCGGATTGATGAGGCTGGCGACTATGGCGTTCACGACCGCCGTGAACGCGGCACCGATCACGACCGCGACGGCGAGGTCGATCACGTTGCCGCGCATGATGAACTCTTTGAAGCCCTTGAGCATGATGCGGCCCCCTTTCCCTCCCCCCGATCGTAGAGACGATCGGGACTCCCGCCGGCGCATCGGCGGAGTGTCGGATCAGGCTGCGCTGGTCGGGGCCGGCTTGGTGCCCGTCTTCTCCGCGCTCTTTGTCGTCGACGTCGGCTTCGCCTCCGAGCCCGTCGAGGCGGATGCGCCGTCGTTGGACGACGACGCCGGCTGCGATGCGCCGCCGCGCGAGTCGGTTCGGTAGAAGCCGGATCCCTTGAACGTGACGCCGACGGTGCCGAAGACCTTGCGCAACGGTCCGCCGCACTCGGGGCAGGTCGTGAGCGCGTCGTCATCGAAGGACTGGTGCACGTCGAACGCGTGACCGCATTCGCCGCACTTGTACGAATAGGTGGGCATGATCTCTCCGTTGGGGTGGACGCCGAGGCGCGGGCTCGTGTGGTGTGCCGGGGTTGCGGCGGCGCCAGGCCGCGGCCTCTCAGCGGAAGCGGATGACGCGGGTCGGGGTCACCGCCCCGTCCACCGGCTCGTCGTGACGTTCCCGCGGCACCTCGTCGAGCACCTCGCCGTCGAAGACCACGGCATACACCGGGGGACATTTTTCCATGCTGCCCAGGGTCTTGTCGAAGTAGCCCCTTCCCCAGCCCATCCGCACGCCGCCGAGATCGACGGCGGCGGCCGGGACGATGATGAGGTCGACGTCGTTGATGGCTATCGGGCCCAGCAGCTCGCCGACCGCCTCCGGCCAGCCGTGGATGCCCAAGGTCTCGGAGTCGCCGTCGTCTACGGTCCAATCGAGCAGGCCGTCCTGCCTGCTGATCGGCAGCAGCACGCGAAGCCGTCGGGCGAACGCCCAGTTCAGGAAGGGGCGGGTGTTCGGCTCGTGCGATCCGGACAGGTAGCAGGCCAGGGATTGCGCGCCGTGCTCGTCGACGAGCCGTTGCAGGTTCGCCGTGATGCCGGCCGTCGCCCTCTCCCGCTCGGTCGCGGTCATGTTCTGCCTCCGCTCGCGCAGCTCGGCGCGCAGGGCGCGCTTGGCGTTGCCGGGGTCGGAGGCCATACGAGGGATCCTACGGTCTGTTCGGATCCTCCCGATTCTCCGTCGCCAGCGGGCAGCAGATACCCTGAACAGCATGGCGATCACCAAAGCTGTCATCCCCGCTGCGGGCCTCGGAACGCGGTTCCTGCCGGCCACGAAGGCGATGCCCAAGGAGATGCTTCCCGTCGTCGACAAGCCGGCGATCCAGTACGTCGTCGAGGAGGCCGTCGGGGCGGGGCTCGACGATGTGCTGCTGGTCACCGGCCGCAACAAGACGGCCCTGGAGAACCACTTCGACCGGGCGACGGAGATCGAGGAGACGCTGCAGGCCAAGGGCGACACCGAGAAGCTGCGGCGCGTGATGTACTCGACCGACCTGGCCGACATGCACTACGTGCGTCAGGGCGATCCGAAGGGGCTCGGTCACGCGGTGCTGCGGGCCAAGAAGCACGTGGGACGCAATGCCTTCGCCGTGCTGCTCGGCGACGACATCATCGACAGCCGCGACGTGCTGCTCACCCGCATGATTGAGGTGGCCGAGCGACGCGGCGCGACCGTCGTGGCGCTCCTGGAGGTCGACCCGTCCCAGATCCACCTATACGGCGCCGCGGCCGTCGACGCCACCGACGAGGACGACGTGGTGCGCGTGCGCGGCCTGGTCGAGAAGCCCTCGGCCGAGGACTCGCCGTCCAACCTGGCCATCATCGGCCGCTACGTGCTTCAGCCGGAGGTGTTCGACGTGCTCGAGCACACCGAACCGGGCAAGGGAGGCGAGATCCAGCTGACGGATGCGCTGCAGGAGCTGGCGTCCGACCCCGACGGCAACGGGGTGTATGGCGTCGTCTTCCGCGGACGGCGCTACGACACGGGCGATCGGCTCGACTATCTCAAGTCGATCGTGCAGCTCGCGGTCGATCGAGAGGATCTCGGGCCCCAGTTCCGCCCGTGGCTGCGCGAGTTCGCGTCCGGGCTCACCGATGAGCCCGAGCGCGGCGAGACGATCGAGGAGCCGGGCGTCGGCGACGCGTCCGGCGAGTGAGCGAACCGGGCGAGTCGTGTACGTGCCCACGCTCAGCGACGGCGCCGTCAGCATCCGTCCGATCAGGTTGCGGGACTCCCGTGCGCTCGAGACGGAGCTGCTGGAGAACCGTGCGTGGCTGCGGCAGTGGGAGGCGACCAACCCCCACGGACCGGCGTCGTTCGACACGAGGGCGAGCATCCGTTCGCTGCAGGCGTCGTCGCGGGCCGGCCACGGACTCCCGTTCGTCATGGAGTACGACGGTGAGCTCGCCGGTCAGCTGAACGTGTCGTCGATCACCTATGGCTCCCTGGCGTCGGCGACGATCGGGTACTGGGTGGCGGAGCGCTTCGCGGGCAAGGGCGTGACCCCGACGAGCGTGGCGCTCGCCACCGACTACTGCTTCTTCCAGATGGGCCTGCACCGCATGGAGATCTGCATCCGTCCGGAGAACGGCCCCTCGTTGCGTGTGGTGCAGAAGCTCGGCTTCCGCTACGAGGGGCTGCGGCGCCGGTACATCCACATCAACGGCGACTGGCGCGACCACTTCTGCTTCGCGCTCGTCGTGGAGGAAATACCGCAGGGCGTGCTGAGGCGCTGGAAGTCCGGCGCCGTCCCGCCGGACGCTGCGACCGTGCCGGTGGCCGATGTCGAGGCGGCTACGCACCCGCTGGTGCCCCGCCCGCGTTGAGTGCACCGCCCGCTGGGCCCCGGGCTTCGGCCGTAGGCCACGAAGCGGCCGGTGTGCGCATCCGCCGCGGGGCGGGCGGCGCACGGATTGGCGATCGTGATCGCGGACACACTGAGCCGGCGACGGCGAGGCGGGCCTCTGTCCGCCTACCGTAGGGGCATGGACCCGGCACGGGCCGGGCATGAGCAGGGGGAACGGATGAACGGCGGAACACTGGGCGGCGGCGTCGTCATCGCGCTTGCCGCGGTGCTCTGGCTGGCCTACCTCCTGCCCACCTGGCTTCGACGCCGGGACTACCTGAACGCGGAGCGCAATGCGGTCCGTCTGCAGCAGACCCTGCGCATCCTTGCGGAGACCGCCGAGGTGCCCCAGGAGGTTCGGATAGAGGCCACGGCACGAGAGGTGGCCCGTCAGCAGAGGCTGCTGAAGAAGGCGCGGGCGAAGGCGGATGCCGCCGCTCGCGCACATGCGGCGTCCGAGGCGCGCGCTGCCGCGCGGCTCACGGCGCAGGCGTCCGTTGAGCCCGCCCGTTCCACCCGGGCGGCGGCGCCCGACCCACGGGTGCCGGACGCGGCGGTCGGCGTGGTCGAGGTCGCCGGGGTTGTGGAGGAGTCGATGGTCAACGCAGACGCCGCCCGTACGGATGCGTCCGGCGGCCGGGAGCGTGAGCCCCGGCCGCGCACCGTCGGCCGCGAGCAACGCGAGCGCGCGTTCGCGCACGCGGTCCGTCGCACGAGGCTCGCCACGCTCGGAGTGATCGTCGCCGCCCTCGTCGGTATCGGCTTCGGACTGTACTCGACGGTGACAGCCGGGTCGTGGGTCCTGCTGGCGGCGTCAGGTGTGTTGTTCCTCTGTGCCACGCTCGTGCTGCGCCGGGCGGCCCAGCAGGTGGCGGCGCATCGGGCCGCGCGGCGCTCGCGTGTCGCCGTGGTGCGCGAGAGCCCCGAGCTCTACGACCACGTCGTGCAGGCCGAGACGACGGATGCCGCGATCGACGAGGAGGGCGAGCGATCCGATCCCAGCTGGGCTCCTCGGCCGCTGCCCAAGCCCATGTACCAGTCGCCCGGCTCTCGGGCGGCCGCGGCGATGGCGTCGCTCGACGCGGCGGTCGCGCTGCGCCGAGCCGCCGCGCGGGAGGAGCTCGAGGAGCGAGCCGCACGGATCGCCGCCAGTCAGCTGCCGACGATCCCCGCGATGCCGGCCCCGGAGCCGCATCGCGCGGAGCCCGCGCCACGCGCGTGGCCCGCTGCGGCGGCGACGGCCTCGGTGGCGACGAGCAGCCGCTACGCGCGGATGGGTGTGCTGGACGACGTGCCGAGCGAGCGCATCGACCTCGACGAGGCGCTGCGCAGGCGTCGTGCCGTCGGCTGAGCATCCCTGGACGCGGCACGCTCGGCCCTGGATTCAGGTCGGCGCGGCGTGACGTGCTAAAGTCTCATACGCACTTGGGGCTATGGCGCAGTTGGTAGCGCGTCTCGTTCGCAATGAGAAGGTCCGGGGTTCGAATCCCCGTAGCTCCACCATGTGGTCGAGGTTCCAGCCCTGCCCCGCTGATCGTGGGGCAGGGTTTCTTTGTTGTGCTCCGGGTCGATGTCGGGGTGGAGTTGGCCGGTGCGTTGCCAGAACTGGGCGTGGAGCCGGTTGGCGGAGTCGAGGATGGTCTCGGAGATCCCGGTGGACTCCGAGGTCACGCGGAGGTTCTCTTCGAGCGTGGCCTTGGCGAAGAACGCCTGGTCACACAGGCGTCGGCGGCTTCGGGTGAGAGCTCGATGGTGTGGCAGTGCTCGGCGACCAGGTGCTCGACGGTGGAGACGGGCACGGCCTGTCGTTCGCGGCCGCCGGTGCCCATGTGCCGGCCGAGGCAGATGGAGCAGGGGTAGGTCTCGCCGTGCCGGTTGCGGGTGGTTGATCGTCGTGCGCTTCCCAAAGCCGCGATACAGCCCTCGGACGGCGAGATCGTCGGCCAGGTCGGGCCGGGATGGGTTGCCGGCCGCATCTGCCTTGAACGCCCACGCGACCAGCGGCGCCCGTTCGGGGTCCACCGTGACGGTGCGGACCTCCACCAGTGTCACCCCGGCCTGGCGGAGCGCGAGGTGGATCGCGACGTCGTCGGCGCGGTTGAGGGCGAGCCGATCGAGCTTGTGGACGATGCACAGATCGACCGGTTGCTCTTGATGTAGGAGAGCATGCGTTGCAGGTCGGGCCGCCGAGCGTGGGTGGCGTTCAGCAGGCGGTCGGCTTCGATGTTGCCGATAACGCCCACGTGCAGGTGCGAGGCCAGGCGGGCGATGCCGCGATCGAGGCGGCGAATCCGTTCGCCGAAGGCGTCTAGCGCTGCGCGGTCGAATCAGCGCCACAGGGTGGCGGCCTGCGCCACATCGCGGTGCTCGACCTGCCGGATACCCAGCTCGAGCTCGAAGACGGTGATCGCGCTGAGGAACCGCTGCTCAACTATGTCAGCGGATAAGCGTCAGGCGAACGGTTGCCTTCCCTTATATGTCCGGTCGGTTATATGTCAGGTTGGTCTGCGGCCAAGTAATCGCGAACACTGGCACCTGCGGCGCCACCCGAGCGAACTCCTGCACGGGTGCGCTGGGGTCCACCCGGATGTGCGCTCGGGCGCCAGGCACCTTCTGCAGGTAGGCCTTGATGATCGGAGCACGATCCTCGACCGGCATCTCGACCAGGCGCACGGGATGACGTCGTCCGTGCTTGAGCACGGCGCGGCCACCGGCTGCGCGGACGTTGCGCACCCACTCGCACTCTCCGAGCATCGAGACGAGATACCAGCGTCGTTCGTATCGAGCCATGCCCAGCGGCAGC
>JAATFB010000026.1 GCA_015655415.1 Actinomycetales bacterium
CGTCTCCACGTCCAGCCGCATCGCGCGCGAGGAGATCTTCGGCCCGGTGCTGTCTGTCCTCACCTTCCGCACCCCCGACGAGGCGATCGCGAAGGCGAACAACACGACGTACGGCCTCTCGGCCGGGATCTGGAGCGAGAAGGGAAGCCGCATCCTCGCCGTCGCCGACCGGCTGCGGGCCGGTGTGGTGTGGGCGAACACGTTCAACCGGTTCGATCCGGCGTCGCCGTTCGGCGGCTACAAGGAGTCCGGGTACGGCCGCGAGGGCGGCAGGCACGGTCTGGCGGCCTACCTGGCGCCGGCGGACGGGATGCGGCGCGCGGCGGCCGAGGCGGGCAGCGGCGCCGATGCGCCGGAGACGACCCGCTCTCGTGCCGTGAGACGCAGCACGAGAAAGGGGGGCGTCCGATGACTCGCCTGGTCGTGCCGAAGACCTACAAGCTGTTCATCGGCGGCGCCTTCCCGCGCAGCGAGTCGGGTCGCAGCTACGAGGTGGTCGCGGCCGACGGCGGGTTCCTCGCCAACGCGTCGAAGGCGTCCCGCAAGGATGCGCGCGACGCGGTGGTCGCCGCGCGCAAGGCGGTGCCCGGGTGGTCGGGCACCACCGCGTACAACCGCGGGCAGGTGCTCTACCGGGTGGCGGAGCTTCTGGAGGGCCGACGCGACCAGTTCGTCCAGGAGGTGCGGGCATCCGAGGGGCTGTCGAAGCGGGACGCCGCGGCGCAGGTCGAGGACGCGGTCGACACCTGGGTCTGGTATGCGGGGTGGGCCGACAAGTTCGCCCAGGTGACCGGCAACGCCAACCCCGTCGCCGGGCCGTTCTTCAACATCTCGGTCCCGGAGCCGACCGGGGTGGTCGCCGCGATCGCGCCGCAGGGAGAGCTGTCGCTGCTGGGCGTGGTCGCCGTCGTCGCGCCGGCGATCGTGTCGGGCAACGCGGTGGTCGTGGTGGCCGACGAGCGGCATCCGCTCTCGGCGATCTCGCTCGCCGAGGTGCTGGCCACCAGCGACGTGCCGGCGGGCGTGGTCAACGTGCTCACCGGATCGCCGGCCGAGATGGCGCCGTGGCTGGCGTCGCACGCCGACGTGAACGCGCTCGACCTCACGGGCGCCGATGAGCTGGACTGGGTCGATCTGCAGATCGCCGCGGCCGAGACGCTGAAGCGCGTGCGCCCGCCCGACGGCGGGGCCGTCGGGGTGCGATCGCTGGAGCGCATCACCGCCTTCACCGAGACCAAGACGATCTGGCACACGATGAGCATGCGCTGAGGCCGGTTCGGGTCTGCGCGTCAAGTGGTGGCGCGTCGTCACGGTCCCGGGTGATGATGGGAGGCGGGGCGGAAGGAGCGACATGTCTGAGGAGGTGTCGACGGTCTTCGTCGGAGACAGCATCACCGCCGGCGGACGGTGGGACGAGTGGTTCCCCGACGAACGGGCCCGCAACCTCGGGGTCGCCGGTGACACCACGGAGGCCGTGATCGCGCGCCTCGACGAGGTGATCGCGCTCGACCCCGACACGGTCGTGCTGCTCGTCGGCACGAACGATCTGGCGTGGCGGCGCTCCGCCGAGCACATCGTGCGCAACATCGAGACCATCCTGGTCACGCTGCGCAAGGCGCTGCCGAACGCCCAGCTCCTGGTGCAGTCGGTCATGCCGCGCGAGGCAGGTCACGCCGAGACCATCAAGGACGTGAACCGGCATCTGTGGCAGTTCGCGTCCACGGTGCGGGCGCAGTACCTCGATCTGTGGCCGGCGCTGGCGACGGAGGACGGCTCCATCGACCCGCAGTACTCCGACGACTCCCTGCACCTGAACGAGCGCGGCTACGAGGTGTGGGTGGGCGAGCTGCGCGGAGCGCTCGAGACGCTGCACAAGCTGCCGCCGACGAGCCGGCCGATCCTGATCCCGCGCGAGCACCAGCAGCGGCGACCCTGACGTCGTCGCACGCTCAGATGCGTGTGCGTTCGCCGGCCCGCGCGGATCCCCCCACGCCGTCGAGCGCGCGGTCGAACGCCTCGAGGGCGGTTCGCGAGAACAGCACGAAGCGCACGAGCCGGATGCTCTCGATCCGGGGTGCCGTGAGGATCGTCGTGCCGACCGCGACGCGTGCCGCGTCGTCGATGGGCCAGCCGTACACGCCGGCGGAGATCGCCGGGAACGCCACGGATGCCGCCCTCAGCTCGCCCGCGACCTCCAGCGACCTCCGGTAGGCGCTGGAGAGCCGGTCGGTGCGGTCATCGTGGCGCGACCACACCGGACCCACCGCGTGGATCACATGCCGCGCCGGGAGCCGTCCCGCGGTCGTCGCCACCGCGTCACCGGCGGGCAGTCCCCGCGGGTACCGGGTCTCGCGCAGCCGGCGGCATGCCGCCAGGATCTCCGGGCCGCCGGCACGATGGACGGCGCCGTCGACCCCGCCCCCGCCGAGCAGCGACGAGTTGGCCGCGTTCACGATCGCGTCGACGTGCTGCAGCGTGATGTCACCCGGAACGGTCTCGATCCGCACCCCTTCGACATCCCTGCCTGCCATCCTCAGCCCCGGTTGTTGGAGAGCTCGAACACCCGCAGCAGCTCCTCGACGGCGCGTTCGCGTTCCTCGCCGCCCGCCTCGAACTGCTCCGATACGTGAGTGCGGAGATGGTTCTCCACCAGCAGCTTGTTCAGGGAGCCGAGCGACTTCTGGATGGCGAGCGACTGCGTGAGGATGTCGAGGCAGTAGTCCTCGCTCTCGATCATCTTCTCGAGGCCGCGCAGCTGGCCGGCGAGAATGCGCGTGCGGTGCAGCGCCCGTTTCTTGATGTCCTCGATCACGGTCTCAGGGTAGGCGACGGGCTCCCGCGGCGCGGCATGGCCGCCGTCCCGCGGCGGGGACGGGTCGGCACCGCCCGAACAGGGGACTGTCCGTCGACGGGGCGGTCTTCCTAGACTGTCGAAGGATCCTCACAACCCGAACGCTGACCCGAAGGCGTCGCGCCCCCCGAAGGCGCGAGGAGGCACCCGAATGTTGAAGAACCTTTCCCCCATGATGTCCGGCGCGCTCTTGAGAGCTCTGGACGACACCCCCAGCGGAGCGTGGGTCGCGATCGTGAGCCCCCGGCACGACGTGCCCCGCGCCGTCCGCGTCGCTCCCGAGTCCGTCGAGCAGGTGGTGACGGCCGTGCTGGCCGTCACCCCGCTCGATGGCGACGCTCCCATCGTCATCGAGGACGGAGACGGCACCGACGACATCGCGCTCGCGGTGGCGGGACTGGCCGCCGACGCCGAGGGCCGCCGCCTCGACACCCTGCCGGTCTCCACGGCAGCGTTCCAAGCGCTGCTGTCCGGGAGCCGTGCGGCCATCGTGGTGGACTCCCCGGAGCGCTTCGGCTTCCTGCTCTGCAAGGGGCAGTGCTGACCGGATCCTCGCCGGGGCGCCGGCACGCGGTGGGCAGCGGCGGGAGAGCCGGTGACCAGACGCATCTAGACTCGAGGCACCATGTCCCGATCCAGCGCTCAGCCGACCCTGGCCCGCCTCGCCCTGTTGCCCGGACTCCTCGGTGCGATCGCGCTGGTGGCCGGTCTGGCGCTGATCGGCGGCGACTGGTATGTGGTGATCCGTTTCGCGGCGGCGATTCTCGCCCTCATCGTCTGCGTCTTCGCCGTGCAGTCGAAGGGATATTGGTGGCTGGTCGGCCTCGTGCCGCTCGCCGTCGCGCTCAACCCGGTCTGGCCGCTTCCCCTCGGCGACCTCTGGCTGCGCCTGGTGCAGCTGGCCGGGGCCGTCGTCTTCATCGCGGCGGGGATCGCCGTCAAGGTGCCCGTCGATGACGGCAGGGGGCGCCCAGCCGGCCGCTACGACGGCCGGAAGCCCCCGGCGGCATCGACACGACGGCGCGCATCCGGGCACGCCACGAAACGTTAGGTGACGTGGGGGCGTCCCGTGACGTAAAATGGCCCTTCGTCGGGGTCGGGCATCCGCCGGAAACGTCTCGTCGACTGCATCGCAGACGACCTTCGGGCTCTCACCCTCGTCACCCGCATCGGTCTCGTCGTCGTCGGCATGTCGCGGCACGGGAGGAAGCGTGCGGGCGGATGCCTCCGGCCACCCCGCCGCCAACTCACGAGCGGCCCGCTCATACGCGGCCCTCACGCACAGGAGGATCATGCCGAACACCGGCGATCAAACCGCCCAGGCCTCGCGCCGTTCCGGCGCGCGTCACTCGAACAACGACGGTCTCATCCCCGTGCTCGCGCGGCGCGTGCGCGAGGTCGAGGCCAAGGCGGCGAGCGGCAAGAGGCTCGGCCCGACCAACCGCACCAAGTTCCAGGTGATCGCGCTGCTGATGCGCGAGGAACGGGCGAGGGCCAAGTCCGACCCGGATCTCAGCGAGTCGGCTCGCGCCGAGCAGCTGAAGCGCCTCGACGGGATCGCCACGATCCTGGCCAAGACCGCGGCCAGGGACACCTCGCTCATCGCCGTGCTGGAGTCGACCGCGCCGCCCAGCCCCGCCGCGCAGAAGATGCGCAGGGACTGGCTGCTGGAGTCGGGCGTACGCCTCGAGCCTGACGACCTGATCATCACGACGGAGCCGCTGCAGCCGAAGCAGGACGTGCTGCTCTCGCCGGAGCTCGCCCAGAAGCAGGTCGTGCCCCAGTCCGTGCGAGCCAGACGGCTGTCGAACCCGTTCCTCGCCCCCGACTTCGCACTCGCGCAGCAGTCGGCCCCCGCGCCGCGCCGCCGGCTGGACTCCTGGGAGCTGCTCGGCCCGCTCTTCAAGTCCTTCGAGTACGGCACGGGCGGTCAGGCCGCCAGCATGGAGCTGCCGCCTGCGCCGGCCATCGATCGCTACTCGCCTCCCGGAATGGAGCTGATGGAGCACCAGGCCCGTTTCGTCGAGTCGGTGCGCCGCGGCCACCGCACGTTCCTGCTCGCCGACGAGCCGGGGCTGGGCAAGACGGCGCAGTCCGTGCTGGCGGCATCCGTGGCCGGCGCCTACCCCCTGCTGGCCGTCGTGCCGAACGTCGTGAAGATGAACTGGGCACGCGAGGTGGAACTGTGGACGCCGCACCGTCGGGCCACCGTCATCCACGGAGACGGGGAGGGGCTGGACGCCTTCGCCGACGTGGTGATCGTCAACTACGAGGTGCTCGACCGTCACCTGTCCTGGCTGTCGGAGCTCGGCCTCCGTGGCATGGTCGTGGACGAGGCGCACTTCATCAAGAACCTGCACTCGCAGCGCTCGCGCTACGTGCTGGGACTGGCAGATGCCATCCGCCGCACCGTCGCCGACCCGCTGATGATCGCGCTGACCGGCACGCCGCTGATCAACGACATCGACGACTTCAGGGCGATCTGGCAGTTTTTGGGATGGATCGACGGCACGAAGCCGGCCGCGGCGCTCATGGAGCGGCTCGACGAGACCGGTCTCACGCCGGCCGACCCCGGGTTCTACTCCGCCGCGCGCCAGGCCGTGATCGACATGGGCATCGTCCGACGCAAGAAGATCGACGTGGCTGCCGACCTGCCGTCGCGCCGCGTCGTCGACCTGCCCATCGAGCTCGACGACGAGCTCGGCCGATCCATCCGTTCGGCCGAGCGCGAGCTCGCCGCCCGTCTGGTGCAGCGCTACCGCCGGGCCGAGGCGGCCGGCGTCGGCGACTCGTTCGCAGGAGACGACGAGGAGCGCCGCGAGCACCTCATCCGCATGGTGGCGCACGCCGAGCTCGAGGAGTCCAAGGGGCAGCGCACCGGTGAGAACGTCTTCACCATGGTGCGCAGGATCGGCCAGGCGAAGGCGCCGCTCGCCGCCGACTACGCCGCACAGCTGGCGCGCTCGGTGGGCAAGGTGGTGTTCTTCGCCAAGCACATCGATGTGATGGATCAGGCGGAGGAGGCGTTCGCGGCCCGCGAGCTGCGGACGGTCTCCATTCGAGGAGATCAGACGGCGCTGGCCCGGCAGCGCGAGATCGACGCGTTCAACAACGACCCCGACGTGTCCGTGGCGGTGTGCTCGCTCACCGCCGCGGGTGTCGGGCTGAACCTGCAGGCGGCGTCCAACGTCGTGCTCGCGGAGCTCAGCTGGACCGCCGCCGAGCAGACCCAGGCGATCGACCGGGTGCATCGCATCGGCCAGGAGGAGCCGGTGACGGCATGGCGGATCATCGCGGCGCAGACGATCGACGCGAAGATCGCCGAGCTCATCGACGCGAAGCAGTCGCTCGCGCTGCGCGCCCTCGACGGCATGGACGTCGAGCCCGGCTCGGCCGACTCGGTGCAGCTGGACGCACTCGTCTCCCTGCTGCGCGACGCGCTGTAGCGGTCGTCAGACCCGCAGGTCAGTCCTCGTCGTCGTCCAGGTCGTCGTCGAGCACGACGACCCGTTCCTCGTCGGGGAAGTCGGCGTCGTCGACGTCCACGACGGGCCTCTCATCCTCGTCCGCCAGGGCCTTCTCCTCGTCGGGCTCCGGTTCGTAGTCGCCGTCCTGAGCGGCGGTGAACTCGTCATCCGGATCGAAGTCCTCGGGGCGTGCATCGCTGAGCTCAGTCATGTCACAAGGCTACCCGTGCTCACCCTCGACCGCCCACGGGAGAGCCGGACGCTCGCGGCCGGCTCTCGTGTCTCGACGCGCCCTGGCGCGACCTGCGCGAGACTGGGGCGATGAGGAAGCACGGAACGCCCACGATCGAGATCGAGCGCAAGTACGACGTGGCCGAAGACGCGCAGGCACCGGCCTTCGTGGGCGTCGGGCCGATCGCCGTGGTCGAGTCGCCCGAGGTCCGCGAGCTGGACGCCGTGTACTACGACACGGACGATCTGGCGCTCGCGCGGGCGCACGTGGCGCTGCGCAGGCGCGAGGGCGGCCCCGATGCCGGGTGGCACGTCAAGCGCGACGTCGACGAGGGCAGGACGGAGCAGCACTGGCCGCTGGAGGAGGGCGAGGGCGCTCATGGGACCGCATCCGTCCCGCCTCGGCTTCGTGAGGAGGTGCGGGGACTGGTCGGCGATCGCGAGTTGAGACCGGTGGCCCGCGTGCGGAACCGGCGCGTGGTGAACAGGCTGCTCGACGCAGCCGGCTACCCGGTCGCCGAGTACTGCGACGATCACGTCACCGGGGAGAACCTGGTCACGGGTGGCGTCGCGAGCTGGCGCGAGTGGGAGGTCGAGCTGTCGGCCGCGGCTCCCGAGACCAGGCGGGCGCGGACCGAGCTCCTTGACGGACTCGAGGCGGCCGTGGTCGCCGCGGGCGCGCACCCCTCGCAGAGCGCCTCGAAGCTGGAACGCGCCCTGAAGGCAGGATGACGCGGGCGCGTCGACGGTGCGTTTTGGAGCACGCCGACCGCCTCCGGCATGATCGTTGACGTATCCACGCAGGCGCGAGAAGAGGCAGGAACATGAAGATCGGAATCCTCACCTCAGGCGGTGACTGCCCCGGCCTGAACGCGGTGATCCGCGGCGCGGTGCTCAAGGGCGACCGGGTGTACGGGGACGAGTTCGTGGGGTTCCGGTACGGCTGGCGCGGCGTCGTGCAGGCCGACATCGTGCCCATCGACCGGCACAGCGTGCGCGGCCTCTCCCGCCAGGGCGGCACCATCCTGGGCTCGAGCCGCACGAACCCGTTCGAGGGCGATGGCGGCGGCCCGGAGAACATCCAGCGCATGCTCGACGCGAACGGCATCGACGCCATCATCGCGATCGGCGGCGAGGGCACGCTCACGGCCGCGCGTCGCCTCGTGGACGAGGGCGGCATCAACGTGATCGGCGTGCCGAAGACGATCGACAACGACCTGGCGGCCACGGACTATTCGTTCGGCTTCGACACGGCCGTGGAGATCGCCACGGAGGCCATAGACCGGCTGCGGACCACTGCGGAGTCCCACCAGCGCTGCATGATCGTGGAGGTGATGGGCAGGTACGTCGGCTGGATCGCGCTGCACTCCGGCATGGCGGGCGGCGCGCATGCCATCCTGATCCCGGAGCGGCCGCAGTCGATCGAGCAGATCTGCAAGTGGGTGGAGCACGTGCGGGACCGAGGTCGGGCGCCTGTCGTGGTCGTCTCGGAGGGCTTCCACCTGGACACCATGGAGGGCGCGCATTCGCACAAGGGACTGGACGCCTTCAACCGGCCGCGGCTCGGCGGCATCGGGGAGGTCCTGGCCCCCTTGATCGAGGAACGGACGGGCATCGAGTCCCGTGCCACGGTGATAGGTCACATCCAGCGCGGCGGCGTGCCCAGCGCCTTCGACCGCGTGCTCGCGACACGACTCGGGATGGCCGCGGTCGATGCCGCGCAGGCGGGCCGATGGGGCTCGATGGTCTCGCTGAGGGGCACGGACGTGGAGATCGTCTCGATCGCCGACGCGACCGGCGGACTGAACACGGTCCCCGACTACCGCTACGACGAGGCGGCCGTGCTCTTCGGGTGACCGCCCCCGCGGCCCCGTCCGCTACGACTGCGCGCCGTGATCCGCGTCCGCCGAGCCGTCGCGGCCGGTCCCGGCTCCCAGCACGTCCAGGATCCATGCGAGCTCGAAGGCGCGTTCGCGCCAGGCGTCGTATCGTCCGCTGACGCCGCCGTGCCCGGCCGACATCTCGGTCTTCAGCAGTGCGGACGCGCCCGCCTCGCGGAGGCGCGCCACCCACTTGGCGGGCTCGACGTAGAGCACCCTCGTGTCGTTCAGGCTCGTGACGGCGAGGATGCGCGGGTAGGCGCGCGCGTCGTCGCGCACGTTCTCGTACGGCGAGTACGACTTCATGTACGCGTACACCTCCGCGTCGTGCAGCGGGTCGCCCCACTCGTCCCACTCGATCACGGTGAGCGGCAGGTCGGGGTCGAGGATGCTGGTGAGCGCGTCCACGAACGGCACGTCGGCGAGGATGCCGGCGAACAGCTCCGGCGCGAGGTTGGCCACGGCGCCCATCAAGAGCCCGCCGGCGCTGCCGCCCTCGGCCAGGAGCCGGTCGGGGGACGTCCAGCCGGAGTCGATGAGGTGTCTCGCGCAGGCGATGAAGTCGGTGAACGTGTTGCGCTTGCGGGTCAGCTTGCCGTCCTCGTACCAGTGCCGGCCCAGCTCGCCGCCGCCACGCACGTGAGCGATCGCGAACACCACGCCGCGATCGAGCAGCGACAGGCGGGCGATTGAGAGGGCGGGGTCGATGCTGTGCTCGTAGGAGCCGTAGCCGTACAGCACGAGCGGGGCGGGTTCGCCGGGCGTCACGAGGTCGCGCCGGAACACCAGGGAGACGGGGACGCCGGCGCCGTCGTCGGCCCTCGCCCACACGCGACGCTGCTGGTACGCGGCGGGATCGTATCCGCCCAGCACCGGCTGCCGCTTCAGCAGCCGCAGCTCGCCGGGGCGATCCGTGGTGGGCGGGATCCAGTCGTACACGGTCGAGGGCGTCACGAGCGAGCCGTAGCCGATGCGCACCGTCGGCTGCCGCCACTCCGGGTTCCCCGCCGTCCCGACCGTGAAGAGGGGCTCGTCGAACTCGAGCTCGTTCAGCTCGCCGTATCCGGAGGGCGTGAGAGGCATGGCGCCGACGCGCGTGAGCGCCTCTCTGCGGTACTCGACGACGATCCGGGAGGCGAAGGCGTCGATCGACTCCAGTCTCACCCCGGGCCGGTGCGGCAGGACGACCCTTCGCGGACCCTGCGGATCGGCGGCCGCCACGTCGACCAGCTCGAAGTCCTCCGCAGCGTCGTTGTGCACGATGAGAAGTCGATCCTCGCCGCCCACGACGGCGTGCTCGACGCTGTACTCGATTCCCTCGCGGCGCGGCCACACCACGACCGGATCCGCGGCCGGGTCGGAGGCCGGGATCAGGCGCGACTCGCTCGTGACCGATGAGCCGATGCCGATCTCGATGTATGCCCGGCTGCGAGTGACGCCGACGCCGATCCAGTAGCGCTCGTCCGCTTCGCGGTGCACCACGACGTCGGCGGCGTCGTCGGTGCCCAGCTCGTGTCGCCAGATGGTGTCCGGTCGCCACGAGTCGTCTACGGTCGCGTAGAAGGCGTAGCGGCCGTCGGGGGAAAGGACCGCGCCAGAGGACGTGTTGGGCACCTCGTCGGGCAGGTCGCGGCCCGTGTCCAGATCGCGCACGCGCAGCGTGTACCGCTCGTTGCCCTCGGTGTCGACGGCGTAGAGCAGGAGCCTGCCGTCCGCGCTGACGTCGAAGGTGCCGAGGCGGAAGAACTCGTGGCCCTCAGCCTCCGCGTTCGCGTCGAACAGCACCTGCTCGCCGTCGAGGGCCGGCGTGCCGGCGTCGACCTCCGTCACTGTCGGCGGCGTCCAGTCGTCGTCCGAGGCGATGGGCGCCCTGCACTGCACGCCGTACTGCCGTCCCTCGAAGGAGCGCGCGTAGTACCACCAGCGGCCCTCGCGCACGGGCACCGACAGATCGGTCTCCCGGGTGCGGGAGCGGATCTCGTCGAAGATCCGCTCCCGCAGCGGGGCCAGGTGCTCCGTCTGCGCGGCGGTGTACGCGTTCTCCGCCTCGAGATAGGCGATCACCTCGGGGTCGTCCTTGTCGCGCAGCCACTCGTAGGGGTCCTCCACGGTGTCGCCGTGATGCCGGCGCACGAACGGGACCTTCTTGGCCGTCGGCGGGGGCGGTGCGCCGTCGACCCCGGACGCGTCCGTGGTCGCGGGGGAGGAGGGGGATGCGGGGCCTGAGGCGATCGGATCGGGCATGACGTCCACGCTATCCGTCGCCCGCCCGCGGCGGTACGTCGCCGCCTCGCCGCCATGCCACGACGGGCGGGATCCCGCCGGACTCGTCGCTAGCGTGGAGGCATGAGCATTCCCCATCGTGAACTGAACGACGGCACGAGCATCCCGGCCATCGGCTTCGGGACCTACCCTCTGCGGGGACGAGAGGGCGAGGAGGCGGTCGCCGCCGCCGTCGCCGCCGGCTACCGACTGCTCGACACCGCGGTCAACTACGGCAACGAGGATGCCGTGGGGCGTGGCATGAGAGCGTCCGGTGTCGACCGCGGGGAGCTGATCGTGCAGACGAAGCTGCCCGGTCGTCATCACGGGTTCGACGCGACACTGGCGTCGTTCGACGAGTCGAGACGCGCGCTCGGTGTCGACACCGTCGACGTCTATCTGATCCACTGGCCCAATCCGAGCGTCGACCGGTACGTGGAGACGTTCCGGGCCATGATCCGGCTGCGGGACCGGGGGCTCGTGCGCACGATCGGAGTCTCGAACTTCACCGAGGAGTTCCTCACGCGGCTGCACCGCGAGACGGGTGAGCTGCCCGCGGTGAATCAGGTCGAGCTTCACCCCTACTTCCCTCAGCAGGCGCTGCGGGCCTTCCACGCCGAGCACGGCATCGTCACCGAGGCGTGGAGCCCGTTGGGCAAGAACGCTCCTGTGCTCTCCGAGCCCGCGATCACCGGTGCCGCGGCGGCGCACGGCGTCACACCCGCCCAGGTTGTGCTGCGGTGGCATGTTCAGCTCGGCTCTGTCCCCTTGCCGAAGTCGCGTACGCCGCGGCGTCAGCGGGAGAACATCGACGTGTTCGGCTTCGAGCTCACCGCCGAGGAGATGGCGTCGATCACCGCCCTGGGCAGGCCGGACGGCCGGCTGTTCGGGGGAGACCCGAACAGCCATGAGGAGCAGTAGCCGCTCGTGGGCATGACAGAGGCCGGGACCCAGGGTCCCGGCCTCTGTCATGCCGGCTCAGCCGGTCATCCGGTCCGGGGACGGGGCCGACTCTGCGGAGCCTGGCCGACCCCGTCCGCGATCGATGCCGTGCCCGATCAGGCCCCGACCGGCTTCTGGTGCTTCTCCTCGACGGTCACGGTCGCGTGTCCCGCCTCGTCGGAGGCCGAGCCGCTCGTGACGGCGATCTTGCGCGGCTTGGCCTTCTCGCTCACCGGGATGGTGACGCTGAGCACGCCGTTGACGTAGTTCGCGGAGATGTGGTCGGTGTCGATGCCCTGGCCGAGGCTCAACTGGCGCAGGAACGAACCGGCCTGCCGTTCGCGGGTGATCCACTTGACGTCGTTCCCGCTCGCCAGCGTGCGCTCGGCGCGGATGGTCAGCAGCTGGCCGTCGACATCGATGTCCACGGAACCCGGGTCGATGCCGGGGAGGTCGGCGCTGAGCACGTAGGTGTCACCGTCGCGGTACAGGTCGATGGGCATCAGGCGGGGCCCCTGACCACCGGAGAACATCGCTCCGGCCAGGCGGTCGAGTTCACGGAACGGGTCGTAGTTGGTTGCCATGTTGACTCCTTCTCCATGTGCTGATCAAGGTGCTGATCACAAGTGGTCAAGGGTTGAGTCCGTACGGCTCAACTAATGATCAGATTAGCACTCCACTCCAGAGAGTGCCAACCGGTTTTCGGACGGATCCGTGTGCGCTCTGGGCGAACGAGCATAATGGCGGGATGATCACGACCGAGCTGGCGCGGCAGCTGCGCGACCACGGGCTGGCGTGGCATCCCGCGTCCGGTGACGTGTTCGCCATCGACTCCGCCGAGTTCGACGGCGAGACGTTCACGGTGAGCGAGATGACCATCGAGGCGCACGAGTTCGACACCGGCACCGTCCTCGGCTTCAACGGCACGACGGAATGGGCGCTCGACTCGGTCGCCCTGGAGCGCGCCCTGTGGCTGCCGCGAGAGGACCAGCTCCGCGGACTGCTGGGTGGCACGTTCGTCTCGCTGACGCGCACTGACTCCGGCGGGTACGCGGTCGAGACCTCGCGCGACGGAATCCCGTCCCGGTTCGAGGCGCACGACGCCGAGACCGCGTACGCACGGGCCGTGCTGGCCCTCATCGGCCAGGCCACGGCCGCACGACCGCCTGACCCGGTAGCGCCGAGGGCGCCGTCGGAGGGAACAGCCCCGCACGCCGGAATCCCGTCCCGGTCAGCTCACGTGCACGTGCGGCCGGCGTCGCGGATCGTGTTCCGCCTCCCGCAGCACCTCGCGTGTCACCGGCGCGATCTCGCCCGTGCCCGTGATCAGGAACCGGAACATGTTGGAGATCGGGTTGCCCTCGTTCCATTCGAAGTAGATCTCGGGGACGACTCCGGTCTCGTCGCGGATCCGGAGCAGCACGGCCGCGATCGTGGCCGGAACGTTGCCGCTGGTGACCTGCAGCACGCGGTACCCGTGCTTGCTGACGCCGGTGACCTCGAGATCCTCCTCGAAGTCGGAGGAGTCGCTGGGCAGCACCTCGAGGAAGATGATCGGCGACCCCTGAGGGATGTGGGAGTACCTGCGCTCGTCCTTGCTCTTGCTCGCATACTCCTGCTCCGTGTCGACGTCGGGCTCGTGCGAGACGATGCGGATCGCCCCGAACTCCTCCGCGTCCTCCGTCACGAATCCAGCGGCGGCCTCGTCCAGTCGCACCGAGGTGGCGCGCAGCTGGAACGAGCGACGCACCCGCGAGAGGATCGAGATCGTGAGGATGCCCACGACGAACAGCCCGGCGATGCGCACGCCCTCGGGGCGTTCGATGACGTTGGCGACGAGCGTGTAGACGAACACGGCCGAGATGACGGCGAACGCGACTGTCCTGCCCCTCTGACGACGGCGACGCGCCGAGAGCATCACCGCGATGGACGCCGAGGTGATCAGCACCAAAACACCGGTCGCGTACGCGCCGCCCTGGGCGTCCACGTCGGCGTCGAAGACCACCGTGATCAGGTAGGCGATCAGGGTGAAGACCACCACGAGCGGCCGGATCCCCCTCGCCCACTGCGGCGCCATCCCGTATCGGGGCAGATAGCGGGGCACGAGGTTGAGCAGGCCGGCCATCGCCGAGGCGCCGGCGAACCACAGGATGGCAATCGTCGAGACGTCGTACACCGTGCCGAACCCCTGCCCCAGATACTCGTGCGCGAGGTAGGCGAGCGCGCGGCCGTTGGCCGGTCCGCCGGGCCGGAACTCGCGCTGTGGAATGAGCACGGTGGTCGTGAAGCTAGACGAGAGGAGGAAACAGCTCATGATGACCGCTGCCGTCGTCAGCAGGCGACCCGCTCCCCGGATGCGTCCGATCGGTCGCTCCTCGGTGTCGGCGGCGGACCCCTTGATCTGCGGCATCACGGCGACGCCCGTCTCGAACCCGGAGAGCCCGAGCGCGAGCTTCGGGAACACGATGAGAGCGATCGCGGCGACGGCTAGCGGGCTTCCGTGAGCGGCGGTGAGGGCGCCCCACCAGTCATGGACGACCACGGGATGCTCGATCACATGCGCGAGCGCCACGCCGACGACGACGGCGTTCAGCGCCAGGTACACGCCGACCAGCACGGTTGCCACGCCGATCGCCTCCGAGAACCCCATCAGGAAGACCGCGCCGAGCAGGGTGATGAACACGAGCGTGATCGGCACGTTCGCGCCGTGGAACCACGCCGGGGCGAACGGGTTCTCGATGGCGTGGGCGCTGGCATCCGCCGCCGAGAGGGTGATGGTGATGATGAAATCGGTCGCCGCGAACCCCAGCAGGACGAGCACCAGGAGCTTGCCGCCCCACCAGGGCAGCAGGCGTTCCAGCATCGCCAGCGACCCCGAGCCGTGGAAGCTCTCCTTCGCGACCCGCCGGTACACCGGAAGCGCCCCGCCCAGCGTGAGCAGCACCAGGACGATCGTGGCGAACGGCGACACGAGGCCGGCCGCGAGCGCGGCGATCGCCGGCTGATAGCCGAGCGTGGAGAAGTAGTCCAGCCCGGTCAGGCACATGACCCGCCACCAGGGGTGCGTCCTCTCCGCAGACTCGGCATGCG
Organism: Actinomycetales bacterium; assembly: GCA_015655415.1. GTDB lineage: Bacteria > Actinomycetota > Actinomycetes > Actinomycetales > Microbacteriaceae > Humibacter. Next base: position 14,724 of record JAATFB010000026.1, read on the forward strand.
GCCCCGAGCTCGGTGCGGTGATGCCCTTCAGGAACCAGTCGCGGAATCCGCCGCCCGGCCGTGCAGTTGCGGTCACGGGGGCAAGACTATGCGCGCCTGGGCGGCATGCGGCACCCCCGCACTGCTCCCGCGGCTCGCCGGGACCGACCCCGTGCCGGCACGGCGCCGGTCGCGGCGCGCGCGGCACGGCGCCGAGTTGACCGGCTCACCGCCGCATGTGACGATCGACATGGCCTTAACGCAGGGTGCACGCAGGGTGAACGTCACGTGTGCACCGTCTCGGCGATCCGCCGGATGCGCCGGCCGCGCCCGTGCCCGTTATTCGAGGAAGACGTCGGTGGACCTCACCCTGATCGTCGTGCTGGTGATCGTGCTGGCGCTGTTCTTCGATTTCACCAACGGCTTCCACGACACGGCGAACGCCATGGCCACGCCGATCGCGACGGGTGCGATGCGTCCCAAGGTCGCGGTGGCGCTCGCGGCGGTGCTCAACCTGGTGGGTGCCTTCCTCTCCACCGAGGTTGCCAGGACGATCTCGAACGGCCTGATCAGAGAAGGCGAGGGCGGCGTGCTCATCAGCCCGACGATGATCTTCGCCGGTCTGGTCGGGGCGGTGATCTGGAATCTCGTGACCTGGCTGTTCGGGCTGCCGTCGAGCTCGAGCCACGCGCTGTTCGGCGGACTGATCGGGGCGGCGATCGTCGGCGCCGGACTCGGGTCGGTCGACTATCTGGTGCTGCTCGACAAGGTGGTGCTTCCGGCGCTGCTGTCCCCGGTGATCGCCGGTCTCGTCGCCTTCTGCGCGACGCGGGCGGCGTATGCGATAACGAGGAGGTACGACGGGCTCCCGGACGGCCGGGCGGGCTTCCGCTTCGCACAGATCTTCTCCTCATCGCTCGTCGCGCTCGCGCACGGCACGAACGACGCGCAGAAGACCATGGGCGTGATCACGCTGGTGCTGATCTCGGCCGGCGTCCTCGCCCCCGCGTCGAACCCGCCCGTCCTCGTGATCGCGGCGTGTGCACTCGCGATCGCGGTGGGCACCTACACCGGGGGGTGGCGCATCATCCGCACCCTCGGCAAGGGGCTCACCGACATCAAGCCGGCGCAGGGCTTCGCCGCCGAGACCAGCACGGCCGCCACCATCCTGGCGTCGTCGCACCTCGGGTTCGCCCTCTCGACCACCCAGGTGGCGTCGGGCTCCGTGATCGGCTCCGGACTCGGACGGCGAGGCTCGAGCGTGCGGTGGGGCACCGCGGGTCGCATCGGCCTCGGGTGGCTGATGACGCTTCCGGCCTCCGCCATCGTCGGGGCCGTGGCCGCGCTGATCGGGTTGCTCGGGCCTCTGGGCGTGGTGATCGACCTGGTCGCTGCCGCCGGGGTGATCGTCGTGATCTTCGTCATCTCCAAGCGCGACCGGGTGCACGCACGCAACGCGTTCGAGGGGGTCAACGAGGTCGCCGAGTCTGCCAGGGTCGTCAGGATCCGCAAGGTGAAGCCGAAGAGGCCGAGGCGGAGCGCCGCATGATCGACTGGGCATCGCTCTTCCTCGTGGCCGGCGCCGCCCTGGTGTCCGCGTGCCTCGTCGTGGTGCTCTACGCCCTGGGGCTGCGGATGCTCTCAACGGCGGGCCGGGCCCCGCACGTCACGCCAGCCGAGTTCACGGATGCGATCACGATCGTCACGCCGGCCGAGGCGGCAGCTGAGGCCAAGCGCATCAAGCGAGCCGCGGCGCGCAGTCCGCTCACGCCGCTCCAGAAGCGGCTCGCGCTGCTGCTGGCCTACACGAGCTTCGTGCTCTGCGGGCTGGTCGTGCTGTTCGGCGTGTACCTCATCGTCCCCGCGTTGCACTCCTGACCGGGTCCCGCGACGAGGGGCCGCCGGCGGCGCCGGTCTCACGCGGCGGGGCGCAGAGGGCTCAGTCGGTGCCGCGCCAGCGCCCGATCGCGTTCATCAGGTGGTAGATCACGACCGCGGCGACGGTGCCGAGCACGATGCCGCCGAGCTGGATGCCGTCCTTGGAACCGCCGATCGCCCAGGAGAGGTTGCCGACCCCGATCACCAGCGCGACCGCCGCGGTGAATTGGTTCTTCGGCTTCGAGAAGTCCACGCGGTTGTCCAGCCAGATCTTCATGCCGACGACGCCGATGAGCCCGTACAGCGCCAGTGTCGCCCCGCCCAGCACGCCGGCCGGAACAGTGTTCAGCACGGCGCCCACCTTGGGCGAGAGGCCCAGCAGCACGGCGACGACGCCGGCCACCCAGTACGCGGCGGTCGAGTACACCTTCGTCGCCGCCATCACGCCGATGTTCTCGCCGTAGGTCGTGGTCCCCGACCCGCCGAAGAGGCCGGCGAGGGTGGTGGCGACGCCGTCCGCGAGGAGCGCTCGGCCGGTCAGGGCGTTCACGTCCCTGCCGGTCATCTGGGCGACGGCGCGGATGTGGCCGACGTTCTCGGCGACGAGCACGAGCACGACGGGCAGGAAGACCGGCAGCAGGCCCCACAGCGAGGCGTCCGCGAAGGGGTTCCCCGCCAGCGAGAATGTCGGGAGCCCGATCCACGGTGCCGCGGCCACCGGGGCGAAGTCGACCCGTCCGAGCACGACGGCGGCGAGATAGCCGATCGCGACCCCGACGAAGATCGACATGCGCCCGAGCATGCCGCGGAACAGCACGGTGCACAGGATGACCGCCGCGAGCGTGACGATCGCCACCAGGGGCGCCGTGCCGAAGTTCGCGACCGCGGTGGGCGCCAGGTTGAAGCCGATCAGGGCGACGATGGCGCCCGCGACGACCGGCGGCATCAGCGCGTCGATCCATCCCGTACCCGTGATGGCGACGATGCCGCCGACGACGGCGAGCAGGATGCCGACGGACAGGATGCCGAACAGCGCCCCGCCCCGCCCGTGAGCCGCCGCGGCCGCGGTGATCGGCGCGATGAACGCGAACGAGGACCCCAGATAGCTGGGCAGGCGATTGCGCGTGACGAGCAGGAATCCGATGGTGCCGACCCCGGAGAACAGCAGCGTGGTCGACGGGGGGAAGTGCGTGAGGAGCGGCACCAGGAAGGTCGCGCCGAACATGGCGACGACGTGCTGCGCCCCGATGCCGACAGTGCGGGGCCAGCTGAGTCGTTCGTCGGGAGCGACCACGGTGTCGGGGCGGATGGTCCTGCCGTCGCCGTGCACCGTCCATCGGGGCGCCATCTGGCCTCCATTCGTCGTTCTCGAAGTGGCGAGGGATGACGGCAGCCTCCGTGGCGGTCGCCCGTTTCCCGCGATGCTAGGGTCGGCTGGCAGTCGCCTGACACTATCGTCTCGACGCGTCGCGTTCACCTTCCCTCGCCCGAACGGAGAGAGCAGTCATGTCCGACACCGCCACCAAGACCGAGACCCGTGCCACCGGCCGGCTGAACGCGTTCTTCGAGATCTCGACGCGGGGGTCGACGTGGTGGCAGGAGGTCCGCGGCGGTCTGGTCACGTTCGTGACGATGGCGTACATCATCGTCCTGAACCCGATCATCCTGTCCGGTGCCAAGGACGTGGCGCACCACTCCCTTCAGTTCCCGCAGGTCGCCGCCGTCACCGCGTTGACCGCGGGGGTGATGACGATCCTGTTCGGCCTGATCGCCAGGCTGCCGTTCGCGTTCGCAGCGGGGCTCGGAATCAACTCGTTCCTCGCGGTCAGCGTCGTGCGGCAGGTCACCTGGCCCGAGGCGATGGGCCTGGTGGTGATCGAGGGCGTCATCATCGTCGTCCTGTCCGCCACCGGGCTGCGGCGGCTCATCTTCGACGCGGTCCCGTACTCGCTGAAGATCGCGATCACGGTCGGCATCGGGCTGTTCATCGCCTTCATCGGCCTGGTGGACTCCGGCCTCGTCAAGTCCACCGGTCTTGCCTCCCCGCCCATCGGCCTGGGCGATGACGGATCGATCGCCACCGTCCCGACGGTCGTCTTCGTGCTCACGCTGCTCATCACCGGCGTGCTCGTCGCCCGCAAGGTCAAGGGGGCGATCCTCGTCGGCCTGGTGTCAGGCACGGTCCTGGCGGTGGTCGCCCAGCTCATCTGGCATCTGGGCGCGCAGCCGAAGGACCCCTCTGGGTGGAACCTCAACATCCCCGCCGTCACCGACTGGGTCTCGCTGCCCGACTTCGGCCTGATCGGCCACGTGAGCTTCGACTTCGGCAGGCTCGGTGCCCTCGCCGCCGTGATGCTCGTCTTCACGCTGGTGTTCAGCAACTTCTTCGACGCGATGGGCACCATGACGGGGCTCTCCAAGGAGGCGGGGCTGTCGGAGGCCGACGGGACGTTCCCGCGACTGCGCAGCGCTCTGATAGTGGAGGGCGCCGGGGCGGTCGCGGGCGGCCTCACCTCCAGCTCGTCGAACACCGTGTTCATCGAGTCCGGCGCCGGCATCGGCGAGGGCGCCCGCACCGGCTTCGCCAACGTCGTGACCGGCGTGCTGTTCCTGCTCGCCATGTTCTTCACACCGATAGCCCGGATCGTGCCGTCCGAGGTGGCGGCCGCGGCGCTGGTGATCGTGGGCGCGCTGATGATGTCGCAGATCCGGAGCATCGACCTCACCGACTTCTCAGTGCTCCTGCCGGTGTTCCTCACGGTGATCGTGATGCCCCTGACCTACTCGATCGCGAACGGCATCGGCGCCGGCTTCATCTCATGGGTCGTCGTGCAGGCGCTCTCGGGCAAGGCGCGCTCGATCAGCCCGCTCCTCTGGGTCGTCGCGGCAGGCTTCGCGATCTACTTCGCCCGCGGTCCGATCGAGGCGCTCTTCGCGCACTGAGCGAGGGCCCGGCCCCTGGGATCCCCGGCCGTACGATGTGCACATGACCTCCGACCACATCGCGGGCATCGTCGCCGCGCGACGACGAGCGTTCGACGACGGCGTCACCAAGCCGCTGGCGTGGCGCAGGAAGCAGCTGGCGGGCCTGCAGCGCATGCTCGTAGACAACGGTGCACAGCTGGAGGCGGCCCTGGCGGCCGACCTGCACCGCAGCCCCACCGAGACGCAGCTCGCCGACATCAACGTCGTGCTCGCCGAGACGGCCCATGCGCTGCGGCATCTGGGGCAGTGGGCACGGCCTAAGCGGGTGCCCCTCCCTCTGGCACTGCAGCCGGGGCGCGGATGGGTGGTCCGCGAGCCGCTCGGAGTCGTGCTCGTGATCGCGCCGTGGAACTATCCGGTCCAGCTGCTGCTCGGCCCGGTCGTCGCCGCGCTCGCCGCCGGCAACTGCGTGGTCATGAAGCCCAGCGAGCTCGCTCCCGCGACCTCGGCGACGATGGCCCGGCTGGTTCCCGGCTATCTGGACCCGCGCGCCGTCACGGTTCTCGAGGGCGGCGCAGCCGAGACGACCGCGCTGCTGGAGCAGCGCTTCGACCACATCTTCTACACAGGCGGCGCGAGGGTGGGTCGCATCGTGGCAGAGGCGGCCGCGAGGCATCTCACCCCGGTCACACTGGAGCTCGGCGGGAAGTCGCCGGTGTACGTCGACGACTCGGTCGACCTGGCCGTGGCCGCGAAGCGGATCGCCTGGGGCAAGTTCATGAACGCGGGCCAGACCTGCGTGGCTCCCGACTACCTGCTGGGCACCCGTGAGGTACTGGAGCGGATCGTGCCCCTGATCGGCGGGGCCATCCGGGAGCTCTACGGCGAGGACCCCCAGGCGTCGCCCGACTACGCCCGCATCGTCAGCCCGGGCAGGTTCGAGGCTCTCACCCGGCTGCTCGGCGACGGCACAGTCGCCGTCGGGGGGCGCACGGATGCTCAGGACCGCTACATCGCCCCGACCGTCATCACCGGCGTCGGCGAGGGCTCGCGCATCATGCAGGAGGAGATCTTCGGGCCGATCCTGCCCGCCCTGGAGGTCTCCGATGCCGCCGAGGCGATCCGTCGCATCGCCGCGGGCCCGAAGCCCCTCTCCCTCTACGTGTTCTCCCAACGCGAGGAGGTGCGCAGGGCGTTCCTGCGCGGAACGTCGTCGGGCGCCGTCGGCTTCAACGCCGCCGTGATCCAGCAGACCGTGATCGGGCTGCCGTTCGGCGGTGTCGGCGACAGCGGCATGGGCCGTTACCGGGGCGAGGCCGGGTTCGCCACCTTGAGCAATGAGAAGTCGGTGCTCAGCAAACCGCTCGCGCCGGAGTCGATGAGCATGATCTTCCCGCCGTACTCGCGCCGGGTGGACTCGTTCGCCCGGGGGCTGCTGCGCAGGCTCTCCTAGCGCGCCCCGCCGCGGGAGCCGCGGCCGGTTCGCCTGCGCGTAGAGTCGGAGCGGGGGCGTGAGGCAACGCCCCGGAAAGGCCGGAGGTCGTGACCGCGACGCACGAGGTGCCCGCTCAGCAGCCGGACTCGGGCATGTCCCCGCCCGAGGGATGGGAGGCACGCGAGGGTGCGTACCGGGTCGAGACCGACTCGCTGGGAGGCCGGCGCATCCCCGCCGACGCGTACTGGGGCATCCACACCTCTCGTGCCCTGGAGAACTTCCCGATCGCCCACCGACCGATCTCCGTCTACTCCACGTTCGTCGACGCACTCGCCATGGTGAAGCTCGCGGCGGCCAGGGCGAACGCCGAGATCGGCGTGCTCGACCCGCGCAAGGCGGAGCTCATCGAACGCGCCTGCGAGGAGGTGCTGGCCGGGGAGCTGCACGACCAGTTCGTGGTGGGCATCATCCAGGGCGGAGCGGGCACCTCGACGAACATGAACGCCAACGAGGTGATCGCCAACCGCGCCCTCGAGCTCGGCGGCTGGAGAAAGGGCGACTATGCCCGCATACACCCGATAGACGACGTCAACCGCAGCCAGAGCACGAACGACACGTATCCCACGGCGGTGAAGATCGCGCTGTCGCTGCTGCTGCGATCGCTTCTCGACGAGCTGTGGGCGCTGCGGGAGTCGTTCTCCCGCAAGGGCGTCGAGTTCAAGCACGTGCTAAAGGTCGGACGCACCCAGCTTCAGGATGCCGTCCCCATGACGCTCGGACAGGAGTTCCACGGCTTCGCCACCACCCTCGCCGAGGACTACGAGCGGCTCAAGGAGACCATCTGGCTGCTGTCCGAGGTGAATCTCGGCGCGACGGCGATCGGCACGGGCATCGCGGCCGATCCGCGATATGCGGCGAAGGCGGTGCGGCATCTCGCTCGCATCTCCGGACTCGACCTGGAGACCGCGCCCGACCTGATCGAGTCGACGAGCGACGCCGGCGCGTTCATGTCCTTCAGCGGTGCGCTCAAGCGCAGCGCCGTCAAGCTCTCGAAGATCTGCAACGACCTGCGACTGCTCTCCAGCGGACCCCAGGCCGGCTTCGGTGAGATCAACCTGCCGCCCCGTCAGGCGGGCTCGAGCATCATGCCCGGCAAGGTCAACCCCGTGATCCCGGAGGTCGTGAACCAGGTGGCGTTCAGCATCATCGGCGCCGACGCCACAGTCACGGCGGCGGCTGAGGCCGGCCAGCTCCAGCTCAACGCCTTCGAGCCGGTGATCGCGAACTTCCTCTTGCAGTCCATCACCTGGCTGCGCCAGGCCTGCCTCACCCTCAGGGTGAACTGCGTGGACGGCATCACGGCCAACGAGGAGCGGCTGGAGACGATGGTGGGGTCCAACGTCGGCGTGATCACGGCGCTGACCCCGCACATCGGGTACGCCGCGGCCGCCGCGCTGGCCAAGACCGCGCTGCTGACGAACCGCAACGTCGCCGATCTGGTGGTCGAGGCGGGCCTCATGCCGAGGGAGCAGGTGACGAAGCTGCTCTCGCCGGCGCGACTGAGCGGGCTGGAGGCGATAACCACCTCGATCCCGGTGGTGCCCGACCGGCGCGGAAACCCCGACGAACGGCTCTGAGCCGCCGGGGCGTGCCCCCAGCGGCTCAGATCACGCGGCAGTATGTGGTGAGAGCGCCGATCCCCGAGCACGAGACGGTGACCTTCGACCCGTCTCGCAGGAACACCGGGGGCGTGCGGGAGTAGCCGGCGCCGCCGGGGCTTCCGGTGGAGATCAGCGTGCCAGGAAGCAGGGTCGTCGACCGGGACAGGAACGCGATGAGCTCTGCGACGGAGCGCACCATGCCGGAGGTGGAGGCATCCTGGAGGAGGCGACCGTCGACGGTGGTGGCGAGCCAGAGATCCTGCGGGTCGGGGATCTCGTCGGCCGTCACGACCACCGGCCCGGTGGGCGTGAAGCCGTCGAACGACTTGCACCTCGACCACTGCGCCTCGGAGAACTGCAGGTCGCGCGCCGTGATGTCGTTCACCACGGTGTAGCCGAACACGTGGTCGAGCGCGTCGGCGACGCGCACGTTGCGGGCGGGGCGGCCGATGATCACCCCGAGCTCGGCCTCGTAGTCGACCTGCCCGGAGATCTCCGCGGGCCAGGTGGTGGTGCCCTCGTGCGCGGCGAGCGAGTTGGGCCAGAGCGAGAACACCGTGGCGGCCTTCTCCACCTTCAGGGCCAGCTCGTCCGAGTGCGCGGCGTAGTTGGCGCCGATCGCCAGTACGACGGGCGGGCGCAGCACGGCGGAGGCGTGACGCAGCTCGGAGACGGGATGCCACAGTTCGCGACGCCCGCCGGCGACCGCCGCGGCCTCCTCCACACGCCCGGTCAGATCCCCGCCGCATTCGATGAGCTCCTGTAGATCCTGGGGAGCACCGTCCATCAGCTCGTCGACGAACACGGCCCGGTCGTCCACGACCACCGCGAGACGGGCACCGGAGCCGCCGGGGGCTCCGAGGTGCGCGAATCTCACTCCGAAAGGCTATCCCGCAACGTGCGACCCGTGTTGCACGGCCCACGTCGCCGCGCGCCGATCCGCTCGCGCGGCGGGCAATAGGGTAGACGGGTGTCCATCGACGAAGACCGCGCCGACATATCGTGGGCGCCCGACCACGGTGACGATGCGCGGCGCGCCGCCATCGCGGCGGATGCTGCGATCGGCGAGCTCGACTGGGCCGTCGCGCCGACCGGGACCGTCGTCGGGCGATTCGAGGCGCCGAGCGGGTCGCTCGCCACGTGGACGATGGGCGACACCTCCGACCCGCGAGTGGTGCTCGTCCCGGGCGTGACCGGCTCGAAGGAGGACTTCGCGCTCCTCGGGCCGCTCCTCGTCGAGGCCGGCTACAGCGTCGTCAGCTACGACCTCGCAGGTCAGTACGAGTCGGCGGACGCCGGTCCCGGCCCCGGAGCTGACTACGACTACGACCTCTTCGTCGACGACCTCATCGCGGTGCTTTCCGCGGGTGGCCCCGCCCATCTTCTGGGCTACTCGTTCGCCGGCTCTGTCGCCCAGCTCGCCGCAGTGCGACGGCCGGAGCTCGTTCGCAGTCTCACCCTGCTCACCGCGCCGCCGCTGGGCGGCCAGGCCTTCCGGGGCGTACGGATGATCGGATGGCTGAGTCACTTCACCACGGCCCGGCAGGGCGCCGGCCTGATGATCTGGGGCGTCGTGACGAACAAGAACAAGGTCGGTCCGAAACGCCTGGAGTTCGTGAGGTCCCGTTTCGAGAAGACCTCCCGCAAGTCCATAGACGACATCATCGGGTTGATGCGGCACACGCCCGATGTGGCCGCCGACCTGCGCGCCACCCGGATCCCGATCCTCGTCGCCACGGGCGAGCACGACCTCTGGCCGGTCGAGCTGCACGCGGACTTCGCGGAGCGCCTCGGCGCGAGACTGGCGGTGTACCGCACCGGGCACAGCCCCTGCGAGACGGCGCCGCACCAGCTCGCGCACGACATGCTGGAGCTGTTCGCACTCGCCGAGGGCAGGGCGTCCTAGTCCCCGAGCTGCCCCGCGGTCAACCGCGGAGCGTCCGCGTCGCCCGTCGCCTCACACGGTGCTGGTCGCATCGCCCTCGTCGCCCGAGCGGGCCAGCAGATAGCGCTCCCGAGCCGCCCGGATGCGCCACGGCGAGGCCTCCGGCCAGTGCATCCGGAACGTGAGATAGGCCCAGCCGAGCCTGCGGCCGAAGCCTCGCCAGCTCGAGAACGGTCGCGCCGAGATCCCCACGCGCAGGGTGTCGTCGACGCTCACGAGGACGTCCGGCGGCAGATGCAGGCTCAGGTCGAGGTCGTCGTGCACCCGGCGGGTGTTGCGATGCACCCGGTCGCGCACCCTCAGCCACACCTCGCGGCGCATTGCGAAGTTCGAGCCGAAGATCGGTCCGTTGTCGAGCCACAGCGTGCCGAACCAGAAGTATCCGCCGAGATAGAGGTTCTCGCCGAGCCAGGTGATGAGCGGGTTGCCGTCGTAGAACTCGCCGGGGCCGGTCAGGACGCCCACCTCTGGCGACACGGTGAGCTCCGCCTCGATGTGCGCGACCCAGTCGGCGGGTGGGCGGGAGTCCGCGTCCAGACGGGCGATGATGTCGCCGGACGCGGTGTCGTAGCCGAGGGCAGCGGCGGGGAAGATGCCGCGCAGCGGCTGGAACACGACCGTCGCACCCATCGAGCGAGCGACCTCCGTCGTGTCGTCGGTGCTGGCGTTGTCGACGACGATGATCTCCTCCGGCGGCCTGATCTGCGTCTTCAGCGCAGCCAGGCACTGCCGCAGCATCGCCGCATCGTTGTAGGAGGGGATCACCACGGAGATCGTGGACACGATGCGCAGCACTCCTCACGGGGCGAAGGTCACGGCGGGCTCACCGATCGCCCACCGAATCCTACGCGCACGGCTCGCTCCGGGTGGCGCGCTCGCCGTCCCCGGGCGGCGCCCACGGCGCGGCCCGGGTCCTCGCGAGTAGTCCTGCGGTGCACCCTAGAATGCGGGTGCACGCAGACCGCTCGTGCGCACAGACGAGACGAGGAGCCGGATGCCCGACCCGATCCAACGACTCGCCGACGAGCTCGGCGACGCGTTCACCGCAGAGCCGTCCGCGCTGCAGCGGGCCAGGACCGACCGCTCCGGCTGGGTATCGGATTCCGCGCCGTCGGGCATCGTGATGGCGCGCGGCATCGATGACGTGCAGGCGGCGCTGCGCATCGCCGCCGAGCATCGGATGCCGGTGGTGCCGCGCGGCGCTGCGACCGGTTTGGCCGGAGGCGCGGCGGCCGTGCACGGGGAGCTCGTCGTCGACGTGTCCGGCATGGACCGTATCCTTCAGATCGCACCGGACGACGAGCTGGCCGTCGTGGAGCCGGGGGTCATCAACGCCGACCTGGATGCCGCGTTGGCGCCGCACGGTCTCTGGTTCGCGCCGGATCCGGCGAGCAAGGACATCTCCACGATCGGCGGCAACATCGCCACGAACGCCGGCGGTCTGCTCTGCGCCAAGTACGGCGTCACGCGCGAGGCGGTGCTGGGCCTGAAGGTGGTGCTCGCCGGCGGTCGGGTCCTGCGCACCGGCCACCGCACGGTGAAGGGCGTGACCGGATACGACCTGACCTCCCTCTTCGTCGGGTCCGAGGGCACCCTCGGCGTGATCGTCGAGGCGACCGTGCGCACTCTGCCGCGGCCCTCCGGTGCGCCGACGACGCTCGTGGGCTTCTTTTCCGGGGTGCGCCAGGCGGCCGCGGCGTCGGCGGCGATCACCGCTGCCCGCCTCCGCCCGGCGCTCTGTGAGCTCCTCGACGCCGCCTCCCTGGAGGCGATCACCGCGTACCTCGGCGAGGACGGGGGGCTGGTGCACGAGCCGATCGGCGGGGGAGCATCCGGGGCATCGCTCATCGTGCAGTTCGACGACGCCGATGCCGGCGCCCGGGCCGCCGAGGCCGCGGCACTCGTGCGGGGCGCCGGAGGCACGGTGCGGCTGTCGTCCGACGTCGAGGAGGCCGAACGCCTTCTCGCCCTCCGCCGGGCCTTCCACCCGGCGCTCGCCGCTCAAGGGGAGGTGCTCATCGAGGACGTGGCGGTCCCGAGGTCGCGGCTGGCCGACATGTTCGAGCAGATCGAGCGGATCGAGCGCGAGTACGAGGTGCGGATCCCCACGGTCGCACACGCGGCCGACGGCAACCTGCACCCGAACTTCGTGCACCGCGGCCCGGAGGTGCCTGACGTCATCTGGCGCGCCGCGGGCGACCTGTTCACGACGGCGTTGCGACTGGGCGGCACCCTCACCGGAGAGCACGGCGTCGGTGTGCTCAAGCGGCGCTGGCTGCGCGAGGAGCTGGGTGATGACTCCTACGACCTGCAGCGCGAGGTCAAGGCCGTGTTCGATCCTTTCGGCATCCTCAACCCTGGCAAGGTCTTCGCGTGAGCGGCGTGCCGTCGCCGCTGCCGGCCGCGCCGCATCGGCGGCGCACGAGGACCTCGACGGTGGTCTGGACCGTCGTCGGGCTCGTGCTGCTCACGCAGCTCCTCGTCGTGGTGTTCGCCTACCTGGTGATCGCGCTGGGCGCAGGCCTCGTCGCGGTGAGCACCGTCCTCGCGCTCGTGCCGCTGTCGGTCGTCGTGCTGACCGCCGTATGGATAGACGCATGGGAGCCCGAGCCCTGGGCGGCGAAGGCGTTCGCCTTCCTCTGGGGGGCCGCCGCCGCGGTCACGATCGCCCTGCTGTTCGACATCGGCCAGCGCGTGCTCACGCCCATCCCGGAGAGCTCCATCCTGTCCGCCGTCGTGCGGGCTCCCGTCGTCGAGGAGTCCGCCAAGGGCCTCGCCCTGCTCATCCTCGTGTTCGCCGCGCGGCGCACGTTCGACGGCCCGGTCGACGGCATCGTGTACGCGGCGTTCATCGCCGGCGGGTTCGCTTTCGTGGAGAACATCCAGTACTTCGGCATCGCATTGCACGACGGAGCGGTCGAGACCGTGGCGGTCTTCGTGCTCCGCGCCCTGTTCGCGCCTTTCGCGCACGTGCTCTTCACCTCGTGCACCGGTCTCGCGCTCGGCCTCGTGGCCAGACGGCGCGGCACCGGCCGCCTCCTCGTGGCCTTCGTGGTGGGACTGGCCGGCGCCATCGTGCTGCACGCGGTCTGGAACTTCGCCGGCTACGTGGGCTTCTGGGGCGTCTACGTGTTCTTCGAGTTCCCCGTCTTCGTCGCCGCCGTGGTGACCGTCGTGCTGCTGCGGGTGCGGGAGCAGCACCTCACCCGTGATCGGCTGGCCGAATACGGGCGTGCCGGCTGGTTCACCCCGGACGAGGTGCTGCTGTTGGGCACACGTGTCGGACGGCGGCGCATCCGATCATGGGCCCGGGCCAAGGGAGGCGATGCGCCCGCGATCGTGCACTCCATGGTGCGCGACGCCACGCGGCTCGCGATGGATCGGCAGCGCATGGCGACGGGGGGCGCCGACCCCGACACGACCGCAGAGGAGGCGGCACTGCTCGCCGAGGTGTCCGCGTCGCGACGTCGTCTCTTCGCGCTCGGCTGATCACAGGGCCCGAACACGGTCCCGAACAGAACTCACCGCTCGGCGGTGCGGCATTGCCGGCAGCCGGATCCGAGCGGCGAGTTGGTCCGTTCCAAGACTGCATCGCCCGGCCCGGTATTGCAAGGGTCTCGCGGCGTCGCACACGGCTTTTGACGTCTGGTACGCGGTGCCGTTGGATGGAGCGATGACTCAACCCCAGAAGTCCAAGCCCCAGATCGACGCCCCGGAGGGGCCCGCGCCGGAGACGCTCGAGATCGTCGACATCGTGGAGGGCGACGGGCCGCACGCCGCCGCCGGAGCCACGGTCGAGGTGCACTACCTCGGCGTGGACTACGACTCGGGCGAGGAGTTCGACTCCTCGTGGAGCCGCGGCCAGTCCATCCGATTCCCGTTGCGCGGTCTCATCCAGGGCTGGCAGGACGGCATCCCCGGGATGAGGGTCGGCGGTCGGCGGCAGCTGACCATCCCGCCGAGCCTGGCATACGGTCTGGCCGGAAACGGGCATCCGCTCGGCGGCAGGACGCTCATCTTCGTGATCGACCTGCTCGAGGTGGCATAGCAGCGTGACCGACTGGATGCACCCGGAGGCCGTCACGGCTCCGGGTGCATCGCATCGTAGTGCCGGAAGGTGCGCTGCAGCCGCAGCATGAGGGCGACCGCGACCATGATGACGATGCCGCCGAACGCCGGCGGGAACCACAGCGCGACGAGCGCCGCGGCGGCGCCGGCGTAGAGGTCCCCGACGCGGGGTCCCCCGGTGACCACCACCGTGAAGACGCCCTGGATGCGACCGCGCATGGTGTCCGGCGTCGCCGTCTGCAGAATCGTCTGCCGGAAGATCGCCGAGACGTTGTCCGCCGCCCCCGCGCCGGCGAACAGCGCGCAGGCGATCGCGATCCCGACCAGGTTCGGATGCGTGGCGTCCGCCGCTCCGAACCAGCCGGTGGCGAGCAGAGCGAGCTCGACGCCGAGCGCGAACGTGAAGGCGCCGTAGGCGATGACCGAGCGCCCCACTGCCAGGCCTTGCAGCCGTACATGCCCGAGCGGGCCGGAGAGCACGCTCGACACCAGCGCGCCGAGCGCGAACGCGGCCGTGAGCACGCCGACGGTGATCGCGCCGCCGCCCAGAAGCAGCGCACCGGCGGCGGGCAGGATGACGCGCGGCTGCCCGAACGTCATCGCGACGATGTCGACGAGGAACGACATGCGCACGTTCGGCGCCGTCCGGAGGAACCGCATGCCCTCGACCAGGGATGCCCACCCCGGCCGCGCGGCCTCGCCCTCCGGCACGATCGGGGGCAGCGTCGCGATGCCGAGGAAGCCGAACACGAACAGCATCACGTCGACCGAGTAGGTCCAGCCGAAGCCGACAGCGGCCACCAGGACGCCGGCGAGCGCCGGGCCGACCGTCACCATCACTCCGCTGGATATCCCATTGAGCGCCGAGGCCGCCGGCAGCAGCTCGTGAGGGAGGATCCGGGGGACTATGGCCATCCGGGTGCTGCTGATCACGGTCGCGGCCACGGAGTTGAGCGTCGCGAGCATGTAGAGCAGCCAGACGTTGTCGACGTGGAACCAGGCCAGCAGTGCAATGGTCAGCGTCGACCCCCAGGCCACGATCGCCGACAGCAGGGCGAGCAGCCGACGGTCGATCACATCGGCGAGCATCCCTCCGTAGATGCCGGAGAACACCATCGGCAGCAGCGCGAAGAGCGCCACGCCGGAGACGGCCAGCGTCGACCCGGTGAGGTCATACACCTGCAGGCCGATCGCGACGATCGTCATCTGGCCGCCGATGCCGGAGACGGCGCCGCCGAGCCAGAGCCGGGTGAAGGCCGCGCTGCGCCGCAACGGCGTCACGTCGACGAAGACGGAGTGGCGCGTCCGGACTCCGCCGGTGCCTGAGGACCCGGTGCCTGAGGACCCGGTGCCTGAGGACGGTGTCGGGGGCAGGTCGGCGCTCGAGCCCGTGGCTTGGTCCTTCGGCACGGAGGTCGACGCTAACACGGTGTGCCGGGTCGCGGCGCCCGCGCCGCCGGCAGGCGTGCTGGCGAAGGATGGCGGTCGCAGGACGCCGTAGGGTGGGCTGGTGACCCGTGCACGTGAGGAACTCGACCGCCTGCTGGTGAGCGTGCCGGACTTTCCGGAGCCGGGCATCCTGTTCCGCGACCTGGCGCCCGTGTTCGCCGACGGTGACGCATTCCGCGTCATCGTGGACGATCTCGCCGGCTACTTCGCCGGGGGGTTCGACGCGGTGGCGGGAGTCGAGGCGCGAGGCTTCGTGCTCGCCGCGGCGGTCGGCTACGCCGCCGGCGCAGGCGTGCTGGTCGTCCGCAAGGCGGGGAAGCTGCCCGGCGTCGTGCTCAGCGAGACCTACGAGCTCGAGTACGGGGCGGCGAGCCTGGAGCTCGAGCCCGAGCGGCTCCCGGCCGGGTCCCGGGTTCTCGTGCTCGACGACGTGCTGGCCACCGGTGGGACGCTCGCGGCGTCCTCCCGCCTGATCCAGCGGGCCGGATACTCGGTCGCCGGCTTCGGGGTGGTGCTGGAGCTGGAGGGGCTCGGCGGGCGCAGGAGGCTGCCGGACTCCTCGGTCTACAGCATCGCCCTGCTCTGAGCCGGGCACGCCGGTCGAGCCGGGCCGCGCACGACCTCCTACTGTGATCGATGTGAGCGCGATGGATCAGGCGCTCCGGGGCGCCGCGAAGAGCACGGGCCCCATCGTCGAGACGCCGTACGGGCGTGTGCGCGGCGTCCGCGACGGAATGGTCCAAGTGTTCCGGGGCATCCCGTACGCGGCGCCGCCGATGGGGCCGTCGCGGTTCCGGGCACCGCGCCCGCCGGCTCCGTGGCAGGGCGTGCGGGACGCCGCCTCGTTCGGGCGCATCGCCCCGCAGCCGTTCCTGAGCATCCCCGGGCTACGGGCACGGCCGATGGGCGAGGACTGACTCACCGTGAACGTCTGCACCCCCGAGCTCGCCGATGCGGGCCTGCCCGTGATGGTGTGGACCCCTGGCGGGGCGTACTACGTCGGATTCTCGGCCGACCCGCTCTTCGATGGCACGTCCCCGACCGCGCGCGGGGTCGTCCTGGTGACCTTCAACTACCGACTCGGTCCGCTCGGATACCTCGACCTGTCGTCCTTCTCGACCGGAGACGACGTCTTCGAGAGCAACATCGGCCAGCGCGACCAGCTGGCCGCCCTGACCTGGGTGCGCGACGACATCCGTGCCTTCGGTGGTGCGCCCGACCCGGGTGACGCTGTTCGGCGAGTCCTCGGGCGGCGGCGCGGTGACCACGATGATGGACACCCAGGGCGCCGAGGGGCTGTTCCACGGCGTGATCGCGCAGAGCCCTCCTATTGGCGGCGTCCACACACGCCGGAGAGGCCGCGTGTACGCCGAACGGTTCCTGCGTCGCCTCGACGTGGCACCCGATGAGGTGCACCGGTTGCGCAGCATGCCCGCCGCCGCGCTCGTCGAGGCGTGCCAGCGCCTGATCATCGAGGCGAGCGCCGACGAGCCCGGCAGCATCCCCGTGGCGCCGGTGGTCGTCGGCGATCTCGTGCCGGAGTACCCGTTGACGGCGATGGCCCGCGGCGACGCCCTCCGCGTTCCGCTCGTCATCGGCTCGAACCGCGACGAGGCCACGCTGTTCCGCCTGCTGCGCTCATCGATAGCGCCCAGCAGCGCCGTGACGGTGCGACGGATGATGGACGGCTCGGCACACCGGAGGCGTTGGCCGTGCCCGCGGGACGCGGGCCGACGGAACGGATCCAGTCGCGCTGGGCGTCGTTCGCCGAGTCGGGCGACCCGAATCCGACGGAGGCGGCGCCGTTGTGGCCTCGCTACGGCCTCGAGTCGAGGCCGACCTATCTCATCGGGCGCCGCGATCGGGTGGTCGGCGACCCGTACGAACGGCTGCGTCGGGTGTGGGGCGAGTCGGTCATCGCGTTCCCCTGACCGGCGGCACGTTTCATCGGCGTTCGGCGGATGCCTGGACCGCCCGCCGCAGCAGCCTCCAGAGCTCGGGGTGCCCGAGCACCCGGAAGTGTCCGGACACCGGGATGCGCACGTTCGCACGAGCCCCGGCCAGCGTGCTTCCCTGCGGGATCTGTGGGTCGAACGCGGGGAACACAGAGACGATGCCGTGGTCGGACACGCGATCGGCGGCGAGCTCGACCAGCGTGGCGTCGGCGGGCGAGAAGTCGCGCAGCGCGCGGACCGGGGCCCTGGTGGCGAGGGCCGAGCCGGAGAACGGGGTGGCGATCGCGATCATGCCGCGCACGCGCCAGCCGGTGTGCTGCCACGCCATGAGCTGCTTGCCGACCAGGCCGCCCTTGCTGTGCGCGATGATGAGCACGTCCCTCAGCCCGTGGCGCTCCAGGTGCCCGGCGGCCAGGGCGGCCGTGTCCGTGACGCGCTGCACATTGCGGCCGAGGCCGGTGACCACGTGCGGTGGCCTGCCGTGGGCCACGGCGAGCGCCGCGAAGGGGTCGAGGAATCGCGGCGACTCGTACACCCCGGGCAGGAGCAGCACGGGGGCGCCCTCGAGCCGCCCTCCGCGCTCGCGCAGCATCCAGTGCCTTGCCCGTGCGCCCCATCGGTGCCAGACGGGGAGGAACGCGAAGTCGGCGACGCCGACGGCCATCGTCGTCACGAGCCGTGCGCCCTCGCTCGCGGACGGCACCGTGCTCTCCGCACTCCGGGTGCCGCGCGGCGTGCGGCTCGCGCGTCCGTCGGCGTGCGGCGTCGGCATGGGATCACGTTAGTGTGCTCGTCGTCGCGGCACGGGCAGGTGCCGCGACGACGGCCGTTCCCTCACCTCCTGGCGCCTTGCGCGGCACACTGCGACACGCTCCGCTCGGATCGGAGGCCGGCGGGTAGTGTCGAACGGTAGGAGAATCAGCGGCCGATCGGACGGGTGTCCGATCGGGAGAGGAGACGACCTGTGGTCTCGAGGAAGACGAGCCCGCGCACCGAGCCGATCGAGGCGGAGTCCGAGCACACGTCCGGGGCCGCATCCCAGAACGACCCCGTGCCCGGGGCGGGCGAGGCGAGGCGTGAGCCGGAGGTCGAGGCAGGGCCGGCTTCGGAGCCGGTGCCGGAAGCCGCTCCCGAGCCCGAGCCGCAAGTCGGTGCCGAGCCGCCGTCTGCGACCGGCCCGTCGATCTTCGATTCGCCGTTGAGCTCCACTCAGCTCCTGAACGACCCGCTGCTGGGCACGCACGACGAGATCATCCTCGATCTCGGCGTCAAGCTGCGCTGGGCCGCCGTCGGCTATGCGCTCCTCGGCGTGGTCGCCTCCTGGCTCCTCGCCGCGCAGGTGGGGGTCGCCACGAAGGACGCCGCACCCTTCGGGTGGGCCCTCGCGGCGACCATCGTGATCCTCGCGGGAGCAGCGTGGTACCTGGCGGATGTCTGGACTCGCTTCGCCTCCGTAGCCGCCTATCGCAGGGCGAAGACCCCGCAGGCGATCGCGCGGCTGGACCGGGGATCCGTCGTGGGCCTGTACGGCGTCATCGGCGCGTGGATCGGCGGCGCGCTGGGCGCGCTCGTCGTGGTCGACGGGACGGTCAGCGCGGTGCTCACGCTCGCGCTGGGCGCCTCGGGATGGGTGTGGTTCTTCGGGGCCGTCCCCGCCCTGCTGCTCTATCTCTACGGGTTCGTCCTGCTGCACTACCGCCTGCTCGAGAAGACGCGGGACGCCCTGACCTGACCTGGCGGGGGCGCGGTCCCTGCTAGACTCTTCCGGTTGCCGTCAGAACGGCCGCGGAGAAAGAGCGCCCAGGCATCAGGCCTGTGGCACCGCGCAGCGAGAGGAAGGGGATCGAATCTATGGCACTCGATGCAGATGTCAAGAAGGCGATCATCGAAGAGTATGCGACCCACCCCGGTGACACCGGATCCCCGGAGGTTCAGGTCGCGATCCTGACCAAGCGGATCAAGGACCTCACCGAGCATCTCAAGGAGCACAAGCACGATCACCACTCGCGTCGTGGTCTGCTGCTGCTGGTGGGTCAGCGCCGCCGTCTCCTGGGGTACTTGCAGGAGATCGACATCAGCCGGTACCGCTCGCTCATCGAGCGTCTGGGCCTGCGCCGCTAGCACGCGCATCCGCTCTTCGCGTGACACGCGCGTTTCCGGAGGGACGCCTCGTCGCCTCGGCGGCGGGGCGTCCCTCGTGTCCGCGTGCACCCTTGCGAGAAGCCACTACGTGTCGTCACGGTGTCAGAATGACGACGCCTCGCGGCTTCTCGACCCGCGCCCCGGGCGGCTCGGCGGGAAGGCGACGGCGGCGCGCGATGCGGTTGACTGACTGACATGACCCGAACGCCGCGCATGCCTCTCTGGCGGTGGGAGCCGGCGCCCTACCTGCTGGCCCTCGTGCTCGTAGTGATCACCTCGGCGATCCGGCCGGACACCGCGCCCGTGGCCTATTGGATCGCGTTCGGGCTGACGATCGCGGCGATCGCCCTCCTCGTGGCGAGCATCGTCGCGTCGGCGCGGCGTCGATCCCGACTGCCGGGGGCCGGCGTCCTGCGCAGCCTCGAGGGCATGGAGCCGGTCGAGGTGGCGCCCTCCGGCGGCCTTCCGACGCCGGTGACCGGCACTCATCGTCATCAGTCGGCCATCGAGGCTGCGTCGTCGTGGGGGCGCGACGTGGCCGCGTTGCTGATCCCGGATGCCACGCGCTGGCTGGGTATGCGGATCCGCGTGGCCGTGCACCTGGTCGCCGACGGGCACGTCTACCACGTGGGGTTCCTTCCCGATGAGGCGACCGCGCGCTACAACGGCCCGCTCGCCCAGCTCGCGCGAGACGGCAGGTTCGTGATCGTCCCGGCGGAGCGCCGGCGCGGTGCGAGGAGCGTCTCGGTCACGCTCGATCTCGGCGGTCTCGCAGGGGTGCTGGAGGGCGCGGCTTCCACCGAACGCCCGTGAGATCGAAGGCCCGCGCCCAGCGATCGGACAGCGGCTCCCCAGCAATTCCGTCCATGCTGGCCTGATGTTCCGACGGCATCCTGTGCTGAGCTCCGCCACCGCGCTCTACCTGCTGGCCGTCGCGTGGGTCACGTTGGGTCCGCAGCCGCGCGTGGCCAGCAAGGACAGCATCGTGATGCGGGTGCTCCAAGTGCTGTGGGAGCACCCCGCGACCGATTGGGTCACCTACAACGGTGTCGAGTTCACCGCGAACATCGCGATGTTCGTGCCGATCGGGCTGTTCTTCCTGCTCCTGTTCGGGCGAGGCAGATGGTGGCTCGCGATCGGGGTGCCGTTCCTGATGACGCTCGGCATCGAGACGGCCCAGCTCTGGATTCCCGGACGCGTCTCCGACATCCGCGACATCGTCTCGAACACGATCGGCGCCGTCGTCGGTGCGCTGCTCGGCGTCGCGCTCACGGCGCCCCGAGCGCGACGTGAACGTGTGATGGTCCGGGCGGCCCGAGGAGTGTCGCCGACCTCGCGCTGACCGCGGGCTCTGACCCCGAGGCCGCGCGACGGCTTTCGCACCGGTTACCGTGAGTGCATGGCCGAGACGATCGTCAAGTCGGATCCGGACGCCCCGCCGTGCTTCTTCGAGGCGGAGGCCGCCGGCCTCTCCTGGCTCGCGGCGGCGGGAGGAGCGCGGGTCGTCCGCGTCGTGGACGTCTCGCCCGGACGCATCGAGCTCGAACGCGTGCCGCCGGCGCGTCCCGGTCCGGATGCCGCTCGTCGGTTCGGGGCGGACCTCGCCGTGACCCACGACGCCGGCGCCGCAGGGTTCGGGGCGCCGCCGGACGGCTGGAACGGACCGCTCTTCATCGGACGACGCCCCCTGCCTGCCGCCCGGGAGGACTCCTGGGGGGTGTTCTACGCCAGGGACCGCGTGCTGCCCTATCTCGATATCGCGGTCCGGGCGGGCGGGATCGGTCGCGGCCAGGCCGACATCGTGCGTCAGGCCTGCGCTGAGATCGCCGGCGGCGCCTTCGACGACGACGAGCCGCCGGCGCGGATCCACGGTGACCTGTGGGCCGGCAACGTGCTCTGGTCGCCCGATGGAGTGGTGGTCATCGACCCGGCCGCGCACGGCGGCCATCGCGAGACCGATCTGGCCATGCTGGCCCTGTTCGGATGCCCGTGGCTCGACGACATCATCGCCGGCTACGAGACCGAGCACCCGCTCCGCCAGGGCTGGCGCGGTCGGATCCCGTTGCACCAGCTGCATCCGCTCGCCGTGCACGCGGCGGGCCACGGCCGCGGCTACGGCGACGCCCTCGCGGATGCCGCGGCGCGCGTCATCGCGCTCGCCGACGCCCGGAGCCGACGGGGTCGCACGCAGTGGGCCCGGCCACGGACCCCATGATGCGGTGACGTCACATTCCGTCGAGCGGGGCAGACGCATCCCCTTCGCGGAACAGGCGCATGGCCGCGAGGAAGGAGACGACGCCTTCGCCCGCGTTCCGCCACGTGTCCACGTCCTTCTCGCCCGCGAGCACGTAATGCCACCGCCGTTCGGACCGCTGGGACGGGTTCAGCTCGTTGAGCTGCTCGCACCAGGCGATGGCGGCGCGCTCTTTGCGTCGGACGTTCTCGTCGGTGAGGTTGCTCTGCGCCTTCGTCTCCACCACGTAGATGTCGCTGGCCGTGCGCACCAGGAAGTCGGGGGAGTACTGTGCCGGCATCCCGTCGGCGCGCAGGTATGGCCGGCGCAGGAAGTCGTGCGCGTACTCGTCGATCTTGACGAACGCCTCGATGGACCCGTCGTCGTCCAGCCAGCGCAGAAAGCGGCGTTCCAGGCCGCCGCTGCGCGACGCTATGCGCAGCCTGGGATAGATGCTCTTGCGCACGGTGACGGCCGAACTGGATCGCATCGTGATCGCGCCGGCCTCGGCCGGGCTGCGATGCTCCACGATCGCTTCCCCGACCTGGACGGTCTGCTGGAGACGGAGGAGGGCGGGAGCGAAGATGCCGCGAAGCTCCTCGACGACGTGCGGGAGGAGGAGCACGCGCCAGTTTTCTCGCTCGAACGGGTCGAACGCCTCGCCCCAGAAGTGGCCCCGGATGAACCTGTCTATCCATCCCGCGATCACCGCCCTGTGGGCAGGGAGCGACGGGTACCGTCGGGGCGCGCCGCGCCTGCCCGAGACGAACGTACGGCCGATCGCACCGGTGATGCTGGCCGTGATCTTGGCGAGGTACTCGTTGTAGCCGGCGGCGCTGAGGGCGCCCGCCTGCACCCGGTACTCGCCGAAGTCGAGGCTGCTCACGACGTCGTGCGAGACGAATCGGTCTCCCTCGCCCACCAGGCGCAGCGCATCCCGAAGCGGTACCCGGCTGCGCGGGAGCGTCGTGAGGTCAAGGCTGGGCTGCTGCAGCTCCTCTTCCGTGGCGCGCAGCACGACGGGGACCTCGATGTCGTACTCCGGCCAGTCGGGACGCAGGTCGACTGTCTCGATGTCGCCCGTCGGGTCAGTCGCGTCCCCGTCCTCGTCGAGGTCGATCGCGGCGCCGGCGTCGATGAGCCCTTGGTAGTACTCCTCGAAGCGAGGATGCTCGACGATGAAGAGCAGGTCGAAGAAGTTCGTGGGCTCACGTCTCTGGGCGAGACGCTCTCGCGTCTCCAGCTTGAGCTCCTGGACGGCGGCATCCCCCCGCCACATCAACCGCAGGCCGCGCCCGATCGTCTGCTCGAGAAGGATGCCCGAAGCGCTGGAGCGTAGCGGCACGATCACGCAGATGCTGTCGACGTCGAACCCCTCGCGCAGCATGAGCACGCTGACGACGACCCGCGGCGCGGCATTGTGGTCCATGTCGAACAGCCGCCCTCGTTCGGCCGCCCAGTCGCCGCGCAGCTCGCCCTTCCGGTCGCTGTCGACGCGCAGCACCTCGCTCTCGTGAAGCCCCACGTCATCGATGAGGAAGCGCTCGACGAGCGGCGACACCCGGGTGTCCTCCGTCATGATCAGGAGCTTCGGATGTTTGTCCGGGGCGATCGCCTCGAAGCTGTCGCGAAGGATGTCCAGCTTGCGCACGCCGGCGCGGATCATCGTGCGCTGTCCCTCGGAGAGAGCGACGGCCCGACCCCGTTCGTCGCGTTCCGCGGTGAAGTCGAGCGGGAGGGCGGCGATCTCCTTGCGCTTGTCCAGGACGATCGCCTTCACGAGGCCATGACTCATGGCGCGTTCCAGCGGGAAGTCGCAGACGATGTGCGGGAACCACTTCCGGCTCCGGTTCCGGCCGCCCGTCTCGTTGTACGGCGTCGCGGAGAGATCCACCTGAACGCATCGCCTGCCCTTCGGCCCGGCGATGCGGTTGAGGCTCTTCTGCCATTCCACCTCGTCCGCGGCCTCGCCGCGCGTGAGGGTGTGGACATGATGCGCCTCGTCGTTGAAGACGACCAGACTCGGCAGGTCGATCAGCGACTCGAGCGCGGCGCCGCGCAGATGCCGCCGATCGAGCGCCTCGAGCGAGTTGCCGGCCGCCGTTCCCGGCGTGAGGGGAAAGAAGCTGCCGATGGCGGTCTTCGGGTCGATGCCGTCGTCCGGGGCCGTGGCCTCGTCGTCGCCGGTGAAGTCGCGGTCGACGAGCAGGTGCCAGTTGGTCACGGCGATCATCCCGCTGCCGGTGACCCTGGTGCCGATCTCCTCCTTGGCGACGACGGAGGACTGCACGAAGTCGAGGACGGCGGTGCGGTGCGTCGGCGGGACGAAGAGATCGGCGTGCGTGGCGATGTCGCTCGTGGCGAAGTCGCGCTCGCCGCCGAACGCCCTTCCGAGCAGCGAGTCGAGGAGGCGCTCGTACACGATGAGTCCGGGCGCGACGACCAGGAAGCTGCTGCAGAACCGCGGGTCGTCCGGGCTCGCGCGATGGTTGAGATGCTGCCAGATCAGGAGCGCGTTGAGCACCCACGTCTTGCCGGTGCCGGTCGCCATCTTCGCCGCGTACTTCGGATGCCTGTTCCGCTGCGCGGTCACCTCACCGAGGAGGTCGGTGCCCTCCAGCAGCGCGCCGGGAGCGACCTTCTCATACAGGTCCTGAAGCGATGTCGTCCCGAGGACCTCGTGAGCGTAGATCACCGAGACGATGGCGTCCCGCTGTCCCTCGTGGAACTGCACGTCGCGCACGGCGAGCCCGTCCTCGAACCACCACCGCAGCAGTTCCGAGGTGACCGGCGTCACCGACTCGAGCAGGCGGCTCCGCCGGGCACAGACGATCGCATCGAGGTCGTCCCGATAGCGCTCGCGAAGGGCGTCCGCGAGGGGGAACCCTGCCGTCATCGCCCGACCTCCAGGACGACCTCGGACTCGAGGCCGAACACGTCGACCGCGCGCACGCAGATGCGGCCCGTTCCGTCGTGCGGAACCCGAACCGTCGTGGTCCGCACGACGCGGTACCGGTCGTGGTCGTTGGCGGTGTTGCCGCGGTAGTCCTGCCAGCTCGAGCGGAACACCTCCCCGTCGTAGTTCGGGTCGACGGACCAGTACTCGATGAGGGTCAGCGGTTCCGTGTTCATCAGCCGTCGCACGTGGTCGCGGTCTTCCGGACGCACGTTGACCGACTCGGGTGAGAGCAGCACGTAGTTCTCCAGCCGCACGACGGCCTCGTCGTGGTCCTCGCGCGGGTGGAGCGCGATGATGCCCGCCTCCAGGTACTGCAGCGTGGAGAACACCACGTGGGAGGTGAGGCCGTTCGTGCCCGCCTTCTTCAGGCGATCGATGAGGTCCGGCGGAATGATCCGCACCTCGAGCCGGTCGTCGTCGATGCTCCTGATGTCGTGCCCGATCCCGGCGGGGAAGTTCCAGCCCAGGACGACGACCCTCTCGAACCCTCCGAGCTTGGTGTCTCGGTACGCCTGCGCACGCAGCAGTGTGCTCAGGTTCGTCATCCGTGCGGGGCTGTCGGCGAACACCAGGGTGCTCGTGCCGGGGAGGTGGCCGAGAGAGCCGTTGACGTTCTCCGACGGATCCAGCGGCACGGCGCCGTAGAGGTCGAGGACGACCCGCGCCAGGTCGCCGACCCGGTACCTGCGGCCGAACGCGCTCCTGGCCTGTTCCACCTGGTAGTCGCCGATCTCCTGGTAGAGGAACGGCCCGGCGTCGTGGTCGATGAGGCGCTTGCGGCTGATCATTATCGCGGGCTTCCCGATGTCGGTGGCGATCCACCGTCGTCCGAGGGTCTCCGCCGTCGCCGCCGTCGTGCCGGATCCGGCGTAGAAGTCGGCCACGATGCCTCCCGGCGCACTCGAGGAGGTGATGATCCTGTGCAGCAGCGACATGGGCTTCTGGGTCGCGTAGCCGAGGTACTCGGCGGCCGTGGCGTTCTGCTGGAACGACGGGATGTCCCCCCAGACGTCGCCGATCGGGACGCCCTTGAGCTCGTCCAGGTACTGGCGGGAGCGGCTTCCGCGGTCGTCGCGATATCGGCGTCCGTTCTCGTCGACCTTCGCGAACCGTCGCAGGTAGCGCTCCTCGTACGGCGTGTACTGCTTCGCGAACAGCCGGTTTCGCGAGCTCTTCGCGTAGTAGTAGATCGTGTCGTGGCTGCGCACCCAGTTCTCGACGGCGCTCTTGTAGCCGGACTTCGTGTCGAAGGCCCAGACGATCTCGCGTACGAAGTTTTCTCGCCCGAACACGTCGTCCAGGGCCGTCTTGACATACGGCCCGACGTGCCAGTCGAGGTGCACGTAGATCGCACCCGACTCGCTCAACAGCTCCCGCATCAGGACGAGGCGGGGAACCAGCGCGGCCAGGTAGGAGGCGGTCCCGTCCCGCCATGTGTCGGAGTAGGCGAACTGTTCCAGTGTGTTCGGCTTCTGCTCGACGGTCCGGCCCGGCAGGTTCAGCCTGGTCCGATAGTCCGCCTTCGAGTCGAACGGCGGATCGATGTAGATCAGGTCCAGCTTGCCGCGCAGGCTCTCGTGCTCGTCGTCTCCCGCCAGGAGCCCGGCCATGGCGAGGAGATTGTCGCCGTAGATCAGACGGTTGGGTGCACTCGTCGGCTCTGGAGGGGGTGCGTCGATGCCGTCGAGCCCGGCGCTGTCCTTCGACGGGATGACGAGCTCGCGGGTGTTGAAGCCCACACGCCTGGGCGTCTCGAGCTCGTCCAGGATCTGACGCGCCCGACGCTTTCCGTCCTCCACGATCTTCGGCAGCTGGGCGAGGAGGGACTTGCTCATCGGTTCCTTCGTGTCCGTCGACGCCATCCCGAAAGGTGGATCGACATGAGGTATATACACCTGAAGAGTAGCGTCTCTGGTGACGGAGGCATCGTGGCCCGTAGTCAGGAGGGATGCCGGAACCGCGATTCGATGCCGCACGAGTCCTGGGCGAGCGGGTGCGCGAGATCCGCACCGCGCTCGGGCTGAGCCAGGAGACCGTCGGCGACCTGGCCGACATGCACTGGACCAACATCGGCAAGATCGAGCGCGGCCAGGCGAACCCGAGCTTCTCCACGCTGGTGCGTCTGGCGGGGGTGCTGGGTGTGGATCCGGGCGACCTGGTCCGCGGCATCAAGCCGGATCAGCTGGGCGTGCGCTCGCACGTCGTCACGGCTCGGGAGCTCGTGGAGGAGCGCAAGCGGCGAGCGCGCGGCGTGTGAGGGACGCCGGCGCCGCGGCATCCGATCCGATCGCGCTCGGCGCCGCCGCGGCCCCGGCTGGCCCGGCGGGGCGCGGCAGAGGCCGCTCGGACGGCGCCCTCTGCTAGGATCGTCACGGTTCGATTGCCACATGAAACTCGCCACGCAGGCCGGCAGGCTGCTGGTCCTCGGTGGTGGAATCCCAGTCGCATGCCATGGCCGCCCGCAGTGCGTGCGCGGCAGGCCGCGAATGGTGTTTTTCTACTGATGACCGGCGCGGAGCCTCATCGCTCGGTTACGCCTGTTCTCCCGCACGTTCGGCGAGCGCGCCTTGTCCACACGGGACGGCGCACGAACAGAAGGAGAAGAGACCTCGATGGAAGGTCCAGAAATCAAGTTCGCGGAGGCCGTTCTCGACAACGGCCGGTTCGGCACCCGCACGGTCCGGTTCGAGACCGGCCGACTCGCCCAGCAGGCGCAGGGCGCCGTCGTCGCCTACCTCGACGAGGAGACGATGCTGCTGTCCGCGACCAGCGCCAGCAAGCATCCGAGGGACAACCTCGACTTCTTCCCGCTGACGGTGGACGTCGAGGAGCGCTCGTACGCGGCCGGAAAGATCCCCGGCTCGTTCTTCCGTCGCGAGGGCAGGCCGTCGACGGAGGCCATCCTGGTCTGCCGCCTGATCGACCGCCCGTTGCGTCCGTCCTTCGTCGAGGGCCTGCGCAACGAGGTGCAGATCGTGGTCACGGTCCTCTCGATCGCCCCCGACGAGTTCTACGACGCGCTCGCGATCAACGCGGCGTCCGCCTCCACGCAGATCTCCGGTCTGCCCTTCTCCGGCCCGATCGCCGGCGTGCGGCTCGCGCTCGTGCCGGGCAACGGCGAGCATCCCGACCAGTGGGTCGCGTTCCCGAAGGCGTCACAGCTGGAGCACGCGGTGTTCGACATCACGGTCGCCGGTCGCGTGCTCACCGGCGACGACGGCTCCGAGGGCGACGTGGCGATCATGATGGTCGAGGCCGAGGCCACCGAGCACAGCTGGGAGCTCATCGAGGCCGGTGCGACCAAGCCCAGCGAGGATGTCGTCGCGCAGGGCCTGGAGGCGGCCAAGCCGTTCATCCGGCAGCTGGTCGGGGCGCAGAACGTGCTCGCCCGGCAGTCCGCCAAGGAGGTCGCCGCGTACCCCGTGTTCCTGCCCTACTCGCAGGAGACCTACGACAACGTCGCCGGCCTCGCCTACGACGAGCTGGTGAACGTGTATCAGATCGCCGACAAGATCCAGCGTCAGAACGCCGATGACGCGCTCAAGGAGCGGGTCAAGGCCGCCATCGCCGAGAAGGTGGAGGCGGGCGTGCTCGCACCGGAGGCGCTCGAGCAGTTCTCCGCGGCGTACAAGGCGGTCACGAAGGTGGTCGTGCGGGGCCGCATCCTGCGCGAGGGCGTCCGCATCGACGGCCGCGGGCTGCGCGACATCCGTCCGCTCGACGCCGAGGTGCAGGTCATCCCGCGCGTGCACGGGTCCGCGATCTTCCAGCGAGGCGAGACCCAGATCCTGGGCGTCACCACGCTGAACATGCTCAAGATGGAGCAGCAGATCGACTCGCTGTC
>JAATFB010000063.1 GCA_015655415.1 Actinomycetales bacterium
CCTCGGGAGTGCACCCGACCATCGCGGGCGTCGCACTCGGCCTCGTGATGTCGCGGGCACCGGCCCGTCGCACGGTGCACGTCCTCCAGCCGTGGTCGAACGCGCTGATCCTGCCGCTGTTCGCGTTCACCGCGGCGTCCGTCGCCATCCCTCAGATTCCGCTCACCCGGCTGGCGGCGCCGTTCTGGGGCATCGTCGTCGCGCTGCCCGTCGGCAAGTTCGTCGGCATCGCCGCCGGGACGTGGTTGGGCGACAGGCCCGGTCGGTCCGGGATCGCGCCGGTCGACTCCCTGGTGGTCGCGGCGCTCGGCGGCATCGGCTTCACCGTCTCGCTCCTGATGAACGAGCTCGCCTTCCCGGAGGATGCCACCGTGCGCGGAGAAGGCGTGCTGGCCGTGCTCGCCGGCTCCGCGGTCTCGATGGTGGCCGGTGCCGTCGCGGTGACATTGCTCTCGCGACGGCATCGACGTCTGCACCCACCGGCGCAGCCGCGGCCGTGACCGCCCACGACACGAGGTTCGCGCCGGCGACGTCGTCGGGACCCTACGTCAGGCGAAGAGCTCGGAGACGGCGGTGACCTCCTGCGCGGACGGGTGCCACGCACCGCCAGCCTCGGCGTTCGCGACGACCTGCTCGGGGCGGGTCGCACCGGCGATGACGCTCGCGAGGTTTCGCTGCGCGAGCAGCCAGCCGAAGGTCGCCTGGAGCATGGTGATCCCGCGCTCGTCGCAGAAGCGCTGGAACGCGTCCAGCGCGTCCCAGGGCGCCTCGTCGATGATGTGCCGTCGCTGACGCATGATGCGGCTGTCCTCGGGTCCGCCGGTGCGGGAGAACTTGCCCGTGAACAGGCCGTTGTGCAGCGGGAAGTACGGCAGGAAGCCCAGCCCGTAGTGCCGCACCGCCGGCAGCACCTCGTGCTCGGCGTGCCGGCGCACGAGGTTGTACTCGTTCTGCGCGGAGACGAACCGGGGGTGTCCGTGCAGCGTCGCCTGGTAGTCGGCGTCGGCGATCTGCCATCCCGCGAAGTTCGAGTGGCCGATGTAGCGCACCTTGCCCTCGGCGATCAGGTCGTCGAGCACGTCGAGGGTCTCCTCGATGGGTGTCACGGGGTCGGGCGCGTGCAGCTGGTAGAGGTCGATCCAGTCGGTCTGCAGACGGCGCAGCGACGACTCGACCGCACGGCGCACGTAGCGGCGGGATCCACGAGCACCCCAGTCGGGCCCGTTGACGCCCTGCATGTCCATGCCGAACTTCGTCGCCAGCACCACCCGCTCGCGTCTGCCCTTGAGCGCGTTGCCGATGAGCGTCTCGCTGAGGCCGCGCTGCTCGCCGTAGACGTCGGCGGTGTCGAAGAAGGTGATGCCGGCGTCGAGCGCGGCGTCGATCACGGCGCTCGTGCCCTCCTGCGTCTGCGTGCGGGTGCCGCCGCGGCCGAAGTTGTTGCAGCCGAGCCCGACCGTCGAGACGACGAGACCGGAGTGTCCGAGGGAGCGGTATTGGATGTCTGCCATGGTTCGACGTTATCGGGAGCCCCCGCCGCCGGTCGACCCTACCGCCGGTCGAGCCCGCCGAGACCGCGCATAGCGTGCCGCTCACCGGCCGGCCGCGTACCCCTGCACCCCACGCGGATTCGCCGCGGCCCAGAGACGACGCGGCGACGAGTCCGCCGGAGTCAGCACGCCCGCGCCGCTCAGCCGGCCCAGCGTCCACGGACCGGAGACGGTCACACGGTGTCCGCGCCGTCTGAGCTCGTCGATGACGTCTGCGCCGACGCGATCCTCCACCACGAGGCCCGCCGGCTCCCACACCCGCGGCCAGAAGCTCGAGACGTGGCTGGTGGTGTGGAAGGCGGGTGCGTCGATGGCGGCCTGCGGGTCCCATCCGCCCACGAGCATCCGCAGCAGCGCGGGCAGCTGCCACTGCTCCTGCTGATCGCCGCCCGGCGTTCCGAGCGCGACCACCTGCTCGGCGCCGTCTTCGGCGGACGCGGTGACCAGCGTCGCCGACAACGTCGTGCGGGGCCGTGCGCCCGGGCGCAGCGCCGACGGAGATCCCTCGTCGAGCCATGTCATCTGCAGTCGGGTCCCGAGGCAGAACCCCAGCTCGGGGATCGTCGGGGACGACTGCAGCCAGCCGCCCGACGGGGTGACCGTGACCACGTTGCCGTGGGCGTCAGCGACATCGAGATGACACGTGTCGCCGCGCGTCTGGCCGTGCCGGTCGACGGTGCGCTCTCCCGTTCCGCCGGCCGACTCGGAATCGGCGCCGGACACCTCGGCGAGACCGTCCTTGCCGGCTCCCGCCGAGGTGTCGGGCAGGTGCGGGGCGCGGCCGTCGGGGGACCCTGGCCGCAGCAGAGCGCTGGCGCTCTCGCCGATGAGAGCGGCGCGCGAGCGAGCGTATTCCGCCGAGAGCAGGGTCGGCAGCGGCACGTCGACGAACGCGGGATCGCCGTACCAGGCGTCCCGGTCGGCGAGCGCCAGCTTCTCCGCCTCGGCGATCACGTGCACGCCGAACGCGGTCGACGGGTCGAGGTGCTCGTCGCCGAGGCCGTGCAGGCGGCCGTACGCGTCCAGGATGGCCAGCGTCTGCAGCAGCACCGGCCCCTGGCCCCATGGCCCGGTCTTGTGCACGCGCCATCCACGGAAGTCGAGCGAGACGGCGTCCTCATCGCCGCCCTCGAACGCGGCCATGTCGGTGGCCGCGAGCACGCCGGCGTGATCCCGCCCGTCGCTGTGCCGGTGCGGCTCGCGCAGGAACCGTTCGACGGCCTGCGCCACGAACCCGCTCTTCCACTGCCTGCGGGCGGCTCGGATGCCGTCGCGGCGAGACGCCTCGCGCCCGGTGGCAGTCGGAGTGCCGTCCTCGGCCGTGTGCGCCGCGTCGGCCGTGTCCGCCAGGCGCCGCAGCACCGCCGCATAGGACGGGTTCACGATGAGGTCGCCCACTGCCGGCGCGCGCCCCTCATCGTCCAGCCACAGTCGGGCCGACGTGGGCCAGTGCTCGAGGAAGAGCTCGCGGACCCGCTGGATCGTCGCCACCACCGAGGGGTGCACGGGATGGCCGTGCTCGGCGTATCCGATCGCATAGGAGAGCACATCCCGCAGCCGCCACGTGCCGTGCTCGGCGAGCAGCCAGAGCCATGCGTCGACCGATCCTGGTACGGCGGCGGCAAGCCCTCCTGCGCCGGGCACGTCGGGGAGCCGTTGCGTCCCGCGATAGTGCGCGACGGTCGCTCCGGCCGGCGCCGGGCCCTGTCCCATGAGCACGCGAACCCCGCCACCGGCCGCGCGGAAAAGCCCGGTGAGGTCTCCGCCCGGCCCGTTGAGATGCGGCTCGACGATGTGGAGCACGAATCCCGCTGCCACTGCGGCGTCGAACGCGTTGCCGCCGCGTTCGAGCACGGACTGCGCCGTCGCCGTCGCGAGCCAGTGCGTCGAGGCGGCGACACCGAAGGTGCCGCGCAGGGTCGGTCGAGTGGTGAAGGCCGGGGGTGCGGTGTACGTCACCGCTCCACGCTAGCGATCCCGGCTCCGGCGGGGGCCGGTCACCGGCCGTGCGCGACCTGGCGTCGCCGCGCAGGTGCGACTCGGACATCGCGTGTCGTGCGACGTGCATCCCGCGGGGCCGCCTCGCACGTTCACGAGGCCGCCGACGCGTCCTCGGGCACCGCTCCGCCCACAGCGGTCTCGGGCAGAGGGAAGATCGCATCCAGCAGACCGCGCACCCACTCGATGAGCCCGGAGTCCGGCAACGGCTCGCCGTCGGCCCGAGGCAGGGGCACGAGCAGCACCTTCTGGGCCGCCACGATGCGCGATCCCGGGTACATGCGCTGCAGCCGCACCTGAAGGGAGTCCGGAAGCTCGGCCGGTGCGATCCGCAGGTTCGAGCCCATCGCCACGACGTCGGAGAGGTTCGCCTGCTGCGCGCGGCGCCGCAGGCGCGACACGGCGATCAGATTGGTCACCGCCGTTGGCGGCTCCCCGTAGCGGTCGGTGAGCTCCTCGAGAACAAGATCGACGGCGTCGGGCTTCGCGTTCGGCGCCGATGCCGCCGACAGCTTCTGGTACGCCTCGAGCCGCAACCGCTCGGAGTCCACGTACTCCTCCGGGATGTGCGCGTCCACCGGAAGCTCCAGTCGCAGCTCCGTCTGCCCCTCGGCGACCTCGCCGCGGAACGTGCCGACCGCCTCGCCGATCATGCGCAGGTAAAGGTCGAATCCGACCCCGGCGATGTGCCCGGACTGCTCGCCGCCCAGGAGGTTGCCCGCGCCGCGGATCTCCAGGTCTTTGAGCGCGACCTGCATCCCGCTGCCGAGCTCGTTGTTGGCGGCGATGGTCGTCAGGCGATCGTGTGCCGTCTCCGACAGCGGCTTGTCCGCATCCCAGAGGAAGTACGCGTAGGCGCGTTCGCGTCCCCGGCCCACCCGGCCGCGCAGCTGATGGAGCTGCGAGAGCCCGTACTTGTCCGCACGGTCGATGATGATGGTGTTCGCGTTGGCGATGTCGAGCCCCGTCTCGATGATCGTGGTCGAGACGAGCACGTCGAACCTGCGCTCCCAGAAGTCCACCACGATCTGCTCGAGCGCGTGCTCGTTCATCTGCCCGTGCGCCACGGCGACGCGCGCCTCCGGCACGAGCTCGGCCAGCCGTGACGCGACGCGCTGGATGCTGGAGACCCGGTTGTGCACGAAGAACACCTGGCCCTCGCGCAGCAGCTCGCGTCTGATCGCGGCGGCGACCTGCTTGTCGGAGTACGGTCCGACGAACGTGAGGATCGGATGCCTGTCCTCCGGGGGCGTGGCGAGAGTGGACATCTCGCGGATGCCCGTCACCGCCATCTCGAGCGTGCGCGGAATGGGCGTCGCGCTCATCGCCAGAACGTCGACGTTGGTCTTCAGCTTCTTCAGCGCGTCCTTGTGCTCCACGCCGAAGCGCTGCTCCTCGTCGATGATCACCAGTCCGAGGTCCTTGATCACGAGGTTCTGCGACAGCAGCCGGTGCGTGCCGATCACGACGTCGACCGTGCCGTCGGCGAGTCCGTCCATCACCTCCTTGGCCTCGCGGTCCGTCTGGAACCGGCTCAGCTGACGAAGGTGCACCGGGAACCCGGCGAACCGCTCCTGGAACGTCTCGAAGTGCTGACGCACCAGCAGTGTGGTGGGCACGAGCATGAGCACCTGCTTGCCGTCCTGCACGGCCTTGAAGGCGGCACGCACGGCGATCTCCGTCTTTCCGAACCCGACGTCTCCCGAGATGAGACGGTCCATCGGGATCGGGCGTTCCATGTCGGCCTTGACCTCGTCGATGGTCTGCAGCTGGTCGGGCGTCTCGACGAACGGGAACGCCTCCTCGAGCTCGCGCTGCCACGGCGTGTCCGGCCCGAACGCGTGGCCCTTCGACGCCATCCGCGCCGAGTAGAGCTTGACGAGCTCGACGGCGATGTCGCGCACGGCCCTTCGCGCGCGGCCCTTCGCCTGCGCCCAGTCGCTGCCGCCCATCTTGGACAGCTGCGGCGCCTCCCCGCCGACGTACCGGCTGAGCAGGTCGAGCTGGTCCGTCGGCACGTAGAGCTTGTCGCCCGGGTAGCCGCGTTTCGACGGCGCGTACTCCAGCACCAGGTACTCGCGCGTGGACTTCACGGCGTTGCGGCCACCGGAGGAGACCTCGCGCTGCACGAGCTCAACGAACCTGCCGATGCCGTGCGTCTCGTGCACCACGAAGTCGCCCGGCTTCAGCTGCAGCGGGTCGACCACGTTCCTGCGGCGCACGCCGAGCCGCTTCACCTGGCGGGAGTCGTAGCCGACGGTGCGGCCGTAGAACTCGGTCTCCGCGATGAGGGCCAGCCTGGCCTCGGGAAGCTCGAAGCCCTGCTCCACGGATGCCGCCAGCGCGTAGGCGACGCCGGGCTCGGCATCCGCGGGGTAGTCGGCCACCTGACGAGCCGCGACGCCGTGCTCGGAGAGAACGTCGACGGCGCGCTCCACGAGCCCGTGGCCCTCTGCGACGATCGCCACCCGCCACCCCTCGGCGAGCCGTGACGCCACATGGTGGACGGCTCCGTCGACATTGCCGGCGAAGCTCGGGACGGCCACCGCCGCGACGCGCACATAGTCGCCGGCCGACGCCGCGATATCCGCGACGGACTGCTCCGCGAGCGCGCCGCCGGGTCCGACGGGCTCCGCCCCGCCGCTGTCGAAGCTGGAGAACGTCCACCACGGATGACGGGGCGCATCCTCGCCCGGCCGGCTGAGCTGCGCCGCATCGCGAAGCTGACGCAACGAGATGAAGTCACCGGAGGCGAGGTCGATCGGTGCGGCGGCGCCGACGGTCGCAGCGCTCCATGCAGCCTCGAGGAACTCCCGGTTCGTCTCCGCCAGGCTCACGGCCCGCGCGGCGACGCGCTCGGGCGACATCACCGCGATCGCCGCGCCGTCGGGCAGATAGTCGGTGAGCGGCACGAGCCGGTCGACGAGGGCGGGGGCCAGCGACTCCATGCCCTCGACGGGGATGCCCTCGGCGACCTTGGCCAGCAACTGCTCGAGCCCGGGGAACTCGTGTGCCATCTCCGCCGCACGCTGACGCACCGATTCGGTGAGCAGCAGCTCCCGCGCCGGCGCGAGCTCGACGGACGGCACCTCGTGCGGGAGCGAACGCTGATCGGCCACCGAGAAGGGCCGGATCTGCTCCACCTCGTCGCCGAAGAAGTCGACGCGCACGGGATGCTCGGCGGTCGGGGGGAAGACGTCGAGGATGCCGCCGCGAACCGCGAACTCGCCGCGCCTGGTCACCATGTCCACCCGCGCGTACGCGAGGTCGACGAGGTGCGACGCGATGCCGGCGAGGTCGTTGCCGCGGCTGCCCTCCGACAGCACGACCGGCTCCAGCAGGTGCAGACCGGCCGCGAGGGGCTGCAGGGCCGCGCGCACGGAGGCCACCACGATCAGCGGACGTCCGTCGTCGGGTGTCCAGGTTCCGAGCCGCCGCAGCGCGGCGAGCCGTCTGCCGACGATCTCGGGACTCGGGCTCAGCCGCTCGTGCGGCAGCGTCTCCCACGCGGGGAACTCGACGACCTCGGCCCGCGGTGCGACGGAGCCGAGGGCCGCTCGCAGGGTCTCCGCCTCCCGTCCCGTGGCGGTGACGACCAGCAACGACTGTCCATCGGCGGGCCGTGCGGCGAGGAGGGCCGACACCAGGGGCACGCGAAGGCCGGTGGTGACGGAGAAGTCCGCGTCTCGTTTCGCGTACGCGAGGGCGTCGGAGAAGGTCTGGGCGCGCGAAAGCGCCTCGGTCAAGCCCTCGAGTATCACTGGATCAAGTGTACGGGGCACACCGGAGGCGATCCGAAGAACAATCTGCCGGACCGGGAATAGACCGTGACAGCATGCGTTTGCATACGTGAGTCGCGGCATCCGCGTCAATCTACCGTCATCCGATCTTCCGAGGAGACCCCCCATGACCGACACCGCCTCCACCACGCTGGACATCCCGGGCTATCGCCAGGGCACCTGGGTGATCGACCCGGCGCACAGCGAGGTGGGCTTCAGCATCCGCCACCTGATGATCAGCAAGGTGAAGGGCAAGTTCGAGAGGTTCCAGGCGACGTTCGTGACGCCCGCCAACCCGCTCGAGGCGCGCGTGACCGCCAGCGTCGAGGTGGCGTCCATCAACACGGGAGACCCGAACCGGGACAACCACCTGCGCACGGGCGACTTCTTCGAGGCCGACAAGTACCCGACGATCGACTTCGCCTCCACGGGCGCTCGCGTCGTCGACGGCGACTTCTTCGTCGACGGCGACTTGACGATCAAGGGCATCACGAAGCCCGTGACCTTCGAGTTCGAGTTCGGTGGATTCGGGACCGACGCCTACGGCAACTACAAGGCCGGCGCCACCGCCAAGGCCGTGATCAACCGGGAGGACTTCGGCCTCACCTGGAACGCGGCGCTCGAGACCGGCGGCATGCTGCTCGGCGACACCGTGACCATCACCATCGAGCTGCAGGCGACGCTGCAGCAGGACGCCTGACCCGTCCTCTCCACGAGCCGCCATCACGTCGGCGGGCCGTCACCGCTTCGACCCCGCGCGGTGGCGGCTCTCCGGCGAGGCGGGGCGAGGGTCGCCCCGGCCCCGGTCGCGCCGATTAGGCTCGCGACATGGCCACCGAGATCACCACCATCGACTACACGGTCCCCGCAGAGGTGTATGCGCGCTACGGGGCCGACTTCGACACCGAGGCGGTGAACGACGCCGTGCTCGCCGAGCTCAACGCGATCGTTCCCGAGGGCGTCAGCGTGCAGCGCAACGGAAGGGTGTTCGCGCAGGAGCACGCCGAGTCCGTCGCCCGCGAGCTGGACTGGAAGCAGCTGCTCGACCGCATCGACCTCGACCAGATCCTGGCGTCGCACGGCCGCTGAGGACGGCGAGCACGAGCGCCGCTCAGACCCGCCCCGCGAGCTCCGCTCAGATCCACCCGTCGAGCGCCTTCATGAAGCCCTCGAAGTCGTCGCGGTTGACGGTGTGCCCGGCCCCGGGCACGACGCGCACCTCGAAGCCGAGCGCACGCATCCTGTCGGCCAGCTGGGCGCCGACGAGGCGGGAGCGGTCGGCCAGCA
This sequence comes from Actinomycetales bacterium, assembly GCA_015655415.1. GTDB lineage: Bacteria > Actinomycetota > Actinomycetes > Actinomycetales > Microbacteriaceae > Humibacter. Next base: position 8,615 of record JAATFB010000063.1, read on the forward strand.
CGAGCAGCGAGGGCACGACCATGCGAGAAGGGGGCGCCATGCCGGCGCCGTCGAGGAAGTGGAGCGCCCTGCGATCGAACCGCGCGAAGTCCGCCGCCTCGACCTTCACGTCCTCCTGTGACCAGCGAGGGTTGTTCTTGGCGATGGCAGCGGCGTCCGCCGTCAGGAACCGGCGCATGAAGTAGGGGGTGAGCCGGCGCTGCCACCAGGAGAGCCGGGGAGGCGCGAACGCCGGATCGACATAGATCGCCCGCTGCGGCGCCAGCCTCTCCACCGCCGCCGACAGCGTCAGCCCGCCGAGCGAGTGCCCGATCGCCACCTCGGGGCGCGACGGAACGCTCTCAAGCACGCTGTCGGCGAGCAGATCGAGCGAGTAGCTTTCGGCGCGCGGACTCTGCCCGTGACCGGGAAGGTCGACCGCGATCGCCCGATACCCCTTGTCGGCGAGCGCGGGCCCGAGCCGACGCCAATTTCCCGAGCTGGAGAAGATGCCGTGGATGAGCACGGCGACGCGATCGCCCTCGCCCCACTCTCGCGTGTAAAGCTGCATGCCTGCAGGTTAGCGGGCGGGCCGGAGCGTCGAGTCGACGCGCCGGAGTCAGGGCTGGGGTGAGTGGTACCGCTGCTGGGCGGCGGCCAGGCCGTCGGTCGTGACGAGTCCCACCGCGTCCGCCGCGTCGGAGACCAGGCTGGGGAGCGCCTGCCGCTCGGCTGGGCTGAACGGACTCAGCACGTGGTCCGCCGCGTCCGCCCGGCCGGGCGGACGCCCGATCCCCACCCGTACCCGCAGGAAGTCCGGAGTGCCGACGGCGCTGACGATGTCGCGCACGCCGTTGTGTCCGCCGTGGCCCCCGCCGGACTTCAGCCTGATCGTGTCGAACGGGATGTCCAGCTCGTCGTGCACGACGATGAGCCGGCCGGGGTCGAGCGAGTAGAACCGCACGAGTTGAGCGACCGGTCCGCCGGAGACGTTCATGTACGTGTTCGGCTTGGCGATGATCAGCCGAGGGCCGCCGGGGACGATCCGGCCCTCGGCGACCCTCGAGTTGGTCCGGTGCGAGGTGAATCTTGCCGACGCCCTGCGCGCGAGCTCGTCCGCGACCAGCTGCCCGATGTTGTGACGCGTGCGCTCGTACTGCACGCCGGGGTTGCCGAGGCCGACGACGAGCCAGGGCTCCTCCGCCACGGCCGCTTCCTCCGGCCGCTACTCGGCGGAGGCGGCCGGCGCTGCCTCGGCTTCTGCGGCCGCCTCGGCCTCCTCCGTCTCCTCGGCGGTAGGGCCGGCCGGCAGGCTGATCGTGACGACCAGGGACTCCGGGTCGCTCAGAAGCGTCGCGCCACTCGGCAGCGGGATGTCCGCAGCCGTGATGTGGGTGCCATCGTGCAGCCCCTCGACGTCCACGACGACGTGCTCCGGGATGTGGGTCGCCTCGGCCTCGATCGAGATGGTCGAGAGCTCCTGCACGACGATGCTTCCGGAGAACGGCTCGCCCTCCACGTGCACGGGCACCTCGATCTGAACCTTCTCGCCACGGCGCACCGTGATGAGGTCGATGTGCTCGATCACCTGGCGCACCGGGTCCCTCTGCACATCCTTCACCAGCGCCAGCTGGGACGCACCGTCGATGTCGAGCTCGAGCACCGCGTTCGCCTTGCGCAGCAGCAGGCTGAGCTGGTGCGCGGGAAGCGTGAGGTGCTGCGGGTCGATGCCGTGACCATAGAGCACGGCGGGGATCTTGCCCGCCGCTCGGATCTTGCGGGCAGCGCCCTTGCCGAATCGGTCGCGCTTCTCCGCGACCACCTTGTTGCTGTCGTCAGCCATGGTGATGTCTCTTTCGGTGGGCTTTCGGCCCACATCGTCTCGAGGGAATTCGTTGTCAACTCGTGCTGCGTGTCAGCGTGAGGACAGACGTGAGCCTGGTCCACCGCGTCGATCACGGATGCCTGTGCCGCGCGCACGGCGCGTGCCGGCATCCCTCGCCGAAGTTCGGTGTCAGAGTCTACCAGTTCCCGCCGGTCGAGCCTGTCGAAACCGGCACCGCCCACCGCCGGTCGAGCCTGTCGAAACCCGACCCCCAGGCTTCGACAAGCTCAGCCGACGAGAAGCACAGGCTCCGTCCCCGCAACCACCGCGGGTTGAGCCCGTCGAAACCGGACCCCCAGGCTTCGACAAGCTCAGCTGACGGGAAGCAAGCTCAGCCGACGGGAAGCAGGCTCAGCCGACGGGGCTTCGACAGGCTCAGCCCGCGGTGGAGGGACAGGCTCAGCCCGCGGTGGAGGGACAGGCTCAGCCCGCTACGATCACCAGTCGTGCATCGACCCGTCGAGCAGACGGTTCACCGGCAGGTAGGCGCCGGCGTACGGGTGCGCCGCGGCCACCTCGTCGTCGTAGTCGACGCCGAGCCCCGGGGCGTCCGAGGGGTTCAGCATCCCGCCGTCGAAGGTGTAGCTGGTGCGGAACACCTCGTGTGTGACCGGCGCATGCCGCATGTACTCCTGGATGCCGAAGTTGGGGATGGCGAGGCCGAGATGGATCGCCGCGGCGAGCCCCACCGGGGAGACGTCGGTCGGTCCATGTGCGCCGGACTTGATCTGGTACACCGCCGCGTAGTCGAAGATGCGGCGCAGGCCGGTGATGCCCCCTGCGTGCGTGACCGGACTGCGCACGTAGTCGATGAGCTGCTCCTCGAACAGCTCCCGGTAGTCCCAGATGGTGTTGAACACCTCGCCGATCGCCAGTGGCGTCGTGGTGTGCTCGCGCACGCGGCGCAGCACCGCCTGGTTCTCTGCCGGCGTGACGTCCTCCAGCCAGAACAGGTCGTACGGCTCCAGCGACTTGCCGAGCTTCGCGGCCTGGATGGGGGTGAGACGGTGGTGGGCGTCGTGCAGCAGCGGCAGCTCGGGTCCGAACTCGGATCGCACCGCCTCGAACACGGTCGGGATGTGTCGCAGGTAGGCACGCGTGTCCCACGTCTCCTCCACGGGCAGGGCGCTGCGCCGGGCGGGCTCGTAGTCGTAGCGGGCGTCCGTTCCCGCCTCCGTGCCGGCCTCGGCGTTGCGGCTGGATGCCACGCCGTACACCGACGGCAGGCCCGGGATGCCGGTCTGGATGCGGATCGCCCGGTACCCCTCCTCCAGGTGCTCGCGGATCGAGTCGAACAGCTCCGGCAGTTCCTGCCCGGATGCGTGCCCGTAGACGAGCAGGCCGTTCCGGCTCCGACCCCCGAGCAGCTGGTACAACGGCATGCCCGCCGCCTTGGCCTTGATGTCCCACAGTGCCGTGTCGACGGCGGCGATGGCGGCCATGGTGACGGGGCCGCGCCGCCAGTACGCGCCCCGGTAGAGGTATTGCCAGGTGTCCTCGATGCGACTCGCGTCCCGGCCGATCAGCAACGGGACCACGTGCTCGGAGAGGTAGGCGGCGGCGGCGAGCTCGCGCCCGTTGAGCGTGGCATCGCCGAGTCCGGTGAGACCGTCATCCGTCGTGATGCGCAGGGTGACGAAGTTGCGGCCGGGGCTCGCCACGAGCACCTCGGCGGACTGAATCAGCATCTCTCTCCTTCTTGCACTCCCGCTGCGCGGGGAAGCGGATGTCGTCGACGGCGTCAGCCGAGGTGTACGCGCCTCGCCAGCCCGGGCCGCAGCACGTCCAGCGCCTCGGCGAGGTCGAGACCGCGTGAACGTCCCCACTCTGCCACCGTGGCGAGGCAGGCTCGGCCGGGCTCGTCGCCCGCCTCCAGCCGGGCCACGATGATCGCCGCCTGCCGTTCCCGGAGCTTCTGCAGGCTGCCGTCGTCGATCTGCTCCAGGCGATGTGCGATGCGCGGATTGGCGAAGCGGGCGCGGAGGTCGGCGAGGAACGCGTCGGTGGCCTCCGCCTCGAACGGGAGCAGCACACGGGCCTCCGCCCAGAGGTCCTCCAGCATCGTGCGACATTCCCGGTCGGAGAACGCCTCGGCGACCGTGTGGTGCCCCCGCCGCAGGCCGGTGACCGCGAGCAGCGTGTGGCCGGCGTTCAACAGCCACAGCTTGCGTCGCTCCCACGGCTCGATGTCGTCGACGAAGCGCGCGCCGACGCGCTCCCAGTCCGGCCGTCCGGCCGGAAAGTCGCCGCACAGCACCCATTCGCTGAAGGGTTCGGCGACCACGGGGACAGCGTCGTCGAATCCGGTGAGCCGAAGCGCCGTGGCGCGGTCGGCGTCCGTGGTAGCGGGCGTGATGCGGTCGACCATGGTGGAGACGAACGACACGTTCTGCCTTATCCACTCGCCCGACTCGGCGTCGTGGGACTCGCGCAGCACGGCACGGCGCAGCGCCTCGCCGTTGCGGTTCAGGTTGTCGCAGCTCACCAGCGCGATCGGGCCGGCGGACGCCCGCGCCCGCACGGCCAGGCCCCGTGCGATCCGCGCCCCCGCGGTCTCGCCCGCTCCGGTGAGCGATTCCGCCGGCTCGTATCCGCGCTCCGTGACGGTCACGGTGATGATAGCGACCGCCGGATCCGCGATCGTGCGCTCCCATTCGGTCCCGCCGCCGTCGTGGGCGCGACTGATCGACTGGATCAGCTCGACGGAGTCCCGTTCCGCGGAGCGCGTGATCAGCGTGTACACGCAGTCCTGCGCGGCCAGCAGCAGGGCGGCACGCGGCGAGCGGCCGGTGAAGGCTGCGATCCCCCAGCCCTCGACGGCGCTCGCCTCGTTCGCCCGCTGCGTGTACCAGGCCTGGTGCGCGCGGTGGAAGTTGCCGAGACCGAGGTGCGCGATGCGCACGGGCTCACGGGCCGTGCGCAGCTCAGCCATCGAGGGCATCCAGCGCCCGATCTCGTGCGGCGCGCACGAAGGCGAGGTTGTCCGCCGTGCGCTGCTCCAACGCAAGGGCCGTGGAGAAGTCCTCGAGCGTGACCCAGCCGTCGTAGCCGACGCGGGCGAGAGCGGCGAAGTACGTCTCCAGGTCAGCCTGGCCTTCACGCAACGTGGCCCAGTCCTCTCGCCATACGACCGACCCGTCGGCGCGACGCTCGTCGGTGGGATGCCATGCCACGTTCTTCACATGGACATGGGCGAGGTATTCGCCCAGGAGTTCGAAGGCCGCAAGGTAGTCCTCGTGCCCCTCGATCACGAGGTTTCCCGAGTCGTGGATGACGCCGACGTGCCGCGGGTCCAGGCCCTCCACCATTCGATAGGCGGCCGACGCCGAGGAGATGATGGTGCGGTGGTGCAGCTCGATCACGGCCTGCACGCCGTGCTCGTGCGCGCGACGGGCCGCCCAGTCCAGGTCGCGCCGTGCGGCGTCGAACAGCTCGCGGTAGTGGCCGGTGCCGAGCTGAGGCATGGTGATGCGCACGCGCGGGGCGCCGACGGCGGCGGTGGCGGCGAGCATCCGCTCCACGTCCTGGCGGTCGTGGGATTGCACGTAGCCGCCGATGCCGGAGATCTCGAGCCCCGCCTGGCGAGTCGTGGCACGGATGTCGTCGAGGTGCGACTCGAGCCCGGTCAGGGGCCACGTCGCCCGGTTGCCTGCCCAGAAGCCGGGCTCCGCGGCATCCTGCTGGTCGGTGACACGCCACTCGATGCCGTCCCAGCCCTGTGCGGCGAGGATCGCGACGGCCTCGGCAGGGGTCCATTCGGGCGTGGAGGCGGTGAATACGGAGAATCTCACGGCGTCAGCGTCCAGACTCGACGGCGGTCTCGGTGTGCACGTCCTGGCCGTCGTGGACGCCCGTCAGGACGTCCTCGACGAGCACCTCGCGGCCGAGCGTCGCCGAGAGGTACACCGACCGCACCACAGCGAGCGACAGCAGTGCGTCGGCGACGGTCACCCCTGGGGGACGCCTGCGACGGATCGCGTCGACGATGTCGTCGTACTGCCTGCGATGACCCACGACGAACGCATCGGCCGGTCGCGGGTTGCCGAACAGCTCGGACGCCTCCACCAGTTCAGCCGCACGGTTCTCGGTTCCGGATCGAGTCGGGTCCGAGTTCGCACCGCGGTCCGCCGCTCCGCCGGCGGCGAAGTAGGAGAGCTGGTCGTTCTCGATCACGGCGGACCCCCGAGACCCGTGCACCTGAATCCGCACCGTGAGTCCGGGATACGCGGCCGTGGTGGCGTGCAGCACTGCGATGGCGCCGTTCGCGAACCGTACGGTCGCGACGGCGGTGTCCTCCACCTCGATGCGTTCGTGGGCCAGCAGCGCCGTGTGGGCGAACACGGCGACCGGGGCGCCCAAGAACCACACGAGCAGGTCCACCGTGTGCACGCCCTGGTTCATCACGGCGCCGCCGCCGTCGAGCTGCCACGTCCCGCGCCATTGTCCGGAGTCGTAGTACTCCTGGGTTCGCCACCAGGCGACGGATGCGACGGCGCTGGTGAGAGCGCCGAAGTCGCCTGAGTGCGCGGCGCACGCGACGACGGCCGACGCCGGGTCGAACCGGTGCTGGCTGATCACCGAGGTGACGAGCCCGCGCTGCGCGGCCTCGTCGGCCAGCTCACGGATGCGCCGAGCCCGGGCGATCGCAACGTCGAGCGGCTTCTCGATCACGACGTGGCTTCCCGCGGACAGCGCGGTCTCGGCAAGCTGCACGTGCAGCCCGCTGGGGGTGCAGATCACGACCAGGTCGACCGGGTGCTGCGACAGGGCGCTGCCGAGATCGGCGAAGACGACGGGCCGCGGCAGCCCGAGTTCCTGGGCGAGCGCCGCGACCCGGTCGGCCGCCTCGGTGACGGGGTCGACGAGGGCGACGATGTCCACCTCGCCCTGGGCGTGCAGCGCCCGCACGTGGTTGTCGGCGATGACGCCGCACCCGACGATGGCGGCGGTCAGGCGTCCTGCGGGCGTCGCGATGCCCGACGATGCGGCATCGGGCGTTTCGGGTGCCGGGTTCATGCTGCGGAGACTCCGATCTGGTCGAGGAGGCGGGCGAAGGCGCGGGCGGCGGTGCCGAAGGCGCGGGGTCCGGAGAATCCGCCGAGGGAGTACCCGGCGGCGAGATGCGGTTCGAGCGAGGCGAAGCCGCGGTAGCCGGCGTCGCGCAGTGCCGTCACCGTGGCCAGGAGCTCGCCGTCGCCCTCCCCTGCGGGAACGACGGTGCCGTCGGCGGCGAGTGCGTCCTTCACCTGCAGGTACTCGACGTGCGGGGCCAGGAGGGGCCAGGCATCCGTGAACGGACGCACTCCGACCTGCACGAAGTTGGCGTTGTCCCACGCCAGCCGCAGCGCGTCGGAACCGACCGACTCGACGATGTCGAGCACCCGCTGCGGGACGTCGCCGTAGATCTGCTTCTCGTTCTCGTGCAGCAGCACCACGCCCTCGCGCTCGGCGACGTCGGCCAGTGCGCGCATGCGCACGAGCACGTCGTCGCGGATCGCCTCGGCGGGGACCCCCTCGCCCCGGAAGAACGAGAAGACGCGAACGTGCCTCGTGCCCAGCCTGCGCGCCGCGACGATCACCCGGCTCAGCCGCTCCACCTCATGCTCGACCGGCAGCGAGACGTCGACCTTGCCGATCGGCGATGCGATGGCGGACACGCCGAATCCCGAGGCGTCGATCCGTCGCTTGAGCTCGGCGAGTCGGTCGTCGGGCAGGTCGACGATGTTGACCCCCCAGGCGCTGCGCACCTCGATGTGGCGTGCACCGAGCGCCTCGAGAACCGCGAGCTGAACGACCGGATCGTCGGCGATCTCGTCACCGAAGCCGGAGAGATTCCAGGTGAGATCATCGTCGACCGATTCGGAGCCCATGACTTCGACCCTAGGCAGCACGGCGAACCTGTGCAAACGTTTGCCATGGTTTGCCAGCGTGCCGGGCGGGTCACGGCCGCTTGAGCCCGCCGGTCGTGAGCCCGTTCACCAGGCAGCGCTGGAACAGCAGGTAGAGCACCGCGACGGGAACGGCGCGGATCAACGCGGTGGCCATCATCTGGCCGTACACCGGAATGGCGCCGCCTTCCTGGGTCGCCCCGAACACCTGGGGCACCACGGCGGCCGTGCGCGTGTCGGGGGCGGTGATCACCGACGCGAAGAGCACCGGCTGCCGATGATCCGGATGCCCGACACGTTTCCAGCGTCGCGAAGAGCACGAACACGGGCAGCAGCTGAGCGTTAGCGGGATGGACTGCCAGCCGAGCAGTGCCCGAAGCGCATCACGGGTTGCAATCGTTTGCCACTATTTGCCAAGTCGCCTCGTTGTGGTTTGCTTTCCGCATGGAATCGGAGGGCGAGAGGGCCGGGCGACCCGCCACCCTCGCCGACATCGCGATGCGGGCGGGCGTGGCGACATCGACCGCGTCCCGCGCGCTCTCCAACCCCGGGCGGGTCAACGCCGCCACCCGAGAACGCATCGAGCGGGTCGCCGCGGAGCTCGGATACTCCCCCAACTCCCAGGCCCGAGCGCTGACGTCGGGAAGGACCGGGGCCATCGCCGTGCTCGTCTCGGATGTGACCAACCCGTTCTACTTCGGGATCATCAGGGGCACGCAGCGGCAGCTGAAGGCATCCGGATATTCGCAGTTGCTCATCGACACCGAGGAGTCCGACCAGAACGAGGACGCTCTGCTGCACCGGCTGCGCTCGTCGTTCGACGGCGCGATCCTCTCGGCGTCGCGCCTGTCCGACCGTGCGCTGGCCGAGCTCGCCGCCGAGCTGCCTCTCGTGGCGATCAACCGGCAGACGCGCGGAGTGCCCAGCGTCGTCATCGACACACCCGGCGGCATCGTGCAGGCCGTCGGGCACCTGGTCTCGCTGGGGCACCACGAGATCGCCTACGTCTCCGGGCCCGAGACGTCATGGTCGAACGAGAGCAGGTGGCGGGCGTTCGTGAAGGCCACCGCAGCCCACGGCGTGACCGGCAAGCGTCTCGGCCCGTTCTCACCGCGTCAGCGTGCCGGGGCGGCGGCCGCGGACGCGGCGCTCAACGCCGGCGTGACGGCCGTCATCGCGTTCAACGACCTGCTGGCCATCGGCATGCTGCAGCACCTGGCGAGCCGGGGCGTGCGTGTGCCGCATGACCTGAGCATCGTCGGCTGCGACGACATCTTCGGCGCCGACTTCTGCAACCCGCCGTTGACGACACTGACCGCTCCGATCGAGCAGGCGGGCCGCCTCGCCGTGACGCTGCTCCTGGCACGGCTGGATCCCCGTTCCGCGCCGAGCGCCAGGCAGGCGGCCGTGCTCCCCACCTATCTCACGGTGCGCTCATCCACGGGCCGTTCGCCCGGGCCGCGCGCGTGACCCTTCACTCCGCCCTCCGCCCCTGACCCAGGAGAATCTCTGCCCATGGCCTCGCTCGCCCCACACCCCGACCGCCTGCTGCCCGCCGATCCCGGCACCCGCGAGGTCGCTCGCCGGCTCTATGCCGAGGTCTCGGATGCCCCCGTCTACTCGCCACACGGTCACGTCGAGGCCCGGATGCTCCTGGACGACGAGCCCTTCGGCGACCCCGCCGCCCTGCTCATCACCCCGGACCACTATGTGACCCGGCTGCTGCACGCCGTGGGAGTGCCGCTGACGGAGCTCGGCCTGCGCCGCGACGGCGAGCCGCCGAGGTCCTCCGGCCGCGAGGTCTGGCGCAGGCTGTGCGAGAACTGGGACGTGTTCCTCGGCACCCCCGTGCGGTTCTGGTTCGAGAGCGAGTTCTCCGAGGTGTTCGGCTTGACGGAAGCCCCGTCGGCACGGAACGCGGACGAGCTGTATGACCTGCTGGCGCACGCGCTGGCGCAGCCCGAGTTCCGGCCGCGCGCTCTCTTCGACCGATTCGGCATCGCGGTGCTCGCCACGACCGACGACCCGGCAGACGACCTCGATGCGCACCTTGCGCTGCGGGAGGACCCGGCGTTCACCGGACGGGTCGTCCCCACGTTCAGGGCCGACGGGTACATGCATCCGCTGGAGCCCACGTGGCGCGCCCGCCTGGACGCGCTCTCCGCCGCTGCCGACATCGACTGCGGCAGTTACGCGGGCCTGCTGGATGCGCTCCGCTCGCGGCGCGCGTACTTCAAGGCCGCGGGAGGCACGGCCACCGACACCGGTGTGATCGATGCCGGCAGCGAGCCGCTTGAGCCCTCGGACGCCGAGCGCATCCACCGCGCCGCCCTGGCCGGCGCGATCACGCAGGCGGACGCCGACGCCTACCGCCGCAACATGCTGTACCGGCTCGCCGAGATGAGCTCCGAGGACGGCCTCGTGATGCAGCTGCACGCCGGGGTCATCCGCAACCACCACCGTCCCACGTTCGACGCGTTCGGCCCCGACACCGGACACGACCTGCCGGCGGTCGGCGGGTACACGGTGCCGCTGACGCCGATACTGCGGGACTTCGGCGTGCACCCGGTGTTCCGGCTCGTGCTGTTCACCGTGGACGAGACGCTGTTCTCCCGAGAGATCGCTCCGCTCGCCGGTTTCTATCCGAGCGTCTTCGCGGGCGCACCCTGGTGGTTCCTGGACTCCCCCGCCGGCATCATGCGCTATCGGGCCGCGGTCACGGATTCGGCGGGCTTTGCGAAGACGAGCGGGTTCATCGACGACACGCGCGCGTTCTGCTCGATCCCGGCCAGGCACGACATGTCGAGGCGACTCGACGCGGGATACCTCGCCTCCCTCGTCACGACTCATCAGTTGACGGAGGACGACGCGGTCGGGGTGATCCGCCGACTGGTCGCGGACATCCCGATCTCCACGTTCCGCCTGTAGTCCCCACCGCCGTCCTCGCCGGTCGCGATCGCACCGCCGGTTGAGCCTGCTCGCCGGTTGAGCCCGTCGAACCACCGCCGGTTGAGCCTGTCGAAACCGTACCGCGGGTTGAGCCTGTCGAAACCGTACCGGCAGTCGAACCCGTCGAACCACCGCCGGTTGAGCCTGTCGAAACCGAGCCGCCGGTTTCGACAAGCTCAACCGGCGACACAGAACAGGCACCGGTTTTCGACAGGCTCAACCGGCGACACAGAACCAGGCACCGGTTTCGACAGGCTCAACCGGCGACGAAGTACAGGCACCGGTTTCGACAAGCTCAACCAGCGATGCAAGCTCAACCGGCGACGCGGACTCAACCGGCGACACAGGCTCAACCGGCGACGCAGACTCAGAGGTTGATCATGTGGCCGATGAGGCCGTGGAACGCATCCTGCATCGACTCGGACAGGCTCGGGTGCGGATGCACGTTGCGTGCCAACTCCAGCGCGCCGAGATCCCACTTCTGCGCCAGCGTCAGCTCAGGAAGCAGCTCGGAGACGTCGAGGCCGACCATGTGTCCGCCGAGCAACTCGTGGTACTTCTTGTCGGCCACGAGCTTCACGAAGCCGCGGGCGTCGCCGAGGGCGTGCGCCTTGGCGTTGGCCATCATCGGGAAGGTCGCCACCTCCACGTCGTAGCCCGCGTCGCGCGCCTGCTGCTCCGTGAGGCCGAAGCTGGCGACCTGCGGCTGCATGTAGGTGGCACGCGGCATCATCCGGTAGTCGCCCAGCGCCATCGTCTCGGCGCCACCGATCGTCTCCGCGGCGACGATGCCCTGAGCCTCCGCGACGTGCGCGAGCTGCAGTTTCGCCGTCACGTCGCCGATGGCGTAGATCCCGGCCACATTCGTGCGCATGAGGTCGTCGATCGCGATCGCGCCGCGATCGGTGAGCTCGACCCCCGTGTTCTCCAGCCCGTACCCGGTCACGTTCGCGGCGAAGCCCACCGAGATGAGCGCCTTGTCGGCGCTGACGCTGCCCGGCGCCCCGTCCGCGCCCGTGTACGTGACGGTCACCTGACCGCCTTCGTCGACGACTGTCTCAACCTTCGTCGAGGTGAGTATGGGCACGCCCAGCGCCGCGAAGTGCTTGGTGATCTCCTTGGAGACGTCGACATCCTCATTCGGCAGCGCGCGGTCCAGGAACTCGATCACGGTCGTCTGCACCCCGTAGTTCGCCAGGACGTAGGCGAACTCGAGGCCGATCGCCCCGGCGCCGACGATGACGATCGACCTCGGCAGGTCACGGCTGAGGATGAGCTCCTTGTACGTGACCACGTTGTCGCTGAGCGTCACCCCGGGAAGAAGCCGCACGGTGGAGCCCGTCGCGATGATCGCGTTGTCGAACGTGAGCTGTTCGATGCCGCCCGCCGCCAGCGCGACATCCATCGACGTGGGACCGGTGAAGAAGCCGTGGCCGTCGAACTGAGTGATCTTGTTCTTGCGCATGAGGAAGTTCACGCCCTTGGCACGGGCGTCCGCGACCTTGCGGCTGCGGTCCCACCCGATGCCGTAGTCGGCGTGGACCTCACCCGAGATGCCGAACTGCGCCCCTTCGCGGGTGACGAGGCTGAGCACCTCGGCGTTGCGGATCAGCGTCTTCGCCGGAACACAGCCCACGTTGAGGCACACCCCGCCCCAGTACTGCTGCTCGACGATCGCGACCTGCAGGCCCAGCTGCGCGGCGCGGACGGCTGCCACGTAACCGCCGGGGCCGGCTCCGAGCACGACGACGTCGAAGTGGGGCATGGGTCTCCTCCTTGGTTCGGGCTGGGCTCCGGGCGTCAGAGCTCCTCCACGAGACTACCGATTCGCGCCGAGACTACTGCTGCCGTCGCAAGTCTCGTCGCGCGACCGTGGTCCCGCCGGGGCGGGCGAGGCGCGGGCTACTCGGCTGCGGCCAGCTGGCCGCACGCCCCGTCGATCTCCTTGCCCCTGGTGTCGCGCAGCGTGGTGGGGATGCCCGCGGACTCGAGCCGATGCACGAACTCGGCCGTGACATCCGGCTCGCTCGCGGTCCAGATCGATCCCGGCGTCGGGTTGAGCGGGATCGGGTTCACGTGCACCCAGCCCCGACCGCGCTCGTTGAGCTTGCGGGCGAGCAGCTCCGCGCGCCATGCGTGATCGTTCATGTCTTTGATGAGCGCGTACTCGATCGAGACCCGGCGACCGGTCTTCTCGAAGTAGTAGCGGGCCGCGTCGAGCGCGTCATCCACCTTCCACCGCGAGTTCACGGGGATCAGCTCGTCGCGAAGTCCGTCGTCGGGCGCATGCAGCGAGAGCGCGAACGTGAGCGGGAGGCCCTCGTCGGCGAGCTTGCGGATGGCCGGCACCAGCCCGACCGACGACACCGTGATGGCGCGCGCCGACATGCCGAGACCGTCGGGCCGGGGGGCGATGAGCGTGCGGATCGCGGTCATCAGCCTCTTGTAGTTCGCCAGCGGCTCGCCCATACCCATGAAGACGACGTTGTGCACACGGTCCGTCTCTCTGGCGGCGGGGGCCGGCCCCGGCTGCGATCCCCGCCGCCGGCCGGGATCATCCGCCAGCTCGCCGCCGGCGACCGCCCTGTTCGCGGCGACCACCTGGTCGACGATCTCCGCGGCCGAGAGGTTGCGGGTGAGACCGGCCTGGCCCGTGGCGCAGAACGGGCAGTTCATGCCGCAGCCGGCCTGCGACGAGATGCACAGCGTGATGCGTCCCGGGTAGCGCATGAGCACCGACTCCACCAGGGCGCCGTCGAACAGCTTCCAGAGGAACTTGACAGTCTTCCCGTCATCCGTGCGCAACCGCCGCACCTCCGTGAGCAGCGGAGGCAACAGTGCCGAGACCAGCTCGTCGCGCCCCGCGGCCGGGAGGTCGGTCATGGCTGCGGCATCGGTGGTGCAATGCGTGAAGTAGTGCGTCGACAGCTGCCTCGCCCGGAATCGCGGCAGGCCGAGCGCCTCGACCTTGGCCACGCGCTCGGCCGGGGTCAGATCCGCCAGATGCGTCTCGGGCTGTGCGCGCCGCGGAGACGCGAACTGCAGTGCCGGACGGCCGTCCGCCGCCAGCTGCTGCTTCCACCCCTCGGCGGCCGGGCGCACCTGGGGTCGCGCGCCGGCATCCGTGCCGTCGTCGGGTCCTCCCGGACGAGGCGCATGGCGACTCGTCGGCCGGATCGTCGTCTCGTTCACCCTGCCATTCTCGCAGGCGGGGCTGAGCGTCCTCCGCCGCGCCCCGAAGGGTCGCGACCACCACGCCGCGTCGTTCAGATCCGCTCGCCGGGATCATCCGGCGCGGACGCGAGCGCGGCGCGGATCTCGGCAACGGTCTGCTCCACCGATCCGTCCGCACGGAAGACCGCACCGAACTCGTCCGCTTGCAGTGGCTCGAGCGCGGCGAGCTGCGAGTCGAGGAGACCGGCCGGCATGTACTCGTGCACGCGGGACGCGACCCGTCGCTGCAGCACGGCGCGACTCGGCTCCAGGTGCGCGAAGAAGGTGTCGGGGGCGTACCGGCGCAGGAGGTCGCGGTAACGTCGCCGCAGCGCGCTGCACGCGAGGATCACACCGTCTCCAACGGCCAGACGCTCCCCGATGATGCGCAGCCACGGCTCGCGATCGGCGTCCGTGAGCGGAATGCCGGCCCGCATCTTCTCCTTGTTCGCTGCCGGATGCAGGTCGTCGCCGTCGATGAACACCCGCCCTGAGGCATCCGCCAGGGCGTTGCCGACCACGGTCTTGCCTGCCCCGGAAACGCCCATCAGGACGATGGGCGGCAGCTGGGCGGGAGGCAGGACGGTCATGGTTCCATTCTGGACGGCTTCCACCCCGCGCGTCGCCCCTCGACGGTGTCCGCACTGAGTCGCCGCGACCCGCGCGCCCGACGCGCCCGCCGGCCCGTGGTCTGCAGGCGTCGCCCGGCGGCTACGCTGGGAACCGTCTGCTCGGCAGCCGAAGACTGCGATCGATCGACAACGACCACCCGTCTCCGGATCGGCGAAGCTGCTGGCGAAGACCTGGTGTTCGCCGACGATCAGCCGCACGCCGCCGCCGCGACGGCGCAACGGGGGCCCGTCCCTCGTCGACGGAGGCCGGGCACGGCGACGGCGACATCCCCGTCGTGCAGAACCACATCTCCCGAAGGAGTCTCATGGCCCACGAAGCAGAAGCGAACATCGGAGTCGTCGGACTGGCGGTGATGGGGTCGAACCTCGCCCGCAACCTCGCCAGCCGCGAGGGGAACACGGTGGCGATCTTCAACCGCACGTACGAGAAGACCCAGAGGCTGCTCGACGAGCATCCGGAGGCGGGATTCCTGCCGGCATCCAGCTACGAGGAGTTCGCCGCGCTGCTGTCGAAGCCGCGCACCGCGATCATCATGGTGCAGGCCGGAAAGGGCACGGACGCCGTGATCGACGAGCTCGTCAAGGTCTTCGAGCCGGGCGACATCATCGTCGACGGCGGCAACGCGCTGTTCACCGACAC
>JAATFB010000042.1 GCA_015655415.1 Actinomycetales bacterium
GATCGACCTGGCCCGCTGGCAGAGAATGCAGCTGACAGTCGAGGGGCAGGCGGTCCAGCGCTCGGCGTACCCCGACGCCTACGCGAAGTGGGAGGGCGACGCCCGGAGCTGGCTCGCGGAGCTCGGATGACCCTTCGACCCGCTTCGCTCGCTCAGGACGACGTGCCCCGACGTGGCTCCGTGAGCGCGTCATGACCGCCGCTTACACTGCCGGAGTGAGCGAGAACGCGACCGCCGACCCGATGGTCGGGCGCCTTCTCGACGGCCGCTACCAGATCCGCTCCAGGATCGCCCGCGGCGGGATGGCCACGGTGTACCTCGCGACCGACCTCCGGCTCGAGCGCCGGGTCGCCGTGAAGGTCATGCACGGGCACCTCGCCGACGACGCGGCGTTCCGCGAGCGCTTCATCCGAGAGGCCCGCAGCGCCGCGCGACTCGCCCATCCGAACGTGGTCGCCGTCTTCGATCAGGGCGAGGACAGTGACATGGCCTACCTCGTCATGGAGTACCTGCCCGGCATCACGCTGCGCGAACTGCTGCAGGAGCACCAGGTGCTCACGACCGAGCAGACCTTCGACATCATCGAGGCGGTGCTCGCCGGGCTCGCCGCCGCCCACCGGGCCGGCATCGTCCACCGCGACCTGAAGCCGGAGAACGTCCTCCTCGCCGACGACGGCCGGATCAAGATCGGCGACTTCGGGCTCGCCCGAGCCGTCTCCGCGAACACCGCGACCGGCGCGGCGCTGCTCGGCACGATCGCCTACCTCTCCCCCGAGCTCGTCACCCGCGGCGTGGCCGATACCCGCAGTGACATCTACGCAGTGGGCATCATGATGTACGAGATGCTCACCGGCGAGCAGCCGTTCAAGGGCGAGCAGCCCATGCAGATCGCCTACCAGCACGCGCACGACTCTGTGCCGCCGCCGAGCCGGCTCGAGCCGGAGGTGCCGGCCCAGCTCGACGAGCTCGTGCTGTGGGCCACCGCGAGGGATCCGGCGTCACGGCCGACGGACGCCGGCGCGATGCTCGACCGGTTGCTCCAGGTCGAGCGGGAGCTGAGCAGCCCCGGGCCGGCGACCGGTCGACAGCCCACCCTGGTGCTGCCGGGCGGCCTCGTCGAGCCGGCGGAGTCGGAGACCCAGCTGATCACGCCCGCCGCTCAGGTGCGGCCCGAGGCATCCGCCACGGACGCGGTGGCCGCGCTCGCCACCATGACGCGCGGCCGGCAGGCACGCGGATGGTGGCTGCTGATCCTGGTGCTCGTCCTTGCCGCCCTCGCGGGCGGCACGGGCTGGTACTTCGGTGGCGGTCCCGGCTCGCAGGTGACGGTTCCAGCCGTGAACGGCGCGACACTGAGCTCCGCGACGTCGACGGCCGCCTCCGCGGGCTTCCGCGTGAAGTCCGACGAGGTCTACTCCTCCCGCGTCCCTGCGGGTTCCGTGGTCTCCTCCACGCCGCGTCAGGGCACGAAGGCGCCCAAGGGCTCGACCGTGATCCTCCATGTCTCCCGCGGCAGGCAGCCGATCACGATCCCCCCGCTCGCCGGGCTCAGCCGCGCTCAAGCCGAGAAGGCGATCAAGGACGCCGGCGCCGCGGCGGGCACGGTGGACGAGCAGTTCAATCCCGACGTGGCGAACGGTGTGGTCGTCTCGGCGTCGCAGGCCGAGGGAGACAAGGCGGACCTGACGAAGGGCGGCGGCTACCTCAAGGGCGAGAAGGTGGACCTCGTCGTCTCGCTCGGCGCGATCCCCGACGTGACCGGCAAGCCGGAGGCCGACGCGCAGGCCGCCCTCCAGGCCGTCGGACTGAAGTGGGTGGAGGGAAAGCGGGACTACAGCGACGACGTACCCAAGGGATCGGTGCTTTCGCAGGCGCCGCAGAACCAGGGTCCGGTGCGGCGCGGCGACACGATCGTCCTCGACATCTCGCTGGGACCGGCGCCCGTGCCGGTCCCGAATGTGGTCGGCGAAGCCTGGGACAAGGCGAAGAAGGACCTGACGGATGCAGGGTTCACCGTGAGCTACCCCAGCACGGTGGGCCCGATCCCCGTCGACCAGTTCGCCGGGGCTTTCAAGGTGACCGCCACGAATCCCGCTCCCGGTACCATGCAGCCCAAGGGGAGCACGATCACCGTGAGCCTGGCCGCCAACTTCTGATCGCCACGCCCCGGAACCGCCCGATCGGGCCGTCCCACCCACGGCAGTTCGTCGAGCCCACATCGCGACGGCGCCCGCCCGGGGCGGGCCGGCGGGCTCGATGTCCGCTCGACGACCCGATGCGAGGCGTGAGCCCTCCGTTCAGCGGGCGCCCAGCTCCTCCGCTACGAGGAAGGCCAGCTCCAACGACTGCATGTGGTTCAGCCGCGGGTCGCAGAGCGACTCGTATCGAGTGGCCAGCGTCGCCTCGTCGATGTGCTCCGAACCGCCCAGACACTCCGTCACGTCGTCGCCGGTCAGCTCGACGTGGATGCCGCCCGGGATCGTCCCGGCCTCGCGGTGCACGTCGAAGAACCCCTTCACCTCGGCAACGACGTCGTCGAAGCGCCGCGTCTTGTAGCCGGTCGGCGTGGTCAGCCCGTTGCCGTGCATGGGGTCGGTCACCCAGAGCGGCGTCGCTTCGTGATCCTTGATCGCCTCCAGCAGCGGCGGCAGGGCATCCCGGATCGTCGTCGCACCCATCCGAGTGATGAACGTCAGCCGACCCGGCTCGCGGGTCGGATCGAGCTTGTCGATCAGCCGGTACATGTCTTCCGGCGTCGTGGACGGGCCGAGCTTCACGCCGATCGGGTTGCGCACGCGGCTCAGGAGGTCGACGTGGGCACCGTCGATCTGACGCGTGCGCTCGCCGATCCAGACGAAATGCGCCGAGGTGTTGTAGGGAGTGCCGGTGCGCGAGTCGATGCGGGTCATCGGGCGCTCGTAATCGAGCAGGAGCGCCTCATGGCTGGAATAGAACTCCACGCGCTTGATCTCGTCGAAGTCGGCTCCGGCGGCCTCCATGAACTTGATCGCCCGGTCGATGTCGCGAGCGAGACGCTCGTACCGCTGGTTCGCCGGGTTGGCGGCGAATCCGCGGTTCCAGCTGTGCACCTCACGCAGGTCGGCGAACCCGCCCTGCGTGAAGGCAC
>JAATFB010000032.1 GCA_015655415.1 Actinomycetales bacterium
ACGCCGCCGGAGAGGATGCGGCCGGACGCCGGCGCAGCCAGGTTGTAGGCGCGGCTGAGGCGGGTGATCGAGTCGAGCAGCACGACGACGTCGTGGCCCAGCTCGACCAGGCGCTTGGCACGCTCGATGGCGAGCTCTGCGACCGTGGTGTGGTCCTCCGCGGGGCGGTCGAAGGTGGAGGCGATCACCTCGCCCTTGACCGTGCGCTGCATGTCCGTGACCTCTTCGGGCCGCTCGTCCACGAGCACGACCATGAGGTGCACCTCGGGATTGTTCGTGGTGATCGCGTTGGCGATCTGCTGCATCACGATCGTCTTGCCCGCCTTGGGCGGTGCGACGATCAGTCCGCGCTGGCCCTTGCCGATCGGGGCGACCAGGTCGATGATGCGCTGCGTGAGCTTGGTCGGCTCGGTCTCCAGTCGCAGCCGCTCCTGCGGATACAGCGGTGTGAGCTTGCCGAACTCGACGCGACCGGCCGACTCCTCGATGCTCTGACCGTTGATCGAGTCGACCTTGACCAGGGCGTTGTACTTCTGGCGCGCGGTGTTCTCACCCTCACGAGGCTGGCGGATGGCTCCGACCACGGCGTCGCCCTTGCGCAGGTTGTACTTCTTGACCTGGCCGAGCGAGACGTAGACGTCGCTCGGGCCGGGCAGATAGCCGCTGGTGCGCACGAACGCGTAGTTGTCGAGCACGTCAAGGATGCCCGCCACCGGGATGAGCACGTCGTCGTCGAGGATCTCCGGCTCCAGCTCGTCCGACGGGCCGCCACGGCGCTTGCGGTCGCGGTAGCGGCCACGACCGTTCCGTTCCTCCTCCGGCGTCTGCTGGCCGTTCTGGTTCTGCTGGCCGTTCTGGCGCTGGTTCTGCTGGCCCTGGCCCTGCTGCTTCTGCCCGTTCTGCTTCTGCTGGCCCTGCTGCTGGCCCTGCTGCTGATCCGTGCCGGCCTGCTCGGTCTGCGTGTTCTCGCTGCGACGGTTCTTGTTGCGCCCGCGGTTGCGGCGCCCCTGACGGGGCTGCTGATCACGCTGCTCGCCCTCGGCGGCCTCTCCCTCGCCCTGGGCGGCGTCACCCTGGGCGGCCTCGCGCCGGCCGTCGGAGCCCGCCGCCGTCTCCTGCGCGGAAACGGAGGCGGATGCCCGGCCCTCACGGTCGTCTCCGTCCTGCGACCGGGCATCCCGGCGCAGGTCGTCGGCGCCCGTCTGCTCGCCGTCGGCGGCCGCTGCCCCCGCCGGCAGACCGGCATCGCCGGAGTTCACATGGCTCGCGGCCGACACGGTGTGGCCGCCGTCCACGCTGGTCACGCGCCGGGATCCGCGCCGCGTGCGGGCCGGCGGGGTCTGCAGGTCGAGTGCGGCCTGCAGGGCCGCCTCGGCCTCGGCGGGACTGAGCGCGGGCTGCGCGGCCGACTCGTCCGCCGCCGCGCCGGCGTCGGGACCGGCCGGTTCGACGAGCGGGCCGGCGTCCTCGTCGGTCCGCGCTCGGTCGGACGCGGCGCCGGTGGAGGGGTCGGCCTCGGAGCGCGATGCCTCGATGGCGGCGACGAGCTCGCCCTTCCGAAGCCTGGCCGCGCCCGGGATGCCCAGGCTCGTCGCGAGCGACTGCAGCTGCGGAACGCGCAGAGCGGTCAGATCGGCAGTGGAGTCCACGCGGTCGGCGTGGAGATTGACATCAGTCACTGAAGAGGATTCCTTTCCTCTGGAGGGCATAGAACCGCCTCGCCCAGAGTGCGTGTCGTGAGATCGCCGCCCGGTAGAGGTTCGACCGCGTACGTCGGGATCGCTGCGCGGGTTGCGGACAGAGCACGACAGCAATGAGTTACAAGATTTTCACCCGAACACCAGATTCGCGTGTGTTCCGCGCCGTCTGGCAGGCGCCGCAAGTCTATCACCCCGGCGTGCCCGGCACTCCATCCGCCTCACGTGTCGGCCGTGTCCGGCGTCTCGCGCACTCGCGGGCCGCATCGCTCAGGAGACGACGCCGTCCTCCCGGTGCACCGTGGCGCCGAGGAAGTCGACCGCGAGCATCAGCGGCTGCCACCGCGTCTCGGCGTGCGCGGCGACGAGCGACGCCGCGGCCAGACGTTGCGCGGGATCGCTGCACAGGACAAGGATCGAGGGTCCTGCCCCCGACACCACGGCCGGGAAGCCCTCCGTACGCAGCCGGGCGATGAGGCGGTTGGTCTCCGGCATCGCCTGCGCCCGGTAGTTCTGGTGCAGCTTGTCCTCGGTGGCCGCCAGCAGCAGCTCCGGGCTCTGCACCAGCGCGGCCACGAGCAGCGCGGAGCGCGACACGTTGAACACGGCGTCCTCGTGGGGCACCGACTCGGGCTGGAGGCTGCGCGCGAGGGCCGTGGACATCACGTGCTCAGGGACGAACACCAGCGGCGAGACGCCACGATGCACGATGAGCTTCTTGTGCTGCGGGCCGGTCTCGGACATCCAGGCGATCGTCAGCCCGCCGAACAGGGCCGGCGCGACGTTGTCCGGATGCCCCTCCAGGTCGGTGGCGAGGGCCAGCAGCCGCTCAGGCGCCAGCTCGGCGATCCCGTCCAGCAGCCCCTTCGCCGCGATGACCCCCGCCACGATGGCCGCACCCGAGGAGCCCAGACCGCGTCCGTGCGGGATCGAGTTGAACACGACGAGATCCAGGCCGGGCACGGCCACGCCCGCGGCAGCGAACGCGTGCGCGATCGAGCGCACCACGAGATTCGACTCGTCGGTGGGGACCTCGCCCTCGCCGACGCCGTGCACCTCCACCGCTGCCCCTGGCGCCTCCCTGACGGTCACCGTCAGCTCGTCGTACAGGGCCAATGCGAGCCCGAGAGTGTCGAAGCCCGGCCCGAGATTGGCCGAGGTGGCGGGCACCTTGACGCGGACGACACGACCGACCGGGACCGGGGAGCGCCGCGGGGCGGCATCCGTGCCGGACGCGGACGCCGCCGTCACGCCGCGCCCGCAGGATCGGGCTGCGCCGTTCCGTGCTCCAGCGGACGCAGCCCCAGCACGTCCGCGATCTCGGCGACGTCAACCGGGACGACGGTGGGCTGCACCTCGCCCCCGCCAGGTGCGCGGAGCGCCCACTGGGGGTCCTTGAGCCCGTGGCCCGTCACGGTGAGGACCACGCGGGATCCGGCCGGAACGGCACCGGCGTCGGCACGCTCCAGGAGCCCGGCCACGCTGATCGCGCTGGCGGGCTCGACGAAGATGCCGACCTCGGCGGAGAGCATGCGGTGGGCGGCCAGGATCCTGTCGTCGTCGATGGCGCCGAAGTACCCCCCGGTGGCGTCCCGTGCCTGCAGCGCGAGCTCCCACGACGCCGGATTGCCGATCCGGATGGCGCTTGCGATGGTCTCGGGCTCCCTCACCGGGTGGCCGAGGACGATGGGAGCGCTGCCGGACGCCTGGAACCCGAACATGCGCGGCACCCGGGTTGCCGCGCCGCGTTCGGCCTCCTCGGTGTAGCCGCGGGTGTACGCCGTGTAGTTGCCGGCGTTGCCGACGGGGATGAAGTGGATGTCGGGCGCGTCGCCGAGGGCCTCGACGATCTCGAACGCCGCCGTCTTCTGACCCTCGATGCGGTCGTTGTTGACCGAGTTCACCAGGTGCACGGGATAGCTCGCCGCCAGCTCGCGGGCGATCTCGAGGCAGTCGTCGAAGTTGCCCTTGACCTGCAGCAGCTGGGCGTTGTGGGCGATCGCCTGGCTGAGCTTGCCCATCGCGATCCTGCCCTCGGGCACGAGCACGACGGCCTGGATGCCCGCGTGCGCCGCATACGCCGCAGCCGACGCCGACGTGTTACCCGTCGAGGCGCAGATGACCGCCTTAGCGCCGTGCTCGAGCGCCTTGGAGATGGCCATCGTCATGCCGCGGTCCTTGAACGAGCCGGTCGGGTTCACGCCCTCGAACTTGACGTAGACGTCGGCGCCGGTGCGACGGGAGAGCGCGGCGGCGGGGATGAGCGGCGTCCCGCCCTCGCCCAGCGTGACGATCGGCGTCGCCTCGGTCACGTCGAGGCGGTCGGCGTATTCGCGCAGGACGCCCAGCCATTGATGCGCCACGTCAGGCTCCTTCGACTCGGAGAACAGAGGTCACGGCCACGACCTCCTCGCTGCCGCGGAGGGCCGAGACCGTCGCCGCCAGTGCGGACTCGAACGCGACGTGCGTTCCGACCACCAGCGTAGCCGTGCCGGGCAGGGCATCCCCACCGTCCGCCGGCGCCGACGACGCGGCGGACGCCGCCGCGGAGGCGGGCGCCGACGACACGGTCTGCGTCACCGTCTCGACCGACACGTCGTTCGACGCGAACACGGCGGCGATCCGCGAGAGCACGCCGGGGGCGTCCGCGACGAGCAGCGTGATCTGATAGCGGGTGCGCACGGCGCCCACGTCGAGGACGGGCAGGTCGGCGTGCGTGGACTCGGCTACGCCGGGACCGCCGACGACGTGCCGTCGCGCCGCGGACACCACGTCGCCCAGCACCGCCGAGGCGGTCTGCAGTCCGCCGGCTCCGGCGCCGTAGAACATCAGGTCGCCGGCGGCCGCCGCCTGAACGAACACCGCGTTGTGCACTCCGCGAACGGCGGCGAGCGGATGCTGCCTCGGCACCAGCGCGGGATACACCCGCGCCGAGACGCCCTCGGTACCATCGGCTCCCACGACGCGCTCGCAGATGGCGAGCAGCTTGATGACGTAGCCGTTCTCGCGTGCCGCGTCGACCTGCTGCCGGGTGATGCCGGTGATGCCCTCCCGGTGCACCGACGCCAGCGGCACCGTGGTGTGGAACGCCAGCCCTGCCAGGATCGCCGCCTTCGCCGCCGCGTCGTATCCCTCGATGTCGGCGGAGGGGTCGCTGCGCTCCGCATAGCCCAGCTCCGTCGCCACGGCGAGCGCCGACTCCATGCTCTCGCCCGCGGTGTCCATGCGATCGAGGATGAAGTTGGTGGTGCCGTTCACGATGCCGAGGATGCGATCGACGCGGTCGCCGGCGAGGCTGTCGCGCAGCGGCCGGATGATCGGGATGGCTCCCCCGACCGCCGCCTCGTAGTACAGCTGGGCGCCCACCTGCTCGGCGACGGCGAACAGCTCCGCCCCGTGCTCGGCGAGGAGCGCCTTGTTGCCGGTGACGACGTCCGCCCCCGACGTGAGCGCGAGCAGCACGTACTCCTTGGCGGGCTCGAGCCCGCCGATCAGCTCGACCACGATGTCGGCGCTGAGGATGAGCGAGCGCGCGTCGGTCGTGAAGAGCTCGTGCGGCAGGTCGGCGCGCCGAACGGCGTCCGGGTCGCGCACGGCGATGCCGACGATCTCGAGCCCGGCGCCGACGCGCGCGGCGAGCTCGTCGGCCTGGTCGAGCAGCAGCCTCGCCACCTGCGATCCCACAGATCCCGCCCCCAGCAGCGCGACCTTGAGGGTGCGGTACTCGATCATCGGTCCTCTCCCTGCGCCTCGGCAGCCCGGTCGGCCGGCGCCGGAGTGCTGGCGCCCAGGTCGCGCGCCAACAGGTCGTCGACCGTCTCGCCGCGCACGATCGCCCGCGAGGCCCCGTCGCCGACGGCCACGACGGCCGGGCGTGGCTGGTGGTTGTAGTTGCTCGACAACGACCAGCAGTAGGCGCCGGTCGCCGCGACGGCCAGGATGTCTCCAGGGGCGACGTCCCCCGGCAGGTAGTCGGCATCCACCACGATGTCGCCGGACTCGCAGTGCTTGCCCGCCACGCGCACGAGCACGGGCTCGGCGACGGAGACGCGGCCCGCGATCCTGGCGGAGTAGTCGGCGCCGTAGAGGGCGGGGCGCGCGTTGTCGCTCATGCCGCCGTCGACGCTGACGTAGAGCCGTTGCGCGCGGACTCCTTCGACCTCCAGCATCACGGGCTTGGTGGTGCCGACCGTGTAGAGGGTGATGCCGGCCGGACCGACGACGTAGCGGCCGGGTTCGAAGGCCATCACGGGCAGCGGGATTCCCGCCCCCTCGCACTCGGCCGCCACGACCTGGGCGATGTGCTGCGCCGTCTCCTCGATCTCTCCCGTGCGGTCCGCGCTCGTGTAGGCGATGCCGAACCCGCCGCCGAGGTTGAGCTCCGGAACCGGGCCGCCGCGCAGCAGCCGAGCGTGCAGCGCGACGAGACGGGAGGCCGACCGGGCGAACCCCTCCGGCCCGAAGATCTGCGAGCCGATGTGACAGTGCAGGCCGGCGAACTCGAGTCGCTCGTGCGCGCGGATGACGGAGACCAGACGTTCGGCGTCGTCCAGGGCCACGCCGAACTTCTGGTCGTCGTGAGCGGTGGCGAGGAATTCGTGGGTGTGAGCATGCACCCCGCTGCGCACCCGCAACCGCACCCGCTGCACCCGCCCGTGCGCGGACGCGGCGGCGGCCACGCGCGCGATCTCCTGCTCGGAGTCGATCACGATCGTGCCAACGCCCGCCTCGACCGCACGGTCCAGCTCCTGGGCCGACTTGTTGTTGCCGTGGAAGCCGAGCCGTTCCGCGGGGACGCCCGCCGCCAGCGCGACGGCCAGCTCGCCCCCGCTGGCGACGTCGATGCGCAGGCCCTCCTGCGTCACCCAGCGGGCGACGTCCGTGCTGAGGAAGGCCTTGCCCGCGTAGTACACCTCCGCGACGGTGCCGACGCGCTCGAAGGCGTCCGTGAACGCACGGCGCACGCGTGCGGCCCTGGAACGCACCTCTCCCTCGTCGAGCACGTAGAGCGGCGTCCCGTGCCGTGCCGCGAGATCGTCGACGCGCACGCCGCCGACGACGGCGACGCCGTCGGGGTCGCGTCGCATCCCCGCCGGCCACAGTCCGGGTGCGAACGCGTTCGCGTCGTCGGGGATCTGCAACCATGCGGGTGCCAGGGGGTTGTCGGG
The DNA here is from genome assembly GCA_015655415.1 of Actinomycetales bacterium. Lineage (GTDB taxonomy): Bacteria > Actinomycetota > Actinomycetes > Actinomycetales > Microbacteriaceae > Humibacter. The sequence goes on from JAATFB010000032.1 coordinate 6,866, forward strand.
CACGGCGGAGTCACCTCGAACTGATGAACGGGCCGGCGAGCGGACCCGGATTGGCCCCTGAAGCCGAGAAGGACGAAAGCGCGAGAGCGCGTGCCCGGGAGTCTACCCAGCGCGGTTCGCCGACCGGAAACCGGCGCCGTCACATTCCGGGCGCGCCGGCTGTCCTCAGCCGCAGCTGCCGCGCGTGCGCAGCGAGCGGTCGCCGATCACGAACTCGTCGGCCCTGACGGAGACGTGAGCGGTGCCGCTGCGCACCGTGAGCCCGGTCGCCTCCACGCCGCGAGGAAGGTAGCTCGCGATGCAGATCGGGATGCTGGAGGGCAGCAGGTTCTTGGCGAACCGCGTCACGTCGAGCGGCCCGCCGTCGGCGGTGATGCTGACGGTGCGGGGGGTGAGCACGATCGTGTCGCCGCCCTTGAGGGTCGGCGTGACGGAAGCCGAGTACCCGACGTCGATGCCCAGCAGCGTGCCGGTGCCCGTGAGGCCCACCTCGTCGTGCGCGAGCGTCACGCTGGTGCCGTTCGGCAGGTCGACGAGACCGTTGACGGCGTTTTGCCCGATGGTCATCGAGCCGTCGATGCGCTGCACCGGCTTCTCGACGTCCAGTGGAACGCCGTACGCGGTGAGGCGTGCGCTCAGGCGGTTGCCCTGCACCCGCACGTCCGGCGAGCTCAGCGTCACCTGGTCGAGGCGCCCGGTCACCAGCTGCCCGATCACCGAGAACCCGCCGATGCCGACCGAGAGGTCCTTGGCCGTCACGTCTGAGGGCAGCTCCTTCTCGATCCGATCGTGCACGAGTCCCTCGGCGATCTGGCGGAGCACGGCGTCCGCCGCGAAGTACAGGCCGACAGCCACCACGACGGCGCCAGCGGTCCAGATCAGCGCACGCAGGCCGCGGCGGCGCGGCGCGGCGCCCGACGCGACGGCGCCGTGCGATGCCGCGGTCACATGCGCTCCGGCGCGGAGACTCCGAGCAGTCCCAGACCGTTCCGGATCACCTGTCCGGTGGCGTCGTTGAGCCACAGCCGGGTGCGGTGCAGGTCGGTGACGGGCTCCTCGCCCAGCGGGATCACCCGGCAGCTGTCGTACCACTTGTGGTAGAGGCCGGCCAGCTCCTCGACGTACCGGGCCACCCGGTGCGGCTCGCGCAGCTCCGCGGCCTGCGCCACGATGCGCGGGAACTCCTGCAGCGCCCCGAGCAGCGCGGACTCGGTCTCGTGACCGAGCAGCTCGGGTGCGAACGCGCTGCGGGCGACGCCGGCCGCCTGGGCGTTGCGGGAGACCGAGCGGGTGCGGGCGTGCGCGTACTGCACGTAGTACACTGGGTTGTCGTTCGTGTGGCTGCGCAGCAGCTCGGGGTCGAGGGTGAGCGGCGAATCCGCCGGCGAACGGCTCAGGGAGTAGCGCAGCGCATCCGTTCCCAGCCACCTCTGCAGGTCGGTGAGCTCGATGATGTTGCCGGCGCGCTTGGACAGCTTGGCGCCGTTGATGCTCACGAGCTGGCCGATGAGCACCTCGATGTCGCGATCGGGGTCGTCTCCCGCCGCGCCGGCGAGCGCCCTGAGACGGTGCACGTAGCCGTGGTGGTCGGCCCCGAGCAGATAGATCTTGTGCCGGAAGCCGCGATCGCCCTTGTTCAGGTAGTAGGCGGCATCCGCCGCGAAGTAGGTGTAGACGCCGTTGCTGCGCCGGATGACCCGGTCCTTGTCGTCGCCGAAGTCGGTGGTGCGCACCCACACCGCGCCGTCCCGGTCGAAGACGTGCCCCTGGGCGCGCAGGCGTTCAACTGCGTCGTCGACGAGGCTCCTGTCGGTGCGGGGGTCCTTGGCGTGCAGCGTGCGCTCGCTGAACCACACGTCGAACTCGACGTTGAAGTCCCTCAGCGCCTGTCGGATCTCCGCCAGCTGCAGCTCGTACGCGATCTCCCTGGCCCGGCCGAGCGCCTCGTCGTCCGGGAGGGCGAGCAGGTCGGGCTCCCGCTCGAGCACCGCGGCGGCGAGATCGGCGATGTATTGTCCGGGATACCCGTCCGGCGGGGTGGGCTCGCCCTTGGCGGCCGCGAGCACCGAGGCGCCGAACTTGTCCATCTGGCTGCCCGCGTCGTTGATGTAGTACTCGCTGGCGACCTGCGCTCCGGACGCCTTGAGCACCCGCGCGATCGAGTCGCCGAGCGCCGCCCATCGCGTGTGCCCGATGTGCAGAGGCCCGGTGGGGTTGGCGGAGACGAACTCGAGGTTGATCGTGCTTCCCGCCTGGGTGACGTTGCGACCGTATGCCTCACCGGCGTCGAGGATGACCTTCGCCACGACGCCGGCCGCACCGGCGTCCAGCCGGAAGTTGATGAAGCCCGGCCCCGCGACCTCCGCGGACGCGACGCCCTCCAGGCGCCCGGCGTCCACTGCGATCTCCTCCGCGAGCTCGCGCGGGCTCACGCCCAGCGGCTTCGCCAGCCGCATCGCCACGTTCGACGCCCAGTCGCCGTGGTCCCGGTTCCTCGGGCGCTCCAGCCGGATGTCGGTCCGGGCGACCAGGGAGTCCACCGATCCCCGACCCCCGCGTCGCCGCTCCACCACACGCGTGACGATCGCGTACAGATGGTCGGCGAGCTGATCGGGATTCACGACCGCCAAGTCTATCGGCCGTGCCGGGGGCGTCCGGGGCAGGGCGGATGCAGCATCCGCGGCCGCGGCCGGGCGGATGCGTCGCGAGGACACGGCGCGCTCACCGGGGCTTGCTATCCTCGTCGGCACGCGACCTCCACCGCCCTGGAGCATCCAGATGGACTCACCCCGCCCCCGTCGTGCCCTGCGCGCGCTGGCCGGGCGCGTCGCCGTCGCGGGCATTCTCGCCGCCGGGGGGCTCATGCTCGCCGGATGCCAGGGCTCGCCGGCTCCCGCGACCTCGCCGTCGGCCTCGGGCCGGTCCACGACGTCCTCCGCGCCGTCGTCCACGCCGCGACCGACGTCCACCGCGACGCCGGCCCCGACCCCGGTCACGCTCACCTGCGACCGGCTGCTCGACTCCGACCAGCTCACGAGGCTGGTGCCGCGGCTGGTTCCCGCCCCGGGCTTCACGCCGCAGAAGGGCTCGAATGCCGCCAGGGCGGTCGATCGGGCGGGCGTGGCCTGCGGGTACACCAATCCGTCGACGGGCGACACCGTCGCGGTGTCGGTGGCGCGCCCGGCTGCCAGCGAGCTCACGGCCCTGAAGAATCGGGCGGTCACGCGCAGCCACGTCGTGCCGACCTACGGAGTGCCGCCGAAGGTGATGGGCTACTTCACGGTCGAGGGCGGCGAGGGGGTCGCCGAGGCCTTCGCCGGCGACTACTGGGTGGTGGCGGCCTCGAAGGACTTCATCGAGCCGGGCGACGCCGGGCAGGTCATCGCCGATGCGCTGGCCAACCTGCCGGACTGACCGTCTCCGCGTGGCCGTCGGTGCGGCCCCGCGTTGAAGTCGGGGCGTGCGCGGATGCTAACCTTGACGGGCACTGGGCCCCCATAGCTCAGGGGATAGAGCGTCTGCCTCCGGAGCAGAAGGCCGAAGGTTCGAATCCTTCTGGGGGCACCTCATCGTCGAGGTTCGAGAATCCCGCGAGCGAAGCGGCCGCCGGGGTGCGGTTCTCGCGGCCGCCTCAGTGATCACCGGCCTCATGCCCGCGCCCGTCATGGTGGCTGGCCACTTGACCTGATCGCCGCTGGTGACGGACTCGAAGCCCACACCGGGACCGACGCCGCCGTGACACCTGAGCAGCGACGGCGTCCGCGCTCGGCGACGTCGCCGCACTCGTGTCGGCCACATCGAATCGATCGGCCAGTCCTGAGGCTGCAGCACGCCTCACGCATCGAGCAGGACAGAGCCGCGGAGCCATCGCCCAGGTCTTCACAGCTCACCCGAGCCGGCCGAGCTGTGGGCGGGAAACGATCACTCCCCCCGGACGGGAGCCCCGTGCCGCTCAGCGGATCGGGACGCTGGTGGAGAGGGTGGCGACCATGTCCGCCGGGAAGGCTCCCGCGCCATCCTGGCTCTGTCTGCGCAGGGAGCAATCGAGCGCGAGCCGCAGCGTATGCGGACCTGAGGGCACCTCGAATACCAGCGTCCCCGACGCCCGGTAACCCACCGCCGGATCGCGCTCGAGCGGTTGCCGGGGAGCGGCGCCGTCGAGCGCGCTGTGGTCGACGATGCCGGTCACCTCGTAGCGCGCGACATCACCGCCGTCTCGCAGCTCGACCGGGAAGGGGCGCAGGTCGGCGCTCGCCACGACGTACTCGCGTCCTGCTGGGGCCCACGCACCCGCCCAGGGCACGACGGCAACGCGAAGCCGGCACTCCATCGCCGCATCGACCGGCGGCGACGCCGTCCAGCCGGCGTCACACCCGACGTCGCGCGCCCGCACGTCATAGATGGGGTCGGCGGCGCTGTGCGCCCTCCGGCCGGTGCGCGCGTCCGCCGTCTGGGTGAGACCGTCGTAGCTCAAGGAGACAGCGAGGCCCTTCGTCGTCGCGACGGCGACGTACTCGGGCTGGGCGGCGGCGAAGGTCGTACGCACTGTGTCCAGCGGGTAGCGGCGCCCGCCGGCGACCAGCGAGATGGTCGCGGGGTGCCCGCGCGGATCGAGAACGCCGAAGGGGAACCCGGCTGCGAAGCTCCAACCCCAGCTGACCGGGACGAACGCGCCGCCGTCCGGGGCACGGTGGGCCTTGCCGTCGGCGGCGGCGTCGCCGACGATCGAGCGGACCGGATCACCCACAACGACGCGCGCCGACCCCAGCGGGGAGACCAGCGAGACGGCCGTCCCATGCGGGCGGTCCTCGGTGCGCACGCGGGTGCCGACCTCCTCGGCCGGCGCGCTGCACCCCGCGAGGAGCGCGACGAGCGCGACGGCGAGGACCGCTGAGAGCCGCCTCATCGCCGGCTCGGGCGGCTCGGGCGGCACGCGAGTCCGAAGGGCCATCAGTCCGCCGTCACGAAGTCGATCAGCTCCTCCACCCGGCCGAGGAACGACGGCTCGAGGTCGCGGTACGAGGTCACCGTCGACAGGATGCGCTTCCACGCCCGCGCGATGTCCGCCTGGTCGCGGTGCGGCCAGCCGAGCGCCGCGCAGACGCCCTTCTTCCACTCCACCTCCCTCGGGACCAGCGGCCACGCCGCCAGCCCGAGTCGGTCGGGCTTCACCGCCTGCCACACGTCGACGTACGGATGCCCGGCGATCCTCACATGAGCACCGTGCGGTCCGCGGGCCACCGCCTCGGCGATCCTGGTCTCCTTCGAGCCGGGCACGAGATGGTCGACCAGCACGCCGATGCGCTTCCGGGGCCCCGGCCTGGTGTCGCGCAGGATCGCGGCGAGGTCGTCGATGCCGCCGAGGTATTCGACGACGACGCCCTCGAGCCGCAGGTCGTCGCCCCACACGCGCTCCACGAGCTCGGCGTCGTGCCGGCCCTCCACGAAGATGCGGCTGGCGCGCGCCACCCGCGCCGGCGCGTCCGCGACGCTGAACGACCCGGACGCCGTCCTCCGTCTGCCGCGAGAGGCCGTCGCCGACGGCGCCACCAGCACGACGGGGGCCCCATCCAGCAGGTATCCGCCGCCGAGCGGGAACGCCCGCACCCTTCCGTGCCGGTCCTCGAGCTGCACGAGACGGTTCTCGATGCCGGTCACCGCTCCGGTGTACCCGCCATCGGCGCGCTCAACGACGAGCCCCTGCTCGGCCGGCACGGTCCGCGGCGCCACCCGTCCCCGTGCGCGCCAGTCGCCGGCGAGCACGTCCGATCCGTAGCGGTCCTCGAAGGTCACCATCCCACCGTAGCGAGCACCGCCGCACCGACCGCGCAGCGCAACGGGCTCACCGCTTCCCGTGCACACCTGCCAGGATCGGGGCATGGCCTCACAGAGCATCCTCTTCATCGGCGGCACCGGCATCATCAGCTCGGCCTGCGTGGCTCGAGCGCTCGGGCGCGGGGCATCCGTCACCGTGCTCAATCGTGGCCAGTCGCATCTGAGGCCGCTGCCGGATGACGTGGAGGAGGTGCGCGCCGACATCCGCGACGAGGCCTCGGTGGACGCCGCACTCGGCTCGCGCGAGTTCGACGTGGTCGCCGAGTTCACCGCGTTCACGCCGGAGCACGTGGCCGCCGACGTGGCGCGGTTCTCGGCACGCACCGGCCAGTACGTCTTCATCAGCTCGGCCAGCGCCTATCAGACGCCGCCGGAGCGGATCCCGGTCACGGAGTCGACCCCGCTGCGCAACCCGTTCTGGAAGTACTCGCGCGACAAGATCGCGTGCGAGGACCTGCTCGTCGCCGCCTACCGGGAGCGCGGCTTCCCGATGACGGTCGTCCGGCCCTCCCACACCTACGACGAGACGGCCGCCCCGCTGTGGGGCGGCTGGACGACCGCCGCCCGCCTGAAGGCCGGGAAGCCGGTCGTGGTCCACGGCGATGGGACGAGCTGGTGGACGCTCACCCACTCCCGCGACTTCGCGACCGCATTCGTCCCGCTGCTCGCGAACCCGCACGCGATCGGCGCGCCGG
>JAATFB010000093.1 GCA_015655415.1 Actinomycetales bacterium
ATGTTCTGCACCGTCTCCTTGCCGAGGTAGTGGTCGATGCGGAACACGGAGTCGGGCGGGAACACCGACTCGACGACCTTGTTCAGCTCCCGCGCCGACTTCAGGTCGCTGCCGAACGGCTTCTCGATGACGACGCGACGCCAGCCCTTGGACTGCTCGGCCAGACCGGAGCGCCGCAGCTGTTCGGTGACGAGCGGGAACGCCTTCGGCGGGATCGAGAGGTAGAAGGCGTGGTTGCCCATGGTGCCGCGATCGCGGTCCAGCTCCTCGACCGTCTGCTTGAGCCGTTCGAATGCCGCGTCGTCGTCGAACTCGCCCGGAACGAAGCGGATGCCCTGGGCCAGCTGGCGCCACACCTCGTCACGGAACTCCGTGCGCGCGTACTGCTTGACGGCGTCGTACACCACCTGCTCGAAGTCCTCGTCCTCCCAGTCGCGGCGGGCGAATCCGACCAGTGCGAAGCCGGGGGGAAGCAGTCCGCGGTTGGCCAGGTCGTAGACGGCCGGCATCAGCTTCTTGCGCGACAGGTCGCCCGTCACGCCGAAGATGATGAGGCTGCTCGGTCCCGCGATGCGGTTGAGCCGGCGATCCTCCGGAACCCGGAGCGGGTTGAAGTGCGGGGTGATCTCCACCGGTGACATGGATCTCCTCGTGTCGGTTCAGGAGTCGACGGCGCCGAAGAGCGTCTCGACGTTCGCGGCGGGGTCGGTGAGAGTGAGGGTGAGGACGGGGCGGCCATGTTCCGTGAGCACGGCGGCGTCGCCGGCCGCCTGGGCGGCGATGAGCTCGCCGTAGGTGAAGGGGCGGTCGGGGACCTGCAGATCGGCGGCGGCACGCGCGAGCACCTGCAGGAACACGCCGACCGCTGGACCGCCCTTGTGGAACTGTCCCGTGGAGTGCAGGAAGCGCGGTCCCCAGCCGAAGGTGACGGGCCGCCTGGCGCGTGCGGCGAGCAGATCCCGGATGCCGGCCAGCTGCGACAGCGCGAGCCTGTCCGCATAGGCCTGAACGGCGACGTACCCGTCGGGGGGAAGCCGTCTCAGCAGGCTGCCGATCGCCGCATCCACGGCGTCGGCGTCGCTCAGCAGCGCGGGATCGCCGCGCACCTCGATGCCCGCGTCGACGAAGGCCGGGTCGGTGGGCTGCGGACGGCCCTGAAGGAGGCCGCGCGCCACCTCCTTCGCGGACTCGACATCCGGCTGGTCGAACGGATTGACGCCCAGCAGTCGGCCGGCTACCGCCACCGCGTACTCCCACACCAGGAACATGGCGCCGAGCGAACCGGAGACCAGGATCTCGCCGTGGTGCCTGTCGGCCGGAAACAGGTGGTGCGCGCCCGCGTTGTCCACCAGTCGCACCACCTGGAGGTCGGCGAGATCCTCCCCGAGCTCGGGAGAGACCACGTCGAGCACCACGGGCAGCAGGCCCTTGCCCCGCTTTCCCGTGGACTCCGCGATCAGCTGCTCGGCCCAGTCGGCAAACCCGACGATGTGCGTGCCGTCGGTGACGATGCCGATCTTGTCGCGCAGCGGCCGGGTTCCCGCCAACGCCGCACCCAGGATGAGACCCGGGTTCGTCTCGTCGTCGATGGCCAGCTCGAGCGAGATCGTCTCGGCCTCCTCGAGCAGTTCCTCGACGTCGAATCCGGCGAGCCCCGATGGCACTATGCCGAACGCCGTCAGTGCCGAATATCGACCGCCGACGTTCGGGTCGGCGTCGAACACCGTGTAGCCCGCCGTGCGGGCCGACACATCCAGCGGCGACCCCGGGTCGGTGACGACGACGATGCGATCCGCCGGATCGATCCCTGCGTCGCGGAAGGCCTTCTCGTAGGTGCGACGATGGCTGTCGGTCTCCACGGTCGATCCCGACTTCGACGAGACGATCAGCGCGGTGGTCTCCAGCCGGTCGCGCACGGCCGCGAGCACCTGACCGGGATCAGTGCTGTCGAGGATGGTCAGCTCGAGGTTGCCCGTGCGGGCGATCACCTCCGGAGCGAGCGAGGAGCCGCCCATCCCGCTCAGCACGAAGTGGTCGACTCCGGCCGCGACGAGCCGCTCGCGGAGCTCGCTGATGCGGGGGATCAGCGAGCGGGAGACGGCGACCGCCTCCGTCCAGCCCAGACGGATGCTCGCCTCGTCCTCCGCGTCCGGACCCCAGAGCGCCGGATCCTGCGCGGTGATGCCGGATGCGACGAGATCCTTCACGAGCACGGGCACGTGTGCCCGTACCGCCGCCTCCGCATCACCGCTGACGTGGATCGCGAAGCTCACCGCACCGTCTCTTTCGCGCGCGCCTCCTGGAGCGCGGCGGAGACGGTCTCGAGCAGCTCGTTCCACGAGGTCACGAACTTCTCGACCCCCTCGTCCTCGAGCGTCTGGGTGACGTCGTCGTAGGAGATGCCGAGCGCCGCGATCCGGTCCAGCAGCTCGTTGGACTCCTCGTAGGTGCCCGCGATGGTGTCGCCCTCGATCGTGCCGTGGTCGAAGACGGCCTCCAGCGTCTTCTCCGGCATGGTGTTCACGATGTCGGGTGCCACCAGCGACGTCACGTACAGCGTGTCCGGGTATGACGGATCCTTGACTCCGGTGGACGCCCACAACGGGCGCTGCTTGTGAGCCCCAGCCGCGAGCAGAACCTTCGCCCGCTCGGAGTCGAACGCCTGCTCGAACACCTGATACGCGAGGCGCGCGTTGGCCACCGCGGCCTTGCCCTTGAGGGAGTCCGCCTCGGGGGTTCCGAGGCTGGAGAGCCGCTTGTCGACCTCGGTGTCGACGCGCGAGACGAAGAACGAGGCGACCGAGCGGATCGTGGAGAGGTCGATGCCCGCGGCCCTGGCGCGCTCCAGCCCTGTGAGGTAGGCGTTGATCACCTCCCGGTACCGCTTCAGGCTGAAGATCAGGGTGACGTTGACGCTGATGCCGGACGCGATCGCCTCGGTGATCGCCTCCAGGCCCTCGACGGTGGCCGGGATCTTGATCATCGTGTTCGGCTTGCCGACCTTCTCCCACAGCCGCCGTGCCTGCTCGATCGTGCCGGCGGCGTCGTGCGCGAGACCTGGCTCGACCTCGATCGAGACGCGGCCGTCCTTCCCGTCCGTCGCCTCGTAGACCGGCCCGAACACGTCTGCGGCGTCGCGCACGTCCATCGTCGTGATCTCGAAGACCGCCTCGTGCACGTCCTTGCCCTCGGCGGCGAGCCCGCGGACCTGTTCGTCGTAGGCCTCGCCGTTGGACAGCGCGGCGGCGAAGATGGTGGGGTTGGTCGTCACGCCGACCACGTTGCGGGTGTCGATCAGCCTCTGCAGCCCCCCGGAGGTGATGCGCTCACGCGAGAGGTCATCGAGCCAGATGCTCACGCCCTCCGCTGCAAGTCGTTCGGTTGCCGATTCTGCCATGTCTCTCGCCTCTTCTTCTTCTCTGCTTCGACGCCTCTACACACGCCCTATCGGGCGGCGAGGGTCTCCTTCGCCGCGGCCACCACGGCGTCGGTGGTGATGCCGAACTTCGCGAACAGCGTCTTGTAGTCCGCGGATGCGCCGAAATGCTCGATCGAGACGCTGCGGCCCCGGTCGCCGACGTAGTCGCGCCAGCTCAGCGCGCGTCCGGCCTCCACGGAGACGCGGGCGGTCACGGACGCCGGCAGGACCGACTCCCTGTACTCCTCGCTCTGCTCCTGGAACCACTCCTGGCTGGGCATCGACACGACCCGCGCGCCGATCCCGTCGGCCTTGAGCGCCTCGCGCGCGTTCACCGCGAGCTGCACCTCGGATCCGGTGGCGATGATGATCACGTCCGGTGTTCCGTTGGGCGCCTCGGCCAGGATGTAGCCTCCCCTGGCAACGTTCGCCGCCGAGGCGAGCGTGTCGCCGGCGGCCTCGCCGTCGCCGCGCTCGAACACCGGGATGTTCTGCCTGGTCAGGGCGATGCCCGTCGGACCACCGCGGCGCTTGAGGATCTCCAACCAGGCGTATGCGACCTCGCTGGCGTCGCCGGGACGCACCACGGTGAAGTTCGGGATGGCGCGCAGCGTGGTCAGCTGCTCGATGGGCTGGTGCGTCGGACCGTCCTCACCGAGCGCGACCGAGTCGTGCGTCCAGACGAAGACTGACGGGATGTCCATCAACGCGGCCAGACGCAGCGCGGGCCGCTGATAGTCGCTGAAGATGAGGAAGGTGCCACCGAACGGGCGGGTGGGGCCGTGCAGCACGATCCCGTTGAGTATGGCGGCCATCGCGTGCTCGCGGATGCCGAAGTGCAGCACGCGACCATACGGGTTGCCGCTCCACTCGTGCGTCGACCGCTCCGTCGGCACGAACGACGCCGCCGACTCGATGGTGGTGTTGTTGGACTCGGCGAGGTCGGCCGATCCGCCCCACAGCTCGGGGACGAGGGGGGCGATGGCGTTCAGCACCTTGCCGCTCGCGGCGCGCGTGGAGACGTCCTTGCCCGCCTCGAACACCGGGAGGGCGTCCTCGACCCCCTCCGGCAGCTCGCCGCTCAGCAGCCGGTCGAGCAGCGCCTTGCGCTCCGGGTTCGCCTCCGCCCAGGCGTCGAACCGCACCTGCCACTGCGCACGCTGCTCTGCTCCGCGGTCGACGGCCTTGCGAGTGTGCTCGATGACCTCCTCGGGCACCTGGAACGTCTTGTCCGGGTCGAAGCCGAGCACCTCCTTCACGGCACGCAGCTCGTCGGCGCCGAGCGCGGAGCCGTGGATCTTGCCGGTGTTCTGCTTCTTCGGGCTCGGCCAGCCGATGATCGTCTTGAGGATGATCAGCGAGGGCTTATCGGTGACGGCCTTGGCCTCCTCGATCGCGTCGTAGAGCTCCTGCACGTCCTCCACGTACTGGCCGGTCTTCTTCCAGTCGACCACCTGCACGTGCCAGTGATACGCCTCGTACCGCTGCCTGACGTCCTCGGTGAAGGCGATGTTCGTGTCGTCCTCGATCGAGATCTGGTTGCTGTCGTAGATGACGACGAGGTTGCCGAGCTGCTGATGACCTGCAAGTGAGGACGCCTCGCTCGTGACCCCCTCCTCGAGGTCGCCGTCGCTGGCGATCACGTAGACGAAGTGATCGAACGGGCTCGCGCCGGGAGCGGCGTCCGGATCGAACAGGCCGCGCTCGTAGCGGCTCGCGTAGGCGAAGCCGACCGCCGAGGAGAGTCCCTGGCCCAGCGGGCCGGTGGTGATCTCGACGCCGTCGGTGTGCCCGTACTCGGGGTGGCCGGGCGTGCGCGAGCCCCAGGTGCGCAACGCCTTCAGGTCCTCGAGCTCGAGCCCGTACCCGCCCAGGTACAGCTGAACGTACTGGGTCAGCGAGCTGTGCCCGGCCGAGAGGATGAACCGGTCGCGTCCCAACCAGTGCTGGTCCCTGGGGTCGCGACGCATCACACGCTGGAACAAGAGGTAGGCGGCGGGGGCGAGGCTCATCGCGGTGCCGGGATGCCCGTTGCCCACCTTCTCCACGGCATCCGCGGCGAGGACGCGCGCGGTGTCGACGGCCTTGTTGTCAATGGGATCCCATTGCAGTGCTGCCACGTGAGGCTGACCCTTCTGTGTTCGTCGGTGCGACGAGGCCCGTCGAACGGGCCGACACCGATGGAGAGGTGGTGCGCGCGCCCGGACGTCGTCGGCTCCCGATGCGCACAGCTCGACCGGATTCGGGATTGAGCCGCCAGCCGACGTGCGCGCATCGATAGGCGAGCACTCCCAAGTATAGGGAGATGGCCGGGTTCCAGAGCCGATCGCGCCTCCGGGCCTCGCGGCACCCGGATCGCCCCCGCCACGGTGCGGCGAGCGCCGGCCGAAGGGTCCGGCGTCTGACGCGGCGAGCATCCTCAGTCAGACGCGCGAGACGTCCGGGCATTCGACATGCCGTAGAATCCCGGAACGGGGATTCGAGGTGATCGAGGAGAGATGGGCGTAGCCGTTGAGAGCCGGACAGCTCCGGTCCGGATCGGGTTCCGGCGCAAGTTCGCCGCCTATGTCGCGCTGACGAAGCCCCGGGTGATGGAGCTGCTGCTCGTCACCACGATCCCGGTGATGTTCCTGGCGGCACGCGGCGTCCCCGACCTCTGGCTGGTGGCCGCGACCGTGATCGGCGGCGCGATGAGCGCCGGATCGGCGGCCGCGTTCAACTGCTACATCGACCGCGACATCGACAGCGTGATGGCGCGCACCAAGAACCGGCCGCTCGTCACGGGCGAGCTGACCCCGCGCGAGGCGTACGTCTTCTCATGGGTGCTGGCGGTGGCCTCCACCGTGTGGCTGTACCTGACCACGAACTGGCTCGCCGCGCTCCTCTCGGTGGTCGCCATCCTGTTCTACGTGCTCGTCTACACGCTCTGGCTGAAACGCCGCACGCAGCAGAACATCATCTGGGGAGGCATCGCCGGCTGCTTCCCCGTGCTGATCGGGTGGGCCGCGGTGACCGGTTCGCTCGACTGGGCGCCCTTCATCCTGTTCGGAGTCGTCTTCCTGTGGACGCCGCCGCACTACTGGCCGCTCTCGATGCGGTACCGGGACGACTACCGGTCCGTCGGCGTGCCCATGCTGGGCGTGACCCGCGGCGGAGCGGTGGTCGGCCTGCAGGTCATCCTCTACGCCTGGGCCACCGTCGCGTGCTCGCTGCTGCTCATCCCCGTCGCGCACATGGGCCTGGTGTACACGCTCACGGCGCTCGCGTGCGGCGTCTGGTTCGTGTATGAGACGCACCGCCTCTACGCGCTGGCCATCCGGCACGAGAACGCCTCGCCGATGCGCGTGTTCCACGGATCCATCACCTATCTGTCGGTGCTGTTCCTGGCGATCGCCGTGGACCCGCTGCTGCCGTTCTGACCGTGCCCGGACCGAAGACACCGCTCGGCTGGCTCGCCGACCGCCACGCCCTCACGCCACGATCGCTCAGGTGGGCCTCGACGGCCTCGCTGGTGGTGAGCATCCTGATCGTGCTCGGCGGCGGCATCGTGCGCGTGACCGGGTCGGGGCTCGGATGTCCCACCTGGCCGACCTGCGACGCGGCCTCGGTGACCCCCACGCCGGCGCTGGGCCTCCACGCGGTCATCGAGTTCTCGAACCGCATGTTCACCGTCGTGCTGTGCCTGGCGGTCGCATGGGTGATCGTCGCCGCCCGTCTGCAGCGGCCCCGTGCGCGCAGCATCACCCGGCTGGCGTGGTCGCAGTTCTGGCTCGTCGTGGCGAATGCCGTCGCGGGCGGGATCAGCGTGTGGACGGGGCTCAACCCCTACGTGGTGGCGTTCCACTTCGTGATGGCGATGGGGCTGCTCACCACGACCACGCTGACCTGGCACCGCGTGCACGAACGTGCCGTCACACCGGGGGAGCTCGCCCGCATCTCCACCACCGCCCGGGCGCTGAGCTGGATCCTGACGGCGCTCACCGCCCTGCTCATCGTCGCCGGCACCCTGGTCTCGGGGTCCGGACCGCACTCGGGCGACTCCGCCGACGTGCCCCGCATGGGCTTCGACTGGATCGACGTCACGATCGTGCACGGCGTGCTCGGGGCCGCCGTCCTGCTCACCGCGATCGCACTCGCCGCCGTTCTGTGGCGCTCGCGAGCCGCGACGCCCCTGCTGCGCACGCTCACCCTCATCGGGGTCGTGGCGTTGCAGGGGGTCGTGGGCGTCGTCCAGGCTCTGACGGCGCTTCCTGAGCTTCTGGTGGCCGTGCACCTGCTCCTCGCGGCGCTGGTGTGGGCCGGAACGCTCCGCGTCGTTCTCGACGTCAACCCGGGCCTCTTCCCGAGCGTTCACACGAGGTCCGACGGGCGATCGGCGAGGACCGTCGGCGAGCCGCTGGCCGCGCACGCCGACTGACGGCATGCGTCCCGACCGGGCCCGACGGCCGCGCACGCCGTGAGGATGCCGCGCGTCCGGCCGCTGCTGCGCCGAGCCCTGTAGAATCGAATGGTCAGCAGAGTGCAGGTTCGCACTCGCAAGCCATCCGCACAATCCGACGTCGGTGTCATCGACCCGCGGTGACACGAAGCGGGGTCGGAGCCGGTCTGAAGCCGGTCACGGGCGGCAGGAAAACGAGGTAATAACAATGTCAGATGTTCTCATCGACCGTCCGGAGCTCGCCGGCCTCGGCCAGTACGAGTTCGGGTGGTCGGATTCCGACGACGCGGGGGCTGGCGCCCGTCGCGGCCTCTCCGACGAGGTGGTCCGCGACATCTCCGCCCTCAAGAACGAGCCGGAGTGGATGCTCCAGCGCCGCCTGAAGGCGCTCCAGCTCTTCCAGCGCAAACCGATGCCGACCTGGGGAGCCGACCTCTCCGAGATCGACTTCGACAACATCAAGTACTTCGTGCGCTCCACCGAGAAGCAGGCGCAGTCGTGGGAGGACCTCCCCGAGGACATCCGCAACACCTACGAGAAGCTCGGCATCCCCGAGGCGGAGCGTCAGCGGCTGGTGGCGGGCGTCGCCGCGCAGTACGAGTCCGAGGTCGTCTACCACCAGATCCGCGAGGACCTCGAGCAGCGGGGCGTGATCTTCCTCGACACCGACACGGCGCTGCGGGAGCACCCCGAGTTCTTCGAGGAGTACTTCGGCACGGTCATCCCCGCCGGCGACAACAAGTTCGCGGCGCTCAACACCGCCGTATGGTCGGGCGGGTCGTTCGTCTACGTGCCGCCGGGCGTGCACGTCGAGATCCCTCTGCAGGCCTACTTCCGCATCAACACCGAGAACATGGGTCAGTTCGAGCGGACGCTGATCATCGCCGACGAGGGCAGTTACGTCCACTACATCGAGGGCTGCACGGCTCCGATCTACAAGTCGGACTCCCTGCACTCCGCCGTGGTCGAGATCATCGTCAAGAAGAACGCGCGCGTCCGTTACACGACGATCCAGAACTGGTCGAACAACGTCTACAACCTCGTCACCAAGCGGGCGATCGCCCACGAGGGCGCGACGATGGAGTGGATCGACGGCAACATCGGCTCCAAGGTGACCATGAAGTACCCCTCGATCTACCTGGTCGGCGAGCACGCCAAGGGCGAGACGCTCTCCGTGGCCTTCGCCGGCCCCGGTCAGCACCAGGACGCGGGAGCCAAGATGATCCACATGGCGCCGTACACCCAGTCGTCGATCGTCTCCAAGTCGATCGCCCGCGGCGGCGGACGAACGGGGTACCGGGGCGAGGTGCGCATCGCGGAGGGCGCGCATCACTCGGCGAACACGGTCAGGTGCGACGCGCTCCTCGTCGACGCGATCTCGAGATCGGACACCTATCCGACGACGGACGTCCGCGAGGACGACGTCCAGATGGGGCACGAGGCGACGGTGTCCAGGGTCAGCGCCGAACAGCTGTTCTATCTCCAGTCGCGCGGGCTCCCGGAGTACGAGGCGATGGCGATGATCGTGCGCGGATTCATCGAGCCGATCGCCAGGGAGCTTCCCATGGAATACGCCCTCGAACTCAACAAGCTCATCGAGATGGGCATGGAAGGCAGCGTTGGTTGATGCTCGTGCGCACGACGAGAGGACGGGTCAGCTAGATGTCCGTCCCAGTAACAGTCACGACGCCCTCCGCCCCGGACGGACCCAAGGCCCATAGCGACGGCGGATGGGCGCTCATCCCCATTCAGGTGCGCTCCGCCCGGTTCAGCTCCTTCGAGGTCGGCGACTTCGACGCCGTCACCGGCCAGGAGCTCGAGTGGAAGCGGACCCCGATCGCCAAGGTCCTGCCATTGACCGGCGGCGACCTCGACGGCTCGGAGCTGCCGATCACCCTCCCCTCCGTCGAGGGGGCGACCATCGAATGGATCGACCGCTCGGACGCCCGCATCGGCAGCGCGGGCAAGCCGGAGGAACGGGCGTCGGCGAACGCCTGGAGCGGTTTCGAGAAGGCCCTCGCGGTGACCATCGGCGGCGAGACCCCCG
>JAATFB010000102.1 GCA_015655415.1 Actinomycetales bacterium
CGCGCGTCGAGAAGTTCAATCAGCGCTTCAAGAACTTCGGCAAGTAGCACCCGGCGCCCGAGACCGGCGCTGGCGTCGCGGGGAGGGCACGCGCGACCGGGCTCCGACCGATCCCGGTCAACGGCACGGCCACGCGCCGCTGGCCGTGAAGCCCGGGTCCTTCACACGTCGCATGTACGCCTGGAAGTCGTCGGCCTGCTCCTTGCACCAGCGCACCTGCAGCCGGTGCAGCTCGACGACGTCGAGGTCGAGCTCGTCGGGATAGGCACGGGCGATCGCCTGTGCCACGCGGCCCGCCGCGACGGCGTCCGCGCCCGCCTCGTGCGCGTCTGTGAGACGCACGCCGTAGTGCCCTGCGGTGAGCTCCAGGGTGCGCTTGCCCCTGCGATACCGGTCGACGGCCTTGTCGATCACGAGCGGATCGACCACGGGCGACGGCTCGCGCAGCGGCTCCACCCCGTGACGCAGAGCCTCCCGTCGCAGCAGCGAGAGATCGTACGGCGCGTTGTACGCCACGATCGGGATGCCCCGGTGCAGAAGCGTGCGCAGCGCAGCCACGATCTCGCCCACGGCATCCGCCGGGACACGGCCCTCGGCGCGTGCGCGCTCGGTGGTGATGCCGTGCACCGCCGTGGCGGCCTGCGGAATGGGCACGCCGGGATCCACGAGCCAGTCCAGGCGCTCGACGACCTCGCCGCTGGCGTCCAGCACGCCGACGTGCGCCGAGACGATGCGCGACGTGTCGACATCCACCCCGGTCGTCTCCAGATCGAATACGCCCAGCTCGTCATGCCATCGCTTCATGTCTGCAACGCTACGAACGACCCCCGACAGCCTCCGGCCGGCACGCCGCGCACAGCCGGGACGGACTCTCAGCGCTGCGGCTCGATGTGCAGCCAGTAGAAGCTCTGCGTGGCCAGCGTCAGGGTGAAGCGCCCGTCCTCGGCGATCGTGGGGAAGCGGGCACCGCCGAAGAGGTCGTAGAGCGCGCTGCCGGCGAACTGCGGGGCGTCGAGAGTGACGGAGACGGGGTTGTGCGAGAACGAGAACACGCACAGCACGTCCTCGGGCTGGTCGCCGAACACCGTCCCGCTGCCGCCGTACGAGCGCACGAACGCGAGCACCGACGAGTGGTCCGTGGGAAGCACGGTGATCGAGCCGAGCCCGAACGCGGGGTGCGCCTTGCGCACGTAGATGACGTTGCGCACCCAGTGCAGCAGGGATCGGGACTGGGCGAGCTGCGCCTCCACGTTCACCTGGTTGAAGTGGTAGACCAGCGACTGCACGACCGGCAGGTACAGCTTGCCCGGATCGGCCGTCGAGAAGCCGGCGTTGCGATCCGGCGTCCACTGCATGGGCGTGCGGGACGAGTCGCGATCGGGGAGCCAGATGTTGTCGCCCATGCCGATCTCGTCTCCGTAGTAGAGGAACGGGCTGCCGGGAAGCGAGAACAGCAGTGCATGGGCGAGCTCGAGCTCCGCGCGGGAGTTGTCCAGGAGCGGGGCGAGGCGGCGGCGGATGCCGAAGTTGGCACGCATCCTCGGGTCGTACGCGTACCAGCCGTACATGGCCTGGCGGTACTCCTCGCTGACCATCTCGAGGGTGAGCTCGTCGTGGTTGCGCAGGAACACCGCCCACCCGGCGCCCTCGGGGATGTCGGTGGTCTCCGACAGCACGCGCACCAGCTCGTCGGCCCGCTGAGAGCGCAGCGAGTAGAAGATGCGCGGCATGACCGGGAAGTCGAACGCCATGTGGCACTCCGGCTCCTCCGGCGTGCCGAAGAACGCGGCCACCTCGCGCGGCCATTGGTTGGCCTCGGCGATCATCACACGGCCGGGATAGTCCCGATCGACCATCGCCCGCAGCCTCTTGATGAACTCGTGCGTGGGCGGCTCACCCTCGCCATTGCCCTCGTCGGACTCGTACAGGTAGGGGATGGCGTCCAGCCGGAATCCGTCGACGCCCATGTCGAGCCAGAACCGCACGATGTCGAACACGGCCTCGTGCACCGCGGGGTTGTTGTAGTTCAGGTCGGGCTGGTGGGAGAAGAAGCGGTGGAAGAAGAACTGGCGACGCTCGGAGTCGAACGCCCAGTTCGACTCCTCGGTGTCGGTGAAGATGATGCGGATGTCCGGCCACTTCTCGTCCGTGTCGCTCCACACGTAGAAATCCCCGTACGGGCCGTCGGGGTTGCTGCGCGACTGCAGAAACCACTCGTGTTGATCACTGGTGTGGTTCAGCGGAAGGTCGATGACGATCCGCATGTTGCGCTCGTGAGCCTTCGTCACCAGGTCTTGGAACTCGTCCAGCGTGCCGAACTCGGGCATGATCGTGCGGTAGTCCGACACGTCGTAGCCGCCGTCCCTCAGCGGCGAGGTGAAGAACGGCGGGAGCCAGAGCGCATCCACCCCCAGCCACTGCAGGTAGTCGAGCTTCGAGATCAGGCCCTGGATGTCGCCGGTGCCGTCGCCGTTGCTGTCCACGAAGGAGCGGACCATCACCTCGTAGAACACGGCGCGCCGGTACCACTGGGGGTCAAGGGTCAGGCCGGGCAGCTGGATCGGGGCGGTGAAGCTCACGTACGGTCCTCCTGCGACTGCGGGTGTGCCGGATGGTTCGAAAGGGGGTGTTCGAATGACCATGTCATGCGCGAGTGGCGTCCTGACGAGTCTAGGGTCGCGTGCGGACGAGCCGAAGACGGACACATGCACGAGGGCGACGCCGGACACATGCACGAGGGCGACGCCGCGCGCGGGGACCACGCCGTCCGCCCGCCTACACTAGTCGATGATGTCCGCCCGTCCCGCGCCGCATGCGCACGCCGCAGCGCACCCGCGCGACCACGCCGTCCCGGTGCTGGGCACCCGCACGGCCTACTGGGAGTACGGCGCCACGGATGCCTCGACCACGATCGTCCTCGTGCACGGATTCCGCGGCGACCACCACGGACTGGAGCCGATCGCCGCCCGGCTTCCCCCGGACGTGCGCGCCATCGTGCCCGACCTGCCGGGATTCGGCGCATCGGAACCGCTGCGCCGCCGGCACGACATCGACGGCTACGCCGCATGGCTGCATGACTTCCTCGCCGCGGTCCGTCCCGGGGGGCGGCTCGTGCTCCTCGGCCACTCGTTCGGCTCCATCGTCGTGGCCGGCATGCTCGCCGACCACCTCGAGCCGTCGGACACGGCACGGCCGGACCTGGTGGTGCTGGTCAACCCGATCGGCGCGCCGGCCCTGAAGGGCCCGCGGGCCGTGTTCACACGACTCGCCATCTTCTACTACTGGCTGTCGGCCGCGCTGCCCGAGGCGCTGGGCTTCGGCCTGCTGCGCAACGCGGCGATCGTGCGCGTGATGAGCTCGGCCATGGCGAAGAGCCGTGACCGTGCGCTGCGCCGGTGGATCCACGACCAGCACGCCCGGTACTTCAGCGCGTTCGCGAACCGGACGGTCGTCCTGGAGGCGTTCCAGGCATCCGTCGGCCACGACGTCTCCGAGTACGCGTCACGCGTCGACACCCCCGTGCTGCTCATCGCCGCCGACCGGGACGACATCACCCCCCTTCCAGCACAGCGGCGGCTGCAGACCCTCTTCCCCGACGCGCTCCTGCACGTCGTGCACGGTGTCGGGCACCTCGTGCACTACGAGGCCCCCGAAGAGGCAGCGATGCGGATCCGCACGTTCCTCGCCGATCGGCCGTGACGGGCGGCCTGGCATGAAGATCGTGTTCGACTGCCGCTACACGCGCATCGGCCGGCACGACGGCATCAGCCGCTACACGGCCTCCCTCGTGCACGAGCTGGCGAGGCTGCACGAGGTGACCATGCTGATCAGCGACCAGGCCCAGCTGGCGATGCTGCCGGAGCTGCCGTGGGCCATGGCGTCGGCGCCGACCAGCGTTCGCGAGCCGCTCGTCGCCCGGCAGGTGAACCGGCTGAAGCCCGACGTCGTGTTCACCCCGATGCAGACCATGGGGTCATTCGGCCGTCGATACCGGCTCGTGCTGACCGTGCACGACCTCATCTACTACCGCAACCGCACGCCGCCCCGCGACCTGCCCGCCCTGATCAGGGGCATCTGGAGGCTGTACCACCTGACGTGGTGGCCGCAGCGGATGCTCCTGAACCGGGCCGACGCCGTCGTCGCCGTCTCGCAGACCACCCGTGAGCTCCTCGCACGCCACCGCCTCACCCGAAGACCGGTGCGGGTGGTGCCGAACGCGCCCGACGTGCCGGGCGACATCCCGACCTCGCCGCGCGAGGCGCCGGAGGCTAGGTCGCTCGTGTACATGGGCTCGTTCATGCCCTACAAGAACGTCGAGACCCTGGTGCGTGCGACGGGAATGCTTCCGGGGTACCGGCTGCACCTGATGAGCCGGGTGACGCACGCGCAGCGCGAGCGACTGCTGGCGACGGAACCGAACGCGGATCTCGTGTTCCACGACGGTGCGAGCGACGAGGAGTACTTCCGCACTCTGCGCCGCGCCACCGCCTTCGTCTCGGCGTCACGTGACGAAGGGTTCGGCATCCCGGTCGTCGAGGCGATGCGGGTGGGCACCCCGGCGGTGGTGAGCGACATCCCCGTCTTCCGTGAGATCGGCAGGGACGCTGCCGTGTACGCGGATCCCGACGACCCCGCCGCATTCGCCCGGGCCGTGCGGTCGCTGGAGGAAGCGGGGGAGTGGGCCCGACGCTCGAGACTCAGCGTCGACGCGGCATCCCGTTACACCTGGGCGGGGTCGGCCGCCGTGCTGCTGGAGGTGCTGCGAGAGGTCGCCGGCGAACCGGGCGACGGCGGGCCGGCAGCGTCCGCGGGTGTCGGCTCCTCCTCCTGAGTCGCCGCGGCGGGGACGGCCTCCGCCTCGGACCACAGCTCCAGCGACTCGGGATCGTGCGACGGCACGTTGAACTCGCGCAGACGCAACTGCCCTCGCTCGTGACACAGATGGCTGAGCGACAGGTTGCGGATCGCTTCTCCCGGTTCCGGGTGCGCGCCACCGGTGAGGTGACGCACGATGGAGCCGATCACGGCGCCGTGCGTGACCACGAGGACGGCCTCACCGAAGTGCCGCTCCGCGATCTCCTCCAGCACCGGAAACGCCCGGCGCACCACCGACTCACGGGTCTCGCGACCGGGTATCTCGTCGGGGAACCGTTCGGCGATCTCGCGATCGGTGAGGCCCTCCGCCATGCCGAAGGCCCGTTCCCGCAGCTCGGGGCGCACCCTCGGCATCCCGATGCCGGCGGCCTCAGCGAGGATCCGGGCGGTCAGCAGCGCGCGTGCCTGCGGACTGGAGTACACGACGCCGTAGCCGGCGCCCGCCAGCCCGGCGGCCGCGGCCGCCGCCTGAGCGATACCCGTCGCGTTCAACGGCACGTCCGTTGAGCCCTGGATGCGCCGCTGCCGGTTCCAGTCGGTCTCGCCGTGTCGCACCAGTGTGAGCAGGGTGGCGTGCCCGC
The DNA here is from genome assembly GCA_015655415.1 of Actinomycetales bacterium. GTDB lineage: Bacteria > Actinomycetota > Actinomycetes > Actinomycetales > Microbacteriaceae > Humibacter. The sequence goes on from JAATFB010000102.1 coordinate 5,457, forward strand.
TCACCGGATCAGCGCGTCGGCAAGCGCGAGAAGGGTCTCGGAGGTTCCGGCATCGAGCTTGAGCGTCGCCCGTCCGTCACCCTTGGTATCTCCACGATTGATCACCACGATCGGCAGCCTACGTCGTCGCGCCTGCTCGACGAGGCGGATGCCCGAGTTGACCGCGAGCGACGACCCGGCGACGAGGAGCGCGTCGGCCGTGTCGACGAGCTCGCGGGCGGCCTCGAACCGCAGCGGCGGCACGAACTCGCCAAAGAACACCACATCCGGCTTGAGCGGACCGCCGCACACGCTGCACGCCGGGATGACGAAGGAGTCCGCGTCGGCGACCTCGGCGTCACCGTCCGGCGCGATGTTCACCGCCTCGGGCAGCGCCAGCCAGGGATTGAGCGCCTCGATCTGCCGCTCGATGTCGTCGCGGGCGAACATCTGCCCGCAGGTGAGGCACACGACACGATCCATGGCCCCGTGCAGCGGAACCACGCGACGTGACCCCGCGCGGCTGTGCAGGCCGTCGACGTTCTGCGTCACGACGCCGCGGACCACCCCGGCGACCTCCATGCGGGCGAGCGCGAGGTGCCCCGTGTTGGGCACGGCCGCACGGAACCGGCTGTAGCCGAGGTGGCTCCCGGCCCAGTAGCGCTTGCGCGACCGCGGGTCGCCGAGGAACTGCGCGAACGACATCGGCGTGCGGCGTGGCGCGCCCTCGCCGCGATAGTCCGGGATGCCCGAGTCGGTGGAGACGCCCGCTCCCGTCAGCACGGCGACCGACCGGTCTGCGAGGATGTCGATGGCGGAGTCGATCGCCTCGTCCGCTCTCGTCGCTGTACTCACTGAAGCCCCCTCGGCGTCAGTGTAAACAGCGCAGTTTTCCGAATTGTTTCCCCGCCCTGGAAGTCTCGCCATGCGGATCATCCCCATCGACACCGTGGACGTGCCGGAGCTCGCCGACTTCACACGACTCACGGACGTCGCTCTGCGCCGAGCGCTCGAGCCCGCGGGCGGCCTGTACCTGGCAGAGTCCACGAAGGTGATCAGGCGGGCCCTGGAGGCGGGACACGTCCCGCGCTCCGTGCTCGTGCACGAGAACCGGCTCGCCGACATCGAGCCGCTGCTCACGGGCTTCCCCTCCCTGCCGGTCTACGTCGGAGGGGAGGACGTCCTACGGTCGCTCACCGGATTCCACCTGCACCGAGGGGCGATCGCGGCCATGCACCGTCCGCCTCTGCCCGCTCTGGAGCACGTGCTCGCCGGGGCCCGCCGCGTGGTGATCCTGGAGGACATCGTCGACCACACGAACGTCGGCGCCGCCTTCCGCGCCGTGGCCGGGCTCGGCGCCGACGCGGTGCTGGTCACCCCGCGCTGCGCCGACCCGCTGTACCGGCGGAGCGTTCGCGTCAGCATGGGCACCGTGCTGCAGGTGCCATGGACTCGTATCGGCGAATGGTCGGATGCCGCCCCTCGGCTGCGCGACCACGGCTTCCACCTCGCCGCACTCGCCCTGGCCCAGGACGCCGTGACCCTGGACGCCTTCGCCGCCAGAGCGCCCGAGCGCGTCGCGATCGCGATGGGCGCCGAGGGCGACGGGCTCAGCCGCCGCGCCCTCGCGATCGCCGACACGGTGGTGACGATCCCGATGTCGCACGGGGTGGACTCGCTGAACGTCGCCGCCGCGGCAGCGGTGGCGCTCTACGCGCTACGCGTGCGCGCCGCCGGTTCCACGAACCGCACAGGATCGGACACGTAGCATGTCAGCCGTGCGCGAGACCCCCTCCGATGCCGGCCGACAGGACCGCTCCGGAGAGCCGTCGGACGCCTCCGTCGCCGAAGGCCTCGGGCCGGGACGCGGCACCGGTGCCGGGCCGCTTTCACCGCGGCGACGGCGGTTCCGCCCTCGCCGCGTCGTGGTGTTCGGCACGCTCGGGCTCGTCATCGCGGCTGCGGTCTACACCCTGCTCGCGGCGATCGCACCGCTGCCGGAGGCCGCCGAGGCGGCATCCGGTTCCACGACGATCCATCCCGCCGCCGTGCAGCCCGCCTTCCCTCCCTGGGGCAGCGCCGCGGTGGGGCTGACGGGCCGCGACGGCCTGCTCGTGGCTGACGGCAGCACGCAGAGCGCCCCCATCGCCAGCATGACGAAGACGATCACGGCCCTGGTGCTGCTCGACAGGCATCCGATCCCCGCCGGCAGTGACGGGCCGACCATCACCTTCACCGGCGCCGATGTGGACATCCTGCAGCAGGTGCGCGACGAGGACGGCTCCTGGGCGCCGGTGCTGGCGGGGGAGCAGCTCACCGAGCGGCAGGCGCTGACGGCGATGCTGCTGCCCAGCGCGAACAACTACGCCATCTCGCTGGCGATCTGGGGTTTCGGTTCGCTCGACGCCTACCTCGCGTACACCGGCTCCTGGCTCGCCTCGCACGGCTTCGCGGACACGCGTGTCACCGACCCGTCCGGCCTCGACCCGGGCAGCGTGAGCACGCCCTCCGACCTGGTGGGAATCGGCAAGCTGGTGGTCGCCGACCCCGTGCTCGCGGGGATAGTCGACACGGCATCCGCCGACCTGCCAGGCGCCGGCGCCGTCGAGAACGGGAACAAGCTGCTGGGACACGACGGCATCGACGGCATCAAGACCGGCTGGACCGACCAGGCCGGGCACTGCCTGCTGTTCTCCGCGTCGGTGACCGTGCACGGGCATGCTCTGAGGCTCGTCGGCGTGGTGATGGGCGCCCCGGACTACTCCAGCCTGTGGTCGGACGTGCCGCCGCTGCTGAAGAGCGTGGAGGCCGGCTTCCACGAGGTTCGGGTCGGCACGGCGACGACGTACGGCACGTATCGGAGCGTGTGGGGTGAGACGGCGACGCTGAAGAGCGTGAGGCGGGGCAGCATCTTCGTGTTCTCGGACACGCCGATCATGGTGCGGGTGAGGCTGGCGCCGGTCACGCTCGCGAAGCCGGGACAGAGCGTCGGCACCGTCACCTTCACCGGGGGAGGCCAGAGCTTCACCAGCCGGCTCACGCCGACGCGGGCGGTCACCGACCCCGGCCTCGGCTGGCGGCTGACCCATCCGCAGCTGCTGCTGCCATGAACGGCTGCGCCCGTCTCACATCGCGGCGTCCTCGTCGCCCGCCACGGTGACCGGCGCGGGCTCGGGACGCTTCGGCAGCCTGTGGTCTCCGCTGGAGACTCCGCGGACCCGACGCACGATCCACGGCACGAAGTACTCCGCGGCCCAGGACAGGTCTTCGGCGCGCGCCTGACGCCACGTGCGCGGCGGCAACGGCTCGGGCTCAGCAGGCCGCAGATCGTGCGGCACTCCGAGCGTGTCGAGCACCATCCGCGCAACGGCGTGGTGCCCCAGCGGATTCATGTGCAGACGGTCCGCCGACCACACGCGCTGGTCCTGCACGTCCTTGAGCCCCCATTGGTCCGCGACCAGACACCCGCGCCTGCCCGCGACCACACGCACGTTCTCGTTGTAGATCGCGACCTTGCCGCGCAGCGGCCGGAAGACCGGGGAGAAGCCGACGTCCACCCCGGTGAACACCACGATCGTCGCATCCGCGACCGAGAGCCGGGCGATCACGTCGTCGAAGATGGCGCCGATCTCGTCGGGGTCGGTTCCCGGGCGGATCACGTCGTTGCCACCTGCCGAGATGGTGATCAGGTCGGGCTCCAGGGCCAGCGCGGCGTCCACCTGGTCGTCGGCGATCTGCCGAATCAGCTTGCCCCGCACGGCGAGGTTGGCGTACGCGAAGTCGTCGGCGCAGCGTGCCAGCACCTCGGCGACCCGATCCGCCCAGCCGCGGACGCCGCCAGGGGCGTTCGGATCCGGATCGCCGATCCCCTCCGTGAACGAGTCGCCCAGCGCGACATACCGGTGGAAGGGGTGGAGCGGTTCCGTCATGCGCCCATTCTGCTCCGTGGCCTCACAGTGGGCTGTGCGGACCGTGCGTGGGCGTCTGCGGGGTCGGTTACCCTGGAGGCCCGTGAGCGACCCGACCGTGACATCCGCTTCGGGCGAGGATTCCGCGCAGCGTCACGACGCCGCTGTGGGGACGTGGGCCATCGAGCACCTCTCTCCGTCCTTTCCCGCACGGGCCCCCTGGGGGACCGCCAGCAAGCTGCGCGCGTGGCAGGCGGAGGCGCTGGAGGCGTACTTCCGGCACGAGCCCCGCGACTTCCTCGCGGCGGCCACCCCCGGGGCGGGAAAGACCACGTTCGCGCTGCGACTCGCGGTCGAGCTGTTGAAGCGCCGCACGGTGGAGCGCGTCACCGTCGTGGCCCCGACCGAGCACCTGAAACGCCAATGGGCGGAGGCGGCCGCGCGGGTCGGCATCCCGATCGACCCGAGCTTCAGGAACGCGGACGGCCGCTACGGTGCGCACTACCGCGGGGTGGCCGTGACCTACGCACAGGTCGCGGTGAACGCGGCGCTGCACCGTGACATCACGCTCGAGCGCCGCACCCTCGTCATCCTGGACGAGGTGCACCACGGAGGGGACGCGCTCAGCTGGGGCGATTCCATCCGTGAGGCCTTCGAGCACGCCACCCGCAGGCTTTCGCTCACCGGAACCCCGTTCCGCAGCGACACCGCGCCCATCCCGTTCGTGACCTATCTGCAGAACGAGGAGGGCATCCGCATCTCTCGCACGGACTACGACTACGGGTACGGGCGGGCGCTGCGCGACGGCGTCGTGCGTCCCGTGCTGTTCATGGTGTACGCAGGCCACATGCGCTGGCGCACCAAGACCGGGGATCAGATGGAGGCCCGGCTCGGCGAGGGCAACACGAAGGACATCACCGCGCAGGCCTGGCGCACGGCGCTCGACCCGAAGGGGGAGTGGATCCCCCAGGTCATGCACGCCGCGGATCGCCGGCTCAGCGAGGTCCGCCAGCAGGTTCCCGATGCCGGCGGCCTGGTGATCGCGACGGACCAGGTCGCCGCCCGCGCGTACGCGGCCATCCTGGAGGGAATCTGCGGCCAGAGGGTCACCGTGGTGCTCTCCGACGAGAAGGAGTCCAGCGAGCGGATCGAGGAGTTCTCGCGCGGCACCTCGCGCTGGATGGTCGCCGTGCGCATGGTCTCGGAGGGCGTCGACGTGCCGCGCCTCGCGGTCGGCGTGTACGCCACCAACGCCTCGACCCCGCTGTTCTTCGCCCAGGCGCTCGGCCGGTTCGTCCGTGCCAGGCGGCGTGGCGAGACCGCGACGGTGTTCCTGCCCGACGTTCCGGTGCTCGTCGCGCTCGCCGGGCAGCTCGAGCTGGAGCGCGACCACGCGCTCGACCGGCCGGCCGAGGACGGCGACGGTGACCTGTGGAACCCGGAGGACGCCCTCGTGGCGGCCGCGGAACGGGCCGAGAGGGCGTCCGACTCGCTGCAGCAGGAGTTCGCATTCGAGCCGCTCGACTCGCACGCTGCGTTCGATCGTGTGGTGTACGACGGCGCCGACTTCGGCGGCCGTGCGGAGCCGGGAAGCGACGAGGAGTGGGACTTCATCGGCATCCCCGGGCTGCTGGAGCCCGACCAGGTGCACGAGCTCCTCCGTTCCCGCCAGGCACGACAGGCGAAGCGCGCCGCGAACCGCCGGCCCCCCGGGGACGCCCCCGCGACACCGCCGCCGGTGTACCGCACGCTCAAGGAGCAGCGCAGCCTGCTCAACAGCCTCGTGGGGCTGTACGCCAAGAACACGGGGGAGCCTCACGGCCTCATCCACGCCGAGCTGCGGCGGACGTGCGGCGGCCCGGCGGTGGCACAGGCCAGCGTGACCCAGCTGCAGGCCAGGATCGATCTGCTGCGCAAGCGCCTGGGGCATCGCTGACGGTCCGGGCTCCTCGTCGGAGCTCGGGACGGCTCGGGCGAGGACGGATGCGCACCGGCGAGCACTCGTCCTAGCATTCACCTCGTGGATCACCGCGACGACGACATCCCCGGCGACGGGCGCCCCGAGACGCAGGCGCAGCGGTCGGATCGGAACTGGGCCGACATCCTCCAGGAGCTGCGGGTCACTCAGACCGGAACCCAGATCATCACCGGGTTCCTGCTGGCCCTGGCCTTCCAGCCCAGGTTCGCGACGCTGGACCGCTATGCGTCGGTGGTCTACCTGGTGCTGGTGTGCCTGGCCGCCGCGGCGACCGCGCTCAACCTCACGCCGGTGACCCTGCATCGCTGGCTGTTCCGCCGTCGGGTCAAGGAGGAGCTGGTGACGATCGGCAACGTGCTGCTGCGCATCACGCTGATCGCGGTCGGCCTGCTGGTGGTGGGAGTCGTGCTGTTCATCTTCGACGTGGTCGTGGGGCGGGGTGCGTCGTACGCCGCCGGCGGCGCCGCAGCACTGGTCCTCGTGCTGCTGTGGATTCTGCTGCCGGTCCTGGCACGCCGCGATCGCGGGTGAGCTTCCCGCCGCAGACGATCATGCGGGACCGTCCGACGACGGTCCCGCATGTCGAGGAGGCTCTCAGTCGTTGCGGGTGAACGCGTCCTTCAGCTTCTCGCCGGCCTGCTTGAGGTTGGCCTTGGTCTGGTCCAGCTTCCCCTGCGACTCGAGCTCCTCGTCGCCGGTCGCCTTGCCGATGGCCTCCTTGCCCTTCCCCCAGAGCTCGTCCTTCTTGTTCTCGGCCTTCTCGTCGGCTCCCATGGCCCCTCCTTCTTCTCGGGTGTCGTCTTGAGCGACTCCAACGGTAGACACGCGCGGGAAGCGGGAACAGGGCTTGACAGTGACGGGACGGGGCGTCGGCTCACGTATGCTGTCCAGGCGACCCGATCACCGTCGGTCATGGGTGACGCACATCAGGAGGTTGTCGTGGGGGCTCTGTTGTACGGCGGACCGGACATCGAGGTGAAGTTCGAGGACCGCGTGCTCGCCCACCTGCAAGTGGTCATCGGCGCCAAGCTGCGACGCCGGGAGGGGTTCTTCTTCACCTGGAAGGACGACATCTCGGTGGGCGACGGTCGCAGCTCGGTGTGGATCGACCCGTCGATACCGCTCTACTTCCGCTACTCCGGGAGCAAGCAGCCGGCGATCAATCGGGACTGGATCGAGCTGCTCACCCTCTCGGCGAACAGCACGCAGGGCCTGCATCTCATGGACGAGCCCCCCGGCCCTAACAGCGCCGGAGCGCCGGGCAAGTCGAGGGACAACAGCGTCAAGCCCGGCTGATGCCCGCCGCCGCCTCCGGGGCATCTACTGGAAGTCCCGGGACGTGGTGCGCGCCTTCACCGGAAGGCTCTCGAACCGATCGGCGACGATGTTCACGACGCCTTCCGCCGATCGTTCCAGGATGCCCCGCACCACCAGTGCCGCGGAGTCGCGTGCGACCCGGCGATAGCGTGCCCAGACTCCCACACCGCAGATCACGTTGAGCAGCCCCGTCTCGTCCTCGATGTTCAGGAAGGTGATGCCGCTGGCCGTCATGGGCCGCTGCCGGTGCGTCACCACCCCGGCGACCTCGACGCGCGTGCCCGTGTCCGTCTTCGACAGCTCGGCGATCCGACGGACGCCTCGCGCCGAGAGGGCGGATCGCGCATGCCGCATCGGGTGGTCGCCCGGCGAGATCCCCGTCGCCCACAGGTCGTACACGACCTGCTCCGCATCCGTCAGCACCGGCAGCAGCGGCGGCTGCACCGTCACCGAGGTCGATGGCAGGTGCTCCCTCCGTTCCCGAGACGCCGAGCCCGCCGACCACAGGGACTGTCTGCGGGTCATGCCGAGGGATTCGAACGCACCGGCCGCGCTCAGCGCCTCCAGCTGGGAGGCGCTGAGCCCGACCCGGCGCGCGAGGTCGTGCATGCTCGCATACGGGCCGCCCGCATCGCGCTCGGCGACGATGCGCCGGGCGTGGTCCTCACCGATGGTGTTCACCCCCGCGAGGCCGAGACGTACGGCCAGCGAGCCGTCTCTGCGGTGCGCAGGGGAGTCATCCGGTGCCGAGCGGAGGAAGTCCTTCGGCACCGGCGGCTGGACCTTCTCGAGACAGGAGTCCATGCCGGTCGGGCCGATCGATGGCGCGTCGCCGTCGATCGGCTCGAGGTCCGGATGAACCCCGGATCGCTGGATGTCCGCATGACGCACCGCCACGCCGTGCCGCACCGCATCCTGCGTCAGCGTCTGGGCCGAGTAGAAGCCCATCGGCTGGGCCTTGACGAGCGCGGCGAGGAACGCGGCGGGATAGTGCAGCTTGAACCAGGAGCTCGCGTAGACGAGCAGGGCGAAGCTCAGCGCATGGCTCTCGGCGAAGCCGAAATCGGCGAATGCCTGGATCTGCGACCAGATGCCCTGCGCCGCCGTGTCGTCGAGCCCGCGTCTCGCCATGCCTGCGAACACCTTGTCGCGCAGCGTGCCGATCTTCTCGATGCCGCGCTTGGAGCCCATCGCGCGGCGCAGCAGATCGGCGTCGCCGGGCGAGCAGTCTCCGACCGCCATCGCCATCTGCATCACCTGCTCCTGGAACAGCGGGATGCCCAGCGTGCGCTTCAGCACCCGCTCGAGATCGGGATGCGCATACGTCACCGTCTCGACGCCTGAGCGCCTGCGGATGTACGGGTGCACCGCGCCGCCCTGGATCGGGCCGGGCCGGATCAACGCGACCTCGATGACCAGGTCGTAGAACTCACGCGGCAGCAGGCGGGGAAGCGTGCCCAGTTGAGCGCGGCTCTCCACCTGGAAGACGCCGATGGCATCAGCCCGACACAGCATGTCGTAGACGGCGGGCTCCTCCTTGGGGATGCCGGCGAGCGTCCACCTCTCACCGAGATGCTGCTCGACCATGTCGAACATGTACTGCAGGGCGGCGAGCATGCCCAGGCCGAGCAGGTCGAACTTGACCAGGCCCATCCATTCGCAGTCGCTCTTGTCCCACTGCAGCACCGTGCGGTTCTCCATCCGCGCGGGCTCGATCGGGCACACCTCGCCGATCGGGCGCTCGGTGAGCACCATGCCACCGGAGTGGATGCCCAGGTGCCGTGGCGCACGCAGCAGCTGCTCGGAGAGCACGACGACCTCGTCCGGGATGTCATGGTCGTCGTTCTCGCCGAACCGGCGGGCCGGGGCGTCGCCGCGGGAGCCGGCCCTCACCGTCCGCGCGGGCGCCCCGTACCTCTCCACCTGCTTGGACCAGGCATCCTGCTGGCCGGGGGAGTGCCCGAGGGCCTTGGCCATGTCGCGCACCGCGTTCTTCGGCCGATAGCTGATCACATTGGCGACCTGGGCCGCGTTGCGCCTGCCGTACTTGGCGAACACGTACTGGATGACCTCTTCGCGTCGGCGGGCGTCGAAGTCGACATCGATGTCGGGCTCCTCCGGCCGGAGGCTGGAGAGGAACCTCTCGAACGGCAGGTCGTACTGGATCGAGTCGACCGAGGTGATGCCCAGTGCGAAGCAGACCGCCGAGTTCGCCGCCGAGCCGCGCCCCTGGCAGAGGATGCCGTGCTCTCTCGCGAACCGCACGATGTCGTGCACGATGAGGAAGTAGCCGGGGAAGTCCTTCTCCTCGATCACCTTCAGCTCCTTCTCCATGCGCGCCGCTATCGCCTCGGCTCCGGCATGGGAGTAGTCGGCCGGATACCTCTCGGCGACCCCCTGTGCGACGAGCTCGCGCAGATGGCTCATCGGGGTCTGCCCGTCGGGCAGCTCGATCCCGGGCAGCCTCGGCCTGGCCGACCTCAGGGGGAAGGCGTGGCTGCCCGCGATCTCGACCGTGCGCTCCACCGCCCCCGGATACCGGGCGAACCGTCTGGCCATCTCCGCGCCGGATCGCAGCCGCGCGGTGGCCCCGGCGGGCAGCCAGCCGTCCAGCTCGTCCAGGCTGCGCCGGGCGCGCACCGCGGCCATGGCCGTGGCGAGTGGACGTTCCGCCCTGGTGGCATAGTGCACGAGTCCGGTGGCGACGGATGCCAGCCCCTTCTGCTCCGCCAGCGCATACAGCGCGTCGTTGTGCACGGCATCCAGCGGAGCCCCGGTGTCGAACAGCTCCACCACCACGTGTTCGGCGCCGAACAGCTCGATGAGCTCGTCCAGGGCCTCCGATGCCGCGGCGGCGTCCGGCGGGACACCCTCGTCCGCCCCGCGCCCGAGCGCCTGCCGCACCGCTCCCTTGCGGCACCCGGTGAGCACGGTGAGGTGACCGCCGGCCTGCTCGGCGAGCAGACGGAGGTCGTAGACCGGGCGACCCTTCTCGGCGTCGGGATGCAGCTGCGCATCGGTGATCGCGCCGGCCAGCCGGTGGTAGCCCTCCTCGCCGCGAGCGAGCACGAGCAGATGTGATCCCTGCGGATCCGGCTCGCCGTTCTGCGGCGCGCTCAGCCCCAGCGACAGCTCGGCGCCGAACACGGTCTTCACCCTCGTGTGCGTCTCCGCCGCCTCGGCGAGCCGCACGATCCCGTACAGCCCGTCGTGGTCGGTGAGGGCGATGGCGTCCAGGCGCAGCCTGGCGGCCTCCTCGACCAGCCGCTCGGGGTCGCTCGCCCCGTCGAGGAAGCTGAAGTTGGAGTGCGCGTGCAGCTCGGCGTACGGCACGTACGGGCCGTCGACCGGCATGACGGGCTCGCCGTGATACGCCCGCCGCCTGACACTGCGAGCGGGGGAGTCCAACGCCGCGGGATCCCCCTCCGGCGGCCTGCGCGCCGAGAGGGTGCGCTCCAGCTCCGACCACGTGATCGCAGGATTCCTCCAGCCCATTCAGTCCCCTCTCCGCTCGACGCCCGCCGCCCGCCGGATGGCCGGCGCCGGTGGCCGCCGACGCATGCCCCTCCCGAGGGCCGATCGCTCAGTCATAGCGGGCCTCCAGCATCCACTCGCCGTGCTCGAACAGCACGAGCCAGGCGTTCCCGGTCTCATCCACGAGCTGCAGCCGGTGCACGCTGCGGGCGGCGTCCGCATCCCACCAGCGCTCCTCGACGGGCCACGGGCCGGCCCACCCCGTGACCCGAACGCATCGGCTGCCGACGGCGGGGGCGAAGGCAGCGGGATCCGCGATGAGGGCGCCGTCCTCGTCCACGACGACGGCGGTGCCGGACGCCGTCAGCACCGCGCACCGCACCGGCGGCGAGTACACCGTCGCGGGGAGCGGGGGAGGGAGCGCTCCTGGCCACGGCTTCGCGTAGTCGCGGGAGAGGGCACCCGGAACCGGGTCTCCCCATGGCACCAGCACAGCACGCTCGGCGAGCATCCTGCCGCCGCCCATGACCGCCGTGCCGACGGCGTCATGCCCGAGCATGCTCTGCACGCGAGAGAGCGCGTGGTGCACACGTTCGTCGGGGCCGCCGCCGAACAGGCCGTCTTCGTGATGTGCCGCCGCATCCACCGACTCCGGCGTCACGACCACCCGCACGACGGGTGAGTCCAGCCCGCCGGCGGCATCGGCGCCCTGCAGCTGCCATCGCACCCGGTCGACGACATCGCCCGCGGTGAACCATCGCGGGTGCAGCCACGTGCGCTCGCTGATCGCTCCGGACTCGGAGACCACGGTGACGGTGATCGCGGTCGCGACCAGCCTCGCCGCGGTCAGGGACGCCACGAGATCGTCGGCGGTGCGCCGGAAGGCGAAGGCCACCTCGTCCGCACGCTCCAGCCCGGGCTCGAACGCCACCGTGCGCTCGAACACCTCCTGCGGCTCGCGAGGCATCACCACGGTGCGCTCCGCACCCCGCGCCAGGGTGTGCACGCGGGTGCCGAGCTCACCGAACCTGTCCTCCAGGTCGAGCGGATCCAGTGCGGCGATCGCGCCGAGCGTGTCCAGGCTGAGCCGATGCAACAGGGTCACGAACGGGCTCGATCCGGCGCCACCGGTCGCGCGTCCCCCCTCGGCAGCATCCACGCCTGCGCCCTCCGTGTCGAGCACGTCGACGGGAAGAGGCGCGAGGAAGCCGGCCGATCCTCCCGGCTCCACGATCAGAGTGCGCCCCGTGCGCAGGGCCAGCCTCGCCGCCTGCTCTGCGGCGAACGGCCCGTCGGAGACGCCGACACAGGCATCGGGGGCGCCGTGCTCGGCGGCGATGTGCAGCAGCTGGTGCGCCGCGGCATCCTCCCCGCCATAGAACCTCGCCGGACCGCGCGCGCGCAACGCGCACAGCCCGGGACGGACGGGTTGCACACCGGGCACCGCCTGCTCTATCGCCGTCAGCAGGGGGTCGAACTCGCGCTGATCGACCGCCGGGTCATAGCGCAGAACCGTGAGGGCTGCGCAACGCGCCTGGGCCTCCCGCACCCGCAGCCCACGGCGCACACCCGCCCGGCGCGCCTGGGCGGAGCATGCGAACACGAGCCCTCGCTCGATGAGCGCGATCGGATGCCCGTCCTCCGCCGATCCGGCCGCCACCACGGCCCGCACCGGCCAGTCCGGGCACCACAGCACGATGGTCCTGCCCGGTGACCGGGACCCGGACCCGGCGTTCGCCACGCCGGCCGCTCTCGTGACCTCCATGTGGTCCTGGCCTCCCCGTGATCCTCACCCGACCGCGCTGTGCCCGACCGCGCTGTCCGGGCCGACCGGCCGCGCCGGCAAGGACGTGCGGCGCCATGGAGCCGTCGCATGCTCCCGACCACCGTGGATCGAGTCCTCCCGCGCCGGATCGTCGGCCATCGTGCTCGGCTGCTGCAGGCGCCGCAGTCCTCCGCTCGGCAGCAGCGCGATCCGTGCCTGTCGGCTCCGCCCCCGCCACCGGCTCTGCACCGCCACTGTGACCTCGCGGGCGGCCAGGTAGCCGTGCCCGTCACCGACGCCGGTCCAGCTGCTGGACGCCACCGCCATGCGGGCGTCCGCCCGTGGCCAGTCGCCGTGCACGAGCAGTGCCGTGCCGCGCTGCCTCAGGCGAGCGGCCAGGCGAGCCGCCTCGGCATCGCTCACCCGGGAACCCGGGGCGGTGACGACCACGTTCACGGCATCGGCAAGGGCCGCCGTCACGGTGAGCCAGGAGTCCCCGGGCCGGGGCACCAGCACGAGCCGCCCGAGGTCGACTCCCAGACGGGCCGCCGCCTCCACCCCGAAGCCGGGCATCCCCACCACGGCGCACCACGCGCCCTCCGAGCTCGGGCCGCTCAGCAACGCCATGATCAGGGAGGTCGACCCCAGCACGGAGTAGACGCCGCCGGGCTGCAGCCCTCCTCCCGGCAGCAGATCGGCCAGCACCGGATCGGTGCGCAGCGCATCGACGTCCACCCGGATGCGCTCCAGCTCGCCCATGCGGGATCGCAGGGCGAGCAGCCGCTCGAGGTCGGCCCTGGCGCGCTCCACGGGGGCGTCATGCGCCACCGTCGCATCGAGGCGTTCGGCAAGCAGGGTCACCCGCCCAGTTTCGAACATACCTTCGACACTGTCAAACGTTACTGGCGTGTCGCTGGCGCCCGGAGCTTCGACGATACGCTATGTCGCCGGCATCGAGTAGCCTTCCCTGACGAGCTGCGGCTGGACTCATCTCGGGCCGCACGACGACGACCAGGAGCGCCGCCGCCCCGGGCATCGGCACACCCGGTCGTGGCCACCACCCCACCGATTCATCCGCCTATCAAGGAGTTCGCGCATGTGCGGCCGATTCGCCATGGACGACACCGTCAACGAGCTCATCGCCGAGTTCGTGCTCACCACGGGCAGGGAGCCTCAGGAGTGGACGCCGTCGTGGAACATCGCGCCGACCGACGACATCCCCGTGCTGTTCTCGTCCCGCCGAGAGGAGGGCACGGAGAACCGGTTCCAGGTCGGCTACTGGTCACTCGTGCCGTCGTTCTCCACCACCCTCAAGCTGGGCTATCCGACCTTCAACGCGCGCGCGGAGGACATCGCCGAGAAGCCGCTGTGGCGCAAGCCGATCCGCTCGCAGCGGGCGATAGTGCCCGCACTCGGCTATTACGAGTGGCGGGGCGAGAAGGGGCATAAGACCCCATACTTCATCCGCGATCCGCATGACGACGTGCTCGGCTTCGCCGCCATGTACAGCTGGTGGCGCGACCCCGCCAAGGCCGACGACGCCCCCGATCGCTGGCGGCTCACCGCCACGATCATCACGTCGGATGCCGTGCGGACTCTGGCCGACATCCACGACCGAAATCCGGTCATCCTGCCCAGAGAGCTCTGGCAGCACTGGATCGACCCCACAGTGGTGGGCGACCAGCGGCTCGTCGATGAGGCGGTGCGGGCGGGCGTGGCCGTGGCATCCGGCCTGGAGTTCTACGAGGTAGGCCCGGTGCGCGATGACGGCCCCGGTCTCATCGAGCCCGTTGGCCCGCGAACCACACTGCCGGGGCTCTGAGCTCACTGCCGGGGCTCTGAGCTCACTGCCGGGGCTCTGAGCTCACTGCCGGGGCTCTGGGCTCACTGCCGGGGCTCTGGGCTCACTGGCCTCCGAGGAGCGCCCGACATCGCGCGACGACAGCCGACGTGCCCGGCGTCTCAGATCGCCACGGCCGCCGTCTCGAGCGCATCCCGCGGCTGCGCCCCGACGCCGGTGCGCCCGTACACCCGGTCGAGGACGGCTCCCGCGTCGAGGCCGCCGCCCGCATCACCGTTTGCGTCACCGCTCCAGGCGACGTGATGGTCGGGACGGACCAGGGCGTAGTCGACGCCATAGAGCTCCCGTGCCGTCCGGTCGGCGAGGTGCACGACGTCCAGCGGGATGCCGCGTCGCGCTGCGGCCGCACGGAACGCCGGCACGATGGCGGCGTCCTGGGTGAGGACGAGGAGGGTGACGTGCGAGCCGAGCCGGTCGTAGAGGGTGTCGCCGTAGGGGTCGATGTGACCGTTGGGGGCGCGGTGCCCGGCACGGCCGCTCGGCCGGTATCGGTGGGGGTCCCAGGTCTCATCCGCCGCACGCCGGCCTGCCTCGTACCAGATCGCCGATGAGCGGTCGTAGCGCTCGTCGAACGTGACTCCGGTCGCGTGCTCGCCTCCGGCCGAGAGGATCGCTCCGATCCGCCGTCGCCTGGCCACCGCGTCCGGGCTGCCGTCCGCGTCGTCAGGAACGCCTATGCGACGGATCTCCTCCCAGCGGGCCTGTCCGGCACGGCTGCTCTCCAGGGCGTGGGCGGCGACGCGCTCGTTGTGCGGACGCCGTTCCTGGTCGTAGGTGTCCAGCAGGGCATCGCCCGCGGTGCCCTGCAGGACGGCCGCGAGCTTCCAGCCCAGGTTGAACACGTCGCCGAAGCCCTCGCCGAGATTCCCGCCGGGCGTCCGAACGTGCGCCGCGTCGCCCACGAGCAGCACCGGGCCCTTGCGGAAGGCGTCGGCGATCCGCGTGCTGCGGAAGAAGGGTGTGGCCGTGAGCACCTCGAGCTCGACGTCCGATCCGAAGGCGGAGCGGCCCACCGCCAGGAACTCCTCGTCCGTGGGCTGGTGCGTCAATGCGAATGGCCCGACGTGGATGCGCCAGTCGGTCTGGTTGAGGGCGGCCAGGAAGCCGGTGTAGGTGTTGTTGACGATGATGTTGGTGGCGCTGGGAAAGCGTCCGGCGGCGTCGAAGGGGTCACCGTGGGTGCGGACGACGACGCGGAAATGCCGTTCCGTGGCGTATTCGCCGGAGCGGGCGATGGCGGCCAGCGATCGAACGGTGCTGCGCGAGCCGTCGGCGCCGATGACGTAGCGCGCCCGGATGCTGCGGTGTTCCGTGCCGCCCTCGGCGCGCACCCGCACGTCGACCCCGCCCGGGCCCTCGGCCAGGCCGACGACCCGCCAGCCGCCCGCGACGGTGACGCGCTGTTCGGCGAGGTGCTGCAGGAAGACCTTCTGCAGCACGGTCTGCGGGCGACGGATGCCCTGCTCGAACGAGCCCGGAGCGAGCCGGGCGCCGGCGAAGTCGCGGTGCGTGGACCCAGCCAGCTCGTGTCCCGCCAGCGACGTGAGCAGCAGGGTCCCGTGGTTCCACTCGGGCGGGAACGTCCACTCCTTCCGGATGCGATCGACCACGCCCCACTGTCGGAAGAACTCGACGGTGCGGGCGGAGTGTCCGAACGCTCCCGCACGGGCGAGGGTGGCCTGCGTCGCCGCGTCGACGACCGCGACATCGACGCCGTGGCGGCGCAGTTCCAGGGCGGCACCGAGTCCGGAGGGGCCAGCGCCGACGATGAGCACGTCGACCTCGGCCGGTGGGCGCGCGGTGGGGATGTGGATCACTTCGACGCCGGGGCGGGACGGTGGCGTGATCGGCATGAGGCTCCTTCGCAGTGGGCGGGATCACCGGGATCGCGTGGTGTCAGGCTGCGCCGAGCTCGGCGCGCAGCCGGTCGCGCCACTGACGATCGGATCCCCCGGCGGTGAGGGTCGGCGCGGAGCCGACGAGCAGTTTCGTGTACGGGTGGGCGGGGCGGTTGATGATCGAGTCGGTGCGATCGACCTCCACGATGCGGCCCCGGTAGAGCACGATGACGCGATCGGTGATGCCGGCGACGGAACCGAGGTCGTGCGAGATGAACAGCAGGGCCACGTCGGGACCTGCTAGAGCGTGAAGCAGTTCGAGGATCTGCACGCGATTGGCCGAGTCCAGCGCGCTGACCGGCTCGTCGAGGATCAGCAACCGTGGCTCGGTGAGCAGGGCGCGTGCGATGGCGGCCCGCTGACGCTGCCCGCCCGAGACCTGGCCGGGCAGGCGAGACAGCAGGGTCTCGTCCAGGAGCACCTTCCCGAACTGCCGGCGGACCTTCTCGGTGATCTGTGCGCGCGTCAGACCGCCTCGGATGAGCAGCGGCTCTGCGACGGAGTCGTGCAGCGTCATGTCCGGGTCGAGGCTGCGCAGCGGGTCTTGGAAGACGTACTGGATGACGCCGGTGCGGCGGAAGGCGCGCCACTTGGCGGGGGTGAGAGCGGTGAGGTCCTCCTCGTGGAAGGCGATCCGGCCGGCCTCGGGTCGCACGAGCCCGATGATGGCGCGGGCGAGGGTGGACTTGCCGGAGCCGGTCTCGCCGATGAGCCCGACCACCTCACCCGGGGCGATGGCGAAGTCTGCGGCGTGGATGGCCTGCTTGCGGCGGGCCCCGCGCCCGTAGTGCACGTCGACGCCCTCCACGGACAGCAGGGGTGCGATGTCGGTCATGGTCGCGGCTCCGTGGACGTGAGGAAGCGTTCCAGGCCGAAGCGGTGATGCTCCTCCAGCAACAGCCGGGTGTACTCGTGACGGGGAGAGAACAGCACCTGGTCGGTCGCTCCCTGTTCGACGACCAGGCCGCCTCGCAGGACGATGATCTGCTGGCACAGCTGAGCGACTACCGCGAGATCGTGGGAGACCACGATCAGGGCCAGGCCCAGGCGCTCGGCGAGGTCGGCGAGCAGATCGATGATCTCGGCCTGCACGGTGACATCCAGGGCGGTCGTGGCCTCGTCGGCGATGAGGATCGCCGGTTCGGGGGCGATGGCGGTGGTGATCAGGACGCGCTGGAGCATCCCGCCGGACAGTTCGTGGGGAAACTGCTGGTAGACGTACTCGGGGTCGCGGATGTGCACGGCCGCCAGCAGCTCCATCGCCTTGGCGCGAGCATCCTTGCGGCGCAGCCGGTTCTTGACGCGCAGCACCTCCTCCAGCTGCTTGCCGACCGGGATGGACGGGTTCAGATACGAGGCGGGGTCCTGGAACACGGCCGAGATCCGGCTGCCGCGCAGCTGGGTCCACTCCCTCTCGGTGAGGGAGGTGACGTCGCGGCCGAGGAGCCGGATGGCGCCGCCGGTGACCTCGAAGAGATCGGGGAGCACCCCGAGAAGCGCGCGGCACGTGATGGTCTTGCCGCTCCCCGATTCCCCGACGATGCCGAGCACCTCGCCGGCGGAGAGCTCGAACGACACGCCCGAGACGGCCGGAGTGTCGTCGAGGTGGTTGTGGACGGTCAGGTCGTCGACGGCGAGAACCGTGTCGCTCATGTCAGCTCTCCTGCACGCTGGGGGATCGGCGCCGACGACCGGCGCCTCTTCTTCGCCGCCCTGCGCAGCGCACGCTTCTTCAGCATCACCCGTCCGGACTGGCCGGAGGCATCTCGCAGCACATCGGCCAGAAGGTTCAGGGCCAGCACCGTGAGGACGATGAGGACGATGGGGAAGACGGGGGCGTAGGGCTGGTAGTCCAGGTAGCCCAGGTCGGAGGCGAGGATGCCGCCCCAGGTGGGGGCGGGGGGCTGGACGCCGATGCCGAGGAAGGTGAGGCTGGCGACGATCACCAGGCCGGTGCCGGCCGCGCCCGCGGCGGAGATGCCCAGAGGGGCGAGCACCTTGGGCAGTATGTGGCGGCGCAGCACCCAGCTCGCGGAGGCGCCGGAGAGCGTTGCCGCCTCGACGTAGGGCGAGCTGGACACCTGCAGCGCGGCGGCCCGGGCCACCCGGTAGAACACCGGCGCGAGGAGGATGCCGACCGAGAGCATGGCCTGGTTGATGCCGTTGCCCAGCAGGGCGGTCATCGCCACGGCGAAGACGAGGAAGGGCAGCGCTATGAGGGTGTCGATGATCCGCAGAGTCAGCCATTCGAAGGCGCGGCCAAGGTAGACCGACAGGAGACCCGGGATTGAGCCGACGACGAGGGCGATGCCGGCCACCTCGATCGCGCCGAGGACGCTGACGGGGGAGCCGGCGAGGATGCGGCTGAGGACGTCGCGGCCGAGGTAGTCGGTGCCCAGCGGATGCGCGAGGCTCGGGGCCGCGAGCACCTCGGAGCTGCCCTTCAACGGGTTCGACGGTGCGAGGACGTCTCCGAACACCCCCAGCAGCAGGACGAGCAGCAGGATGACGGCGGCGACCCAGAAGGAAGGGAGCCGGACGAGGCGGGAGAGCATCTCAGATTCCTCTCGCCGCTGCCGGCGCGATCCGGTTCAGGAGGACGTTGACCACCAGGTTGAAGCCGACGACCAGGACGATGGAGACCACGAGGATGCCCTGCACGGCGGGCACATCGCCGTGCAGGGCGGATTGGGCGGCGAAGACGCCGTAACCGGAGAGCGCGAAGATCGTCTCGGTCACCACCGCGCCGCCCAGCAGGTTCGGGAAATGCAGGCCCAGCAGCGCCAGCGACGGCCCGGCGCCGTTGCGCAGCACATGGACGAAGAAGATCCTGCGTGGCCCCAGACCGCGCACGCGAGCGCCGACGACGTAGTTCTCCTGATACGCGCCGACCAGACCGGTCCGCAGCTGGCGTGCTATCGCGGCCACGGTGTCCAGGCTCAGGGCGATGGCCGGCATGATGATGTGGCTCAGCCATGGACCCACCCCTGCGCTGATGGGAATGTATCCGGCGGACGGCAGCAGGTGCAGGCCCACCGCGAGGACCGCCACCAGGGCGATGCCGACGACGAAGGGCGGCAGCACCGAGATGAAGGAGACGAAGGCCGTGATCACCCTGTCCAGCAGCGAGGTGGCCGTCACTGCGGCAAGGAGTCCCAGCAGCGCCCCGAAGACGATCCCGATGAGCAGGGCGACCCCGGCGGCGGACAGGCTCACGGTCATGCGCTGGGCGATGAGCTCTGAGACGGGCACGCCGTTGATCCAGCTCTTGCCGAGGTCGGCCTGCAGCAGTGCGTGGAACCAGTTCCAATAGCGCACGAGGAACGGCTCGTCCAGCCCCCACTGGTGGTTGAGGCGCGCGACGGCCTGCGGGGTCGCGGCGTCGCCGAGCTGCACGTACGCGGGGGAGAGGCCCGTGATCGCCCCGAGCAGGAAGGTGATGAACGTGGCGAACAGGAACACGGGCACGAACACCGCGACAGGGCGCAGCACGGTCATGGCGAGGCGACGCGCACGCAGCAGGGCCACGGACGCCTCCGCCGGCGCGGCACGGGTACGGCCGCCGGGGCTGGCCAGCTCGGCCTCGATGGACATCGGGGATGTTCCTTCCTTCGCGAGTCGGTGGGGTCGCGCGAGGCCGGGGTCACGCGGCCTCGCGCGATGCCCAGTCAGCTGCCGCGGATGGTCACGCCGGTCCAGGTGATCTTCGCGGGGATCTTCGGCAGGTCGGAGACCGAGGTCGACTTGGCGAAGATGTTCGGGACCGTGTCGGTGAAGACCAGGCCGGTCGTCTCCAGGCCCGCGGCCGTGGCGGCCTGGATGTTCTTCTGGTAGTCCGGCGAGTCCAGCGGCGTCGCCAGCGCCTTGGCGATGGCCGCCTGGTAGGCGTCCCCGCCGTCGATGCCACTGGAGTTCAGGGCGCCCTTGGCGCCGAAGTGCGCCTGCAGCGTCTGGATGGGAGAGTCACGCCCGGTTGTCCCGTAGGTGGACAAGGGAAGCTTCTTGGCGAAGAAGGACGTGCTCCAGTTGGTGTCCACCTTCAGGGTCGCATCGATTCCGACGGCCTTCAGCTGGGCCTGGAGCAGCTCGTTCTCCGGAGTGTCTGCGGAGACGACGAACGGCACGGAGAAGCCGTTCGGATATCCGGCCTTCGCCAGCAGCTCCTTGGCCTTGGCCGGGTTGTAGGGGTACGGGTCCGAGTGGTCCGGGTCGTAGGCGATGTAGCCCTTGGGGAAGGGCTGGGTGGCGACCGTGCCGTAGCCGAAGTCGACCTGTTTGACGATCTGGTCGCGGTTGATCGCGTACTTGACCGCTTCCAGCACCGTCGGGTTGTCGAACGGGGCGATCGCGCGATTCACGCTGAGGTTGTTGGCGTTGAACCCGGGATGCAGGACGACGTCGAGTCCGGCCGCCTTCGCAGCCTTGACCTGGCTGGGCGAGAGCTCGTCGGTGAAGTTGTAGACGCCGGTCTGCAGGCCGGAGACCACGGTGGTGGCGTCGACGTTGAAGTACAGCTCGACCTTGGCGATGCGGATGTTCTTCGCATCCCAATAGTTTGGGTTCCTCACGAACGTCGCGTGGGAGCCCGGCACCACCGAGACGGCCTTGAACGGGCCGGCGCCGTCGGGCGATGCGTTCAGCTGGGCGGGGGTCTTCTTCGGGCTCGTGATCTGCCCGACGCGCTGAGCGACCACCAGTGGGATCTGGTAGTCCGGCTGGCTGAGGTTGAAGACCACGTCGAGCCGGTTCGGGGTGTCGATCGACTCTATCGGCGCGATCCCCTCTCCGACGAGGGCTGAGTTCGTCTGCGTCTGCGCCCGCTGGAAATAGGCCTTCACGGCCGCCGCGTCCAGCGCGGAGCCGTCTGCGAACTTCAGCCCCGAGCGCAGGTGGAAGGTGACCTGTGTGCCGTCCGGGTTGTACTTCCAGCTCTCCGCCAGGCCGGGGACCGCCTTGCCCTTCTCATTCGTGTGGGTCAGCGAGTCATAGGCCAGCGCGGTGTAGTTGAAGCTGAAACCGGAGCCGTCGACGACGGGGTCCCAGCTGGCCGGGGCGTTCGCGACGGCCCACTTCAAGGTGCCGCCGGGCCCGCTCGAGGCCTTCGAGGCCGTACCCGAAGAACCGCACGCGGTCAGGGCGACAGCGGCCAGCGCGACGGCGGCGACGGCGGCAGACAGTCGGATCAGGCTCCGACGCGGGGGTGGGGGAAGGTTCACGCTGGTCTCCGGGATTCGAGTGCGGGGCGGCGTGCGCGGGACCGCCCGCTGCCGTGATCGCCTCCGACGCTAGAGAGGCCGTGGAGATCGGCACAAACCTGATTACAAACTATGTCCTATTTGTCACACTCGGTAACTCGTCTTTGTTTGGGCGCCGGTATGCCCCTGAATGGTTGAGGTATCGCTTCCCGCGACGACAGCGCATCACGCGCTTCCCCGAACAGATCCGAGGCGGCTATGACAACGACCGTTGACCACGACGCGCAGCAGGTGATCGTCGAGGAGTACACGTCGATCTTCCGGGACTATCCGGCGGGCGTCGCCGTGGTGACCGCGGACCCGGGGGACGGCCCGGTCGCGCTGGTGGCGAGCTCCTTGTCCTCGTTGAGTGCCGCGCCTCCCTACCTCGCCTTCTCGATCTCCGACGCCACCACGGCGGCGCCGGCCGTGGGACGGGCACGAACCGTGGTGCTCCACATCTTCGGCGCGGACCGCATCGACCTGGTGCGGCACCTGGCCCGAAGCGGGAGCGACCGCTTCTCCGACACCGAGCGCTGGACCCGGCTGCCGACCGGCGAACCGCTCTTCCTCGGTGCCCGCGGCTGGCTGCGCGGTGAGGTGGAGCGGCGCGTGCGCGCCGGAACGGCGACGCTCAACGTCGTCCGTGTCCTGGAGACCGGCAGGAGGGCAGGGGACAGCGCGCACCGTCCCCTCGTGTACCACGACCGCACCTGGCACGAGCTCGGCGCCCACTCGCACGTCGACGCGTGAACTCCCCGACAACCCCGAAGAGAAGGAACGAGACCGTGACCACCGAGAATCGACAGATCAGGCTGGGCGTCATCCTCACCGGCGTCGGGGGGCCCGGCGCCCATGGAACCTGGCGAGAGCCGGAGATCCCCGGAGACGCCAGCGTGAACATCCACTGGTACATCGAGCAGGCCCGCCGGGCCGAGGCGGCGAAGTTCGACCACGTCTTCATCGTCGACAGCCAGTTCATCACCCCGGATTCCCCGCCGCACTACCTCAACCGCCTGGAGCCGCTGACCCTGCTCTCGGCTCTGGCCGTGACGACGGAGCACATCGGCCTGGTGGGAACCATCACCACCTCCTACACCGAGCCCTTCCACGTCGCCCGCCAGCTGGGCTCCCTCGATCTCATCAGCCGCGGCCGCGCTGGATGGAACGTGGTCACCAGCGGCGACGAGGGCACCGCGCGCAACTACTCCCGGGACGAGCACTTCGACTACGACACCCGCTACGGCCGCGCCCTGGAGCACGTGCGCATCGCGCAGGGCCTGTGGGATTCCTATGAGGACGACGCCTTTCCCCGCGACAAGGAGCGTGGCGTCTTCTTCGATCCCAGCAAGCAGCACAGGCTGGACCATCACGGCGAGTTCTTCTCCAGCGTCGAGGGGCCGCTGAATCTCGAGCGCTCGCGCCAGGGGCAGCCGGTGATCTTCCAGGCCGGCGACTCCGAGCAGGGTCGTGACCTGGGCGCGGCGATCGCCGACGCCATCTTCACCCACGCCGCCAGCATCGAGGCGGGACAGCAGTTCTACGCCGACATCAAGGGGCGTGCGGCCAGGCTGGGCCGCAATCCCGACCATCTCCTCATCGTCCCCGGTGTCTTCGTCGTGGTCGGCGCCACCGACGAGGAGGCCCGCGAGAAGGAGCGCTCGATCCAGCTCGCCAACCAGGACTTCGAGAAGTCCCTGGCGCAGTTCGGTCGGTCCTTCGGCTGGCACGACTTCAGCCAGTACGACCTCGACGCACCCTTCCCCGACCTGCCAGAGGGGGTGGGCGAGCGCAGCTTCGGCACGTCCTCCCGCCGGATCGTCGAATTCGCGAAGGAGCACGCGCTCACCCTGCGCGAGACCGTGCTGCGGCTGACCGCCCCGAAGCCGTCGCCGTTCGTCGGCGCGCCCGAGACCGTGGCGAACGCGCTGCAGGAGTGGTTCGAGAAGCGTGCCCTGGACGGCTACAACATCCACTTCCACACTCCCAGCGAGTTCGACCTGTTCACCGGCGAGGTGCTGCCCATCTTGCGGGAGCGCGGCCTGTTCCGCACCGAATACGAGTCCGACACACTGCGCGGAAACCTGGGGCTGCCGATCCCGGAGAACCGGTACACGGCCGCCCGGCGGCGGGCGTCGCGGGTCGAGCCGGAGGCGGTGAGCGCCTGAGGCGCGCGCAACGCCGAACCCTGGGCGGCCGTCGCGTGTGCTCTTCAGTCGAAGAACTCGCGGCGGCCGCCGGCCGCGGCCCGCTCGACGGCGGCGGCCAGCCGCGCGAACAGCCCCGGCTGGTCCTCGGGCAGCTGCATCGGCGAGATCCGGATCATCTCCCGTGGAGCGGAGACGAACGACTTGCTGGCCGCACCGGCGAGGATCCCCTGGGCCGCCAGCGCCA
>JAATFB010000081.1 GCA_015655415.1 Actinomycetales bacterium
CAGGGCCCCGGGTACGGTGCTCCGCAACAGCCCCAGGCGCCGGGGTACGGTGCTCCTCAGCAGCCGCCGCCCCCGGGGTATGGTGCGCCGCAACAGCCGCAGGCCCCCGGATACGGTGCCCCGCAGGCTCCCCAGTACGGCGCGCCGCCGCCCCCATACGCCCCGCAGTACGGGCAGCCGTACCCTCCCGGTCCGACCTCGAAGACACCGATCCTCAGCATCCTCTCGCTCGTCGGCGGCATCATCGGGGTGATCTCGCTGGGCTGGGGTGCGCTGTTCGGCATCGCCGGCATCGTGCTCGGATTCCTTGGCAGGTCGCGCGAGCCGCAGGCGAGGGGGTTCTGGCTCACCGGTCTCATCCTGGGCTTCGTCTCGGTGGGGCTGATCATCCTCTGGATCATCGTCATCATCATCGGCGCCATCGCCTCTGCCGGTGTGGACTACAGCTCGTACTGATCCGTCCCCGGGAACGTGACAAGGGTCGCATCGGAGCTCCGGTGCGGCCCTTGTCGTGCGGCCGTGTCAGCAGCGCTCGACGAGCAGGGCCGTGTGCCGTGCCGCGATGCGCGTCAGCACGAGCGTCGCGGCGCGCTCGCCGCTCAGCCGCAGGCGGGCGCGCAGGGCCGCGGGGTCGACATCTGCTCCTCGCTTCTTGATCTCGAGTGTGCCGATGCCGCGCTTCGCCAGGGCGGCGCGCAGCTCTGACTCCTTGTAAGGCAACTCCTCGAGCACACGGAACGCCGTGGCGAATGGGGTCGGCGTCAGACTGTCGGCAGTGAGGTAGGCGATGTCGTGGCGCAGCGTCCGCGCGCTCAGGCTCCTGGCGAGCTCGCCGATGAGGCGGGAGCGGATGACCGCACCGTCGGGCTCGTAGAGGAACTCGCCGAGGTCGCCGGCGGGTTCGTCGTCCGCGTCGGCAGGCGCCGTCAGCTCCGCCCCCCGGTCGCCGCGGAGCACGAGGGCCGCGCGACGGATGCCGTCACGAGCGAGCGCGCCCGTCCACACGCCGACCTCCACGACGGCCCCGTCGACCGAGACCCACTGGGTCTCGGCATGGGCGGGCAGGAGGGCATGGTCGATGCCGGGTGCGAGCTTGACGCCGACCGGCATCCTCTCGCCCAGGCCGAAGGCGAAGTCGAGGCCGGGCGACCAGTCGGACGGGTCGACGAGGCGCCTGGTGCCCGAGTGTCCCGAGGTGCGGCGGGCGGGGTCGAGGTAGAGGGCGTCGTGCGCGGACGGCTCCACGTCCTCGGCACGGGCGTTCAGCACTCTCGCGTTCGGGAACGAGGCGAGGTTGTAGCTGGCGATCGCGGCCGTGACCTCATCCGCTTCCACGGCGGTGATCTCGAGCTCGAGCGCGGCCATCGCCATCGCGTCGCCGCCGATCCCGCAGCCCAGGTCGGCCACCCGCGTCAGCCCGGCTCCCGAGTATCGCGCGGCGTGGCGGGCCGCGACGGACAGACGCGTGGCCTGCTCGAGGCCGGCATCCGTGAAGAGCATGCTCGAGGCGAATGGCCCGAACTTCGCCGCCGCCTTCGCCCGGAGCCTCGACTGCGTCAGCACCGCGGCGACGAGGCCCGGCGGATGCCCCTGCCGGCGCAGCGCGCCCACCGTGCGCACCACGTCGTCCACGCTCTTGTATGGCGGGAGCGAGTCGAGCAGGCGCAGGCCGTCGGGGCTCAGCAGCTCCAGGAGATCCTCGCGTTCCACGGCGCCAACCTATCGCGGCGACGCCCGATCGTCCGGGGCCGGGCATCGGGGACGGTCATCGTTTGCACTCACGTTGCACGAGTGCCAACCGTGCGCCTACACTGCTGATTAGCACTCTCAGTGTCAGTGTGCTAACCACGTCTTCAGTACAGAGTACAGAAAGAGGTCAACCGTGTCGGTCTCCATCAAGCCGCTCGAGGATCGCATCGTTATCAAGCAGGTTGAGGCTGAGCAGACCACTGCGTCCGGCCTGGTCATCCCGGACACCGCGAAGGAGAAGCCGCAGGAGGGCGAGGTCATCGCGGTCGGCCCCGGCCGCATCGACGACAACGGCAACCGCGTGCCGCTGGACGTGAACGTCGGCGACAGGGTGCTCTACTCGAAGTACGGCGGCACCGAGGTGAAGTTCGGCGGCGACGAGTACCTCGTGCTCTCGGCCCGCGACGTGCTGGCCATCATCGAGCGCTGACGCTTACGGACTGAGCCCGAGGGCTCGCACGCGAGCACCGCCCTCCGGCCGCCGAGCAGGCGCCCGGAGGGCTCGGCTCCTCGCCACGGCGCAAGGGCCCGGATGCCTGACATCCGGGCCCTTGCGCGTGTCCGGGCGGCGCCTCTCCGGGCGGCGCCTCTCCGGAATCGCCCGGCGGAACGTCGTCGGGTGCTGACAATACGATGGACGGGTGTCCGATCCCGCACCGAGCCCGACCGATCCCGCACCGGTGGCCGGTCGTCACGACCCGGGCGGACGACGGCCCCGTGGGGTCACGAAGGCCGATGCCCCGCGGAGTGCACGCGGCATCGTGTACGCCGGCGCGGCGTACCTGATCTGGGGCTTCCTGCCGCTGTACTTCATCGCCCTCGCACCCGCCGGGCCGTTCGAGATCGTCGCCTGGCGGGTGCTGTTCTCCCTCGGCTTCTGCGCGATCGCGATGGTCGCCACCGGGTCGTGGCGAGCGTTCGCGGCGATCCTGAGACGACCTCGAGTCGTCCTCGTCATGGGGCTCGCCGGCGTGCTCATCTACGTCAACTGGCAGACCTATGTGTACGCGACGACGTCCGGCCAGGTGGTGGAGGCGTCCCTGGGATACTTCATCAACCCCATCGTCACCGTGCTGCTGGGCGTGATCGTGCTGCGGGAGCGGGTGCGCCTGACCCAGTGGGTGGCCATCGCGGTCTCCGTGATCGCCGTCGTGGTGCTCACGGTTGGCCACGGGGGGCTGCCGTGGATTGCGTTGGCGCTGGCGTTCTCGTTCGGCTTCTACGGCCTGGTGAAGAAGCAGGTCGGCCGGGACGTCGACGCGCTGAGCGGGCTGACCCTGGAGACCGCGTGGCTCACGCCGGTCGCCGTGGTGCAGCTGGTGGTCGTCGGCCTCACCACCGGAATCACGTTCGGGCAGGTGAGCACGTGGCACGCCATCGGGCTCGTCGGCGTCGGTGTCATCACCGCGGTGCCGCTGCTGTTCTTCGCGGCCGCCTCGCGCCGGCTTCCGCTGGTGGTCATGGGCTTCATCCAGTACTTCACGCCCGTCCTTCAGTTCGTCGTCGGCGTCGTGCTGCTGCATGAGCGGATGTCCACCGAGCGCTGGGTGGGCTTCGGCCTGGTCTGGGTGGCGCTCGCCATCCTCACCGCCGACATGGTGCGCGCGGTGCGGCACGAACGGCGTGCCGCGGTGCCGCTGCAGGCCTCCGATCCGCTGCCGGAATAGCCGCTGCGGGGTCGCCCGATTCGTTCACCGTCTGATTCGCGCTGCCGCCCGGTTCGTTCACCGTCTCATCCGCCCGCCGCGATCGCCCATCGTGCGCCTTCCCGCCCCCGTGACTTGTCGCCCCGCGATCTCTCGTCTGCGAGGTATCTCTCGCCTGCGAGGTATCTCTCGTCTGCGAGGAATTTCTCGTCTGTGATGTATTTCTCGTCTGCAACGAATTTCACGCTGGGATGCATGCGGATGCGCCGCCGCATGGCGCGGGGCGGGGCATCCGTAGCATCCGGCACCGGCGGGGCGGGGCGATGCCGGCGGGGCGGCGGGGCGGCAACGATGCCGGCGGCCGGGCGGGGAGCGCATAGTGGACACATGTCGATCGGCACGCTGCTGCTCGTCAGCTCGGCGCTCGGCGCGAGCCTCGCGGAGTCGTACGCGCTGACGCTGTATCGCCGCGCCGTGCGCGGCTCGCGCGAGCGGTACCTCTGGCGCAGCCGCTACATCGCGTTCGCCTGCCTCGTGGTGCTGCTGTCCACGACGATCTCGGTCATCGACGTCATCGGCGGCGACACGTTCTTCGCGGTGCTGTGGCTGGGGATCGCCGCAGTGCGCGTGGTCGTGCTGGTGCTGAGCCGCGACAAGGACGACGACGACTGGTTCAAGCGCACCGGCCGGCGCGTCCGTGCTGGTCTGCGCAGGATCGTGGCCTCGGCGATGCCGAGGCCGGGTGCGGCGCCTCCCGTGCCCGCCTGAGCCGCCGCGTTTCGCGCGGGCGCAGCGGGAATCGCGCGCCTAACCGGGGCGTTAGCATTGAGCATCCCGGTCGTGCAGGCCGAGGGGTGTGCGGCCCCGGACGGCCGAGTACCCGTACGGCGGAGGACCCGGACAGCGGAGAACCCGTACAGGGGAGAACAGGGGAGAGATGGACCAGGCTGATCCGTTCGGCTTCATGGGACTGACGTATGACGACGTGATGCTGCTTCCTGCGCACACGGACGTGATTCCGAGCGAGGCCGACACGTCGTCTCGCCTGACCAAGCGGATCACGGTGGCGACACCGCTGCTCTCCAGTGCGATGGACACCGTCACCGAGTCGCGCATGGCGATCGCCATGGCTCGTCAGGGCGGCCTCGGCGTGCTGCACCGCAACCTCTCCATCGCCGACCAGGCCGCGATGGTCGACAAGGTCAAGCGCAGCGAGTCGGGCATGGTGACCAACCCCGTGACCACCACGCCCGGGGCCACGGTGGAGGAGGTGGACGCCCTCTGCGGCCAGTTCCGCGTCTCCGGTCTGCCGGTCGTGGAGGATGACGGCACGCTCGTCGGCATCATCACCAACCGCGACATGCGCTTCGTCTCGCCGTTCGAGAGGTCGACGACCCTGGTGCGCGATGTGATGACGAAGGCGCCGCTGATCACGGCGCCGGTCGGCGTCGACCCGGATTCCGCCATCGCCATCTTCGCCCAGCACAAGATCGAGAAGCTGCCGCTGGTGGACGCCGATGGGAGGCTGCGCGGGCTCATCACGGTCAAGGACTTCGACAAGAGCGAGAAGTATCCCAACGCCACCAAGGACGAGGAGGGCCGCCTGCGGGTCGGCGCCGCCATCGGGTTCTTCGGCGATGCGTGGGAACGCGCCATGACGCTCGTGGACGCCGGCGTCGATGTGATCGTGGTCGACACAGCCAACGGCGACAGCAAGGGCGTGCTGGAGATCATCCACCGGCTCAAGCACGAGCCGCGCGCCGGTCACGTCGAGGTGATAGGCGGCAACGTGGCGACCCGCTCCGGCGCCCAGGGCCTCGTGGATGCCGGCGCGGACGCGATCAAGGTCGGCGTCGGTCCCGGCTCCATCTGCACCACCCGCGTCGTCGCCGGCGTCGGCGTGCCGCAGATCACCGCCGTGTACGAGGCGTCCCTGGCCGCCCGCCCCGCGGGCGTGCCCGTGATCGCCGACGGCGGCCTGCAGTACTCCGGTGACATCGCCAAGGCGCTGGTCGCCGGTGCCGACAGCGTGATGCTCGGCTCCCTGCTCGCCGGCTGCGACGAGAGCCCCGGCGAGCTGGTCTTCGTGAACGGCAAGCAGTTCAAGAACTACCGCGGCATGGGATCCCTCGGCGCCCTGCAGACCCGCGGGAAGAAGACGTCGTACTCGCGCGACCGCTATTTCCAGGCGGACGTGCCCAGCGACGACCAGCTGATCCCGGAGGGGATCGAGGGCCGCGTGCCCTATCGCGGCCCGCTCTCCGCCGTGGCCTACCAGCTCACGGGCGGCCTGCGGCAGTCCATGTTCTACGTGGGCGCCCGCACGATCCCCGAGCTCAAGGAGCGCGGCCGGTTCGTGCGCATCACGCCGGCGGGGCTGAAGGAGTCGCATCCGCACGACGTCCAGATGGTCGTCGAGGCGCCGAACTACACCCGCTGAGGCCGAGCCGACCATGCCGCCGGATCGCGCCCGGCGGCGGCCGGGCTCAGCGTGGGCCGCGGTGCTGGGCGGCGGGGCCGTAGATGATCGCACCGGCGATCGGCACGAGCAGGAAGAACAGCCAGCTCCACGCCCAGCCGTTCCACACGAACCCAGCGAGGAAGAACAGCCCGAGCGCCACGAAGGGGACGAGCGACATGACGGTGGCGCCCCAGGCGCCGCCGAGGGCTCGCGAGCGCCGACCGCCGTCGTCGGGGACGGACGCCGCCGAGGGGACCGGCGCCGCCGAGGGGACGGGTCTCGGCAGGTCGGCGAACAGCGGCGCGAGGTCGCCCCACGTCACCGCAGAGCGCGCGGCCTCGGAGCGCTGGTCGAACTCCTGTGCAGTCAGCCTGCCCTCGTCGCGGGCACGAGTCAGGGCGGCGACGGCGTCCGCACGGTCTCCGTCGGCGATGCGCTCGTGCGGACGGAGAGGATTCGCGTAGTCCGGCATGCAGACAGCTTGGCCCCTTCGGGCGCCCGACGCCAGTGCCAGCGCTGCGGCGGCAGAGGCCCGCGCTCAGGACGCCGCCCGGGTCGCGAGCGGAGGCGCCGCCCCGAGCGCGGCGGTCGAGGGATCCGGACCGGACGACGACGCCGAGGCGGCGCGTTCCCGCCTCTCCTCACGCCCGCGGCGCCTCCGGGGCGACCCGGGCGAGCCGGTCGATCGCCTCGGTGAGCACCTCGGGTGAGCAGCCGATGTTCAGGCGCACGAAGCCGGCGCCCTCCCGGCCGAACGCCGGTCCGCTGCTCACCGCGACGCGGGCCCGCTCCAGGGCGACAGTCGCCGGGTCATCGCCCCAGCCGGCCTCCCGCATGTCGAGCCAGGCGAGGTAGCTCGCCTTCGGCTCCCGGTGACGCACCGCGGGCATCCTCTCCTCCAGCAGGAGGGCGAGCAGGCGTCGGTTGTCCTCGATCGAGGCGATCACGCCGTCCAGCCATGCGTCGCCGCGCTCGAGGGCCGCGCTCGTCGCGATGCGGCCGAAGATGCTCGTGCGCTCCTCGACCTCCGCCGGAAGCCGCCGCACCACCTCGGTCATCCGGGCGGAGGCGGTGACGAACATCGCGCACTTGAGACCGGCCAGGTTGAACGCCTTGCTCGCGGAGTGGGCGGCGATGGCGTGCCGCGCGGCGGCGTCCGACACGGTGAGGTAGGGAGTGAAGGAGGCGTCGGTGTGCGTCAGCGGGGCGTGGATCTCGTCGCTCACGACCACCGCGCCGTGCCGGTCGACGACCTCGCTCAGCCCGGCAAGGGCGTCGCGGGAGTGCACAAGGCCGAGCGGATTGTGCGGGTTGCACAGCAGCACGGCGCGCGCGCCGTCTGTCAGCGCCCGGTCGATCGCTTCGAGGTCGAGCTCGTGGCCTCCGCGGGTGGGCGCCAGAGGCGCCTCCACGACGCGTCCGCCGGCCTCCGGGATCAGATCGAAGAACGGCGGGTACACCGGGGGCGTGATCACCACCCCGTCTCCGGGGGCAATCAGGGCGCGCAGCGCCTCCACGATCACCACGCTGACGTCGGTCGTGGTGCGCACCCCGCTCGGGTCCACCCGCCAGCCCCAGCGACGATCTGCGAACGCGGCGAAGGCGCGGCCGGTGGCGCCGTGGTCGTCGCCGATGTAGCCCGTGTCGGAGCGCTCGATCGCCCGGTGCAGCGCGGATGCCACCGGCTCCGCCAGGGGGAAGTCGCTCTCCGCGACGAACATCGGCAGCACGTCGGGCGGGTAGGCCGTCCACTTCTCGCTCGTGCGCGTGCGGAGCAGTTCCAGCCTCTGAGCGGCGACACGATGCATGACAGCCAGGATGCCACCGGCCGCCGATCCCGGGGCTGCCCGTCGGAGCCGATCACTAGACTTGCCAGGTGAGCATGGAGATCGAGATCGGCCGCGCCAAGCGCGCTCGTCGCGTGTACGCGTTCGACGACGTCGCGGTCGTGCCGAGCCGGCGCACGCGCGATCCGGAGAACGTCTCGACGTCATGGGGCATCGACGCGTACACGTTCGAGGTGCCCTTCCTCGCCGCACCGATGGACTCGGTCGTCTCGCCCGACACCGCGATCACGATCGGCCGTCTCGGCGGGCTCGGCGTGCTCGACCTCGAGGGGGTCTGGACGCGGTACGACGACCCCGAGCCCATCCTCGCCGAGATCAGGGCGCTGCCGGAGGACACCGCCACCGCCCGCATGCAGGAGATCTACGCCGAGCCGATCAAGCCCGAGCTCATCCGCGAGCGGTTGGCGCAGATCCGTTCCGGCGGCGTCACGGTGGCAGGCTCGCTGTCTCCGCAGCGCACCCAGGAGTTCTACGAGACGGTGGTCGAGGCGGGGGTCGACCTGTTCGTCATCCGCGGCACCACCGTGTCGGCCGAGCACGTCTCCAAGAACCAGGAGCCGCTCAACCTCAAGAGGTTCATCTACGAGCTCGACGTGCCCGTCATCGTCGGCGGCGCCGCCACCTACACCGCGGCGCTGCACCTCATGCGCACCGGCGCCGCCGGCGTGCTCGTGGGGTTCGGTGGTGGCGCGGCGTCGACCACGAGGACGACACTGGGCATCCACGCCCCGATGGCCACAGCGGTCGCCGACGTCGCGGGTGCGCGCCGCGACTACCTCGACGAGTCCGGCGGCCGCTACGTGCACGTCATCGCCGACGGCGGCCTCGGATCCTCCGGGGACATCGTCAAGGCGATCGCCTGCGGAGCTGACGCCGTCATGCTCGGCACCACGCTCGCCCGTGCCACGGACGCCCCCGGCCAGGGCTGGCACTGGGGACCCGAGGCGCACCACCCCGAGCTGCCCCGCGGCAACCGCATGAGGGTGGGCCGCACGGGCACGCTGCAGGAGATCCTCTACGGTCCCGCGACGGTCGCCGACGGAACGGCCAACCTCGTCGGGGCGCTGCGCCGCTCGATGGCGACCACCGGATACTCCGACCTCAAGGAGTTCCAACGCGTCGAGGTCGTCGTCGCGCCCTACCAGGCTCACTAGTCCGCACCATCGCCCGCCACTGGAGGTCTCGTCCATGAGCACGCCCGAGCCGATCGAGCAGCCCGCCAGGCTGGGGCCCGCCCAGCGGGCGGCGGCGATCGCCGCGATGCGCGCCGAGGAGCTCGACGTGCTGGTCATCGGCGGCGGCATCGTCGGCACCGGCGCGGCGCTGGATGCCGTCACACGCGGTCTCACGGTGGGGCTCGTTGAGCAGCGGGACTGGGCGTCCGGCACCTCGAGCCGGTCCTCGAAGCTCGTGCATGGCGGCATCCGCTACCTGGAGCAGCTCGACTTCCGGCTCGTGCGCGAGGCGCTCATCGAACGCGGCCTGCTGCTGCAGGAGCTCGCTCCGCACCTGGTCAAGCCCGTGCGTTTCCTCTACCCGCTGCGGCGGCCGCTGGTCGAGCGGCTGTACGTCGGCGCCGGGATGCTCCTGTACGACCTCTTCAGCTACACCGGCCTGCGTCCGCCCGGGGTGCCGCACCACCGCCACCTGAGCCGCGCCCAGGTGCGCAGGCTGGCGCCGTCGCTCGCGCCGAGCGCCTACGTCGGCGGCATCACCTACTACGACGCACAGGTGGACGATGCCCGCTACACGGCGTCCGTGGCCCGTACCGCGGCGCACTACGGCGCGCACGTCGCGAACCGGGTGCGCGTGGAGGGCTTCCTCAAGGTGGGCGAGCGCGTCGTCGGCGTGCGGGCGCGCGACCGCGAGACCGACGAGCTGTTCGAGATCCGCGCGAAGCAGGTCGTCAACGCCACGGGCGTGTGGACCGACGACACGCAGTCGATGGTGGGGGAGCGCGGCAAGTTCAAGGTGCGCGCGTCCAAGGGCATCCACCTCGTCATCCCCCGCGACCGGTTCCAGTCCGGCACCGGGCTGCTGCTGCGCACCGAGAAGAGCGTGCTGTTCGTCATCCCCTGGGGCAGGCACTGGCTGGTCGGCACCACCGACACGGACTGGAACCTCGACAAGGCGCATCCCGCCGCGACGGCCGCCGACATCGACTATCTGCTCGATCACGTGAACCGGGTGCTGGCCGTGCCCCTCACGCGCGAAGACGTCGAGGGGGTCTACGCCGGGCTCCGGCCGCTGCTGGCCGGTGAGTCGGAGGAGACCTCGAAGCTGTCGCGAGAGCACATCGTGGCGCACGCCGTCCCGGGGCTCGTGGTGATCGCCGGGGGCAAGTGGACCACCTACAGGGTGATGGCGAAGGACGCCATCGACGCGGCGGCGAGCGCGCTCGACGGCAAGGTGCCGGCGTCGGCCACCGCGGAGGTCCCGCTCCTCGGCGCCACCGGATACCGGGCCGCGTGGAACCGGAGGGCCCGGATCGCCAGGGGCGCCGGCATTCACGT
The DNA here is from genome assembly GCA_015655415.1 of Actinomycetales bacterium. GTDB lineage: Bacteria > Actinomycetota > Actinomycetes > Actinomycetales > Microbacteriaceae > Humibacter. The sequence continues at coordinate 10,217 of JAATFB010000081.1, forward strand.
CACCCGCGTCGAGCACCTGCTGAACCGCTACGGCACCCTCGCACACGAGGTGCTCGCACTGATCGAGGCGCGGCCCGAGCTGGCCGAGCCGCTGCCGGGCGCGGACGACTACCTCGCGGCCGAGGTCGTGTACGCGGCGTCTCACGAGGGGGCGCTGCACGTGGACGACGTGCTCGCCCGCCGCACCCGCATCTCGATCGAGGCGTGGGATCGCGGCGTCTCGGCGGCGCCGGTCGTCGCCCGCCTGATGAGCCAGGAGCTGGGCTGGGACGAGGAGCGCGCCGAGCGCGAGATCGCCTACTATCTGCGCCGGGTCGCTGCGGAGCGGGCGTCGCAGGAGCAGCCGGACGACGCATCCGCCGATCGGGTGCGCCTTCAGGCGCCCGACCTCGGCTGACCGCCCGGCGCGGTCTGCCGCATGCGACGTTCACCCAGGGCGGAGCGGCCTCCGGCGGCGGCACGCGGCCCGCTGGCTAGACTGGGACGACGTGAGACGCACGGGAGTCCTTGACGATGGTTGACGTTCGACGGGTGAAGCTTCCCGGGGTCGGTGTGCTGCACACATTCGTGACGGATGACGGCGGCAAGATCGGTGTGATCGCCCACCGCTCCGGGCACTCCGACCTGATCACCTTCTCAGACGACGAGGACGGCGCCAACGTCACCAAGGTGTCGCTGCGTCTCAACGAGGACGAGGCGCACACGCTCGCCGAGCTGCTCGGCGGCACCCAGATCACCGAGTCGCTCACGGCGCTCGATCAGATCCCGGGGCTCTCGATCGACTGGTTCACGGTCGACTACGAGGACTACATCGCCGGCCAGCGCCTCGGCAGTCCCGCCGAGCTGGGCCTGACCGGTCTGACGGTGGTCGCCGTCGTGCGCGGCGAGTCCACCAACCCGGCGCCCGCCGCCGACTTCAAGGTGTTCCCCGGCGACACGCTCGTCGTCGCCGGCTCGCCGGAGAAGGTCGCCAAGGCGTTCACGTACTTCCGCACGGGAGAGGTAGCCAAGCCCGCCCTCGCTGACGCGCCGCCGGGAGCGTGAGACGTGTCCGTCGCCGCCGTGCCCGCCCTCATCTCCACCTTCGGTGACGACCTGGTCGCTCGGATCGACGTGCTCTCCGGCGCCGCCGACCGGCTCGTGCACTCCCGGTCGGCGCTTGCCGGCGCGGCCGGGCATCCGGATGCCCACCCCGTCGCACTGCTGACCGCCCGGGCCCCGCACGCCGGCGAGTCGGTCGCCACCGACCTGATGGTGCTCGGCGCGTTGTTCGTGATCGCATACGGGCTGGGGCGGCTGGGCGCGCTGATCCGGCTCCCGGCGATCCCGATCTACATGATCGTCGGGCTGCTGGCCAGCCCGCACACGGGCTTCTTCCCGCTCAACTTCGATTCCGGCGACATCGGCCTGATCGCGGTGTTCGGCCTGATCCTGCTGCTGTTCAACCTCGGGCTCGAGTTCGACCAGGACGAGTTCTTCGGCAACGCGGGTCGACTGTTCATCTCGGGCGGCACCTACATCGTGCTGAACATGGGCGTCGGCTTCGTGTTCGGGGAGTTCGTGGGCTGGGGCGGCAGGGAGGCCCTCATCATCGCGGGCATGGTGGGCACCTCGTCGAGCGCGATCATCACGAAGATGCTCATCGAGCTCGGGCGGCTGGCCGACAACGAGACCCCGGCGATCCTGGGTGCGACGGTGATCGGCGACGTGTTCATCGCCGTGTATCTCGCGGTCGTGTCCGTGGTGCTCAGCGGCCAGACGGAGTTCTGGCCGGTCGTGCTGCAGCTCGTCGTCGCCGCCGCGTTCCTGGTGGCGATGTTCGCCGTGGCACGCTGGGGCGGGCGCTTCGTCTCGGGGTTCTTCCGCACCCGTGACGACGAGCTGTTCACCATCCTGTTCTTCGGCCTGGCGCTGCTGTTCGCCGGAATCGGCGAGCTGATCGGGGTGACCGACGCCATCGGGGCCTTCCTGATCGGTCTCGTGCTGGGGGCCACCCGGTTCTCCGGCAAGGTGGAACGCATCTCCATCCCGTTGCGGGATGTGTTCGCCGCGTTCTTCTTCCTCAACTTCGGCCTGGCACTGAACATCGCGCAGTTCGGCAGCGTGGTGTGGATCGTGCTGATCGCCATCGCGCTCACGCTCGTGCTCAATGCGGCGTCCGGCCAGCTGATCGCCCTCTTCAACAGGCTGGACGCCCGCGCCGGGATCAACATCGCCGCCGTGCTGATGAACCGCGGCGAGTTCACGCTGATCCTTGCGACGCTCTCGCTCGCCGCGGGGCTCAACGAGAAGCTGGAGCCGTTCGCGGGCCTCTACGTGCTGATCATGGCCGTCCTCGGCCCCGTGCTCACAGCCAACTCTGCGAAGATCGGTGCTGCGCTGATCAGGCCGCGTCGCCGCACGTCGAAGAAGGAGCCCGACCCCTTGAGCGAGGAGGAGTTCACACTCGTCGAGGCCGCCACGAGCGGTCAGGAGCCCGGCGGCGATGCGGAGGGCGAGAAGCCGACACGGGCCGAGGTGGAACGCATCGTCGAGGAGGCGATGCGACGATCCGACGCCGACGACACACGAAAGCAGAACTGACATCTCCGGCATCCGACAGGCGGCACGTCCGGCGCCGCCGAAGACCGAGTCGCTGGGCCGCACGATGGTGCGTCCGAGGTGGATCGCCGCGCTCGTGCTGGCCCTCGCCGTGGCTGCGGGGTTCGCAGCCCTCGGGCAGTGGCAGCTGGGGCGCGCCATCCAATCGGGACACGTCGTGGAGCGTCCGACCGAGACGGTGAAGCCGTTGAACGACGTCGCGACGGTGAACGAGCCGCCCACGACGGCGGGCGACGGACAGCTGGTGCGCACCCGGGGGGCGTTCGCGCCTCGCGACTACGGCCTGCTCGTCGGCCGGCTCAACAACGGCGTCTCCGGCTTCTGGGTCATCGGCCGTTTCACCCCGGTCGAGCCCGACGCGAACGGCCGCACCGCGCAGCTGGCCGTCGCCCGAGGCTGGGCGCCCACCGCGCAGAGCGCGAAGCGTGCGATCGCACGGCTGAAGCGGCAACCGCCGGCGACGATCACGCTCGACGGAAGGCTGCTGCCCTCCGAGGCCCCGGAGCCGCCGAAGGAGGGCGGGGATCCGTTCGCCATGAAGGACATGTCGGTCGCCGCGCTCGTCAATCTCTGGCACGGGATCGGCGACTCCGACGTCTACAGCTCCTACCTCGTGGAGCACGGCAGGCCACCCGCCGGCCTGCAGGCGATCTTCTCTCCGGCGCCCGTCGAGCAGGCCACGATCAACTGGCTGAACATCTTCTACGCCGCCGAATGGGCGGTGTTCGCCGGATTCGCGATCTTCCTCTGGTACCGCGTGGTGAGGGATGCCTGGGAGAAGCAGCGCGAAGACGCCGAGGCCGCGTATGGTGCGGCGCTGGCCGCCTGGTCGGAGACGACCGGTGCAGGCGCTGCCGGGGATCCCGGCGTCCACGCACCGGGCGCCCCCGCGGATGCCGGCCCCTCGGCGCCCGCCCGGCCGCATGGCGCCGACGACCTAGACTGAATCCCATGCCGAACTCCCCGCAGAACACGGACGGCGCCAACCTCCTCCAACGCACGATCGAGCAGCTGCGGTCGGCGAGCTCCGCCCGGCCGCGGGCGGCCGACGTGCCCAAGATCCCGGGTGCCCTGAGGTTCTATCAGGTCACCGCCTACATCACCGGGATCATGCTGCTGCTGCTGGTGGGAGAGATGATCCTGAAGTACGGGGTCGGCTATTCGGTGTACGCCTTCGCTCCCGGCCGGCCGCTCGTCTCGTTCGTGCCGTACGACCCCGCGAACGCGAACGCCGCTCTGCCCGGCGTCGACGTGTCGACGGGCATCCTCATCGCGCATGGCTGGCTGTACGTGCTCTACCTGATCGCCGACTTCCGGCTCTGGTCGCTGATGCGCATGTCTTTCACGAAGTTCGTGCAGATCGCGCTCGGGGGTGTGGTGCCCTTCATGTCGTTCATCGTCGAGCACTTCATCACGAGACAGGTGAGGACGTTCCTCGCGGAGAATCCGGTTCCGGAGAAGGCCGCAGAGCCCAGGGTGGAGGCAAGCCATTAGCGAGCAGCACGCACATGCACCGAGCGCCGGCTCCGCGACCGACGGGCAGCGGCATCCGGACGGACAGCGGCACCCGGTTCTGGTGGTCGACTTCGGAGCGCAGTACGCCCAGCTGATCGCACGACGGGTGCGTGAGGCGTCGGTGTACTCGGAGATCGTGCCGCACACGATCACCGCAGAGGAGGTCGCCGCCAGGCATCCCGCGGGCATCGTGCTCTCCGGCGGCCCGTCGAGCGTGTACGAGAAGGGCGCGCCGAGCCTCGACCCCGCGATCCTCGAGCTCGGGGTCCCCACCCTTGGCATCTGCTACGGGTTTCAGGTCATGGCCGACGCGCTGGGCGGGGAGGTCTCCAGGACCGGCGCCCGCGAGTACGGCTCGACCGACGTGCGCGTGCGGGACGACGGCGTGCTGCTGGCCGGCCAGCCGGTGGAGCAGACCGCCTGGATGAGCCACGGCGACTCCGTGACGAAGGCGCCGAACGGCTTCGACGTGCTCGCCTCGACCGACTCCACGCCGGTCGCCGCCTTCGCGAACGACCAGCGGCGGCTCTATGGCGTGCAATGGCATCCGGAGGTGCGGCACTCCGCCTACGGGCAGGCGGTGCTGGAGAACTTCCTGCACCGGGCCGCGGGCATCCCTGCGGAGTGGAACAGCGAGAACGTGATCGAGACGCAGGTCGCCGCCATCCGCGAGCAGATCGGCTCCGGTCGCGTGATCTGCGGGCTCTCCGGCGGCGTCGACTCCGCCGTCGCGGCGGCCCTCGTGCACAGGGCGGTCGGCGACCAGCTCACCTGCGTGTTCGTCGACCACGGGCTGCTGCGCGAGGGGGAGCGGCGCCAGGTGGAGGACGACTATGTGGCGGCCACGGGAATCCGGCTGGTCACCGTCGACGCCGCCGACGTCTTCCTCGACGCCCTTGCCGGGGTCAGCGACCCGGAGCAGAAGCGCAAGATCATCGGTCGCGAGTTCATCCGCACGTTCGAGCGCGCGCAGGCCGACCTGATCGCCGAGGCGGCGGCGGACGGCGACCCGATCCGC
>JAATFB010000035.1 GCA_015655415.1 Actinomycetales bacterium
GCTCCAAGATGGACGAGGTGATCTTCGAGGAGTTCAAGGGCACCGGCAACTCCGAGCTGCGGCTTTCCCGTCAGCTGGCCGACAAGCGGATCTTCCCGGCGGTCGACGTCAACGCGTCCGGCACCCGGCGCGAGGAGATGCTGATGAGCTCCGACGAGGTGAAGATCACCTGGAAGCTGCGCCGGGCCCTCGCCGGACTCGATCCGCAGCAGGCCCTCGAGGTCGTGCTCGGCAAGCTGAAGGAGACCAGCTCCAACGTGGAGTTCCTCGTGCAGATGCAGAAGTCGATCCCCGCGCCCACCGGCGGGCACGGGCTCGCGCACTCGCACGCGCACGAGAACGACCTCCGCTAGCCGCATCGGATGCCCGTCCGGGGCTGCCGCGACCATCCGGCTCGCGTCAGACCGGGCGGGCATCCGTCATGTCACCGGTCCCGGCGGCATGACGCCGCCACCAACAGCGACCCGTCAGGAAGACCGAAGTGTTCGACTCCATCCAGAACCTGCTCGACGAGCACGAGGACCTGCAGCAGCAGCTCGCGGACCCCGCGCTGCACGCCGACGCCGCCCGCGCCAGGAAGGTGAACCGTCGCTACGCCGAGCTGAGCCAGATCAAGGGCGCCTACGAGCACTGGAGACGGATCGGCGACGACCTGGCGGCCGCCCGCGAGCTGGCCAAGGAGGACCAGGCGTTCGCCGACGAGGTGCCCGCGCTCGAGGAGTCGCTCGCCGCCGCACAGGAGCGGCTGAGACGTCTGCTGATCCCGCGCGACCCGGATGACGGGCGGGACGTGATCATGGAGATCAAGGCCGGAGCGGGCGGAGCCGAGTCCGCCCTGTTCGCCGCCGACCTGCTGCGCATGTACCTGCACTATGCGGAGTCCCAGGGCTGGAAGACCGAGATCCTGGAGCACGACGACACCGATCTGGGCGGGTACACCAACGTGCAGGTGGCCATCAAAGGCAGCTCGCCGGATCCGTCGGACGGCCCGTGGGCGCATCTCAAGTACGAGGGCGGCGTGCATCGCGTGCAACGTGTGCCGGTGACCGAGTCGCAGGGCCGCATCCAGACCTCCACGGCGGGCGTGCTCGTGTTCCCCGAGGTCGACGCGCCGGAGGAGGTGGAGATCGGCCCCGGCGACATCAGGGTGGACGTCTTCCGCTCGTCGGGTCCGGGCGGCCAGTCCGTGAACACGACCGACTCGGCGGTGCGCATCACGCACCTGCCCACCGGCATCGTGGTGTCGATGCAGAACGAGAAGTCGCAGATCCAGAACCGCGAGGCGGCGATGCGCGTCCTGCGCGCCCGCCTGCTCGCCCGGCAGCAGGAGGAGCTGGAGGCTGCGGCCTCGGATGCCCGCCGATCGCAGATCCGGGGCATGGATCGCTCCGAGCGCATCCGCACCTACAACTTCCCCGAGAACCGGATCGCCGACCATCGCACCGGTTACAAGGCGTACAACCTCGACCAGGTGATGAACGGAGCGCTGGGCCCGGTCATCGACTCGGCGATCCGGGCCGACGAAGAGGCGCGGCTCGCCGCCATCGGCGAGGAGTAGGAGAGAGGCCGGACGACGGCACACCCCGAGCTGCGGCTCGTCGCCGCCGACATGGACGGCACGCTGCTGGATGCCGCGGGTCGTGTCCGCCAGCGGCTGTGGCCGCTGCTGGAGGTGATGCGCGGTCGCGGCATCGCCTTCGTGCCCGCCAGTGGCCAGCAGTACGCGACGCTGTTCGACACGTTCCGCGGGCCGCCGACGGAACGGCCTTCATCGCCGAGAACGGCACGTAGGTCGTGCACGAGGGTCGGGAGGTCAGCTCGGCGCGGTTGGAGGCGCCCTTCGTCCGCTCCGTCGTGGACGCCCTGCGCCAGGCCGCCGAGGGCGGCCTGGATCTCGGCGTCGCGCTGCGCGGCACCCGCGTGCGTACGTCGAGCGCGACGACGCACCGTTCCTGGCGGAGGTGCGCACGTGCTATCGGGAGCGCGAGCTCGTCGGGACCCTCCACGAGCACACCGACGACATCGTGGGGATCGCCGTCTTCGACTTCGGCGACGCGGAGCGGTCGGCGGCGCCGGCGCTACGACGTCGAACTGCTGCAGGCGGCCGACCGCTCGTTCGCGATGGAGAACGCGCATCCCGGCGTGAAGGCGGTGGCACGGTTCACGGTTCTCTCCACAACGCCGACGAGGGTGTGATCACGGTCCTGCGGCGGCCGCTCGGCCTCGACGAGGACGCCGTCGTCCGCTGATCGCACTGCCGGCAGCACGCATTTCAGATGTAGATGCCCGGGTCGAGCCAGGTCTCGTCGGAACGGCCCGGAGGGAGGGGATGAGGGAGGTCCCGCGCGCGGGCGTGCGCCGGGATGCCCACCAGCACCGAGTCCGCCGGCGCCGACTTCACGACGACCGCGTTCGCCCCCACCACGCTGCGGGCCCCGATGACGATGTCGCCGAGCACCTGGGCGCCCGCGCCGACGACGACGCCGTCGCCCAGCGTCGGATGACGCTTGCCCCGGCCCCGCGACTTCCCGCCGAGGGTGACGCCGTGGTACAGCATGACGTCGTCGCCGATCACCGCCGTCTCGCCGATCACGACGCCCATGCCGTGGTCGATGAAGAACCGGCGGCCGATGCGTGCGCCGGGGTGGATCTCCACCCCGGTCAGGAAACGTGCGAGCTGCGACAGCAGCCGTGCGGGCAGCCTGAGGCCGGGCGAGACCCACCACCGGTGCGCGACACGGTACAGCCAGATGGCGTGGAGGCCGGAGTACGACAGGACCACCTCGAGTCCGCTGCGTGCCGCCGGATCGTGCCGCCGTGCGCCGGCGACGTCCTCGCGCATCCGCGAGAGAATCGTCATCGAATCCAGTGCCTCCTGCGCTCTGGGCGTGCCCCGACCCCGGATGCCTCCGGGCCGGTGGGGGACGGGACGAGACGTGCTCAGTCGAGCAGGTCCTGGTACAGGACGGTCGAGACGTAGCGCTCGCCGAAGTCGGGCACCACGACCACGACCGTGGCGCCGGCGCTCTCCGGCCGCTTCGCGACCTGCACGGCCGCGTGCACGGCCGCCCCCGACGAGATGCCGGCGAGGATGCCCTCCTCCGCGGCGAGTCTGCGCGCCATCGCGACCGCGGCATCCGCGTTCACGTCGACGACCTCGTCGTAGATCGAGGTGTCGAGCACCTCGGGCACGAAGTTCGCGCCGATGCCCTGGATCTTGTGCGGGCCCGGCTGTCCGCCGTTCAGGATCGGCGACTCCTCGGGCTCGACGGCCACGATGCGGATGTCAGGCTTCTGCTCGCGCAGGTAGCCGCCCGCCCCCGTGATGGTCCCGCCGGTGCCGATCCCCGCCACGAAGACGTCGACGTCGCCGTCGGTGTCCGCCCAGATCTCCGGGCCTGTGGTGGCCCGGTGGATCGCCGGGTTGGCGGGGTTCGCGAACTGCCGCGCCCAGACGGCGTTGTCGGTGTTCTCGACGATCTCCTGCGCCTTCTCTACGGCGCCGCGCATGCCGTCGGCTCCGGGCGTCAGTACGATCTCGGCACCGTAGGCGCGCAGGAGGACCCTGCGCTCCCTGCTCATCGTGTCGGGCATTGTGATGATCAGGCGGTAGCCGCGAGCCGCGGCGGTGAAGGCCAGGGCGATGCCGGTGTTGCCGCTGGTGGCCTCGACGATCGTGCCGCCGGGCTTCAGGGCGCCGGCCTGCTCCGCGGCGTCGATGATGGCCACCCCGATGCGATCCTTGACGCTGGCGGCCGGGTTGTAGAACTCGAGCTTGGCGAGCACCGTGGCGTCGGCGCCGTCGGTCACGCGGTTCAGCCGCACGAGCGGAGTGCCCCCGAGGGCCTGGGTGATGTCGGTGAAGACCTTGCCGGTCATGATCCGCCTTTCGATGGTGATGTCGTCCCGGTCCGGCCGCGTCGACGGATGGCTTCGTCGCGAGACCGCGCGTCGCGTCGTCCCGAGGCTGCCGGCTCGAGACCGATGGGTTCTCCACGGGTCTCGTCGTGTGCAGTCTTGCAGAGCGTGCGCGCCCGCGAGCAGGCACGTCCATTCTCCACCGTCCTGCCGGCCGGCGGGGTCCTCGCCTGCAGACGGTGGCGAGCCGGTCGTAGTCTTGACGGTCGGGCCGGCCCGAACGACACGGCGGCCCGCCGACGCGTGCGGCCGGCCGCACGCAGGCCGTCCGGAGGAGGCACGACACATGGACGCACACGGCACCCATCGATCGCGCGACGGCCGAGTGCCGTTGCGCGAGCTCCTCGCGGAGGCGGTCGCGGTTCTCGCACGAGCGGGGATCGCCGACCCGGCGGTCGACGCCGAGCTGCTGGCCGGGCACGTGCTGCACGCCAGCAGGGGAGGCGTGCAGGCACAGGTCGTGCTGAACGCCTCGCTGTCAGAGGATCAGGCGTCGGCCTTGCGCTCGGTCGTGGATCGGCGGGCGGGCCGCGAGCCGTTGCAGCACATCACCGGGCGCGCGCCGTTCCGCTCCCTTCAGCTCAGGGTCGGGCCCGGCGTCTTCGTGCCCCGTCCCGAGACGGAGCTCCTGGCCCAGCTGGCGATCGACGCGCTGCGCGCGGCGGCTGAGCCCGAGCCGATCGGCGTGGACCTCGGCGCAGGCTCCGGCGCCGTCGCCCTCTCGATGGCGCTGGAGGTGCCGCACGCCCGCGTCGTCGCCGTCGAGCGCTCCCCGGAGGCGTATCGATGGGCGAGGCTCAACGTCGAGGAGGCCGGTGCCGGCAACGTGGAGCTCGTGCACGGCGATCTCGCGGACGCCCTCGGTCACCTCGACGGGCGGGTCGCCGTCGTCGCATCGAATCCGCCTTACGTGCCCGACGACGCCGTCCCGCGCGATCCCGAGGTGCGAGGGTTCGACCCCGCCGCGGCGCTCTACGGCGGACCGGACGGTCTCGACGTCGTGCGGGTGCTCTCGCACCGGGCGCTCCGGCTGGCGCGCCCGGGCGGGATGCTGGCGATCGAGCACGGGGAGCTGCAGGGTGAGGCGGTGCGCGGCATTCTCGACGCCGACGGCTGGCGCTCGGCGGCGACCCACCGCGACCTCACGCTCCGCGACCGGGTGACGACCGCCTCGCGCTGACCGGTGCCCTGTGAGCAAGCTCCCACGGCACTGAGCTCAATCGCCTCTATCGCGGCTGCGCCGTTCAGAGGACTCACTCGCCTCGGCCGTGTGAGCAAGCTCCCACGGCACTGAGCTCAATCGCCTCTATCGCGGCTGCGCCGTTCAGAGGACTCACTCGCCTCGGCCGTGTGAGCAAGCTCCCACGGCACTCGGCTCAATCGCCTCTATCGCGGCTGCGCCGTTCAGAGGACTCACTCGCCTCGGCCGTGTGAGCAAGCTCCCACGGCACTCGGCTCAATCGCCTCTAGAATCGAGCGGTCATGACCACCTTCTTCGACTGCACCGGCGATGACGGCCTCGCCGAGGGCATCCGGCACGCGCGAACCGCGATCGAGAACGGCGACCTCATCGTGCTGCCGACCGACACCGTGTACGGCATCGGTGCGGACGCCTTCAGCGCTTCGGCCGTCGCGCGGCTCCTGGAGGCGAAGGGACGCGGCCGCCAGTCGCCCCCGCCCGTGCTCATCCCGGCCCTGACCACCCTCGACGCCCTGGCCGAGACCGTGCCGCAGGAGGCACGTGACCTCGCCGGCGCGTTCTGGCCGGGCGGCCTGACGATCGTGCTGCCCGCCCAGCCGTCCCTGCAGTGGGACCTGGGGGAGACCAGGGGCACCGTCGCACTGCGGATGCCGAACAACCCGATCGCCCTCGCCCTGCTGCGCTCGACCGGGCCGCTGGCGGTCTCATCGGCCAACAAGACCGGCATGGCGGCCGCGACGACCGCAGGCGAGGCGGAGGCCATGCTCGGCGACGCCGTGCAGGTCTACCTCGACGGCGGAAGCGTCGGTGAGGACTACGCCGCCGCCGGGCTGAAGGAGACCTCCTCCACGATCGTGGACGCCACGGCGCTCGCCTCCGGCGGCGGCAGGCTGCGAGTGCTGCGACGCGGGGTCGTGTCCGACGAGCAGCTGCGCGAGGTGGTCGGCGACGCGCTCGAGGCCGCCGGGGACCAGCAGCCGACATGACCCTCCTGCTGGTCATCGGCCTCATCACGGCGGTCGTCACGTTCGTCCTGTCGCTCGTGGTGTGGCGCGTCGCGCTGAGGTTCAAGCTCTATCCGCGAATCCGCGAGCGCGACGTGCACACCAGGCCGACCCCCAGACTCGGCGGCGTCGCGATGTTCCTCGGCATCGTCGTGGCGTTCGGGGTCGCCTACCTGTTCTCCTCGAGCTTCCCGCTGCTCGGCGTGGTGTTCTCCGATCCGACGCCGGTGCTGGCGATCCTCGGCGCCGCGCTGCTCGTCGTGGTGATCGGCGTCGTCGACGACCTGTGGGATCTGGACTGGATGACCAAGCTCGCCGGGCAGTTCGTTGCGGCCGGGATCGTGGCGTGGCTCGGCGTGCAGATCTACTCGCTTCCGCTGGGGGGCGGAGTCACCGTCGGCTCGCCGTGGATGAGCGTGGCGATGACCGTGATCGCGATCGTGCTGGTGATGAACGCGATCAACTTCATCGACGGCCTGGACGGACTCGTCGCCGGGGTCGCGCTCATCGCCAACGGTGCGTTCTTCCTCTACAGCTACCTCATCACGGTGAAGACCAGCCCGTCGAACTACTTCAGCCTGGCGTCGGTGCTGGCGGTCATCCTGGTGGGGGCGTGCGCCGGCTTCCTGCCGCTGAACTGGCATCCGGCACGCATGTTCATGGGTGACACGGGCGCGCTGCTCGTCGGCCTGCTGATGGCGTCGTCGGCGATCGCGGTGACCGGGCAGATCGACCCCGTCGCGCTGCAGGAGGGCGGCGCGCGGGCGCTGTTCCCCGCCTTCATCCCGATCATCCTGCCCTTCGCGGTGCTGATCGTGCCGCTGCTCGACTTCGGCCTCGCGGTGTTCAGGCGCAACGTCGCCGGAAAGTCGCCGTTCAGCGCCGATCGCAAACACCTGCACCACCGTCTGCTGGACATGGGGCATTCGCACCTGCACGCCGTGCTGATCTTCTACGCGTGGACCGCGGTGGTCTCGATCGGATGCCTGCTCTTCTTCTTCCAGCCGCTGTGGCCGGCCATAGTGTTCCTCTGCGTCGGCCTGGTCGTGTGCACCGCGATCACGCTGGCGCCGCTGAGCAGACGCAAGAGCACGGAGGCGAACGCCCAGCTGACGCCGCCGGACGCGCAGGACGCGGACGCCGCGGCGCGCCTCGACCCGCTCGACGCGGCATCCGACACCGCGCTCGCCTCGACCGCTCGTGGGCCGGCGTCGACCGCACCTGGAGGATCCGCCGGCCGTGCCGACGGCCAACGTCGAAAGGATGCCCCATGACCGACCCCACAGGGACCACCGGCGCCGGGCCCGCCGCTCGTCGGTCAGCGAGGCTCACCGCCGCCCCCATGCTGACCAGGGCGCTGCGGGACGGGACCGTCTTCGCGGGCTCCGTCGCCGTCGTGGGCGCGATCGTCGGGGTCCTGGTCGCCGGCCTGCCCGGACTGTGGGGCGGCCTGCTCGGCGGCGCGCTGTCGGCGGTGTTCCTCGGGCTCACGGCGACGAGCATCCTCGTCGGCGGCCGGGCCGCGGGCGGGGACCTGACCTCGCCTGTGTTCTTCGGCGTCGTGCTGGGCACCTGGGTGATCAAGCTGCTGCTGTTCGTGGTGCTCTCGCTGTGGCTGCGCACGCAGGAATGGCTCGACGGGCGAGTGTTCTTCATCGTCGTCATCGTCGCCGTGCTCGGCTCCCTCGTGCTCGACCTGGTGGCGTTCGCGCGCACCCGGATTCCCTATGCCAGCGACGTGATGCTGCCGGGAGAAGGCGATGAATCGGGTGGGAACCGGCGTGGCGGCAGCGGGTCATGACGGCCGCACGGTTTTTGATATGCTCGTTGGTAACCCCCGACCTCGTTCCCTGATGAACGCCTGACGCCGGAGAATGCTCTGATAACGCCAACACTCCTCACCACGGTGCTGTCTGTCAAAGGCGACGATTCGGACAGCGGGTTCCAGGGACCGTCGATAAGCGACTTCTTCCCCCCGGACATCCTCTTCGCCGGAACGCCCTTCGCACTGAACAGATTGATGCTCATCCGCATCCTGGTCGTCGTGCTGCTCGTCGTCCTCTTCTGGCTGGCGACGCGCAACCTGAAGGTCCGTCCCGGCCGCGGCCAGGTCGCCTTCGAGTACATCGTCGGCTTCGTGCGCAACGGCATCATCTACGACACTCTCGGCGAGCGCCTGGGCAAGAGGTACGAGCCGATCCTGATGACGATGTTCTTCCTGGTGCTGGGCATGAACCTCACCGGGACGATCCCCGGCCTGCAGTTGGCGGGAACGGCGGCCATCGGCCTTCCGCTCGTTCTTGCGCTCATCGCCTGGGTCATGTTCATCTACGCGGGCATACGCGAGAAGGGCTGGCGGTTCTGGAAGGACTCGCTGTTCCTGCCGGGCGTGCCGTGGTTCCTCTACTTCCTGCTCACGCCGCTGGAGTTCCTCTCGACCTTCATCGTCCGTCCCGTCACGCTCACGCTGCGGCTGACGATGAACATGATCTCCGGGCACATGCTGCTGGTGCTGTGCTTCACGGCCACGCAGTTCTTCTTCTTCACCGTGCTGGCCGACGGCAACCTGATCGGCCTCCTCGGCATCGGATCCTTCGCGTTCGGCGTGGCATTCACCGTCCTCGAGCTCTTCGTCGCGGTGCTCCAGGCGTACGTCTTCGCGATCCTGTCCGCCATCTACATCCAGCTCGCGGTCGCCGAAGAGCACTGATCCGCGCTTCGCAGACCGCCACCGCCAACCCCTCGAAAGGAAACATCCCGTGCACATCGTCGGACAACTCGCACCGCTCGCATTCGGCCTCGCCGTCATCGGCTCCGGTATCGGCGTGGGCTACGTCATCGGCAAGACGATCGAGTCGGTCGCACGCCAGCCCGAGCTCCAGGGACGGCTCACCAGCCTGATGTTCCTCGGCGTCGCACTGACCGAGGCGCTCTGCTTCATCGCGATCGCCGTCGCGTTCATCCCGTTCCCCCAGCCGTAACCCGACGATCCCAGCCCAAGGAGTCTGAATGCTCGACGCATTCGTCGCTGCCGCCGACGAGACCCAGAGCCCGATCATCCCGGGGATCCCTGACCTCATCTGGGGAACGCTCGCGTTCCTCATCGTGCTGGTCTTCTTCATCTGGAAGGTCATCCCGTCGCTCAACAAGCTCCTCGACGAGCGTCGCGACGCGATCGACGGCGGCATCGCGAGGGCGGAGCGCGCTCAGGCGGAGGCCAACGAGGCCCTCGAACGCTACACCGCACAGCTGGCCGAGGCGCGCGCCGAGGCGGGTCGCATCCGCGAGCAGGCACGGGCGGAGGGCGCGGCGATCCTCGCCGAGCTGAAGGAGAAGGCCACGGCGGAGGCGGCGCGCATCACCGCCAACGCGCAGGTCCAGATCGAGTCGGAGCGCGCGGCCGCACTCGCGTCGTTGCGAGCAGAGGTGGGCAGCCTTGCCGTGGACCTCGCTTCCTCGATCGTCGGGGAGGTGCTGTCAGACGACGAACGTTCGGCGGCCATCGTCGACCGGTTCCTCGCGGAGCTCGAGGCCGACGAGGCCTCGAAGGCGGGGGGCTAAGTGGGCTCGGCGACCAGGGAGTCATTGGAACGCGCGGAGGCGGCCCTCGCCGGCGCCTCGGGTGTGACGCTGCGCACCGGTGAGCAGCTGCTCGCGGCGGTTCGCGCCATCGAGAGCTCGGCCCAGCTGCGCTCCGTGCTGGCCGACCCCTCCATCGAGGCGTCACAGAAGGGCCGACTGGTCGGCAGCATCTTCGCCTCCTTCGACCCGGCGGCCTCCGCCGTGCTGAGGACAGTGGCGGAGTCGCGGTGGTCGACCTCTGCGCAGATGCTGGACGGCCTCGAGGAGCTCGGAATCCGCGCCATCGCACGGGCGAGCGGCGACCAAGGGACCATCGAGTCGGAGCTGTTCGCCTTCGCCAGGGCCGTGGAGAGCGATCCGGAGCTCGAGCTCGCGCTGGCCAGCAAGCTCGGCGACCCGGCCGGACGGGTGCAGATCGTCGATCGGCTCGTGGACGGCCGCGTCAGTGAGGGCACCGCGATACTGCTGCGACACGTGGTCCAGCAGCAGCGTGGTCGGCGCATCGGCGAGCTGGTCGCGCGGCTGGCCGACGTCGTCGCCCGTGACGCCGACGCCATCGTGGTGGAGGTGACCGCGGCGTCCGTCCCCGCGGATGCCCAGCTCGAGCGCCTGCGCACGCTTCTCGCCCGGCGGTACGGCCGCACCCCGCGCATCAATCTCACCGTCGACCCCGAGGTCGTGGGCGGCCTGCGCGTGCAGGTCGGTGACGACGTCCTCGACGGCAGCATCGCGAACCGCCTGGCGGATCTGCGACTCCGACTCGCCGGCTGATCCCGGCACACGCTAAACCAAGGAATACGAAATGGCAGACATCAGCATCAGCCCCGACGAGATCCGCGCGGCCCTCAAGGACTTCGTCGCCACCTACCAGCCGGATGCGGTCGTCGCCACCGAGGTCGGCACGGTCGTCGACGCGGGCGATGGCATCGCGCACGTTGAGGGCCTTCCGGGGGCGATGGCGAACGAGCTGCTCCGCTTCGACGACGGGACGCTCGGGCTCGCGCTCAACCTGGACGAGAGCAAGATCGGCGTGGTGGTGCTGGGCGAGTTCGCCGGCATCGAAGAGGGCCAGGAGGTCACCCGCACCGGAGAGATCCTCTCCGTGCCGGTGGGCGACGGCTACCTGGGCCGCGTCGTCGACCCGCTCGGCAACCCGATCGACGGCCTCGGCGAGGTCGCGACGGAGGGACGGCGCGCACTGGAGCTCCAGGCGCCAGGCGTCATGCAGCGCAAGAGCGTGCATGAGCCGTTGCAGACCGGCATCAAGGCGATCGACGCCATGATCCCGATCGGCCGCGGCCAGCGCCA
>JAATFB010000056.1 GCA_015655415.1 Actinomycetales bacterium
CGGGACCGCGCGAGCCCAGGCCGGCGCCGCCGGTGCCGACCGGGCCGCCCGCCTGGCGGGACAGCGAGGCGCCCCAGCCGCGCAGCCGGGGCAGCAGGTATTCCAGCTGCGCGAGCTCGACCGGCGCCTTGCCCTCCCTCGACTTCGCATGCTGGCTGAAGATGTCGAGGATCACCGCGGTGCGGTCGATCACCTTCACCTTGACGATGTCCTCGAGCGCGCGCCGCTGGCTGGGCGCGAGCTCGGCGTCGGCCACGACCGTGTCCGCCCCGAGCGCGGCGACGAGGTCGTGCAGCTCCTGCGCCTTGCCGCTGCCGAGGTACGTGCCGGGGTCGGGGTGCGGGCGTCGTTGCAGGACGCCGTCGAGCACGACGGCGCCCGCGGTCTCGGCGAGCGCAGCGAGCTCGCGAAGCGAGTTCTCGGCATCCTGCGGGTTCGAGCCCGAGTAGACGCCGATCAGCACGACGTTCTCCAGCCGCAGCTGGCGGTATTCCACCTCGGTGACGTCCTCGAGCTCGGTGGAGAGCCCGGACACGCGCCGGAGGGCTGCACGCTCCTCGCGGTCGAGCTGGTCGCCGTCGGCGTCCTGCCCGTCCGCGGCGCGGTGCTGCAGCGCCTGTGCGCCCTCGCCGAAGATCCTCGTGCGGGCGGATGCCCGATCGGCGTGAGCGAGCACGCGCTCCACGACATCGTCGTGCGCCGCCCCCGTCGTCGCCGCGTCGTCGCGGTGCTCGTTCCCTTCATCGTGGGTATGCGTCATCGTGTGCTCCACCCTAGTTCTCCCTCATGACGACTGTCACTGCCGCTGCGATGTCTCCGATCCCGGCCCGGCCGCTCACCGGGACGGGCCGGCCTCGGCACGTCCGCACCGCGCCGCGCCGGTAACGTCCTGGTATGGCCACCGGCGATCACTACTTCACGCCCCGGCCCGGCGGCGACGCCGGGCTTCGTCCCCTGCGGGTACGGCTCGCCGGACGAGATGTCGAGCTCACCACGGCCGCCGGGATCTTCAGTCCGGACCGGGTCGACGCAGGCACACGGGTGCTGCTCTCCCACGCCCCGGAGGTCCCTTCCGACGGCGACCTCCTCGATCTCGGTTGCGGCTGGGGCGCGATCGCCCTCACCCTCGCCATGGAGGCACCGCACGCCACGGTGTGGGCGGTGGACGTCAACGAGCGCGCTCTCGACGTCGTGCGCCGCAACGCGGCATCCCTCGGCCTCAACAACCTCAACGCGGTGCCACCCGAGGATGTTCCCGCCGACGTCGCCTTCCGGGCGATCTGGTCGAACCCGCCGATCCGCGTCGGCAAGGCGGAGCTGCACGCGCTGCTCGCGCGCTGGCTGCCCCGGCTCGATGACGACTCCGACGCCTGGCTCGTGGTGCAGCGCAACCTCGGGTCGGATTCCCTGCAGCGATGGCTCGAGGACGAGCTGCCGGCCGGCTTCTCCGTGCGACGGGCCACGTCGAGCAAGGGCTATCGCGTGCTGAACGTGCGCCGCGCCCACGGCTCCCGCGTCAGCCGATCGTGACCTCGCCGTCGTAGACGAGCTCCGCCGGGCCCGACAGCGCGACGTGCTCGCCGTCCTCGGCGGGAAACATCCGCACGCCCAGCGTGCCGCCGGGGGTGCGCACCCGCCAGTTGTCCGGGGCGCCGTCGCCTGCCCAGTAGCGGGTCGCGATGGCCGCCGCTGCGGTTCCCGTGCCGCAGGCGAGCGTCTCGCCGCTGCCCCGCTCGTGCACACGCATGCGGATGCGGCCGATGCCGTCCTCCACCAGCGGTTCGAACGGCACGACGAACTCCACGTTCGCACCGTTCACGGGTGCGGGGTCGAGGACCGGCGTTGGTCCCAGATCGATGCGATCCAACTCGTCGTCGTCCGCGAGCGCCACGACGACATGCGGGTTGCCGACCTCGATGCCGAGTCCCGGCCGAGGGACGCCGAGATCCTTGGCGCGCACCAGCGGATCGTCGCCGGTGAGATGCCAACGACCCAGGTCCACCTGGAACCCGTTCCCGCTCTGCTGCACGTCGCGCACGCCGGCACGCGTGCCGATCGGCAGCGTCTGCCCTGGCTGCAGATCGGCGTGGCCGCCCTCGATCAGGTAGCGGGCGAAGACTCGGATGCCGTTGCCGCACATTTCGGCGGGTGTGCCGTCGGCGTTGTGGTAGTCCATGAACCATTCCGCAGTCGGGTCCTCCGACAGGGCGAAGGCTCCCTCGGGGATCGCTGACGAGCGCACGGCCCGGATCACGCCGTCGGCGCCCACTCCGAAGTGGCGGTCGCAGATCAGGGCGACCTGCGCCGCCGTCAGATCCACGACGCCGTCCGGGTCGGCGAACAGCACGAAGTCGTTCCCGGCGCCGTGCCCCTTGCTGAAGGAGAGTGTGGTCACCACGGAAGCCTATCCAGTGCCGCCAGCGCCGGCTCGTCCGAGCCGTCGCCGGCCTCGGCGTCGAGCCATTCGATCTCGGGGTAGCGCGTGAACCATGACACCTGCCGCCTCGCGTAGCGTCGGGTCAGCCGCTGGGTCTCGGCGATCGCCTCCTGCTGGGTCGCCTCGCCTCGCACCTGAGCTGCAGCCTGCGCGTATCCGATCGCGCGAGACGCCGTCACCCCGCGGTCGAGGCCCCTGGCGAGCAGTTCGCGCACCTCGTCGACGAGCCCCGCCATCCACATGCGCTCGACACGGGCGTCCAGGCGGTCGACGAGACGCCTGCGGTGCACGCGGAGGCCCCAGACGATCGCCGGGCGCCACAGTGCCGGCCGCTCGGGGAGCACCGCACCATGGTTTTGCTGCCGCAGCTCCGCGACCTCAAGCGCGCGGACCACCCGCCGCACGTTGGCCGGGTCGACGCGCCCCGCGGTCACCGGGTCGAGCGACCGCAACCGTTCCAGCAGAGGGGCGACGCCGAACGACTCCGCCTGAGCCTCCAGCCGTGCCCGCAGGCGCGCGTCGCGTCCTGGGAACACGAAGTCGTAGAGCACCGAGGAGACGTACAGCCCCGATCCGCCGACCAGGATCGGCACCGCCCCCCGACTCTGCACGGCGTCGATCACCGCCCTTGCGCGCGGCTGGTACCAGGCGACCGTGGCCTCCTGAGTCACATCGAGAACGTCGACCATGTGGTGGGGCACGCCTCGTCGAGCCTCATCGGACAGCTTGGCCGTTCCGATGTCCATGCCGCGATACAGCTGCATCGCGTCGGCTCCGATGATCTCGGCGCGGACGCCCCGCTCTCCGAGCCTCAGCGCCGTTTCGACGGCGAGGTCGCTCTTCCCGGTGCCCGTCGCGCCGACGATCGCCAGGTATGGTGCCGCGTCGCGCCCGGACGAACCGGTCATCTCCGTTTCCGGCGGGTCACCGCTCGCCGTCGGCGAGGTCGTAGATCGGGGTGGTCGGGCCGGCCACCGATCCAGCGTCGAGCCGGGACCGGAGTGCGGGCAGGCCCAATGACACCCGGCCCACGGCGCCGTCGTGCGCGGGGACGGCGCACGACGCGGCCTCCTGGCGGTCCCAGGCGTCGCCGGCGCGCGTGCGGCGAATGCGGAGAGGCTCGCCGGCCGCGGCATCCGCCAGCAGGTGGAACGGTGCGGCGTGTGTGACCCTCACCGTCACCACGTCGCCTGGGCGCGGCGTCTCGGAGCCCTTCGGGACCTCGAAGTGCACGAGGCGGCTGTCTTCGGCACGACCGCTCATGCGATGGGTGGCGGCGTCCTTCTTGCCCTCGCCGGTGGAGACGAGAACCTGGACCTCCCGGCCGACGATACGCCGGTTCTCCTCCAGGCCGATGCTCTCCTGCAGCGCGACCAGACGCTCGTAGCGCTCCTGCACGACCTCTTTGGGCACCTGCTTCGCCATCGCTGCGGCCGGAGTCCCCGGGCGGGCCGAATACTGGAACGTGAACGCCGACGCGAAGCGCGCCCGTTCCACCACCTGAAGCGTGTCCTGGAAGTCCTCCTCGGTCTCGCCGGGGAATCCCACGATGATGTCGGTGCTGATGGCGGCGTCGGGGATGCGCGCGCGCACCCGATCGAGGATGCCGAGGAAGCGCTCCGACCGGTAGCTGCGACGCATCGCACGCAGGATGCGGTCGGATCCGGACTGCAGCGGCATGTGCAGCTGCGGCATCACCGCGGGCGTCTCGGCCATCGCGTCGATCACGTCGTCGGTGAACGCCGCCGGATGCGGCGACGTGAAGCGGATGCGCTCCAGCCCGTCGATCTCGCCCGCCGCGCGCAGCAGCTTGCCGAACGCTAGGCGGTCCCCGAAGTCGACCCCGTACGAGTTGACGTTCTGACCCAGCAGCGTCACCTCGATGACGCCGTCGTCGACGAGTGAGGCGATCTCCGCCAGGACGTCGCCCGGTCGCCGGTCGTTCTCCTTGCCCCGCAGTGACGGCACGATGCAGAACGTGCACGTGTTGTTGCAGCCGACCGAGATGGACACCCACCCGCTGTAGGTGGACTCCCGCTTCGTCGGAAGCGTGGAGGGGAAGGTCTCGAGTGCGTCGAGTATCTCGACCTGTGCCTCATGGTTGTGCCGCGCCCGCTCGAGCAGTCGCGGCAGCGATCCCATGTTGTGCGTCCCGAAGACGACGTCGACCCATGGCGCCTTCTCGAGGATGACGTTCTTGTCCTTCTGGGCGAGGCACCCGCCGACGGCGATCTGCATGCCCTTGTGCCTGCGCTTGACCGACGCCAGGTGACCGAGGTTGCCGTACAGCTTGTTGTCGGCGTTCTCCCGCACGGCGCAGGTGTTGATCACGACGACATCGGGTTCGGAGCCGTCCGCGGGCACGTACCCGGCGGCCTCGAGCGATCCGCTCAACCGCTCCGAATCGTGCACGTTCATCTGACACCCGAACGTACGCACCTCGTACGTGCGCACGCGGCCGTTCTCGTCGACGGCCGCGCCGGAGGCGGCTATCGGCGTCGGCGCCGAGCTGGGCCGGACTCGATCGACAATGCTCATGGTGCGATCCAGTCTACGTTCGCCGTCTCATGGGAGTGCGTGCACGGCCCGGCAGTCTGCAATGCTGCGGCCGTGCCGGAGGCTGCTGTCGACCGCGCCGACGTGCGGCTCGCGACTCACCGGAATCCGATGCCGGGACCGTCTGCGCCGGACCGCCGCGCAGCCGCGCCGCGCGGATGCTCCGCCAGCGCGAGCCGCACCGCGCCGCGGATCACCTCGCCGTCGTATCCCCTGCGGGCAAGGAACCCGCTCAGTCGCCGCACCGCCACGTCGTACTCCAAATCGCGCAGCCGTCCGGCCCGCGCCACCGCCACCTCCGTGGCCCTCTCCACCTCGTCGTCCGTGTCCACCTCTGCAAGGGCGTCGACGATCACGGCGTCGTCCAGGTGCCGTCTGCGCAGCTCCGACTCGATCGCCGCACGTCCTGCGCCCTTCCTGGTGTGCATCGCGTAGACGATGGTCACCGCCAGTGCGGCATCGTCTATCAACCCGATGCTCTCGAGACGATCGAGCTCGGCCGCCGCAGCCTGCTCCTCCACCCCGCGTTTGGAGAGCACCTGCTCGAGCTCCCATCTCGACATGCCGCGGCGCGCCAATTGATGTATCGCCACGTTGTTGGCGCGAGTGGCCACGCGTCTCTTCGCCGCTCCCTCGCCCCGCTGCGGCTCCTCGGAGAGGAGCGAGACCTGGCGAACTCGGTCCATCGCCGCACGCGCCGCGGCCGATGGCTGCGCCCCTGGAAGGTAGGTCACCGGGGCGAGGCGATCATCCTCTGCCCGGTCTGAGCCCGTCGATCGCCGCGATCGCCCGGACCCTGGGCGACCGTGGGGATCACCGGCCGGCCCCGACGGCGGGAACTGCACAACCATGATGTCACCGCTTTAGTCAGGCGCCCTTGCGCTGGGCGATCTTGGCCTCGATCGACTCCACGTTCGAGGTGTCCTCCGCGTTGGGATCGGCCACGACGCCCAGCTTGATGAGGATCTTGCGCTCGATCTCTGCCGCGACGTCCGGATTGTCGATCAGGAAGTTACGCGAGTTCTCCTTGCCCTGGCCGAGCTGGTCACCCTCGTAGGTATACCAGGCTCCGGACTTCTTCACGATGCCTTGTTCCACGCCGTAGTCCAGCAGGCTGCCCTCACGAGAGATGCCAACCCCGTACAGGATGTCGAACTCGGCCTGCTTGAACGGCGGTGCCATCTTGTTCTTGACGACCTTGACCCTGGTGCGGTTGCCGACCGCCTCGGCCCCGTCCTTCAGCGTCTCGATGCGGCGGATGTCGAGCCGCACGGACGCGTAGAACTTCAACGCCTTGCCGCCCGAGGTCGTCTCCGGGCTGCCGAAGAACACGCCGACCTTCTCCCGCAGCTGGTTGATGAAGATCATCGTGGTGTTGGTCTGGCTGAGGGCGCCGGTCAGCTTGCGAAGCGCCTGCGACATCAGGCGCGCCTGGAGGCCTACGTGCGAGTCGCCCATCTCACCCTC
This sequence comes from Actinomycetales bacterium, assembly GCA_015655415.1. Taxonomy (GTDB): domain Bacteria; phylum Actinomycetota; class Actinomycetes; order Actinomycetales; family Microbacteriaceae; genus Humibacter. The sequence goes on from JAATFB010000056.1 coordinate 6,461, forward strand.
GATCTCGGCTCGGGGCACGAGAGCGGCCACCGAGTCCACGACGATGAGATCGATCGACCCGCTGCGCACGAGCATGTCGGCGATCTCCAGCGCCTGCTCCCCGGTGTCCGGCTGGGAGACCAGGAGCGAGTCGATGTCCACCCCCAGCTTCTTCGCATACTCGGGATCCAGCGCGTGCTCCGCGTCGATGAATGCGGCGATGCCGCCGCCCTTCTGTGCGTTGGCGATGGCGTGCAGCGTCAGCGTGGTCTTGCCGGAGGACTCCGGTCCATAGATCTCCACGATCCTCCCGCGCGGGAGGCCGCCGATTCCCAGCGCCACATCAAGAGCGATCGATCCGGTCGGCACGACCTCCACGGGAGCACGCTCGTCGCTTCCCAGGCGCATGACGGAGCCCTTGCCGAACTGCCGATCGATCTGGGCGAGTGCGGTCTCGAGTGCCTTTTCGCGGTCCGCTGGGGTGGGCATGATTGGCTTCCTTTCGCCGGGACGGTCCTCAACAACTTCGCTGCTTCGTACCGTAGGACGCACCCGCGACATCCGACTGTCCGGGCCGGGGTGAAGTGGATAACTCGCTTCGAGACGTGCTGTGCCCTCAGAGTAGCAACAACCGAACGTATCTTCGCATGTTCGACGGTGTGTCGTCGGTGAAGGACGGCGGCGCGCTGCGTCCGATCCCCTCCGCCCCGATGCCGGGGCACACGCAGCTCAGCGCCGCTTGGGCTCGGGAAGCCCGGCGCCGTGGCGCCGCTCGACCGGCACCTCCATCGCCTCACAGAGGGCGAGCCAGACCTCCCGCTCGGGCACTCCAGCCGCGAGCGCCTGATCGGCCGTGCGATGGCCGAGCCGGTCGATCACGAGGTCTCGCAGCAGCGCACGACCGTACTGCTCGCCGAACTCGGCGGCTACGGCCCGTCGGAATTCGCTCGCACGCACCGCGACAGCATAGGACCGCCGGCGCGCATCCGCTCGCGTGGCACCGCGTGGTGTCCGGGAAGGCATCCACGTCCACAGCAGCGTGTCAGACACAAGAACGCCCCGCGTTAAGCGGGGCGTTCTTCATCGCCTGTGCGGTGAACGACTCACCGAGCCACGAGGTCCGCATCGAGCGCCGCGACGAACTCGTCGGGCACCGTGTCGGGGATGACCTGATCGATCCCCTCGAGAACGGCCAGACGATCGCCGACCTCGCGCATGATCACCGAGATGGGCGTGTCGAGCGCTTCGGCGACCGAGGCCAGAATCTCGCTCGACGCCTCCTTCTGGCCGCGCTCCACCTCACTGAGGTAGCCGAGCGCGACACTCGCCCGGCTCGCGACCTGGCGAAGAGTGCGCCCCTTCTGCAGGCGGAAGTCCCGTAGCACGTCGCCGATCTCTTGACGCACAAGAATCATTGGAGCCTCCTTCTCTCTTCCTGCCACAACCTTCGATCGTCTTGCCGGGTCGCCGTCAGCGCGGTGCGCATCCGGTGCTTGAACTCTAACCATCGATGACTGGGGTTTGGGTGTGAAATACACCGCATGTAACGAAGTCGAAACCCCGGCTATTCCGTCCGAGAGGAGCGAGCGGGTCAGCCGCGGACCTCCCACGGGGGCCGCCACGGCTCCCCCGCGCCACGCCGAGCGCACCTGCCGCTTCGCCGCGAGCGGCGCCGAGAGATCGCGCTACGTCGTCATCAGTCGAGCGGCCAGCGCGGACACCGCGAGCTCCACGGTTCGGCTCCTGATCTCGGCACGCGTTCCGGTGAGCACGAGCTCCACAGCCTCATCGACGCCGTCATGGGAGATGCCGAGGTAGACGGTCCCGGGCGGGCGGCCGCCCTGCCAGTCCGGTCCGGCCACGCCGGTCGTGGCGATCCCGACGTCCGCCTCTCGCTTGCCGACCGCCAGGCGGGTGCGGGCACCGCTGGCGAGCTGTCTGGCCACCTCGGGGTGCACGGGTCCGTGGACGTCCAGGAGGCGTGCATCCACTCCGAGCAGCGTGTGCTTGAGCTCCGTAGCGTAGACGACCGCACCGCCGAGCACGACCGCCGAGGCCCCCGGTGGCCTGGTCAATTCGGCGGTGAGGGCACCCCCGGTCAGCGACTCGGCAGCGACGATCGTCATGCCACGGGCGGCGAGCCGCGCGATGAGCGCGGCCGTCAGGTCCGCCTCGGGGCTGCCGCTCATGCACGCCCACCCCGGCGGCCTCGACGCAGCCGATACGCCTCCCACAGATAGTCCAGCCCCGACCACACGGTGAGCACGAGCGCGATGCCCATCAGCACCCAGTCGAGCCAGAGCACCCATGGGCCCACCAGGGTCTGCAACGGCGCCAACGCGAACGAGATGGCGATGGCCTGCGCCACCGTCTTGAGCTTGCCGCCCCGGCCCGCGGGAAGCACCCGCCCCCGTGGCAACTCCACCATCCGCCACACGGTGATGCCCACCTCGCGCACGATGATCACTATCGTCACCCACCACCACAGCTCGCCCAGGATCGACAGGCAGACCAGCGCCCCCGAGGTCAGGAGCTTGTCGGCGATCGGATCGAGGATCTTGCCGAGGTCGGTGACCAGGCCGCGACGGCGCGCGATGGCACCGTCGACGCCATCGGTGGCGATCGCGACGATGAAGATCCCGGTGGCGATCCAGCGCAACGCCCCGCCGTCTCCGGCATCGGCCAACAGCAGCCAGAAGAACACCGGGGCGAGCAGGATGCGCACCACCGTGATGAGGTTCGGCAGATTGAGATTGCCTGGTGCGGTGGATGCCCCACCCCGGCCCGGATCCGTCATCCTGCAAGCCTACGGCGAGCGGTGGCGGTGACCGGGCGCGTCGGTGGGGGGGGTCGGCAGTCGGGGCGGCCGGTTTCGACAGGCTCAACCGGCGGTCAGGGCGGCCGGTTTCGACAGGCTCAACCGGCGGTCAAGGCACGGCTGGCGGGGACTCAGTCGCGGCCGGTGAGGCCCCAGGCATCCTCGTCGGAGTCCCCCTCCACCTCGTCGAAGCCGTCGAACGCCCGCGACACCGGGTCGTCGTCGTAACGCGAATCGGACTCGGAGCCTGCGCGCTCCTGCGGAACCGTCGACGGAGCGCTCTGGGCCGCGGACGCCGGCGCTCCCGTGTCGCCGCCGCGCAACCGTGCGAGCACCTGCGGCAACTGCTCGGGCGTGACAAGGACGTCACGGGCCTTGGAGCCCTCGGACGGGCCGACGATGTCACGGGACTCGAGAAGATCCATCAACCGGCCCGCCTTCGCGAATCCCACCCGCAGCTTGCGCTGCAGCATCGACGTGGAGCCGAACTGGCTGGACACGACCAGCTCGGCGGCTGCGAGCAGCAGCTCCAGGTCGTCGCCGATGTCGGAGTCGATCTGCTTCTTGTCAGGCCCGGCCGCGACATCCTGCCGGTACTCCGGCCGGGCCTGACTCGTCACATGGTCGACGACCCGCTGGATCTCGCTCTCGGCGACCCACGCCCCCTGCACGCGGATGGGCTTGGATGAGCCCATCGGGAGGAAGAGCCCGTCGCCCTGGCCGATCAGCTTGTCCGCTCCCGGCTGGTCGAGGATGACGCGCGAGTCGGTCACGCTGGTCACCGCGAATGCGAGTCGCGAAGGCACGTTCGCCTTGATGAGCCCCGTGACGACGTCGACGGAGGGGCGCTGCGTGGCGAGGACGAGATGGATGCCGGACGCCCGTGCCAGCTGTGTGATGCGCACGATAGAGTCCTCGACGTCGCGCGGTGCGACCATCATGAGGTCGGCCAGCTCGTCGACCACCACCAGCAGATACGGATACGGCTTGAGCTTGCGCTCGCTGCCCTCCGGCAGCACGATCTCGTCGTTGCGGACGGCCTTGTTGAAGTCGTCGATGTGCCGGAAGCCGAAGCTCGCCAGATCGTCGTACCTCATGTCCATCTCCTTGACGACCCACTGCAGGGCTTCCGCAGCCTTCTTCGGGCTCGTGATGATGGGCGTGATGAGGTGAGGCACGCCGGCGTATACGGCGAGCTCCACCCGCTTGGGGTCTACCAGCACCATGCGCACGTCGCTCGGCTTGGCGCGCATCAGCAGGCTCGTGATCATCGAGTTCACGAAGCTCGACTTGCCGGAGCCCGTGGACCCGGCGACCAGGAGGTGCGGCATCTTGGCCAGATTGGCCACGACGAAGTTGCCGCTGACATCCTTGCCCACGCCGATCGTCATCGGGTGGTGGCTGTTGGTGGCCGCGGCGGATCGCAGCACGTCGCCGAGCGAGACGATCTCCCGGTCCGCGTTCGGGATCTCCACCCCGATAGCGCTCTTACCCGGAATAGGCGACAGGATGCGCACCTCGTTCGACGCGACGGCGTAGGCGAGGTTCTTGCTGAGGGCGGTGACACGCTCCACCTTGACGCCGGGACCGAGCTCGATCTCGTACTGGGTCACGGTCGGGCCCCGGGAGAACCCGGTGACGCGGGCGTCGACCTGGAACTGATCCAGCACCGAGGTGATCGCCCCCACGACCTCGTCGTTCGCGGCGGACCGGGCCTTCGCCGGCGTTCCGGCGGAGAGGGTGGACGCGGCGGGAAGCACGTACGGTGCATCCGGGACGGACTCCAGCGGCTTCGCCGCCTGCACCGCGGCCTCGTCGAAGTCGTCGTCGGACGCTCCGCCGAATCCAGGCAGAACGTCCACCGCCTGGTCGGGACGAAGCCCGGTCGGATGCGTTCCGGAACGCGCGACCTCGCCGGTGAACCTGCTGACCGCCGTCTCCGCGTCTCGCAGATCCGCCAGCAGCTCGGTCCGGTAATCCTCCGGCTCGGGCTCGATGGCCGTCTCGAACCCGCCGGCCGGGGAATCCACGCCGAGCACCTCCGTGAACGATGGGCCCTCGGGCTCGAAGTCCGGGTCCACCTCCCGGCCGCTCTTGTTCCGCCGCCACCAGGGCACGTTCTCGTCGGGAGCACCCTGATCGTCGGCGCCCTGGCCGTCCGGCGCGTCGGCGTCGCGACGCGATCGGCGTGATGACCGTTCCCGGGGACCGTCCGAATCCTCGGCGGACTGGGCGCCGAAGAGGTATGCGTACAGCTCTGCGAGCCGGCGCCCGATCCGCGTCGGCGGCGTCTTGGTGATGATCAGAACGCTGAGGAGGAGAAGCACGATCACGATCGCCGCGGCCCCTAACGGAGTCGCGACCGCGACCAGCGGCGCTCCGGCCATCCATCCGATCACGCCTCCCGCCCTCGCCAGCCGATCGATGCCGTCGCTGGGCTGCGGGCGGGAGGAGAAGATCTGGCACAGCGCAGACACGGTCACCAGCAGGAGCGCCAGTCCGATGCCGATGCGAGTGTTGTCATGCACCGACGCCGGATGCCGGAAGAGCCAGACCGCCAGCAGCAGCAGCACGACCGGCAGGGCGAAGGCGACGCGTCCGAAGAGGCCGCCGAAGGTGAAGTGGTCCAACTGCTGCGCGACCGGATCGTCGATCAGGAACCACTCCACGATGGCGCCGGCGACCGCCAGCAGCACGATGAAGAAGGGAAGGCCGTCGCGCCGCTCGTCCTTGGCCAGCTTCTCCGGCCCCAGCGCTCGCGCCGCACCGCCCACCATGTGGGCCACACCGAGCCACGCCCGTGACAGGACGCCGCGCTCGTGGGCGGGATCCGGCAGCACCTTCGTCTTCTGGGTGGCCGCCTGACGAGACGCGGCACGCGCGGTCGACGCTCCCCGCGCGCGGGCGCGAGGCGTCGACTTGGTGCTCGTGGCCATGCGACCACGCTAGTGCGGGCATCGCTCGTCGCCGGGCAACGGGAGCGGGTGTCTCGCAGATGAACGAGACCGGCGCGACTCGCGAGGGAGGGCCTCCGTCAGACCAGCACACGCACCATGACGTCCGCCCGCTCCCCCGAGGAGACCACGGTGTACCCCTCGCTGGCGTAGAGCCGACGCGCATGGTTGGCACGGTCGACGCTGAGGCTGACCCTGCCGTGCCCGGCCTGCACGGCACGCTCGTGCAGGCCGGTCAGGAGCGCCCTGCCGACGCCCTGCGCCCGCCACTGCGGGTTCACGCCCAGCGTCAGCTCGGGGACCGCGACGCCGACGAACCCCGCCCCGGGATCGTCGGGCGGGAAGATCCGCACCCAGCCAGCCCCGATCGGAGCGTCGTTCCCGTCCATCGCGATCAGACCGATGTCGCCGGGCCGGATCCAGCCGGCGATGTAGCGCAGCACCCGCGGATCGTCCAGGACGGCGACCCTGGGCCGGCTCGGCAACGCGCTCCAGTTCGCCGCCTCGACGAGCATCTCGCTCATGAACCGAGCGTCGTCCGGGGTGGCGGGCCGAAGTCGCACGCCGCGCATGCCCGGGACGCTACGCCCGGTGCATTACACGCGTGTGTCGCTGGCCGCACGCGTGTGTCACACGCTCGCGATGGCGCCGTCGCGGCGCGGCTTCCGACGATTCGAACGCTCCCCCGGCCACAGGCTCACGCCTCGATGACCAACGGCACGATCATCGGACGGCGCCGGTAGCTGGAGCTCACCCAGCGACCGACGGTGCGGCGCACGACCTGGCTGAGCGCGTGCGTGTCGCGCACGCCGTTGTGCGCGGCATCCGCCAGCGCGGCGGCGATCTTCGGCTTGACGTCGTCGAACACCGCGTCGTCCTCGGCGAAGCCCTTCGCATGGATCTCCGGCCCGCTGATGACGCGGCCGGTGCCGGGCTCAACGACCACGATGATCGAGATGAACCCCTCCTCGCCGAGGATCCGGCGATCCTTGAGATCGGCGTCCGTGATCTCGCCCACGGAGGAGCCGTCGACGTACACGAAGCCGAGGTCGAGCTGGCCGACGATCCGGGCGACGCCCTCGCGCAGGTCGATCACGCTGCCGTCCTCGGCGAGCAGGGTGTTCTCCTCCGGCACGCCGGTGTCCTGGGCCAGCCTCGCATTGGCCGCCAGGTGCCGGTACTCGCCGTGCACCGGCATCACATTGCGCGGCTTGAGGATGTTGTAGCAGTACAGAAGCTCTCCCGCCGCGGCGTGGCCGGAGACGTGCACCTTCGCGTTGCCCTTGTGCACCACCGTCGCACCGAGCTTCGTGAGGCCGTCGATCACCCGGTACACGGCGTTCTCGTTCCCGGGGATGAGGCTGGACGCCAGGATGACCGTGTCGCCCTTGCCCACCTCGATCTGATGCTCGAGGTTGGCCATCCGCGACAGCACCGCCATGGGCTCCCCCTGCGAGCCGGTGGACATGTACACGATGCGGTCGTCGGGCAGGTCGGCGGCCTTCTTGTAGTCGATGAGCACGCCCTCGGGCACCTGCAGGTAGCCGAGGTCTGCGGCGATCGTCATGTTCCGCACCATCGAGCGGCCCAGCAGCGCCACCCGTCTGCCGTTGGCGGCGGCGGCGTCGAGCACCTGCTGCACCCGATGGACGTGGCTGGAGAAGCTCGCGACGATCACCCGGCGCGGGGCCCGCGCGATCACCGTGTCCAGCACCGGGCCGATCGATCGCTCCAGCGCGGTGAAGCCCGGGACGTCGGCGTTCGTCGAGTCCACCAGGAAGAGGTCGACGCCCTCCTCGCCCAGCCTCGCGAAGGCACGCAGGTCGGTGAGACGGTCGTCGAGCGGAAGCTGATCCATCTTGAAGTCGCCGGTGTGCAGGACGAGCCCGGCGCTCGTGCGGATGGCGACGGCCAGGGCGTCCGGGATCGAATGATTCACCGCGACGAACTCGAGCCCGAACGGCCCGAGCTGCTCGTGGCGTCCCTCCTTCACGGTGAGGGTGTACGGCTGGATGCGGTGCTCCTTGAGCTTCGCCTCGACGAGCGCCAGCGTGAGGCTCGAGCCCAGCAGCGGGATGTCGGGCTTCAGCCGCAGCAGGTACGGCACGGCGCCGATGTGGTCCTCGTGCCCGTGCGTGAGCACCACGCCGAGCACATCGTCGAGGCGGTCCCGCACCGGAGCGAAGTCCGGCAGGATGAGGTCGACGCCGGGCTGGTCCTGCTCGGGGAACAGCACCCCGCAGTCGACGATGAGGAGCTTGCCGTCGATCTCGAAGACGGTCATGTTGCGCCCGACCTCGCCGAGCCCCCCCGTGGGGATGACGCGCAGCGTTCCCGGCTCGAGTGCGGGCGGGTCGTATACCGACGCGGGCATATGCCGTGCCTCCAGTGTCTTAGTGCCGTTCGGCGGAACCGCTCGGCACGGTGTCGTTCAGCGTGTGGTGCCCGCCACCTGGGGAAGGGCTCCCCCGGCGGCCGCGTTGCGGTCGGGCCTGAAGTTGGAGAGGTCGAGACCCTCGACGTCGTGCACCAGGTCGAGGTCGGCCTCGATCTGCGCGGCCTCGAAGTCCTCCGGCCCCACCAGCGGAAGCCGCACCCGGGGGCTCTGTATGCGGCCGAGCCCGTGCAGGATGTACTTCGCGGCCACCGTTCCCGGAGCGTGGGTCATCACCGCCCGCACCAATGGCTCCAGGCGCTGGTGCTGGGCCGTGGCCGCGGCGAGGTCGCCACGGTTCACGGCGTCGACGATCTGCCGGTAAGGGCGTGTCGCGATGTTCGCCGTGACGCCGATAAGGCCGGTCGCCCCGATCGCCAGGTGCGGCAGCACGTTCTCGTCGGCACCCGAGAAATACATCAGGTCGGTGTTGTTGAGAACCCGCGAGACCTCGGCGAAATCGCCCTTCGCGTCCTTGATCGCCACGATGTTCGGATGCTTCGCGGCACGCAGGATCGTGTCATACCTGATCGGCACCCCGGTGCGCCCGGGGATGTCGTAGAGGATCACCGGAAGATCCGTGGCATCGGCGATCAGGCGGAAGTGGGTGAGGATGCCGGCCTGGGTCGGCTTGTTGTAGTAGGGCGTGACGATCATGACGCCGTCGGCACCCGCCCTCTCGCTCGCCTTGTACAGCTGGATCGCGTGCGCCGTCTCGTTGGATCCGCCGCCCTGGATGATCCTGGCTCGGCCCACGGCGACGTCGAGGCCGACCTCGACCAGTCGCAGCTTCTCGGGGTCGGTCAGCGTCGAGGTCTCGCCCGTGGTGCCGGAGACGACGATCCCGTCCGCACCGGCGCCGATCACGTCGTCGATGTGCTTCTCGACCCCGGCCCAGTCCACTTCGCCGTCCGCGGTGAACGGCGTCACCAACGCCACGAGGACCTGACCGAAGGGATTCTGCGAGGTGGACACCCGTTCAGGCTACCGTGGCTCACCCCCGCGATCACGCCGCGTGCCGCGCATCGACGGCCTCGACGGCCCCCGCCCGACCCGCCGGCACTGCGTCACGGTACGTCACAGACCGTGTACCGGACGCCGCGCGTCGTACCGTGACAGCAGTCATGAATCCGCTGCTGGCCCTCGCCGTGATCGCCGGACTCGTCGTCGTCGCGACGGGCCTCGGACTCATCTGGCGCGCTCGCACGGGACGGGTGCGCCGGAGCGCCGGCACACGGATCGCCGCCGACTCGCTCGGGACCGACGCACGGCTGGGCAGCTCCGCCACCATCGTCCAGTTCTCGACCGAGTTCTGCGGGCCGTGCCGGATCGCCGAACGCGTGCTGGGCGAGCTCGCCGCGAGGCGGACGGACGTCGAGTTCATCGACGTCGATCTCGGCAGGCGGCCGCAGCTCGCGACCGAGTTCGGCGTACTGCAGACCCCGACGATCCTGCTGCTGGACGCCGGAGGCGGCGTCCGGTCCCGCATCGTGGGCGTCCCGCGGGTCCGGGACGTGACGGCGCGTCTCGAGGAGATCGCGAAGGAGAACAATGTCATCGTCTGAGGCACCACACCCCGCCGAGAACCAGCGGCCGGGCATCGACCCGCGCGGACCACGATTCGGTGCCGGGATCACCGCCGTTTTGCTCCTCGTCGTGGTATTCCTGGGCACGGCGGGCGCGACGGCGGCAGCCACGATCCTGCTGGCCGCCCTGGCACTGCTCTTCCTGTGGGGAGCGGCGGCCGGCATCACCAGACATCCCTGGGGCATCGTCTACGCGAGGCTGGTCCGTCCACGACTGGCACCGCCCGCCGAGCTGGAGGACCGCACACCGCCCACGTTCGCGCAGGGAGTCGGGTTCGTGATCACGGCGTTCGGCGTGGTCCTGCAGCTGCTGGGCGTACCGTACGCCACCGTCGTGGGCGGCGCGCTCGCCTTCGTCGCAGCTTTCCTCAACTCGGTCTTCGGCTACTGCCTCGGCTGCCAGATGTACCTGTTGCTGGTCCGCGCGCACATCGTTCGCGGCAGCCGCGCCCAGGCCTGATCGGTACCGGCTCCTGATCGGTACCGGCTGCGGACCTTCGGCAACCGATCGCGGCCGTGCCCGATCGCCCGCACCTCGGCGGCGTCGGTGAAGCGGACGCGCCACTGTCGGCTCGCATCGATCCCGGTGCCGACGATCAGCGTTCGGTCCCGAGATGCGCCGTGTGCAGTCTGATCGCCTCGCGCATGGCATGACGGGCGCGGCGCCGGTCGCCCGAAGCGTCGTAGGCCAGCCCCAGACGGAACCATGCCCGCCAGTTCTCCGGCGCCGCCTCCACCTCGGCCCGGTACTGCGGGAACTCCTCATCGGCGGCCTCCCGCAACGGCCGGCCGCTGGCCCGGTGCGGCAGGTCGTCGACCGTGAGGCCGCCCTCGGCCTCCAGGATGCGCACCAGCCGTTCCGTCTGCACGCCGAACCACAGCTCCCGCAGAAGTGCCCAGCCGGCGATGACCGCAAGCACGAACAGGGCCGCTGCCATGGCGACGCCGATCGCCGCCCCGCTCAGCAGCAGAATGACGCCGTACCTGACCACGAGCACCACATAGAGCACGAGAAGCGCGGCCATCACGATGGCGGCGACGCGGCCCCTCACAGCCCCAGGAGCCGATCGAGCCCGACCGTGAGCCCCCGCGCCGCAGGAGCCGACCGCAGGGCGTGCAGGATGCCCGCCGCGTACGCCCGGGCATCCGTCGTGTCGTGCGTGATGGTCAACGTCTCCCCTGCCCCGCCGAAGACCACGCTCTGCTTGGCGACCACGCCGTCCATCCGGAGGCTGTGCACCGGAACGCCCGCGACGGTCTGACCGCGAGCCCTCTGATCGGTGTGCGGCGCCACAACCGGGCCGCGCTCGTCACGGGCCTCGGCGATCAGCTCCGCCGTGCGGACGGCGGTCCCCGAGGGCGAGTCGACCTTCGTCGCGGGATGGGCCTCGACGATCTCGATCGAGTCGAAGTGTCTCGCCGCGGCGACGGCGAACGCCGTTGCGAGCGCGGAGCCGAGCGAGAAGTTCGGCACCACGATCACGCCCTGATCCGGCAGGCCGCGCAGGCGTGCCGCGAGGGATGCCAGCCGCGTCGCCGACCATCCGGATGTGCCGACGACGACGTTCCGTCCGGCGCCCAGCGCATGGTCCACGACCCCCGGGCTCACGGCGGGAAGCGTCACGTCGAGGACGACGTCTGATGGGTCGTCGTCGGGTCCGAGCATCTCGACCGGGTCGCTGCGCGAGTCCAGGGCGGCGACGAGCCGGAGGTCGTCGGCCTTCTCGATGAGGTCGACGGCGACGCGGCCGAGCTTTCCGGTCGCGCCCACGACGGCCACACGGATGGTCATGTCCTCACGATATCAACGCGGTCCGCCACAACCGGCGAGGTGCACCGGCGTCCGGTCGGGGGCGTGCGCCACGGAGGCCCCGCCGCGCACCGTCCACGCCCGGATCTCAGGACGCCCCGCCACGGCAGCGAGAATAGGCTGGTCGTCGATGCTCACGTTCACCACCGTCCGCACCGACGACCCCCTCGCAGAGTCCCTCCTGAGACGGTACTTCGCCGAACGCGAGGAAACGTTCCCCTCAGCCCAGGGCAGTTACAGGGTGAGCGCCCCGGACGCGTCGCGTTTCGTGCCGCCGGCCGGCGACTTCATCGTCGCGTCGCTCGACGGCGAGCCCGCGGGATGCGGCGGGGTGCGCCGCATCGAGGACGAGACGACGCAGGAGGGGGCTCCCGTCGTGCGGTTCGAGATCAAGCACCTCTGGCTCGCCCCGGCCGTGCGCGGCCGCGGGGCGGGCCGGGCGCTGCTGGAAGAGCTCGAGCGCCGGGCGATCGCGCTGGGCGCCCAGCGCCTCGTGCTCGACACGAACGAGAGCCTGAAGGCCGCCGGACGCCTCTACCGCGCATCCGGCTACACGCCGGTCGCCCCGTACAACGACAACCCGAACGCGAACGTCTGGCTGAGCAAGCGAGTGTCTTGACGACCGCCTTCTGACGGCAAGAGTCGTGCACATGACGACGCTTTCGGTTGCTGACGCTCGCGCGAACGTCTCCAAGCTCGTGGAGTCCGCGAGGGTGAGCGTCATAGAGCGGTCACGAGCCGGATGCCCGCCTCGATGCGCCGCATGACGGCGCCGGAACGCGGCGACATCGTGCCGGTAACCGGAGCGGGCCGGCGACGGTCGGGCGCCTTCCGGCCCGCGTCTGCCCGAGAAGGCCGGCGCCGGTGCCCGACTGTCGACCGGTGCGGCCTCACACCGGCTGCAGCTCCGGCATCCCAGTGCGCAGCTCGACGGGGAGGTGGCCCAGGTCGTTGTGCACCACCAGCACGGGCGGCTTGGCCGAGCGCACCCGGATGATCGTGAGCCCGCAGTTCGCCTGGTTCAGTCCCAGCCATCTCCACTCGGGCGCATCGAAGACGTGCCGCACGAACCATCCGATGACGAAGTTGTGGGTGATGAGCAGATCGTGCCGATCCGCCCGGGCCGGCGCGAGGAACTCGCTGACGGCATCCGCCATCTGCGCGCTGCCCGCCTCGATCTCGGCTTCCGTGATGCCGCCGAAGAACGATTCGAACGCCCGGGGCATGTCGGGCGTCGGCCCGGAGGGGATGCAGTCGAAGAGCAGGCTCGAGGGTTCCGGTCGGAGGGCGGGGAGCCTCTCCGCCATGATCTTGGCGGTCTCCGCCGCCCGTCGCAACGGCGAGTGGTAGACGGAGGTGAACGGGACGCCGCCGAGGCGTTCGGCGATCAGGGTGGCTTGACGCTTCCCGCGCCCCGAGAGCGGGCCGTCGGGCATGCCGTGCTCGGCGTCCTGCTGCTCCCCGTGGCGCACGAGGTAGAGATAGTGGGGCAAGGCTGACGCTTCCTTCGGATCGAGATCGTTCACATGAGACCGGAGAACACGTCGTCGTCGACGGCTCCGACCGCGGCAATGGTCATGGGACGGGAGGCGAGATCGGCGGCGAGGCGCCGCACGTCCTCGGCCGTGACGAGGGCAAGGCGGCGCAGGGTCTCGTCCAGATCGACGAACTCGCCGGTGCTGAGCTCCGACCGGCCCAGTCGGGTCATGCGGGTGTCGGAGTCCTCCAGAGCGAGCGCCGACGCTCCGGAAAGCTGTCCGACTGCGCGCGCCAGCTCATCACGCGTGATGCCGTCGGCGGCGAGCCGGCGCAGCTCGTCGAGCATGATCTCGGCGACCTGTCGCGTCTTCTGCGGCGAGCAGGCCGCGTACATGCCGAACACGCCGGTGTCGGAGTATCCCGCCGTGAACGAGTACACCGAGTACGCCAGTCCCCGCCTCTCGCGGACCTCCTGGAACAGGCGGCTCGACATGCCGCCGCCCAGCACCGAGTCCACCACGCTCATCACGACCCTGGAGCGGTCGGAGGCGCGCACTCCCTGCGTACCGATCACCACGTGCACCTGCTCGATGCGGCGCCGAGACGCCACGAGGCGGGCGGTGCCATGGAGATCGGCCTCGTCGGTGCCGCGTCGCCGAGCCGGTGCGGCCGGCACTCCCATCGGCCATCCTCCGGCCGTGAGCGACCGCTCGACATCGGCGACGAGGCGCGCGTGGTCGACCGCTCCCGCCGCCGTAACCACCAGGTTCTGCGGGCGATAGCTCGCGCGATAGTGCTGCCAGACGGCGTCCCTGGTGGCGGCGCCGATCGTCTCCGGGCTTCCGCCGATCGGGCGTGCAATCGGATGCGTGCCCAGCGCCGCGGCGAAGAAGCGCTCGTTCACGGCGTCGGCCGGATCGTCCTCCGCCATCGCGAGCTCCTCGAGGATGACGCCGCGCTCGTTCTCGAAGTCGACGACGTGCAGCACCGAGGAGGTCACCATGTCGGCGAGCACCTCGGTCGCCATGGCCAGATCGCGATCCTGCACCTTGGCGTAGTAGCAGGTCTGCTCCTTGGACGTGATCGCGTTGTGCTCGCCGCCTACGGCGTCGAACGCGATGGCGATGTCGAACGCCGTGCGCTCAGCCGTGCCCTTGAAGAGCAGGTGCTCCAGGAAGTGGGTGGATCCGAAGCTCGCGGCACGGCCGGACGGTCCCGGCACAGGGCCCGTCTCGTCGCGAGAGCCGACGTCTACCCAGAAGCCGATGGTGGCGCTGCGGACGCCGGGGACCCGCTCGCTGAGCACCCTCACGCCGCTGGGCAGTACGGTGCGAGACACGAGGGCGTCGCCGGAGGCGGCGAACGTCAGATCGGCACGGTCGAGGTCGATGTCAACGGCGCCGTTCATCACCCACAGCCTACCGGGGATCGGGGAACGGGGAAGATGGCGGGGCCGTCTCCGACGCGCTTGCGGCGCACATGATCTCTCGCCGCCGACCCTCGCGCAAGCCCGGAGCAACGTCCGCATTCCCGCGGACAAACAGGATTGTCTGCCCCGATATACTTGCCAGCAGCCTCGACGGAGAACTCGTCGCGGAACCCGAAACCAGCGACTCGAGGAGCAACCGTGAGCCAGTCGAGCGTTCCCCTCACCCGTCCCCCGGCACCGGCGAAGGTCAAGATCCTCGCCACCGCCGACCGCCTGTTCTACGACGAGGGCGTGCACGCCGTCGGAGTGGACCGCATCATCGCGCAGTCGCACGTGACCAAGGCCACCTTCTACAAGCACTATCGCTCGAAGGATCTTCTGGTGGCCGCGTTCGTCGCCGGTCGCGCCGAACGGGCGAAGGACGCTCTCGCGGCCGATCGTGGGAGGCTGAACGACCCCGCCGCGGTCCTGCGCGCGACGGTGGACGGCTTCGCCGCGGAGTCGCGCCGGGCCGGATACCACGGCTGCCCGTTCATCAACGCGGCGACGTCCCAGCTGGATTCCGCCGGTCCGGTCGCCCCTGCCGTCACGCAGTGGCGCGCCTGGCTGCGTGCGGCACTCGTGGAGCTGTTCGCAGCGGCCGGGTCGCCGACGCCGGAGGACGCCGCCGACGACCTGCTGCTGGCCAGGGACGGCGCCTTCGGCGGCGGGCCGGTGGCCGACGCGGACGCGGCCACGGCCGCCCTGCATCGCACTCTCGATCGGCTTCTGCCCTGACGGCGCCCCGGGTCGCGCCCAGAGAGCCTATTCCGAGACCCGGTCGAGCTCGAGCATGTGGCTGCGGCTCAGGCTGACGCTGCAGGCGGCCATCAGGTCATCCACCTCCGCAGCAGACCGCACGTTGACCACAGGTGCCACGACGCCGCGCTTGGCGAGCAGCCAGGCGATCGCGATCGTGGCCGTGCTGCGGCCGTGCTCTGCCGCCACCCGGTCCAGCACGCCGAGCACGCGATGACCGCGGCGCCGGAGATAGCCGGCGACGCCCGCGCCGCGCGCCGAGGCGTTCAGATCGGAGCGGGACCGATACGCTCCGGCGAGGTATCCGTGCGCGAGCGGATGCGTGGGCAGCACGCCGAGCGACTGCGCGGCGGACACGATGCGCAGGTCGCCTTCGAAAGCCGTGCGGTCCATCAGGCTGTACCGCACGCCGATCGCGGACACCTTGGGCAGTCCGAACGACGAGAGCACGCGGGCCTCCATCAGGCTCTCGGCAGAGAACCCGGAGAACCCGACGAAACGTGCCTTGCCCGCGTCGATCAGCCACTCGACCGTGGCGAGCGTGTCGGACAACGCGACGTGCGGATCCGGTCCCTCGAGGGTGAGGATGTCCACATGGTCCGTGGCGAGGCGGCGCAGGGCCGACTCGACGGCCCGCACGAGGTTGACCTGTCCGAGTCCCGGGCTCTCCTCGCCCTTGCCGACGTGCAGGTCGATGACGAGGCTGCCGCGGATGTCGCGGCGGTGCATCCACCCGCCGACGATGGCGTTGCCGAGCCCGCGTGCGTGGGCGTCCGAGGTGACCAGGAGGTTGCCGCCGAGGTGCGCATAACGGTCGAGAACGGCCTGGGCCGCCCCGATGTCGTCGGCGCCCGCCAGCCCGGCGGTGCCCAGCGCGAGCGGATAGACGGCCAAGCCGGTCTCGCCGAGACGGCGGGGCGCCACGATGGACAGCGGCGCGGTCGCCGCGACGTCGTAGTCGGCTCGCGCGACGGACGCGTCGAACACCGGCCCGACCCCCGTCGCGCCACCGTTCACATGCTCCCGTGCGCGCACGGGATACGGCTGCGCCATGACCCCCTCCAGCTCCCAAGCCCCCCAAGCCGATGCGTCCGCGGGATTCCGGGTCACACCTGCTGTCTGCGAGCGTAGTGGACCGGCCGGCCGCGACCCGGTCGAAACGATTGAACCGTTACCAAATCTTTGGAAACGTCCGGCAGACGGCACAGGCGCCCGCCCGGCGCGATGCCGGGCGGGCGCCTCGATGCTGCAGAGCGATCAGGCCTCGACGGTCTCGGCCGGAGCCTCGGAGCTGGCGTCGCCTCCCTCGGCCTCGGCGATCACGGGCTGCAACGACAGCTTGCCGCGGTCGTCGACCTTGGTGATCTCGACGAGGATCTTCTGCCCCACCGAGAGCACGTCTTCGACGTTCTCGACCCGCCTGCCTCCGGCGAGCTTGCGCACCTCGGAGATGTGCAGCAGGCCGTCGCGACCGGGCAGCAGCGAGATGAACGCGCCGAACGACGCGATCTTCACCACGGTGCCGAGGAACTGGTCCCCGATCTCTGGATTCGTGGGGTTGGCGATCGCGTTGACCTGCGCTCGCGCGGCCTCGGCGCTCGGGCCGTCGGTCGCCCCGATGTAGACGGTGCCGTCCTCCTCGATGGAGATCTCGGCGCCGGTCTCATCCTGGATGGCGTTGATCGTCTTGCCCTTGGGACCGATCAGCTCGCCGATCTTGTCCACAGGGATCTGCACGCTGATCACGCGCGGGGCGGTCGGCGCCATGTCGTCGGGCCGATCGATCGCCGCGTTCAGCACGGAGAGGATCGTCGTGCGCGCGTCCTTGGCCTGCTGCAGCGCCCCGGCGAGCACCGACGACGGGATGCCGTCGAGCTTCGTGTCGAGCTGGATCGCGGTGACGAACTCGCTGGTGCCGGCCACCTTGAAGTCCATGTCGCCCAGCGCGTCCTCGGCGCCGAGGATGTCGGTGAGGGCCGCATAGCGCGTCTCGCCGTCGACCGTGTCGGAGACGAGACCCATCGCGATGCCCGCGACCGGCGCACGTAGCGGCACACCGGCGTTGAGCAGCGAGAGCGTCGAGGCGCAGACGGAGCCC
>JAATFB010000083.1 GCA_015655415.1 Actinomycetales bacterium
CGGGCATGCGGCATTTCCGCGACGAGCGCCGGCTGGCGGCCATCGAGCAGCTGGTCACGCTCTCGGACGAGATCGGTGCGAAGCTGACCCATCTCGCGATGGCCTTCGCTATCGCGCATCCGGGCGTGACTTCGGCGATCGCGGGCCCGCGCACCATGGAGCAGCTCGAGGACACCCTCGCGGGGGTCGACGTCGTGCTGTCGGACGAGGTGCTCGACCGCATCGACGAGATCGTGCCCCCTGGAGAGAGCATCGGCGCGATGGACATGGTCTACCGCGGTCCCCAGGTCGGCGACAGCCGCCTGCGCCGCCGTGTGCCTGTGGAGCGCAGAGCGGCTTAGTCGCCGTGCGGACGCGTGAGCCGCAGTCGCGACACGATCCGCTTCGCAGGCGGTGTCCGTCTCCAGCTAGAGCCCCGTCCTTCCTGTTGCCCAATAGGGCCTGGTCGTGATCGCGCGCCGATCGAGGATGCCCGCGCTGACGAGCGCCTGCCTTTGGCCTTGGATGGACTGGGCGTGGCCGAGGAGAAGCGCGCCATCGACCTCGACGCGGTCTTCGCGGCTCAGTGTCTCATCGAGCCAAGCGCGGATCGTGGCACCTGGATCGTCTGCGAGTGCGGGGACGAAACGGTAGCGAGGCCATCGACTGCGGAGCTGGTCGACCGACGCCGATGGGGTCTCGATCACGACGGCCGGCGCGTGCACGTCGGCGCTGGCGTACGCATCGAGGGTGCCGAGCGCGGAGCCGTCGCCGATGAACAATCGACGAGTGCCGCCCAGTCTCAGGGGCACGTGGCGGCCGGCCAGAAGCGTGGTCTCCGCCCCCGGGTGAAGGCGCTGCAGCCAGCGCGCACCCGGTCCGTCGCCGTGGAGGACGGCGAGGATGGTGATGCGGTCGGACGCTTCGACGGTGCGCACGTTGTACCGGCGCCCTTCTGTGGGAGTGGCGCGGACCTGCACCTCATGGCCGGGCTGCCAGCCCCCTGCTGGCGGATCGGCGCGGAACTCGACCTCGAGGAAGTCAGGTGCGATCCGGTCGGTACGAAGTACGCGTGCTCGACGGCCGACGAAGGTTTCGGCGAGCTTGCCGATGAGGGCCGGTGCTTTGGGCATGAGCGTCTCTCCTCGCGGGGGCTCAAGACGTCAGCGGTCGGATGGGGCGGGGGAGCTGAGTCATCATTCGGCGGCCGGGCCCAGCTCGTTCATGTCGAGCACCGTGTCTTCCTCGCGCAGCTCCTTGCGCTTCTTGGGGAGGAGGAAGGCAAGGGCAAGGGGGATGACGCTCAGTCCGAAGGCCCACCAGAAGGCGCCTGCGAACCCGGAGAGCATCTGCGCGGGAGTGCGAGCGGTGTCCAGGAAGCCCTGGAGAATCACGGCGATGACGGCGACGCCGAAGGGCGCTCCCACTCGCTGGACGACGTTGAACGCCGCGCTGCCGCTGGGAGTCTCCTCATGGCTGAGGCCGCCGAAGGCGAGGGCCATGACCGGGTACATGGCGGCACCGAACCCGATGCCCTGCAGGAGCTGGCCGGCCAGCAGTAGGAGCTCCCCTCCGTGGAGGTCGGCGAAGGTGAAGGGCAGGATGCCGATCATCGTCAGGGCGATCCCGCCGGCGACGACGAAGCGTCCGTCGAGCTTGGCGGCGAGGGGCCGGACCAGTAGGAAGAAGAGCATCGTGCCACCGCCCTGGGGAATGAGCAGGAGGCCGGTGGATAGCACGCTCTCGCCGCGGAGCTGCTGGTAGAACAGCGGGAGCAGCAGAGTCAGGGCATAGGTCGAGAACCCGGCCATGAAGGTGATCGCGCTGCTGAGGCCGAAGCTGCGCCGCGCGAACAGGCGCACGTCGATGAGCGGCTTGCGCCGCGCGGCCAGCGAATGCCAGACGAACCCTGCGATGAGCACGACGCCGGCAAGCAGCGGCAGCCACGCGGACGCGCTCGCGAAGCCGCCGTCGCCGCCGGCCTCGGAGATGCCGTAGGCCACCGCGATGACGCCGGGGGTCAGCAGCGCGAGGCCGAGCACGTCCAGCCGGTCGCCAGCCCGGCCAGGGATGGCGGGAAGAAGCCGGGTGAGGGCGAGCGCTGTGACGCAGACGGGGACGTTGATGAGGAACATCCACTGCCAGGACCAGTACTGGAGGATGAGTCCACCGAGCACCGAGCCCAGGACGGGGGCGAGCTGAGCTGGGAGCGCGATCGCGATCATCGCCTTCCCGATCCGCTCGGGACCGGCGGCGCGGGTGAGCATAGAGAACGCCAGCGGGATCAGCATCCCCCCGCCGACGCCCTGCAGAGCGCGGAAGGCGATCAGCGCCGGCAACGAGGTGGCCAAGGCGCACAGAACCGAACCGAGGAGGAAGACCGCGACCGCGAGGACCCAGACGTTGCGGGCTCCGAAGCGTTCGGAGGCCCATCCGCTGAGGGGGATCACCGCCACGTAGAGCAGCAGGTAGGCGGTGGCCACCCACTGGGCCTGGGCGACCGATGCACTGAAGACGGTGTGCAGGTGGTCGATCGCGATGTTCACGATCGTGGTGTCCAGCAGGGTCGTGAAGACCCCGA
>JAATFB010000085.1 GCA_015655415.1 Actinomycetales bacterium
CGCCGCAGAGCACGGCCTGCTCGCCGAAGAGGTCGGTCTCGGTCTCCTCGGTGAACGTGGTCTTGATGCCGCCGGCGCGAAGACCGCCGATGCCCTTGGCGTAGCTGAGCGCGAGCGGCCACGCGTTCCCGGTGGCGTCGTTCTCCACGGCGACGATCACCGGGACTCCGCGTCCGGCGACGTACTCGCGGCGAACGGTGTGACCGGGACCCTTCGGTGCGACCATGACGACATCGACCCCGGCCGGCGCCTGGATGTAGCCGAACCGGATGTTGAAGCCGTGCCCGAACACGAGCGCCTTGCCGTCGCTGATGTTCGGGGCGATGTCGTTCGCGTAGAGGTGCCGCTGCACCTGGTCGGGCGCGAGGACGACGATGACATCGGCCCACGACGTCCCCTCGGCGGGCGTCACGACCTGGAAGCCGGCCTCCTGGGCACGCTGAGCGGACTTGGAGCCCTCCTGGAGGCCGATGCGGACCTCGACGCCGGAGTCGCGCAGGTTCTGCGCGTGCGCGTGGCCCTGCGACCCGTAGCCGACCACGAGCACCTTCTTGCCCTGGATGATCGTCAGGTCGGCGTCGTTGTCGTAGTAGATCTCAGCCATTGATGTGTCCTTCTCCTTCGTGACCGGGCCTCGAGGTCGTCCACGGGCCGGTGGGATGATCCGCTCACGCTGTGCCCCTCGACGAGCGCGAGGCGGCGTGAGCGCCGTTCTAGTTCTTGAAGACGCGATCCGAGATCGACTTCGAGCCGCGCCCGATGGCGAGCAGGCCGGACTGCGCCATCTCCTTGATGCCGTACGGTGCGAGCACGCGCAGCAACGCCTCGGTCTTGCCCGTGTCGCCGGTGACCTCGATCACCAGCGCATCGGTGGAGACGTCGACGACCCGTGCACGGAACAGGTTCACGGCCTCCAACACCTGCGACCGGGTGGTGTGGTCGACACGCACCTTGATCAGCAGGTGCTCCCGCTGCACCGACTGGTCGGGGTCGAGCTCCACGATCTTGATCACGTTGATGAGCTTGTTCAGCTGCTTGGTGACCTGCTCGAGGGGGGCATCCTCGACATCGACGACGACGGTGATGCGCGAGAGTCCCGGGACCTCGCTCACCCCCACGGCGAGCGAGGAGATGTTGAACCCGCGGCGCGAGAACAGCCCGGCCACGCGGGTGAGCAGGCCCGCCTTGTCCTCGACGAGCAGCGACAGCACGTGCGTCGACACGGCCTACTCCTCTCCCCAGGTAGGTGCGTGATCCTTCGCGTACTGCACGTTGGAGTTGCTGACCCCCTGCGGGACCATCGGCCACACCATGGCGTCTCGGCTCACGATGAAGTCGATGACGACGGGCCGGTCGTTGGTCTCCAACGCCAGCCGGATGGCGTCATCGACCTCGTCCTCCTTCGTGACGCGGATGCCCAGGGCACCATACGCCTCCGCGAGGCGCACGAAGTCCGGGATCATCGCCGTCTCGTGCCCCGTGTTCAGGTCGGTGAACGAGTGACGCCCGTCGTAGAACAGGGTCTGCCACTGGCGCACCATGCCCAGCGACGAGTTGTTGATGATCGCGACCTTGATGGGAATGTCGTTGATGGTGCAGGTGGCGAGCTCCTGATTGGTCATCTGGAAGCATCCGTCACCGTCGATCGCCCACACCACGCGATCGGGCTGAGCCACCTTGGCCCCCATCGCGGCGGGAACCGCGAAGCCCATCGTGCCGGCACCGCCGGAGTTGATGAAGGCGTTCGGGCGCTCGTACGAGATGAACTGCGCGGCCCACATCTGATGCTGGCCCACCCCCGCGACGTACACGCCCTCGGGACCCGTGAGCTCGCCGATGCGCCTGATCACCGCCTGCGGGGCGAGGAGCCCGTCGCTGGTCGGCGTGTAGCCGAGCGGGAACTGGGTGCGGAGCCCGTCGAGCTTGGCCCACCAGTCGCTGAGATCGGGCTTGCCGACCGCGGCGACCTCGTGTTCGTAGGCCGATGTCAGGTCGGCGATGACGTCCTTGGCATCGCCGACGATCGGGACATCGGCGTGCCGGATCTTGGAGATCTCGGCCGGGTCTACGTCGACGTGCACGATCTTGGCGTGCGGAGCGAACTCCGACACCTTCCCCGTGACGCGGTCGTCGAAGCGTGCGCCAAGAGACACGATGAGATCGGCGTCCTGCAGTGCGAGCACCGCGGCGACCGTGCCGTGCATGCCGGGCATGCCGAGATGCTGCCGGTCGGAGTCGGGGAACGCGCCCCTCGCCATCAGCGTGGTGACCACCGGGGCGCCGGTCGCCGCGGCCAGGACGGCCAGCTCGTCGGAAGCCTCCGCACGCACCACCCCGCCGCCCACGTAGAGCACGGGCTTGCGCGACTCCGCGAGCAGGCGCGCCGCCGCGTGCACCTGCTTACCGTGCGCCTTCGTCACCGGCCGGTATCCGGGAAGGTCGACCACCGGCGGCCACGAGAACTCGATGAGGTCCTGCTGGGCATCCTTCGTCACGTCCACCAGCACCGGCCCGGGACGACCGGTCGAGGCGATGTGATGGGCGGCCGCGATCGTGGACGGGATGTCCTCGGCACGCTTCACCAGGAAGGAGTGCTTGGTGATGGGCATGGTGATGCCGACGATGTCCGCCTCCTGGAAGGCATCCGTGCCCATCAGGGTGGAGAACACCTGGCCGGTGATGAACAGGGTCGGCACGGAGTCCATGTGCGCGTCGGCGATGGCCGTGACGAGGTTCGTGGCGCCAGGGCCGGAGGTCGCGATCGCGACCCCGACGCTGCGACCGGCCGTCGCGTAGCCCTCGGCGGCGTGACCGGCGCCCTGCTCGTGCCGAACCAGGATGTGGCGGATCGCGTCCTGCGCCATGAGCTCGTCGTAGAAGGGGATCACGGCGCCGCCGGGGATGCCGAAGACGTCCCTGACGCCGAGGTGCGCCAGCGACCGCAGGATGGCCGCCGAGCCGGTGATGAGCTCCGGCCTCTCCGAAGTGGGATCCGCCCCGGCAGCGCGCGCTGCCGAAGCCGGCACGACTCGAGGTTCCGTTGTCATGGGGGGCGACTTCCTTCGGTGCGTCGATGGAACGAGCTGACGAGCGAGACGACTACCCCGTGATCGCGCCCTCCGCGGCGGAGTGCACGAGCTTGGAGTACTTCGCGAGAACGCCACGGGTATAGCGCGGGGGAAGAGGCTTCCAGCCTTCCCGGCGGGAGGCCAGCTCGGACTCGTCGACAAGTAGGTCGAGGGAGCGAGCCGCGATATCGACCCGTATCAGATCAC
>JAATFB010000031.1 GCA_015655415.1 Actinomycetales bacterium
ATCAGCTCGTTGGGCGGCGAGGTCGAGGAGCTCGAGGACGGACTGCGCATCGTGCCGCGCCGCCTGCACGGAGGCGTCTGGCACAGCTATGACGATCACCGCATGTCGACGAGCGGCGCCCTGATCGGGCTCGCGGTGCCGGACGTGCGGATCGAGAACGTGGAGGCGACCCGCAAGACGCTCCCCCAGTTCACCGCGCTGTGGCATGAGATGCTGGCCGGCGGGTCCTCGGCCGGGACCGGCCGGATCCGTGACTGAGCGGAGGCCTGCGCCGCGTGAGCTGGTGGGACACCGACGACGAGGACGAGCCGTATGACCAGTACGACGAGTCGTCGGTGCGCGTCCGCCCCAATCCGAAGGCGAATCGTCCTCGCACCAAGACCCGGCCCGAGCACGAGGACGCCGTCGTCGGCCGGGTCCTGGGAGTGGACCGCGGGCGCTACACGGTGCTCGTGGGCGAGGGCACGGCGGGCGAGCACGTGGCGATCGCAGCCAGAGCGAGCGAGCTGCGCAGGCAGGCGGTGGTGACCGGCGATCGCGTGGACCTCGTCGGAGACGCCACCGGCGAAGAGGGCACGCTCGCGCGCATCGTTCGCATCCGCGAGCGACGCACGCTGCTGCGGCGCAGCGCCGACGACACCGACACGGTGGAGCGGATCGTGGTCGCCAACGCCGATCAGATGCTCATCGTGGTGGCCGCCGCCGATCCCGAGCCCCGGACGCGTCTCGTCGACCGCTACCTGGTCGCCGCGTACGATGCCGGGATCGACCCGCTGCTGTGCGTGACGAAGACGGATCTCGCCGATCCCGCGCCATTTCTGGAGAGCTTCGCCGGGCTCGAGCTTCCGGTGTTCCTCTCCACGACCGGCGATGCTGGAATCCCGCTCGAGGGCCTCAGCCGAGCGCTGGCGGGACACGACACCGTAGCCGTCGGGCACTCGGGCGTGGGCAAGTCGACGCTGGTCAACGCGCTGGTTCCCGGAGCCGACCGGGCGACCGGACACGTGAACCAGGTCACCGGACGAGGACGGCACACGTCGTCGTCGACCGTGTCGCTCCGGTTGCGCACGACGTACGGAGACGGCTGGATCATCGACACCCCCGGCGTGCGCTCGTTCGGCCTCGGGCACGTCGACCCCGCGAACATCCTGCGCGCGTTCACCGATCTCGCCGAGATCGCCGAGAACTGTCCGCGAGGCTGCACCCACCTGCCCGACGCGCCCGACTGCGCGATCGTCGAGGCGGTGGACGCGGGCGAGCTCGGAGAGCACGGCGCGGCGCGCCTCGACTCGCTACAGCGCCTGCTCGCCACGTTCGGCTGAGCCGCCTGGCCCCCGACGGCCTGTGCGGCCTTCGATACGGTTGAGGGATGAGCCAGACCGCCAGCCCCCGCCTCTCCCCCGGCGACCCCGCCCCCGACTTCACGCTGCCGGACCAGGACGGCGCCGAGGTGTCGCTGCACGACCACGCCGGACGCAAGGTCATCGTCTACTTCTACCCCGCGGCCATGACCCCGGGATGCACGAAGGAGGCATGCGACTTCCGCGACAGCATCGGCTCGCTCAGCGCGGCCGGGTTCCAGGTGCTCGGCATCTCCAAGGACGACCCCACGACTCTCGCCGGCTTCCGCGCCCGCGACCACCTGAACTTCCCGCTGCTCTCAGACGCCGATCTGACGGTGCACCGGCTCTACGGCGCGTACGGCGAGAAGTCGCTCTACGGCAAGACCGTCACCGGAGTGCTGCGTTCCACGTTCGTCGTGGACGAGGACGGCAGCATCCGGCTCGCCCTCTACAACGTGAAGGCGACCGGGCACGTCGCGTCGCTGCGCAGGCGGCTCGGCCTGGCGGCCTGAGCCGCTCCGATCACCGCGCGCTCGGCGGCCGCGCTCCGTCCCCACCCGGGACAACCGTCGGGAGATCGCGCGCGGTGGCGCGCGTGACCGGCCCTGACAGCACGAGCACGAGGCCCGCCAGCGCCACCGCCAGCAGCCACCACCCCGCCTGGGGCACCGCCGTCACCCCGGTGAAGCATCCCACGGCGACGGCGAGCACGAGCAGATGCCATGTGATGCTGGATGCCCGCATCCATGGGCGTCTGCGCGCCGCCGCGACCGTGGTCAGCAGCAGCCACACCGCGCACAGCCCGGCGACGACGAGCAGGGCCACGCCGCTCAGCATGTCCGTCGCCCTGGCCTGCGCCGCCTGGACCGCCAACCAGATCACGAGCACGACGACGGCGGCCGACTCCAGCGCGAGAAGCGCCACGAGACAGCCGAGGAGGGCGGGGAAGGATTTTTCGACCCGGTCACCGCCATTATCCGGCGATTGTTTCCGGACTGTGTTCACAGCGTTATCCCATTCGAAACTCTTGATTTGGCACTACCAGTATGGGAGCATTTCCTGGTCGAGTTGTTGCTCACAGGGTGGTGGGCAGGTGTCCGTTCAGAGGAATCCCGTCCACCAGGTACGACGGCCCAGCACGGGCCGCACCGAGAGGAACCCGGTCCCGCCGAAGGTCATCACCCTGAACTCGACGGTCACCCGAATTCTGACCATTCGGTCACGCCTGGGCGTCGTATGACGCACGCGATCAAAGGAGCACCCCCCATGGATTGGCGCGACAAAGCCGCCTGCCTGACAGCCGACCCGGAACTCTTCTTCCCGGTGGGCAACACGGGGCCGGCCGTCGAGCAGATCGAGAAGGCGAAGGCCGTCTGCGCCCGGTGCACCGTGACCGAGACCTGTCTGCAGTACGCCCTCGAGACCGGACAGGACTCCGGCGTGTGGGGCGGCCTCTCCGAGGATGAGCGGCGGGCGCTTAAGCGTCGCGCCGCGCGAGCGCGTCGCGCCTCCTGACCCTGAACCGCGCGGGCACAGCCCGCACGGCGCTGGCGTCGCAGCGACGCTCCACCGGAGCCTCGCCCCCAGCTCCAGCGCGCGCGCCCACGAGCGCGTCGCGCCTCCTGACCCTGAACCGCGCGGGCACAGCCCGCACGGCGCTGGCGTCGCAGCGACGCTCCACCGGAGCCTCGCCCCCAGCTCCAGCGCGCGCACCCACGAGCGCGTCGCGCCTCCTGACCCTGAACCGCGCGGGCACAGCCCGCACGGCGCTGGGTCACGGCTGACCGGTGCGCAGGTAGCGAAGCGGCACCTCGATCGTCACCTCGGTGCCCGTGCCGACCATGGTGTGCCAGTCGATCGTGCCGCTCAGCTCGCCCTGGATGAGCGTGCGCACGATCTGCGTCCCCAGGCCCTCGCCGACCTTGCCCTCCGGCAGTCCGGCGCCGTTGTCCTTGACCTTGACGGTCAGCATCTCGGGAGACCGGTCCGCGATGATCTCCACCTCTCCGGACCGGCCCGCGAGCCCGTGCTCCACCGCGTTGGTCACCAGCTCCGTCAGCGCCAGGGCCAGGGGGGTCGCATACTCGCTGGGCAACTCGCCGAAGCTGCCGGACGACTTCGGCTGCACCGTCGTGTTGTGCGTGCTCGCCACTTCCGTCACCAGCAGCAGCACCCTGGCGAAGACGTCGTCGAAGTCGACGATCTGCGCCAGACCCTCCGACAGGGTGTCGTGCACGACGGCGATCGCCGCCACGCGCCGCATGGCCTGCCCGAGCGCTGCTCGCGCCTCATCCGAATGCGTGCGCCTGGCCTGTATGCGCAGCAGCGAGGCCACCGTCTGCAGGTTGTTCTTCACCCGATGGTGGATCTCGCGGATCGTGGCGTCCTTGGTGATCAGCTCCTGCTCCTGATGACGCAGCTCGGTGACATCGCGACACAGCACGATCGCGCCGGTGCGCTCTCCTCGCGTGCGGATCGGGATGGTGCGGAGCGAGACCGTCACTCCCCGCGCCTCGATGTCCGTGCGCCACGGCGCGCGCCCGGTCACCACGAGCGGAAGGGACTCGTCGACGACGGAGTTGCCGGTGAGCAGGCGCGTGGTCACCTCGGCGAGCGACTCCCCCTCGAGCTCGTCCGTGAATCCCATGCGGTTGAACGCCGACAGCGCATTCGGGCTCGCGAACGTCGTCACGCCGTCCACGTCGAGCCGGATGAGTCCGTCGGACGCCCGCGGCGCGCCGCGGCGAGGCCCGGACGGCGCACCCAGGTCGGGGAAGTCGCCGGTGGCGATCATGGCGAACAGGTCGTTGGCGCAGGCATTGAACGTGAGCTCCTGACGGCTCGGGGTGCGCGCCTCACTGAGGTTGGTGTGCCGCGTCATCACCGCGATCGGCGTCGGGACTATCTCTGCGCTGGATGCCGACACCCGGCGGAAGACGGGGACCGCGCGCACCCTCGTGGGCATCTCCTCGTACCAGTCCGGCGCGTGCGAGTCCACGATGGCGCCGGTCTCGAACGCCTCGGTCACCAGCCCCCTCCACTCCGAGCGGATGGGCTGCCCGACGAAGTCGCGGTAGAACAGCGTCGCCGCGCTGGACGGCCGCGAATGGGCGACGGCGATGTACCCGTCATCCGTCGGCACCCACAGCACGATGTCGGCGAAGGCGAGGTCGGCCAGTAGCTGGGAGTCCCCGACCAGCAGGTGCAGCCATTCGATGTCCTCCGGGGTCGAATGACCGTGCGCGACGACGAGATCACTGAGCGTGGACACCGCCTCAGTCTACGAGTCGGGGAGACGCCTCACGGGCGAGCGGCCCCGCCCGCGAACGCCGCGGGAGAGCCGGCTCGTGCCCGAGACGGAACGGTCCGTCGAGCGTCCTCATGCCGGCTCGGAGACCGGCAACGGGCGTGCAGCATGCCTGCGCCGGCCGCGCACCGGTTCGGGCGCCGGTGCCAGCTCGCGTTCCACGAGGCGGCGCACCGCCGCCCGGGCCGGCGACTTGGGGGCGGCATCCCGCAGCGTGCGCCCGGTGAGCACCGCGAGATCGAACCCCGCCGGGTCGTCGGGCACGAGCGCCGCCGCCGCGATGCCGCCGAAGCGCAGCAGGGTCCTCGCCACCTGGGCGAACGGGTTCGGGCCGACCGCGGAGGCACGCACCCGGTTCACAACCACGTGTCGCGTGGAGTCCGGTGCGGCATCGGCGAGGTCGCCCGTCGATCGCAGCAGCCGGGACAGCCCGACGGGGTCTGCGAGGCCGACGGCAACGACATCGTCGGCGCACCGGAGAGCGGCCAGGGTCGCCCCGTTGCGCCGTGGTGCGAACATGTCGCTCGAGATCTCCTCATCGGTCTCCAGGCTGAAGCCGACGTCGATCACCGTGTAGTCGACCCACGTGCGGCAGCGGGCGATCACGCGCTCGATGCGATCGGCGGTGAGCTCCGGCCATCGGGCGGCGCGGCCGATCCCGGTGAGCACCCAGAACGCCCCGCGCGGGCTGACGTAGCGCTGCGCGACCCGCACCAGCTCGTCTTGGGTGAGGGAATCGGATGCCGCCAGCCGGCACGCCGCGGCGAACCCGGGCGCCTCGTCGAGCAGGCCGAGCGCGGGAGCCGTGGCGCCGCCGTACGGATCGGCATCGGCCAACGCCACGCTGTGCCCCAGCGCGGCGAGCTCGGCGGCGATCGTGATCGCGATCGAGGTGCGCCCCGGCGCGCCGGCCGGCCCCCACACGGCGATCACGCGCGAGGCGTCCGGACCGCCGATGGGCCCAACGGCCCGGGGCGGCACCGCGCGAACGCCACGCAGCGAGGGCTCCACGGCGCTCCAGTCGGCGGTGGCGTCCAGTGCGTCGTACACGCCGAGTGCGAGCGCGTGGCGTCGCTCCGCCTCTCCCATGGCGAGCACCACGAGCCGCACCCCCGCCCTGTCGCACGCGCTGACCACCTCGGCCGAGAGCCTCCCCCGCGTGGCGGCTACGACGGCGACATCGACCTGTCGCACGGCGATCGCCTCGAGAAGCTCACGGCCCGAGCTGGTGCGCACGGTGACGAGATGCCCGGAAGCGGTCGCCTCCAGCGTCACCCGTTCCTGCAGGCGAGGGTCCATGCACAGGGCGACCGCGCTCAACGCCGGCCCTCCGGTGCACGGACCTTCGACGGCTCGCGTGCCACGCTCGAGGGCACCACCGAGAGCGTCTGCCCGTCGGCGGCGGCCTGCAGCATCGATGCGACCCGTTCGGCGGGAACGCGCACCTCCACGGACACGGATCCCCGATCCGCCACCAGCGCCTCCTCGTGCGCCACCGCGACGACGATCGCGTCGGAGGCGAGCACCATCGGCGGCGCGTAGTCCTTGTCGTCCGCGGAATGGGCCGCCCAGACATCCGCCCGCGCTCCCGGCGACACGGATGCCGGCAGCGGACCCGACGCCTTCACGACCACGCTCGTCAACGCGACATCCGCCCGGTGCCCGATGGCCGACGCCGGCACGAGCTCGCCCTTCGGCACCGATCGCACCACGACCGCGTCCGACGGCAGGTCGCTCGCGGTGAGATAGCGGTTTGATGCCGGCACGCGCACGTCTGCCAGCTCCAGATCGGTCGCACGCACCCGGTCGCCGGCCACCAGGGCGGTGCGCGCGACGTAAACCCGGGTGCTGTGGTTCTGCGACGCCAGCAGCAGGCACATGCCGAGGACGGAGGCCGCGATCAGCGCGACGCCGATCGCGAACCTGGGGTCGATCCAGAACCGACGCGTCCTCGCCCCATTCCTCGCCCCCGCCGTCCTCGACTGTTCCGTACCCGGATCCGCTGCCGCGCTCATGCTTCTCCTCGCCTTCGCCACGGTCCCGCCGTCGCGCCCGTCGCACCGTCGTCCGCGGCGTGTCCCGATCCCCCGCCGGCGGGCCCTCGCCCCGGCCGCGAGGCCCACGGGGCGCCGGGCCCGCGACGACCGTCTTGCCAGACCCATGGTGCCGTTCCTGAGCAAGTCGTATGAAAGTTATCCACACTGACAAGCCGCTTCGGGGCGCCCGGCCATAATCGAAGGCATGACCGCCGACCGCACGGACGATGTGACGCGCTTCCTGACGGTCGGCGACACGGCCGAGATCTTGAATGTGGCGCCGGCCGACGTCATCGCACTCATCGCGACCGGCGAGCTGCCGGCCATCAAGGTGGGACGGCCGGGCGCGTGGCGCATCGAGCGCGTGGAGCTCGAGGCGTACATCCAGGCGATGTACGAGGAGACGCGTCGCAGGGCGCTGTGGGAGCAGTCCGACCTCGCCGCCATCCCGGAGCTCTCCGGCGGACGCGTCATCTGGCCGGACCACGACTGATCCGACGGCTCGCTGAGCGCCGCCGCTCGACGGTGGCCGACGCCCGGGTTCCCGGCGTGGCATCCGGTGGGCGCCCGGTCCGGTGGCCCGATCCGACATGCCAGGCCCGATGCGATCGCAGCCACGGGCACGCTCACATCCGCACGAACACCACGGCCGACATGGGCACGATCCGGATGCCGCGCACTTCGCTGTCACGACGCGGCTCACCGGGATCGTGCAACGCCAGGTCGAAGTGATCGCTCGCCACTCGGTCGACGGTGCCGTGCAGCCTCTCGCCGCGCGTCGTCACGGTGACGGAGCTGCGCCGACGGGCGAGGTCGCGCAACGCGAAGGCGATGCCGAGACGGTCGATGAGCCTCGGCGCAGCGGCGGCCGCGGCATCCGGCGCCGCCGCCTCCAGGCTGCCGGTGAGCTGCACGGCGTCCAGGAGCACGGAGACGATGGCGTCCAGAGGTACGAGCACACGCACGGGCGCCGCGATCGGGCGGCCGGGTTCGGCCTCCAGATCGCCCGAGACCCAGTCGCGCCCGAAGGTCACCGGCCGCACCCGCACCATGCCGCCGTCCCGAAGCCAGAGCTGCACGGGCCGAGACCGAGCGTCGCCGCCGGATGCCGCAAGCAGTCGATCGCGCAATGTCAGCCGGCCCAGCCGGAGCCGCTCCTCCTCCACCCTCAGCTGCTGGTCGTCGGCGACGAGCTCATGCTCGAGCTGGCCCTCAAGGTCCTCGAACAGGTTGTCCCAGCGCATGAGGGGTCACGTTACCCTCCGACCGGGCGCATCCATCCCCGTTTATCAACAGGGCACCGACGCCGTGGACCCCGCTGTCTGGCCGCTGATTGAGTGACAACCCAACCACCCCCGAACGCGGGGTGAACGTCCACCCTTCGTGCCATCGACAGCAGGGAGTCTCCGATGACTCAGGCGACGTCGCCGCTTCCTCCCCCCGATCCGCATGAGGATCATGTGGCCGCAGCACGGGCGCGGGTCCCCAGGCGCCACGGTCTCGGCGACGACTTCTTCATGGTGCAGCCCACGCGGAGGGCCGAGCTGCCCGACCCGGAGCCGCTGCTGGTCAACCTGGCCCGATGCATCCTGGAGGTGCTCGCGGGAGCGCGCGACCTGGACCAGCTCAGCCGATGGGTGACCGACGAGGTGTACGCGTCGCTCCTTCACCGGACGATCCTGGCCGAACGGGCGAGGCGAGTGAAGGGCCACACGCCGCTGCGCCCCGCGCTCAGCGTGCTGAGCACCCACGTCTACGAACCGCGCGACGGTGTCGTCGAGGGCACCGTGATCGTGCGCAACCCGGCGCGCGTGCGCGCGGTGGCCATCCGCCTGGAGGGGCTGGACCGGCGCTGGCGCGCCTCGGCCGTCGGCGTGCTCTGACGCCCACCAGCCGCGGCGCGCACGCCTCGCCGTCCGGCACGCCTCCCCGCGCGCCTCCCCGTGCCTCCCCGTGCGTCGAGCACGAGTCACCAGTAGCTACACATCGACCCGCCCCGCACATGCGGAGCGTCGTCTGCACGCAGCGGCCGGTGAGATCTATAGCGCACGGTGACGACAGTCGCCGGCAGCGGACGCAGCCACGGCCGGCGAGGCGAGCGCGTCAGCGACGACGACGCTCCTGCGCCCGCCGTTCGGCACGGTTCATCGGAGCGGGCTCGGCCGCGACCTCGCGCTGCCCGAACGCGCCCCGCGCAGCGACCTGCTGCTGGGGCGGGGCGTCCTCCTGCTGCGCCAGCTGCCGGCGTCGCGCGCGCTCGGCTCGCTCGGTCGCCGCCCGCTCCACCTGACCGCGTTGGTTGCGCACCTCCACGCTGCCGTCGTCGCTCGGCGCGGAGTAGCTCAGCCGTTGCTGCTCACCGGTCGCGGGCGTCAGTCCCTTGGCGTCCACCTCGGTCACCTCGCCGCTGGCCTGGGTGACCTCGACCTCGAGGTTGAACAGGAAGCCGATCGACTCCTCGCGGATCGCGCCCATCATCTGCTGGTACATCGCGTAGCCCTCGCGCTGGTACTCGACCAGCGGATCGCGTTGCGCCATCGCGCGCAGGCCGATGCCGTCCTTGAGGTAGTCCATCTCATAGAGGTGATCACGCCAGCGGCGGTCGATCACCGACAGCACCACCCGGCGCTCCAGCTCGCGCATGGCGGCGGAGCCGAGCTGCTCCTCGCGTCGCTTGTAGGCAAGTCGGGCATCCGAGAGGATCTCGCGCTTCATGAACTCGCTGTTCACCCGGCCCTTGCTGCCGACCTCGGAGACCACCTCGTCGATCGTGATGCCGACGGGGTACAGCAGCTTGAGGTCGGCCCAGAGCGCGTCCAGGTCCCAGTCGTCGACGTTCGACTCGGACGTGTGCTGGTCGATCACCTCATTGATCACGTCCTCGAGGAACTGCTGCACCCTCTCGTGCAGGTCGTCGCCCTCGAGGATGTGCCGGCGGTCGTTGTAGATCGCCTCCCGCTGCCGGTTGAGCACGTCGTCGTACTTGAGCACGTTCTTGCGGATCTCGGCGTTGCGCGCCTCGACCTGCGCCTGGGCGGAACGGATGGCGCGGCTCACGACCTTGGACTCGATAGCCATGTCGTCGGGCACGTTGCTGCGCCCCATCAGGGCCTCGGCCGCTCCCGCGTTGAACAGGCGCATCAGGTCGTCGGTCAGCGACAGGTAGAACCGGCTCTCACCGGGGTCGCCCTGGCGCCCGGAACGGCCGCGCAGCTGATTGTCGATGCGGCGGGACTCGTGCCGCTCGGTGCCCAGCACGTAGAGGCCGCCGACCTCGATGACCTTGGCCGCCTCCTCGGCGACCTCCTTCTTCACGCGATCGTAGACGGCATCCCACTCGGCCTCGTACTCCTCCGGCGTGTCGACCGGGCTGAGACCGCGCGCGTTCATCTCGGCGACGGCGAGGAACTCGGCGTTGCCGCCGAGCATGATGTCGGTTCCGCGGCCGGCCATGTTCGTGGCCACGGTGACGGCCCCGAGCCGCCCCGCCTGAGCGACGATGGCGGCCTCGCGTGCATGGTTCTTCGCGTTCAGGACCTCGTGCCGCACGCCCTTCTTCGCCAGCAGCCGCGACAGGTACTCGCTCTTCTCCACGCTGGTCGTGCCGACCAGCACGGGCTGGCCCTTCTTGTTGCGCTCGACGATGTCCTCGACCACCTGGTTGAACTTGGCCTCCTCGTTCTTGTACACGAGGTCGGGCATGTCCTTGCGGATCATCGGCTTGTTCGTCGGAATGACGACCACGCCGATCTTGTAGGTGGACATGAACTCGCTTGCCTCGGTCTCGGCCGTTCCGGTCATGCCGGACAGCTTCTTGTAGAGGCGGAAGTAGTTCTGCAGGGTGACGGTGGCGAGCGTCTGGTTCTCGGCCTTGACCGGCACGCCCTCCTTGGCCTCGATGGCCTGGTGGATGCCCTCGTTGTAACGGCGCCCCACGAGGATGCGCCCGGTGTGCTCGTCGACGATGAGCACCTCGCCGTTCATC
>JAATFB010000003.1 GCA_015655415.1 Actinomycetales bacterium
GACGAGCTCGGGCAAGCGATCTTTGAATGGATCGAGGCCTGGTACAACCCGCGCCGCCGCCACTCCGGCATCGGCGACGTCTCACCGCTCGAGTTCGAGAACACCCATCACGCCGCTATCGCGGCATAATTCAACAAACAAACCCGTGTCCACCGAACCGGGTTCAGCTCCATCCGGTTCGCTTCCTCGGTGAGGTTGTCCAGATCCATGCCGGCGTACGTCACAGCCATCTCCGCCGGTTCCTCCGAAGCGATGTCTGCGCACACCACGCACATGCCCGAGCGGGTTATCGCGCGCAACTGCCCGCGACGCCGATGCGTGCGCGTGATCTCCGCCCGCATGCGAGCCAGCAGGTCGGCACAGAGAACCGACACATCGAAAGGCTGATGACCGCCGCGCGAACCCGCGCCCGCCTCCCAAAGCTCGATCTCCACGACCGCATGCGCCCATGAATGGCGTTCGCACAGCCCCCAGTTCCCGTACAGTTGCGCCCGCACGCCGGGACTCATGATGTCGCCGTGAACGAACGACCAGAGAATGCGCACCTCCTCGTGTGTGAGGTTGTGCGCCTCGTCCTCGCCGAGCTGCCGGGCATTGCGCCCGGTCACGACCATCCGTGGAGCCATCACGTATCTCCTGCTCGTCCGACGTCGGATTCGAGTCAGGGACCGTTGGCGGAAGATCCGCGGTTCACTCGGTGAGCCCCACCACCTTCATCGGAGTCTACTGAATCGGTGCCTCCCACGCAGGAGACGCCCTGTCGGTGCCCCCGGCGTCTGCAAGCAGTTGCATGCTGGCGGCTCCGTGCCGGGGCCGGTCGATGGCACGCACCCGAGTCGGCGCACCAATCACGTGCAGGCGGTGTGCGAGCCGGGCGACCAGCGGGTCGAGGATCGGGGCAGGAAGTCGCAAGGCGATGCGCGCGGCGCTCGGTGCGGAGTTCGCCTGGTACGCGACCTGGTCCTCCAGCCGGACACGACGAAGTCGGCCGGCCTTGTCATGAGCGACGTACCCGGCCTCCGGCAGATAGAAGATCCCGTCCGGGATGGGCGGGTGTTGCCATGAGGATCGACGAGTGCGGCCTTGGACAAGTCCCGGCCGCGGTGGACGTCGAGCCGGCGCGTCAGTCCGGTCGTGCAGCTCCTCTCGGGCGCCAGCCCCGGGGGCGACAGGTCCGCGCCCTGCGGGCACCTCCGCAGAGGCCGCGGACACGGCTCGCATCCGGGGCGGCCGCGGGGTGTGCCGGCCCCGGGCCGCGTTCGGGCGCCCGTCACCCCGCTGCGGCGCTACACGAGGTCCACGAGCTCCGATGCCAGCCCCGTGTAGCCGGCGGGGGTCAGGGCGAGCAGCCGGGCCCTGGCATCCTCGCCGATGTCCAGGCCGCGGATGAACGCGGCGAGCCCGTCGCGGTCGACGCGTCGGCCGCGGGTGAGCTCCTTGAGCAGAGCGTAGGGGTCGGCGATCGCGGAACGGCCGGCGGTCACCTCGGCCCGGATGACGGTCTGGATCGCCTCGCCGAGCACCTCCCAGTTCGCGTCGAGGTCGCGGGCCAGGGCGTCCTCGTCGAGGGCGATCTCGGTGAGGCCGCGCTCGATGTTCTCGAGCGCGAGCAGGGAGTGGCCGAGTCCGACGCCGATGTTGCGCTGCGTGGTGGAGTCGGTCAGGTCGCGCTGCAGCCG
Organism: Actinomycetales bacterium; assembly: GCA_015655415.1. Lineage (GTDB taxonomy): Bacteria > Actinomycetota > Actinomycetes > Actinomycetales > Microbacteriaceae > Humibacter. The sequence goes on from JAATFB010000003.1 coordinate 1,680, forward strand.
GCTGGTCACCAGCGTTGCGGCGAGCGAGTCCAGCAGGGCGCTGGAGACCTCGAGGTTCGCCTCGGCGTTCTCGAACCGGATCGGGTTGATCTTGTGCGGCATGGTCGAGGATCCCGTGGCGCCGGCCTGTGGGATCTGCCGGAAGTAGCCGAGCGAGATGTAGGTCCAGACGTCCGTCGCCAGGTTGTGCAGCACGCGGTTCGCGTGGACGATGCGGGCGTACAGCTCCGCCTGCCAGTCGTGCGACTCGATCTGCGTGGTCAGAGGGTTCCAGCTGAGCCCGAGCGAGGCGACGAACTCCCGCGACACCGAGGGCCAGTCGACATCCGGGTCGGCGACCACGTGCGCGGAGAACGTGCCGGTCGCGCCGCTGAACTTGCCCAGATACTCGCTGTCCTCGATCTGCCTCTGGATGCGCTGCAGGCGGTGGACGAAGACCGCGAGCTCCTTGCCCATCGTCGTGGGCGTCGCCGGCTGACCGTGCGTGCGGGCGAGCATGGCGGCATCCCGCGTCGCGACCGCGCGCGAGCGCAACGACTCGACCACCGCTCGGAACCTGGGCAGCCACACCTCTTCCACCGCCGCCTTCACGGTCAGCGCGTACGACAGGTTGTTGATGTCCTCGCTCGTGCACGCGAAATGCGTCAGCTCGGCGATTCGGTCGAGGCCCAGCGCCTGCAGCCGCTCGCGCAGGAGGTATTCCACGGCCTTCACGTCGTGCCTGGTGGTGGCCTCGAGCTCGGCCAGCCTGTCGATCTCCGCCTGGCCGAAATCGCCCGCCCAGGCACGCAGCGCGGCCTCCTGTTCGCGGCTCGGCGGCTCGCTGCCGAGCATCCGATGCGAGGTCAGGTAGAGCAGCCACTCGACCTCCACCCGCAGGCGCGCGCGGTTCAGCCCCGCCTCGGAGAGATGGTCGCCGAGCGCTGAGACGGCGGCGCGATATCTGCCATCGAGCGGGCTGAGCGGCTGCGGCGGCAGCGCCGTCGAGACGAGTGAGGTCATGATCATCCTTGTCGGAGTGATGGCGGGCTCTGTGCCGGCTGACGCAGAGCGGGCGCGAGCTGGGCGAGCAGGGAACGGTCGGCGCGCTCGATCATGCCGAGCACGGCGGCGAAGAAGGCGCGGTCCGAATAGTAGGGGTCGGGAACGTCCAGCGCGTCCGGTCGTGGAACCTCGAAACTGCGCAGCAGCTGCACCTTGCTGCGGTCCGTCTCCGTCGTCGCCCAGTTGCGCAGGATGCGCTCATGACTGCGGTCGAGCGCGACGACCAGATCGAGATCGTCGAACCAGTCGGGATCGAACTGCCGCGCGCGATGGGTCGAGCCGTCGTACCCGTGGGCCCGAAGCGCCTCGACGGCTCGCGGATCCGCCTGCTCGCCGACGTGCCAGTCGCCGGTGCCCGCCGAGGAGATGGCGAGGCGCCCCGCAAGGCCCGCGTGCGTGGCCAGGGCGCGCAGCACCACCTCCGCCATCGGCGATCGGCAGATGTTGCCGCTGCACACGAAGCAGATGCGGAAGCGTGCGTGGGCCGGTGCGGGGCTCATGTCTCCATTCTGGTGCAGTCGGCGAGCGGGCCGTTCCGGGGCCTCCCAGGATTCATGCGGCACGGTCCGGACGCCACGGCGGCGTACTCCGGCGGTCCGGCGGTACGCCCTGTGCCCGGCGGCGCTCCTTGCGCCCGGCGGCCCTTCATGGCCCGGCGGGCGCTCTCCGCTCCCGGCGGCTCCCTGCGTCCCCAGCGGGGAGGATCGGGCCGTTCTCACCGACATCGTGGATCGCGCGCGGACGGCGGCGTCCCGGCGGACAAGCTGGAGCGGTCGAGGGAGGTGATCGTCTGGAGGAGTCGACCGTTCGGGCCGCGCAGGCGGCCGTCGAGCATGTGCGGGCGGAGCTCGCCACGCTCGCCGCACGGATGCCCGAGAGCGCCGAGCCGGCGTGGCGCTCGGCCGCGCAGCGTCGTTTCCGGGCGCGCGTCGACGACCTGACGGCGAGCATGCGCACGGCCATCGGTGCGCTCGACCGCGCCCTCGACGAGCTCGCACGGGTGCGCGCCGCGTGCCGTGCACAAGCGGAGGAGGAGTGACCCCATGTCCGACATCACGATCTCCGGCGGCACCGTGGTGTCCACGGAGTGGCTTTTCGTCGCACACGACCGTCTCGCGTCGTCGGGCACCGAGCTCGCCGGCCTGGCCGAGGCACTGCGCCCCGCCCTCGCGCTGACGGAGGCGCCGGATGCCGCACGCCTCGCGCATCTGGCTGCCGCCGGCATCCGTGCCGCTGCCGCCGAGGCCGCCCGGCTCGCCGCCGACGTGCTCGAGGCTGCACGGCGATACGGCGCGGCCGAGGGCGACGCCCGCACGCGCATCGCGGACCTCAGCACGCTCGCCGGCTGGGCCTTCGGCCGGCTCGCGCCGCTGGCCGCGGCCCTCGCGCTGCCGGAACTGCTCGCCGCCGCGGCCCTGGCGCTCGGGGCGGGCAGCATCGCTGCGGGCTCGCCTCGTGCGTTCCTCCACGATCTGGGTGGGACCGCCCGTTCGAAGGCGAGGCTGCTGCGGGATCCGCGCGTGGTGGCGCTGATCCGGTTCGCGGTGTCCGGTGCCGACGACGCGATGCTCGGGGCCGCCGGGGTACCACTGCCCGTGGCCGCGCTCGTCGACGACCGCGCGACCGGCGCGTTCGGACTGCACGGCGGCGCCTCCGTGGTCGTGGCGGCCGGCCGCACCATCGGGCTGCTCGAGGAGACGCCGGTGAGGGTGGAGCGGGTCGCGGCCGTCGCCGCCGCGCCTCCGGCGGGCTTCTCCGACCTCGTGGACCGGATCCCGCCTGGTCGTCGGGACGGTCCACAGGTGCGCATCGAACGCTACCCGACCGCCGACGGGCGGCCTACCTACATCGTCTACGTCGGCGGAACGGTCGACACCAGCCCCGTCGCCGCGCACGAGCCGTTCGACGTGACCAGCGACCTGGTCGGCGTGGCGCAGCGGGATCCCGCCTCGCTGGCGGCGACCGAACAGGCTATGCGGGAGGCGGGCATCCGCACCGGCGACACCGTCATCCCCGTCGGATACTCGCAGGGCGGCATCGTCGCGACGAGCATCGCCACCTCGGGTCGCTTCGACACGCCGACGCTGGTGACCTTCGGCTCACCCACCGCCGGCGTCGACGTGCCCGCGAGCACCCTGGACGTCGCGGTGGAGCACACGGACGACCTCGTTCCGGCGCTGGGCGGCATGCCACGGGGCCCGGACGCTCACGGCGGCGACCGCATCGTGGTCGCGCGGCAGACGTTCAGCGGCGAGGTCCCACCCGATGCCTCGCCCATCGACGCGCACCGGATCGCAGAGTACGCGATCACCGCGGAGAAGATGGATGCCTCGGAGGACCCGCGGCTGGGCTCCGCACTCGCCGCGCTTCCTCAGACCGGTTCGGGGGATGCCCTTCTCTATCGGGGCGTCCGCGTGCAGCCGGAGCCGGCGCGATGACCGCGGCGACGCGCTCGGGCCGGCGCTACCGGCGTGTGATCGGGCGGAAGATGAGCCCGAGCAGCCAGCTGATGATCGCAAGGATCAGCGCCGCCCACACCCCGGCCCAGAACCCGTCGACGTGCAGACCGAAGCCCATCGCGTCGCTGATCCACGACACGAGGAGCATCAGCAGGCCATTCACGATCAGCGAGATGAGGCCGAGCGTGAGCACGTAGAGCGGGAACGCGACGACGCGGATCACGGTGCCGACGATGCCGTTCACGAGCCCGAAGATCACCGCGAGCAGCAGATAGGTGAGGATCAGCGGAAGGCTCCCGCCCGCCGGGTCGTAGGAGTTCACGGTCACCCCGCTCACGACCAGGGTGGTCACCCAGAGCGCGAACGCGTTGATGATCAGTTTCAGCAGGAACCTCATGCACTCAGTGTCACAGGGCCGGCCGCAATGAGGAAGGGGCGTGGTGGAGTTCGGAGGAGTGCCGGGCATTCCACCTCCCGCGGACGCCCTCACTGCCCAGTGAGGAATGATGCCCAGTGGGGAATGCGGCCCGGTGGAAGATGCCTGCGCCCCTGCCACCGCGGGGTGGGGGAATACTTGCCCGGGTAAGTTATCGGTGTGGAACCCCAGGACGTCGAGCGGGTGTTGATACGCCCGGAGATCGCCAGCCTCGCGGCATATGCGCAGGGCCGTGCTCCAGCGCGCGACGGGTTCAAGCTCTCCAGTAACGAGAACCCATTCGAACCGTTGCCCGCGGTGCTGGACGCCGTCGCGGCGGCATCCAGTCTCAATCGCTATCCCGACGGGGCGGCGCGGGCACTGCGCGAGCGTCTCGCGGGCCGGTTCGGAGTCGGCACCGCCCAGGTGCTTCTGGGCGCGGGGTCCGTCGCCCTGTTGTCGCAGTTCATCGAGGCCGCCGCCGGCCCTGGTGACGAGGTTCTGTACGCGTGGCGGTCGTTCGAGGCGTACCCGGGCCTGGTGACGGTCTCCGGGGCATCCGGCGTGACCGTCCCGTTGCTGCCGGATGCCCGACACGATCTGCACGCGATGGCCGCAGCGGTGACCGACCGCACCCGGGTGATCGTCGTGTGCACCCCCAACAACCCGACCGGTCCGATCGTCACTGCGCAGGAGTTCGAGCGCTTCATGGCAGCGGTGCCGTCCGACCGCCTGGTGCTGCTCGACGAGGCGTACGTGGAGTTCGTCACCGACCCCGCGCATGTCGACGGGCGCTCGGTCGTCGCACGATATCCGAACCTGGTCGTGCTGCGCACGTTCTCGAAGGCCTATGGCCTCGCCGGTCTGCGGATCGGCTACGCCGTTGGGCCCGAGCGGCTCGTGTCGGCGGCGCGGGCCACGGCCATCCCACTGAGCGTCACCGACATCGCGCAGGCCGCGGCGCTGGCCTCCCTCGACCACGAGGACGAGCTGCTGGAGCGCGTGGGCGAGCTGGTGGAACGTCGTGCCCGCCTGCGCGACGGGCTCATCGAGCAGGGGTGGGAGGTCCCGGATGCCCAGGGCAACTTCGTGTGGCTTCCCACCGGCGCGCACACCGCCTCCGGTGTCGACGCGTTCTTCGATGCCGGGCTGGCCGTGCGTGGCTTCCCGCCGGACGGGATCCGGATCGGCGTCGGCGAAGAAGAATCTGTGGACCGAGTGCTAAAGGTCGCCAGGGAGCTTGTGGTTCGTCTACAGAAGAGCCCGCCAAACGACCGGTTAGGTTAGTCGGGATGTCCGCGACCAACGACCGATCCGCATCGCCGGCCGGGCTCTGCGCTCAGACCGTGCAGGTGCTGAACGAGGCCGGTCGGTTCGAGCCGACGGACGCCGCGGGCGAGTTCCTCCCCTATCTGGATGCGCTGACCGACGACGATCTCGGTCGCTTCTATCGCGACATGGTCGTGGTGCGCCGCTTCGATCTGGAGGCGACGAGCCTGCAGCGGCAGGGACAGCTCGCCCTGTGGCCGCCGAGCAGCGGTCAGGAGGCCGCGCAGGTGGGATCCGCGCACGCGGCCAGGCCGCAGGACACGATCTTCCCCTCGTACCGCGAGCACGTGGTCGCGACGATCCGAGGCGTCGATCCGCTCGACATCGTTCGCGTCATGCGCGGGGTGACGAACGGAGGCTGGGATCCCGCCGACCCGAAGAACGGCAACATGCGCGTGTACACCCTGGTGCTCGGCACCCAGGCGTTGCATGCGACGGGGTACGCGATGGGCGTCAAGCTCGACGGGGCCACGGGAAAGGGCGACCCGGCATCCGATCAGGCGGTCATCGTGTACTTCGGCGACGGGGCCAGCTCCGAGGGCGACGTCAGCGAGGCGTTCGTCTTCGCGGCGAGCTACCAGACGCCGCAGGTCTTCTTCCTGCAGAACAATCAGTGGGCCATCTCCGTGCCCGTCACCACCCAGTCGCGCGTGCCGCTGTATCGGCGCTCCGGCGGATTCGGCATCCCGGGCATCCAGGTGGACGGCAATGACGTGCTCGCCAGCTACGCGGTGACAGCCAGACAGCTCGACGCCGCCCGTGGAGGCCACGGGCCCAGCCTCATCGAGGCGGTGACTTACCGCATGGGCGCGCACACGACGAGCGACGACCCCACGAGGTATCGCTCCTCGGACGAGGACGATCACTGGCGCGGACGCGACCCGATCGCCCGCATGCGTGCCTTCCTCTCCGCCCGAGGGTTCCCCGCCGGATGGTTCGATGAGATCGACGAGGAGGCGGCGGACTATGCCGCCGACGTCCGGCGCCGCACCCTCGAGATCGTCGCGCCGGTGGCGGCGACCATCTTCGATCACGTGTACTCGGAGCCGCACGCGGGCGTGGCGGAGCAGCGGGCCTGGCTGGAGCGATACGAGAAGTCGTTCGAGCTCGATGCCGCCGAGCCGCGGACCGCCGGCCAGCGGCCGTCGGCACAGGGGGGCGCATGAGCGACGCGACGACGGCCGGTGACGCGACCCGGGCACCGGCTCGCGAGCCGCTACGCACCGGAACCGCCAGCCTGCCGATGGCCAAGGCGCTCAACGCCGGGCTCCGCCAGGCGCTCGCCGACGACCCGCGCGTCATGCTCATGGGCGAGGACATCGGCCCGCTCGGCGGCGTGTTCCGCGTCACCGAGGGGCTGCAGGCGGAGTTCGGTGCGCAGCGTGTGATGGACACCCCTCTCGCGGAGGCCGGCATCGTGGGCACTGCGATCGGCCTTGCGATGCGCGGCTACCGGCTGGTGTGCGAGATCCAGTTCGACGGGTTCGTGTTCCCGGCGTTCGACCAGATCACCACGCAGCTGGCCAAGATGACGGCGCGGCACGAGGGCGGCATCCGGATGCCAGTGGTGATCCGCATCCCCTACGGCGGCCACATCGGTGCCGTCGAGCACCACCAGGAGAGCCCCGAGGCGTACTTCGCGCACACGCCGGGGCTGCGCGTCGTCAGCCCGTCGACGCCGAACGACGCGTACTGGATGATCCAGGAGGCGTGCGCCTCCGACGATCCGGTGATCTTCCTGGAGCCGAAGAGCCGTTACTGGCCGAAGGGCGAGGTGGACTTCTCCGCGAGCGCCGCGCCCCTGCACGCGAGCCGGGTCGTGCGCACCGGGAAGGATGCGACCGTCGTCGGCCACGGCGCCATGGTGAGCGTTCTGTTGCACGCCGCCGAGATCGCCTCCGACGAGGGCACCGATCTCGAGGTCGTCGACCTGCGCTCGCTCTCACCGATCGACTTCGGTCCCCTTCTGGGCTCGGTGCGCAAGACCGGACGCCTCGTGGTGGCGCAGGAGGCGCCGGGATTCGTGAGCCTCGGCAGCGAGATCGCCGCCACCGTCGCCGAGAGGGCGTTCTACTCGCTGGAGGCGCCCGTGCTGCGCGTCTCCGGATTCGACACGCCGTTCCCGCCCGCGAAGCTCGAAGACCTCTATCTGCCCGACGCCGACCGCGTGCTCGAAGCCGTGGATCGCGCGCTCGCGTACTGAGCCAAGGAGTGCCATGAGTGAGTCCGAGTTCCTGCTGCCGGACGTGGGCGAGGGCCTGACCGAGGCCGAGATCGTCTCGTGGAAGGTCGGCCCGGGCGACACGGTGCACCTCAACGACGTGCTGTGCGAGATCGAGACCGCGAAGTCGCTCGTTGAGCTGCCCTCGCCCTTCGAGGGCGTCGTCGACCGCATCCTGGTGGCCGAGGGCCGGACGGTGGCGGTCGGCACCCCGATCATCGTCGTCGGAGCGGCGGAAGGCGGTCCGGTCGCCGCCGCCGAGGGGCTGGACAACGTCGTCGAGGTGGATGAGAGCGAGCTGCCCCCCGAGCCCCCGAGCGCCGGCTCGGCGCGACCGGATGCCGTGCCCGACGAGGCGGCGCTCATCGAGCGCGCAGGGGATGAGCCGCGTGCCGGCGCCGTGCTGGTGGGGTACGGCACCGCGACACATGGCGGCAGCAGGCGGCGGAGCCAGAACCGGGCTCCCGCCACCGCCGAGGGCAGGCACGTTCCCAGTGGCGCCGACCTCGTGCCGGCGGCGCGAGCGGTGCCGGTGGTGGCGAAGCCGCCGATCCGCAAGCTCGCGAAGGACCTCGGCGTCGACCTCACACAGGTGGCCGGCACGGGCATCGCGGGGGAGATCACCCGTGACGACGTGATCCGGCAGGCGAGTCAGGCGAGCGTCTTCCACAACCTGCAGACGCCGGAGTGGCCGGACGCCCGGGAGGATCGCATCCCCGTCAAGGGGGTGCGCAAGACGATCGCCGCCGCGATGACCTCCAGCGCCTTCACCGCGCCGCATGTGAGCCTTTTCGTCGACGTCGACGCGACCCGCACGATGGAGTTCGTGCAGCGGCTGCGGAAGTCGCCCGACTTCGCCGGGGTCAAGGTGTCCCCGCTGCTCATCGTGGCCAAGGCGATCGTCTGGGCCGTGCGCCGGAACCCTACCGTCAACTCGACGTGGACCGATGAGGAGATCATCGTGCACCACTTCGTGAACCTGGGAGTCGCCGCGGCGACCCCGCGCGGACTGATCGTCCCGAACGTCAAGGAGGCGCAGACGATGAGCATGCTCGAGCTGGCGACCGCGCTCGAGCAGCTCACCCTCACCGCGCGCGACGGCAAGACCCAGCCGGCCCAGATGGCGGGCGGAACGATCACCGTGACCAACATCGGCGTGTTCGGCATGGACACCGGCACCCCCATCCTCAACCCGGGCGAGGTGGCGATCCTCGCCCTGGGCACCATCAAGCAGAGGCCGTGGGTGGTCGACGGCGAGGTGCGGCCGCGTTTCGTCACCACGCTCGGGGCATCCTTCGACCACCGTGTCGTGGACGGCGACGTCGCCAGCCGCTTCCTCGCCGACGTCGCCTCGATCATCGAGGAGCCCGCGCTGCTCCTGGACTGAGCCCTCGCCGTATTCCCCGGCCCCGCCCCCGCGCCCCGGCAAACAGCAGAAGTCGGCCTAAACAGCAGGCATCCTGCTGTTCCGGAGCGGAAAGCGGCTTCCCTGCTGTATTGCCGTGACGGCAGGTGCCGCAGCGGGAGGGGTGACGGCAGGTGCCGCGGCGCAGGGTGACGGCGGGGACAGCAGGGGCGGCAGGGGGTCAGCCGGGGAGGGCGTGCAGCGCCCGGTCGAGCGCCCCGCCCAGACCGTAGCGCTCGCCGAAGGCGCGCAGGGACACCAGCCGCTCGGCATCGGGCCGACGCAGCGTCCCGTCCACCTCGACCCGAACCCGCTCGCCGACCGCTATGACGGGGGCGGCGCGTCGGAGGTACTGCTCGGCCGCCGTCAGCCTCGCGCGGACGCCGGGCGCCATCGACGCCCGAGGGTCGCGTGCCGCGGCCAGTACGCCGTCGAGGCTCCCGTGCTCGCGCAGCAGTGCCGCCGCGCTCTTCTCCCCGACGCCCGGTACCCCGGGCAGTCCATCGGAGGGGTCCCCGCGCAGCGCCGCGAACTCGGCGTACAGGCGCGGCGGGACGCCGTATCGTGCCTCGACCACGTCGGCCGTCACCAGCTCGAGCCGGCTCATCCCGCGCGCGGTGTAGACGACTCGCACATCGCGGTCGTCGTCGACCAGCTGGAACAGGTCGCGATCGCTCGTGACGATGTCGACCGGCGACCCGGAGCCGCGGGCGAGGGCTGCGATCACGTCGTCGGCCTCCGCCTGCTCCGCTTCGGCGATCCCGATGCCGAGCAGGGTGAGCAGCTCCCGGATGACGGGCACCTGCGGCACGAGGCCGTCCGGCATCTGCTCCACGTCGACGCCGCCTGGCACGTGCGCGGCGACACGGTGCTCCTTGTACGACGGGATCAGCTCGACCCGCCACCGCGGACGCCAGTCCTGGTCCCAGCATGCTACGAGCCCGGTCGGCCGGAACTCGGCGAGTAGCCGCGCGATGATGTCGAGCAGCCCGCGCACGGCGTTCACCGGCATGCCGTCGGGCGCCGTCACGCTCTCCGGCACGCCGTGGAACGCGCGGAAGTACAGGGAGGCGGTGTCGAGCAGCATCAGCCGTCCGGTCATAGGTTCGATCCTCGCACCGTTCCCGTGGCGGGGAATGGGCCGGCCTCCGCGCCGCTTCGCCCGCGTTGGCATCTCGGCCGTGGTGCGCGGCACCGGTTATGACCCTGGGCTGCTGTTGAGTATCGTTATCAATAAGCGGTCCGTCCACAGGCCGCCGCCCGGCCCGCATCAGGCCGGGCTGACGTTTCTCAACTCAGACAAGGCCCCCCATGAAGCGCTCCGCCCTCGCCCTCGCCGCCGCGGCGACCGCCGCTGTCCTGTTGGCCGGATGCTCGGCGGCATCCAGCAGCCCGACGAGCAAGCCGACCGGCAAGATAGCGGTCGTCGCCTCCACGAACGTGTGGGGCGACGTCGCCACGCAGATCGGCGGCGACCAGGTGGATGTGACCTCGATCATCGACGACCCCGACAAGGATCCCCACGACTACCAGGCGAGCGGCCAGAACCAGGTCGCCATCGCGCACGCGGAGATCGTGATCGTCAACGGAGGAGGCTACGACGACTTCGTCACCCAGATGGTGAGGTCGGCGCACACGTCGCCGAACCTGCTGAACGCGGCGAGCATCTCCGGCTACGACCAGCACCCGTCCGGGGACGACTTCAACGAGCACCTCTGGTACGACTTCCCCACCGTCGACAAGGTCGCTGCCAGGATAGCCGCCGCCTACTCGAAGGCGCGGCCGGCCGACAAGGACGCGTTCCAGGCGAACGAGAAGAAGTTCGAGGCATCCGTCGCGGAGCTGAAGAACACCGAGGTCCGGCTGAGACAGCAGTACGCGGGCAGGGGCGCGGCGATCACCGAGCCCGTGCCGCTGTACATGCTGAACGCGATCGGGCTCGTCGACAAGACGCCGGAGAAGTTCAGCGAGGCCATCGAGAACGACACGGATGTCGCCCCGGCGATCCTCCAGCAGACTCTCGACCTGTTCTCGACGCATGCCGTCGCCCTGCTCGCCTACAACGAGCAGACGACCGGAGCGCAGACGCAGAAGGTTCTCGACGCCGCGAAGTCGAATGACGTGCCGATCGTCCCGGTCACCGAGACCCTGCCGGAGGGCAAGACGTACCTCACCTGGATGCGGGCCAACCTCGACAACATCGGCGCGGCTCTGCAGAAGTCGGGCTCATGAGCATCCACGGCTCATCGTCCTTCGGTCCGGTGGCGTAGTGTCCGAGATCGTGATGACGGAAGCCGAGCGAGCACCCGACTCCGTGGGCGCCGCGCCTCGCGCGGCATCCCTCGAGACCGTGCTCGGCCTCCGGAACGCGACCCTCGCCCTCGGAGGCCGCACGCTCTGGGCGGGCCTCGACCTCGACGTGCACGCCGGCGAGTTCATCGCCGTGCTCGGCGCGAACGGATCCGGCAAGACCAGCCTGCTGCGCGTGATCCTGGGCCAGCAGCGGCTGGTCTCCGGCTCGGTCGACTTCCTCGGCCAGCCCGTGGCCCGGGGCAACCGCCGCATCGGCTACATCCCGCAGCAGAAGCTCGCCGACGAGGGCACGCCGCTGCGCGCGCGCGACCTCGTGGGACTCGGCGTGGACGGGCATCGCTGGGGTGTGCCGTGGCCATCGAGGAGAAGGCGCCGGCTCGTGGATGAACTGCTGGACTCGGTCGGCGCCACGGCATACGCCAGGGTGCCGGTCGCCACGCTGTCCGGCGGCGAGCAGCAACGCCTGCGCGTCGGCCAGGCCCTCGCAGGAGACCCCAGGCTGCTGCTCTGCGACGAGCCGCTGCTCTCCCTCGACCTCGCGCATCAGCGAGCGGTGAGCGAGCTCATCGACCTGCACCGCAGGCAACGCCAGCTCGGAGTGCTGTTCGTCACCCACGACGTCAACCCGGTGCTCGACCTGGTCGATCGCGTGCTCTACCTCGCCGGCGGCAGGTTCCGGATCGGCACGCCCGACCAGGTGCTGCGAAGCGAGGTGCTGAGCGAGCTGTACGGCTCGCCGGTGGACGTGATCCGCACCCGCGGCCGCATCGTGGTGGTGGGCACCGCGGATGCCCCGCAGGCGCATCCCGACGGACCTCACGCCCACCACGACGAGCACCACGACCCGGGGCACGCGTCCGAGGCGGGCGAGAGGGGCGGCCGATGATCCCGCTGCTGCTCGCCACGAGCGCGCACACGATCGCACATTCCTCCGCACCCGATTGGTGGTCGCAGATCTTCGACTTCGAGAACTACGGCCAGCTGGTGGTGCTGCTGCGCAACTCCATCCTGGCCGGAGCCGTTCTGGGATTGGTCGGCGGCCTGATCGGCACGTTCGTGATGTCGCGCGACATGGCGTTCGCCGTGCACGGCATCAGCGAGCTCTCGTTCGCCGGGGCGTCCGCTGGGCTGCTGTTCGGGGTGGGCGTGGTGCAGGGCTCCCTGGCCGGCTCGCTGGTCGCGGCGCTGCTGATCGGCCTGCTGGGTTCGCGGGCGCGAGAGCGCAACTCGATCACGGCCGTGCTCATGCCGTTCGGACTCGGGCTGGGGATCCTGTGCCTGGCGCTGTATCCCGGTCGTTCCGCCAACAAGTTCGGGCTGCTCACCGGTCAGATCGTGGCCATCGACACCCCGCAGATCGGCGCCATGGCGGCGATCTCGATCGTCGTGGTCGTCGGCCTCGGCATCGTGTGGCGGCCGCTGACCTTCGCCAGTGTCGACGCCGACGTCGCCGCGGCCCGCGGCGTGCCCACGCGCGCGCTGTCCATCGTCTTCATGCTGCTTCTCGGGCTCGCGGTGGCGGTCTCGGTGCAGGTGGTCGGCGCGCTGCTGGTGCTCTCGATCCTCGTCACGCCCGCGGCGGCCGCGCTCAGGGTGTCGGCGTCGCCGTTCGTCGTCCCGGTGCTCAGCGTCGTGTTCGGTGTCGTCTCGATGGTGGGCGGCATCATGCTGGCGCTCGGCGGCGCGGTGCCGATCAGCCCTTACGTGACGACGATCTCGTTCGCGATCTACCTCCTCTGCCGCCTGATCGCCTGGACGCGCCGCAGGCGCGGCGCCGTCGGCCGCCGGATGCCGGTCGGCGCTACCGCCACGGCGGCGGCGCGAGACGACTCTGCCCGGGTGGAGACGGCATGATGGAACGGGCCGCTCGGCCGGGCCGGGAGCGTCCTTCGAGCCGCCGCCCCGGCCGCCGCGAGAGGGCGTGACGGAGGAGGTGGTCGTCGTGAAGCGGAACACCTGGCAGCGCGAGGCCGTACGTGACGCGCTGGCGTCCAACGAGGGCTTCGTCAGCGCGCAGAGCCTGCACGCGGGGCTGCGGGACCACGGCTCGCCGATCGGGCTCGCAACCGTCTACCGCGCGCTCTCGGACCTCGCATCGGAGGGCGAGGCGGACTCGCTGCAGTCCCCGGAGGGAGAGGCCCTCTATCGCGCATGCTCGACGCGGCACCATCACCACTTGATCTGTCGGCGCTGCGGCCTCACCGTGGAGATCGCGGCAGACGACGTCGAGCAGTGGGCCCGGCGGGTCGCCGCCGAGCACGGTTTCACCGACGCGCGTCACGTGGTCGACGTCTTCGGTCTGTGCGCGAGCTGCTCACGGCTCCCCGCCGACGGGCCGGAGGATGCGGTCCCGGAGGCTCAGGACTGACCGTCACGCCCGGATTTGGGGCCGGGTGGCAGGTCGGGTAGACTCGTCGTTTGTCTGTGCAGACTCCTCTGCGCAGTTCGTGCACGGCATCCCGGATCGGGATGCCCGGCGGCCGCGAGGCCGCCGGCACTGGTGTCGTGGAGAGCCGTATGCGGCCTCATCCGGACCTCAGTGCGCAGGTGCGCCGACAAGAGATCTTGGGAGGGGCGTCCGCCCCTCGGTAATGATGGAGGAAATCATGGCAGCTGTCTGCCAGGTGACGGGAGCCGTGCCCGGTTTCGGGCACAACATCTCGCACTCGCACCGGCGCACCAAGCGTCGCTTCGACCCGAACATCCAGAAGAAGACGTACTACGTGCCCTCGCTGCGCCGCAACGTCACCCTGAACGTCAGCGCCAAGGGCATCAAGGTGATCGACGCCCGCGGTATCGAGGCCGTGGTCAAGGACATCCTCGCCCGAGGGGAGAAGATCTGATGGCCAGGCAGCAGGACGTGCGTCCGATCATCAAGCTTCGTTCGACGGCGGGCACCGGTTACACCTACGTGACCAAGAAGAACCGCCGCAACGATCCCGACCGTCTCGTGCTCAAGAAGTACGACCCCATCGTGCGCAAGCACGTCGAATTCCGCGAGGAGCGGTAGAGCATGGCCAAGAAGAGCAAGATCGCGCGCAACCAGCAGCGCCAGGCGGTCGTCGACCGCTACGCCCAGAGGCGCGCGGAGTTGAAGAAGACCCTGATCAGCCCGAGCTCCACCGACGAGGAGCGCGAGGCGGCACGCGTCGGCCTGCAGAAGCTGCCGCGCAACGCGTCGCCGGTGCGCCTGCGCAGCCGCGATGCGATCGACGGACGCCCTCGCGGCGTGCTCACCAAGTTCGGCATCTCCCGTGTGCGGTTCCGCGACATGGCGCACCGCGGCGAGCTGCCCGGCATCACCAAGTCGAGCTGGTAGAGGCCAACTGACGTAGCCTGCCGGAGGCAGCACAGGGGCGTCGTCCTTCGGGACGGCGCCCCTGTGCTGTGTCCCGGCCCGTGGTGCGACTTACCGCCCGTGGGGTGCGACTTACCGGTTGCGACGGCACTTACCTCGTCGCGGTGAGTCGCGTAGCGGATGGTAAGTCGCACGTGGCGACAAGTCGCCGATGGTAAGTCGCACGTGGCGAGAAATCGCCGATGGTAAGTCGCGCGGGCGAGGTCGCGCGTGGTGGGGGGTCGCAGGGCGCCTGTGCATAACCCGGGTTTCCTGTGCATAATCCGCTTCCGCCGAGCGCATCTGGCGACATCCGGGGTGCGAATCGCCCCGGATCGCCCCGAAATCCGCGTGATTCCGCGGTTTCTTGGTACCGTGAGGGCGGTTCTCGAACCACCGATTGCGGCTGATCGCCGTGAAGCCCATCACATGAACGCTGCTAGGCAGCAGGACGTCCGAGGAGGACACTCAATGGCTGACAAGTCGCTGAACAAGACCGAGCTCGTGGCGGCGGTCGCCGCGTCGACCGGTCAGAGCCAGGCCACCGTGGGGGCTGTGCTCGACGCCTTCTTCGCGACCATCGCCGAGACCGTCGCCGGCGGAGGCAAGGTCACCATCCCGGGTTGGCTGGCCGCGGAGCGCACGTCCACGGCCGCTCGCACGGGACGCAACCCGCAGACGGGTGCGGAGATCAAGATCCCCGCGGGTCACCGCGTGAAGCTGACCGCTGGCAGCAAGCTCAAGGCTGCGGTGAAGTAACCTCCAACGTCACAGAGAGGGGGGTGCCGCGTTCCGGCGCCCCCCTTCCTCATGCCGGCGGCACCCGGCGCGGAGGCCGTCTCCCCGTCCCCAGGACATCGAGCGGACGGCGAGGGCACAGGCTGATCGGGGTGCGGCCGGAGGCGCGGTCGCAGCGCCTACGCTTGACGGGTGAGCAGAGTTCAGCGCGTCATCGGCCCCGTTGCCCTGGTGTGCTTCGCGCTGCTGGCGATCCTCGTCGCGCTCGCCTACGGCGGCGGCGCATCCGCCCCGGCGCTGCTCGATCCGGGTCCCGTGGTGCGTTGGGGGCTGCCCGTCGCGAACCTGTTCGTGAACCTGAGCGCAGCGGGCATGATCGGCGCGCTCGTGATGGCATGCTTCGTGCTCAGCCCGCAGCGGCCCGAGTACGATCGCGCACTGGACGTGGCGGCCGCGTCGGCCGCCGTCATGACGGTCGCCAGCGCGATCACTGGCATCCTCACCTATCTCGACGTGACCGGGTCGAAGCTGTCGTTAGACCAGCAGTTCAGCGACGGCATCAGCCAGTTCGTCACGCAGATCGCGGTCGGACAGGTGTGGCTGTCCATCACGCTGATCGCCGCCGCCACGACGGTGCTCTGCTTCGCGGTGCGCAACCACACGGCCGTCGTGTTCGTCACGATCCTCTCGCTGTGCACGCTCGTCCCGATGGCCCTGAGCGGTCACGCGGCGGGCACGGCAGGCCACGACCAGGCGATCACCTCGCTCGGCCTGCACATCGTCTTCGCCGCCATCTGGATCGGCGGGCTGGTCACCATCGTGCTGATCCGCAAGACCCTCGACAGGGAGCGACTGGTCGTCGTGCTCGAGCGGTTCTCCACGCTCGCCATCGTCTGCTTCGTGGTCGTGGCGTTCTCCGGCATCGTCAACGCCGGCCTGCGCATCGGGACGCTGCGCAACCTGCTGACGGCATACGGCGTGCTGGTCCTGGTCAAGGTGCTCGCGCTCGTGGTGCTCGGCGTGTTCGGCATGTTCTGGCGGCGATACATGGTCGACCGGCTGAGACGGAGGGGGGCCCGGGGACCGTTCTGGTGGCTCGTCGTCGCCGAGCTGTCGTTCATGGGCATCGCGTCCGGCGTCGCAGCGGCGCTCGCCCGCACGGCCACGCCCATCGCGCAGGTTCCGGCGTCGCAGCCCACACCGGCGGAGGTGCTCACCGGCGAACCCCTTCCACCGCCGGTCTCGCTGGCCGGATACCTGTTCGGCGTCAACGTCGACCCGCTGTGGCTGATCGGATGCTGCTTCGCGATCTTCTTCTACATCGCCGGGGTGGTGCGTCTACGCCGTCGCGGCGACAGGTGGCCGGTCGGCCGCACGATCACGTGGGTGGCGGGCATCCTCGCGCTGCTCTGGGTGACCAACGGCGGCATCAACGTCTACGAGAAGTACCTCTTCTCCAGCCACATGCTCGCGCACATGCTCCTGACCATGGCGGTGCCCGTTCTGCTGGTCCCGGGGGCGCCGGTGACGCTCGCGCTGCGGGCGATCAAGAGGCGCACCGACGGGTCCCGTGGCGGCAGGGAGTGGATCCTGCTCGTCGTGCACTCGAGGGCCGCGGCGTTCCTCACCCATCCGCTCACCGCAGCAGTGCTGTTCGCGGGATCGCTCTGGGCCTTCTACTACTCACCGCTGTTCAGCTGGGCCACCACCGATCACATCGGTCACGAGTGGATGATCATCCACTTCCTCATCACCGGCTATCTGTTCGTGCAATCCCTGATCGGCATCGATCCCGTTCCATATCGGTTCCCGTATCCGTTGCGGCTGGTGCTGCTGCTGGGGACCATGGCGTTCCACGCCTTCTTCGGGCTGTCGATCATCACGACGAACAGCCTGTTCCTGGCCGACTGGTTCGGCGCCATGGGGCGCACCTGGGGCGGCACGCCGCTTCAGGACCAGCAGCTGGCGGGGGGCATCGCCTGGAGCATCGGCGAGATCCCCACCGTGGCGCTGGCGATCGCGGTGGCGGTGCAGTGGAGCCGCAGCGACGCCAGGGAGAGCACGCGCCGGGATCGGCAGGCGGACAGGACCGGAGACGCGGAGCTCGTCGCCTACAACGCCATGCTGCAACGGATGGCATCGGCCGACGGGGACGGGACGGGCGATCCGCCCGCGAACCGGCGACGGGATGCCGCGAAGGAGCCCCAGCCGTGACGGCGGTGACGCTGACCGCCGAGCAGGCTGCGGTCTTCGACGCCATCGAGCACACGAGGGAGCACGTCTTCGTCACCGGCCGGGCGGGCACCGGCAAGTCCACGCTCCTGAACCACCTCGCGGCGAGCACCGCCAGGCAGCTCGTGATCGGGGCGCCCACGGGCGTCGCGGCCCTCAACGTGGGCGGTCAGACCATCCACTCGCTGCTGCGGCTGCCGATCGGCGTCATCGCCGATCACGAGCTCCAGCAGCCCCGGGAGCTGGTCACCCTGCTCAACACCATCGACACCCTGGTGATCGACGAGGTCTCCATGGTCAACGCCGACCTGATGGATGGCATCGACCGCGCGCTCCGGCAGGCGCGCCGGCGCAAGGCCGACCCGTTCGGCGGGGTGCAGGTGGTGCTCTTCGGCGATCCCTACCAGCTCGCGCCGGTGCCGGGGGACGTCGACGAGCGCGCCTACTTCGCCGACCACTACCGCTCGATGTGGTTCTTCGACGCCAGGGTGTGGCAGGAGGCTCCGCTGCGCCGCGTCGAGCTGAACGAGATCCACCGACAGCACGAGCTCGAGTTCACGCGGATGCTCAACGCCGTGCGCCACGGGCGCGTGACCAAGGAGATCGCGGACCGGCTCAACGCCGCCGGCGCGCGTCCACGGCCCGACGACGGCACCATCACTCTGGCCACCCGCAACGACACCGTGAACCGCATCAACGCCGTCGCGCTGCAGCGCCTTCCCGGCCGTGCCCTCACGGCGAAGGCAGAGGTGTCCGGCGACTTCGGGCAACGCAACTTCCCCGCCGACGAGACGCTGGAGCTGAAGGTCGGTGCCCAGGTGATGTTCCTGCGCAACGACCTCGGCCAGGGCGGCGACCCGCCTCGCTGGGTGAACGGCACCATCGGCACCGTCGCGCGCATCGACTCGAACGTGTGGGTCGACGTGGACGGGGAGGTGCACGAGGTGGAGCCGGCGGTGTGGGAGCGGTACAAGTACACGTACAACCCGCTCACGAAGAAGCTCACGAAGGAGGTCGCAGCGGAGTTCACGCAGTTCCCGCTCCGCCTCGCCTGGGCGGTGACCATCCACAAGTCGCAGGGCAAGACGTACGACAGCGCCGTCGTCGACCTCGGCGCGCGAGCGTTCAGCCCCGGGCAGACCTACGTCGCGCTCAGCCGTCTCACGTCACTGGACGGACTGTACCTGACCCGCCCTCTGCGCCCGGGCGACGTCATGGTCGACCCCGACGTCGACCGGTTCATGCACGGCGGATAGTGGCGGGCGGCGATCCGCGGCGGCTGTCCGCGGCGGCTGTCCGCGACGGCTGTCCGCGACGGCGATCGGCGACGAGGATGCGTGCGGATCGTCCCACCCGCTCGTCCCACGCACCCGCTCGTCCCGTCCCGCTCGTCCCACCCACCCGCTCGTCTCGGCCCGCCTCGTCCCGCCCGCCCGGCTTGGCCCGGCCGTCGCGTCCAGTCCCACCTCGGTCCGTCGCGTCCAGTCCCACCTCGGTCCGTCCCGGCCTCGGCACCGGCCCCGCCCGGTCCGCCTCGTCGCGGGCTCCGCGCTGCACCCGCGCGGCAGCGCGTTGCGGTCCGACCGCACGGCCGGGACGTCAGCTGTTCGGTGATCTCCGGCGCTCCGTGTCCCTCTCGTTACCGTGCGCTGCCGTGATCGTCCCCACCACCGTTTAGGCTGAAGGCCAGGACCGGGGGACCACAGGGAGCAGGCATGTCACGGCGTGAGGGGCGCAGTCGTCGTCGGACGCTGCTCGCCGCGGGGGTGGCGGCCGTGCTGGCCGTCACCGCGCTCGCCGGATGCACCCCGGGCAGCACCGCCGCGCCGCTGCCGTCGCAGGCATCCGTCACCCTGCCCTCCGACGAGGCGAAGTCCGTCAGAGACGCCGTCACCGACGCCATGAAGCTCACCGGGGCGTCCGGTGCGATCGTGGGGGTGTGGGCTCCGTGGGCGGGCAGCTACACGGCCGGGCTCGGCACGACGACCCAGAAGGGGTCGCAGCCGGTGACGCCGGACATGCCGTGGCGCATCGGCTCGGTGACCAAGCCCATGACGTGCACCGTCCTGCTCTCGCTGGCGCAGAAGGGCACCGTCGGCCTGGACGACCCGGTGTCGAAGTACCTGCCCCGTCTCGTCGGGATCCAGGGACTGACCCTTCGGCAGCTGTGTCAGAACACCTCGGGCCTCGGCGACTACATGGCGGCGCTCGGCCCGCAGTTCGTCGACAATCCGCTGCGACCCTACGTGCCGCTGGAGCTCGTCTCGAGCGGCATGGGCGAACCGCGCGTGGGGACGCCCGGCCAGCGCTGGTCGTACTCGAATGCCGGATACATCCTGCTCGGCATGGCGCTGCAGGCCGCGACAGGCAAGGACTGGTCCTCGCTCTACCAGAGCGAGGTGTTCGGGCCGCTCGGCATGACCTCCTCCCAGCTCCCGGAGACGAACGGCATACCCGGATCCCCGCTGCACGGCTACGCCACGGAGCTGGACGCCCTCACCGGCGACCCGAAGTGCGGCAGCGTGCTCGACGACACCGAGCAGGCGCCGAGCGCATCCTGGACCGCGAAGGGGGTGGTCTCCACCCTCGGCGACGTGAAGACGTTCGCGCAGTCCTTCGCGGCGGCCTCGCTCCTTCGCGGCGAGATCAAGAAGGCGGCGTGGAAGACCGTGCCGCTGGGTGCCGACGTCGCCGCATGGCAGCAGTACGGGATGGGCGGCGTGCAGCTGGGCCCGATGCTCGGCCACGACGGCTCTGTGCCCGGATTCGTCACCGCGATGCTGAGCGATCCGGACTCCGGGCTGACCGTCGTGGTCATGCTCAACAACTCGACCTCCGGCGCCGCCTACGCCCAGGCCCTGGCCATGAAGGTGACCGCGATCGCGGCGGCCTTCGCGCCCGCTTCCGGGCGCAAGGCGCCGCACATCACGCTGCCGTGGACCGCGGACACGGCCCAGGCATCCCTCGACCAGCTGGCCACATGCCGGCCGGCCGGTGAGCCGCCCGCACCGGCGGCCGCAGCCGAGCCGACGCCGCCTCCCGCCGTCTACCGGCCGCTCCCCTCGAACTGACGAGGCGGTGCGGGCGCGCGCGGTGAGCCGGTATGGTCATGCCATGCCGATAGTGCCCGACACGAAGAACTGGACCTGGGTGCTGGATCGCCCCTGTCCCGAGTGCGGATACGACGCGGCGGCGGTCTCGTTCCGTGACGTGCCCGCGCTCATCCGGGCGAACGCGGCGGCGTGGACGCCCGTGCTCGCGCGCGACGACGTGCGGGTGCGCCCGGACGACAGCACATGGTCGCCGTTGGAGTACGCGGCTCACACCAGGGACGTCTTCCGGGTGTTCTCCCGGCGGCTGCGTCTCATGCTCGATGAGGACGACCCGGAGTTCGAGAACTGGGATCAGGACGCGACCGCCGTGACGGACCGCTATGGCGATCAGGATCCGGCCGTGGTCGCCGTCGAGCTGCGGGACGCCGCTGGCGCGCTGGCCGACTCCTTCGATCGCGTTCCGGATGCCGCTCTCGACCGCGTCGGCCGCCGCAGCGACGGTTCCGTCTTCACCATCGAGACTCTGGCAAGCTATTTCCTGCACGATCCCCTGCACCACCTGTGGGATGTGCGCGAGAAGTAGCCGCGGCTCGGCGTCGTCACCCGAATGGGGGCGGCGTCGCCGCGCGGGCCGGAGACCATCAACGCGGCCCCTGGTCGCGGGACCGCGCGCGATGCATGATGAGTCGCATGGGTCCATTGCGTCAAAGGCATGTCGCCGGGGGACTCGTCTTCGCTTCGACATCATGCCGGGATGCCGTGGGCGCGGATGTCGCGGGGGCTGCAGCCGCGCCAACTGGCCTTTCGTCGCCGCGCCGCCGCGGCGATCGCCTCGGGGCAGACGGCGCCCGGGTCTCGACCGTCTCGTGAGGGCGCCGGCCGTCGCGGGGAGCACGCGGTGCCGCCCTGCCAGGGCCGCCGGCAGGGCGGCGACATGACGGCGGGAGCGCCGCGGAACGAGCCCGCCGCCGCGGAGCCGCAGCACCGGCGCAGGCGGCGCCCGCCGGCGGAGCTTGTCGCCATCGTCGTGCTCACCTACGTCGCGGGCTTCGTGGCGATCGGCACGGGCATCGTGTTCATCCTGCTGCGGTACGTGGTGGACAGCGGCACGCTCGGCGGATCGTTCGGGGTGACGTTGATCGGTGCCATCGTCATCCTGTTCGGGCTCTTCATCATCGCGATGGCCTCTGCGCTGGCCCGCGGCAAGCACTACGCCCGGGTGCTGACGACCATCGCGATGGCGGCGGAGTTCGCCTCCGGCGTGGCGTCCCTGGTCGTAGGCGGATCCTCGTACTGGTGGGCGATCACCCTCATGGCGGTAGCCGTGCTGGTCACGGTCGTGCTGTGGGCGGGGCGAGGAGGACGCTACTTCGCTCACATCAGCGAGCTGGACGCCGCAGGGCGCCGGACCGGTCGCTGAGCGGCAGGCGTCAGTAGTCGGCGGTGCCGCCGTGCCGGCGCACGTAGCGCCGGTGGGCGAACACACCGCCTCGATGGCCGCGATGGCCGCGATCGACATGACGATCACCAGCAGCGTGGCCGTCAGCGAGGGGTCGACGAGGCCGAGGAAGTCCCGCGCCGGCGGCACCGCGTACACCAGGATCAGCCCGAGCATCATGGCGCCGACGATGACGATCTTCCAGCCGTCGATCGGGCGTGAGAGCACGACGAGCACCCAGAGCCCGACGATCGTGAGGATGAGGGTGGCGCCCGTGCGTAGCTCGTCCTGCGGGATGCCGGCGCCGTGTGCCGTCGAGGCGTACCACCACAGCGCGAGCCCGACGATCACACCGGCGGGGACGGCGAAGCTCAGCGATCTGCGCAGGAAGCCGGGGATGTAGCGGCGGGGGTTGTGCATCAGCGCGAGGAAGAACGCCGGGATGCCGATGGTGAGCCCGTCGATGATGGACAGCTGACGCGGCAGGAACGGGAACTGCATGACCGTGATGCCGAAGACGATGGCGAGCACGGTCGCGTATGCGGTCTTGGTGAGAAACAGCATGGAGACGCGCTCGATGTTCGCGATCACCTGTCGTCCTTCTGCTACGACGCCGGGCAGGTGCTCGAACCGGCCGTCGAGCAGCACGATGCGCGCCACCGCCTTGGTGGCCGCCGAGCCGGAGTTCATCGCGATGCCGATGTCCGCCTCCTTGATGGCCAGCGCATCGTTGACGCCGTCTCCGGTCATCGCCACCGTGTGGCCGCGGGACTGCAACGCCTGCACCATGGCCTTCTTCTGTGTCGGGCTGACCCTGCCGAACACCGTGTGCCGCTCGAGGACGGCGGCAAGGGCATCCGCATCCTCGGGCAGCTCACGGGCGTCGACGCCGGAGGGAGCGTCCAGCCCGACCTCGCGGGCGATCGCCGCGACGGTCTGCGGGTTGTCGCCCGAGACGACCTTGACCGCGACGCCCTGGGAGGCGAAGTAGTCCAGCGCCTCCATCGCGTCATTCCGCACGCTCTCCCGGAAGGTGAGCAACGTCACCGGCACGAGCCCGGCCGGCAGCCGTTCCTCGCCGACGTCCTCGTCGCTGAGGACGATCGGCGAGTGGCCGAGCACCAGCGTCCGGCGGCCGGATGCCGCGAGCGCCGCCGCCCTCTCACGCAGCTGCGCGTGCTCCGCTCCGCCGAACACCATCTCGGGGCCGCCGAGCACCCACGTGCCGGGCGCCCGCTGCCCGAACGACACCGCGCTCCACTTGCGCGCGGAGGAGAAGGGGATGCGTCCGGTGGGCGCCAGGGCGCCCGCGTCCGGAAAGGCCGCCGCCAGGCAGCGGGCCGTCGCGTTCGCGTCGGGCTCGGAACCGTACCAGGCGAGCACCTCGCGCCAGCCCGCCGGGGCCGAGTCCGTCACGGGGTGCTCCGCGTCGTA
Source organism: Actinomycetales bacterium (assembly GCA_015655415.1). Lineage (GTDB taxonomy): Bacteria > Actinomycetota > Actinomycetes > Actinomycetales > Microbacteriaceae > Humibacter. Next base: position 25,098 of record JAATFB010000003.1, read on the forward strand.
GACGATCTCCCCCTCGGTCAGGGTGCCCGTCTTGTCGAGGCAGATCACATCCACGCGTGCGAGGCCCTCGACCGCGGGAAGCTCCTGCACGAGCACCTGGCGCGACGCGAGCCTCACCGCACCGACGGCGAACGCGATGCTCGTCATGAGCACCAGCCCGAGCGGGATCATCGCGATCACCGCGGCGATGGCGTTCACCGCGGCCTGCCGCCACTGGCCGCTGTGAACGGCCTGCGGCCATCCCCCGAACGCGAACATCTGAGCGTTCAGCACCAGCAGCGCGACCGGGCCGATGATCCAGGCCTGGAACCTCAGCACGGCGTCCACCGAGCGTCGCAGCTCGCTGGAGACCAACGAGAACCGCTTGGCCTCCGCCGTCAGCCGGTTGGCGAACGAGTCCGCGCCCACCCGGCTGACACGCGCCATGCCCTCGCCCGCGACGACGATCGATCCGCTGAGCACCTCGTCGTCGGGCTGCTTGTCGACGGCATCCGACTCGCCGGTCAGCATCGACTCGTCGACCTGAAGGCTGCCGGAGGAGAGCACGACGCCGTCGGCGGCGACCTGGTCTCCGGCGCGGAGCACGAGGATGTCGTCCAGCACGACGTCCGGGAGCGCCACGTCGAGCAGCCGGCCATCGCGCATCACGCGTGCGGTCGGGGCGTGCAGTAGGGCCAGCCTGTCGAGCGCCACCTTGGCGCGGAACTCCTGCACGGAGCCGATGATCGTGTTGGCGATGGCGCTCAGCCCGAACAGGGCGTCCTGCCAGCGGCCGAGGGCGAGCAGAACGGCGAAGCAGGCGACGATGATGCCGTTGAACAGCGTGAAGACGTTGGCACGCACGATGCTCCACGCGGAACGGCTGGTGGTGTCGGCGTACGCGTTGGAGCGCCCGTCGGAGATGCGCTCGGCGACCTCGGCCTCCGTCAGGCCGACGATCGCGCCGGCCGTGTCACTCATGCGGTCCCCCGTCGACGCTTCGGCGGCACGGGCCGCCCGGATGCGAGCCTAATCGAGCCCGTCGGGCCGATACAGACACTCCGACCTCGTAGCATCGTGGAGTGAGCGAAGCGCCGGTTCAGGATGACGACGATCCGTCGCGCACGCAGGGGCGGTACAGCTCGGAACGTGCCAAGGCGTTCGTCGACGCGGTCGTGGCCATCGCGCTGACGCTGCTCATCCTTCCGCTTCTCGAGTCGCTCACCCGCCTGGCGGATCGGAAGAGCGGGCCGGGCAACGCGGCCGAGTGGTTCAGCGCCAACCAGCAGCTTCTGCTGAGCTTCCTCATCAGCTTCGTGGTGATCGCGATGTTCTGGGTCGGCCACCACCGCATGTATGCCCAGGTGCACCATGTGACGCCGTTGCTGCTCTGGCTGAACATGGCGTGGCTCCTCACGATCGTCTGGCTGCCCGTTGCGACCGCCATGACGAGCGTCCTGGACGACAGCGATCCGCTCGTGAAGGTGGTGTACATCGGCACGATGACGGTGACCAGCCTCCTCGCGTTCGCCCAGGCGATCTTCCTCCGGGCGCACGGCGCGCTCCACGCGATCCCGGCCCCGGCGGTCCTGCGCAGCATCGCGGTCGCCCTCGCCACATCGGTGCTCTTCGCGCTCAGCCTCGTCGTCGCGCTCCTGGTGCCGTCCATCGGCTACTTCGCGCTCTTCCTGCTCTGGCTGACCGGACCTGTGGCGTCGCTGATCGCACGGCTGCTCGGCGCGCCGGCAGGCACGAAGAGGCGCGCGGCGCGCTGAAGCCGTCGTCGCGAGACCGCCCCTGCGCGACGAGAGGACGCGTGATGCATGCCGTCTCGTGCCGAATACGCGGTCTCGCCGGCGAGCCGATCCGGATGTCGGCGCGTTTCTCCGTCTGCTCGTCGCGTAGCTGGATCACGAGATCGAGAGCGAGATGTCTAGCGTCCCGGCTTCGTCGTCAGCTCGGCGGGGGATCGCGTCGCGGATCGAGGTGTTGAGCCGGTCGAAGACGTTGGTCTCGACGATCTCCTGCTCGGGCCCCAATCCTCGCCGTGACCTCAACCCCTCCCTGCGGCGACGATGCGAGCGACCGCGTCCCGGAGGAACGGCGCCGGATCGTAGTACGGGAGAATGCCGCCGCCGCGGCGACCGTCGAGTGCGGCCCATGCGGAGTCGAGGTCAGCTCCGCGGTGACGCGAGGCATACAGTGCGGCGACGGCCGCCGTGCGAGAGCGGGCCTCCGCGCAGTGCACGAACACCTCGCGGCCCTCGGCGCGCAGCTCGGCGATGACGTCGGTCGCGTCGGCGAGCGTCCACTCGAGGTTCAGGTTCTCGCCGGGGGCGTCGATGAGCCAGACGCGGATCGACTCGATGCCTTCGGGCACCTCACGGGTGCCGAGGCGACTGAGCGAGACGACGGCGGAGACCGACGGTGGGAGCTTCGCGATGGCCGACTGCGAACCGAGCCAGACGCCGTCGTCGAAGGGGTGACGGACCGGGTCGGTGTGGCGCAGGTGCGGGTTCAGCATCGTGGCGCCGGCGGGCCAGCCGTGCCGATCGGACTCGCCGCGGCGTGCGGCGAGGATCGTGAGACGGGCGAGGTCGTTCGCGGTGTAGCCGGGCCAGCCGTGAATCCTCCGCTGCCAGGACAGCGGGATCTGCGAGGCACCCCACCTCGCACCGGCAAGTGCCCCGGCGATGGCGGCGACGGTGTCGGTGTCACGCCCGCCGCGGATGGCCCGGTAGATGGCATCGCGAAAGTCGCTCGCGCCTTCGACGGCGACGAGGGCCGCCTGGAACGCCTTCACCACCCAGCCGTTCCCCTCGCTGAACTCGCGCGGGTGCGTCGCGGCCCGCGCCTCGTCGATGATCCGGGACCAGCGCGAATGGCGACCGGTCCCGTCGGCGACGAGGTCGGTGACGCCCCGATCGTCCAGCTCCCCGGTGAGGATCGCGCGGCGGATCAGCAGCGACCAGATCGTCGCGGCCGCGCCGTTGTCCGATTCCCAGTGCGTGACCCGGGTGACGCGCTCCGCAGCGGACTGCAACGCCCGCTCGGCATCGGGATCCAGGTAGCCGAGCGCGAGCGGGCCGATCCGCATCAGGGAGCCATTGCCGCCACTGCGCCCGGTACGGGTGTGGACGGCCTCGGAGGAGCGCAGCAGCGCCCGCTCGGTGCGGTCGCGGGCGCCGTGCATCACCTGGACGGTCTGGATGCCGATGCCGCGACCGTCCTCGTCGGCCCACTGATGCCAGCCGTCGATGACGGACTGGATGCCGCGATCGGAGTCCACGTCGAGCCCGGCGGCGAGCGTGTCGAGGATGGCGATCGCCATGGCGGTGTCGTCGGTCCAGCCGCCCGGCTGCTCGCCGCCTTTGCCGGGACCGAAGTGCGGGACGAAGTCGTCCGGGTGCGTCGGACCGAACTCGTAGGGCGCGCCGAGCGCATCGCCGACGGCCGAGCCGACGACGGTGCCGACGGCGCGATCGAGTTGCTGTGCGGTGAGATGCATGGGTCCTCCTCAGACCGGGATGACGTGGGTCACGATGAAGTTGTCGTAGGGCGGGTCCCAATCTCCGTTCACCCAGTCCTCCTTGCAGTGCTGGCACAGCAGCATGGCGGCCTCGCCGGGGTTCGGATATGGGCCGGGGAAGAACAGCACGACCTTCCACTGGATCGGCTCGTGCGCCGCTTCGGGCGGCAGATCGCAGACCATGCACTCGCAGGCGATGTCGCCACCGAGGGCGAGGTCCGCGTCGACTTCGGCGAGCGTTCTCATCGAGCGTCCGCCAAAAGCTCTGCAAAGAAGGCGGGTTGCGCGCCGTTCCCGCCAGTGCCGCGGAACGTGGGGGCGACGTCCTCGAGGCTGTAACCGGCGATGCCGCGGCCGGTCTCGGCGATGAGGGAGGCGGGTTCCGGGTGGACCTTCGCGGGGGCGAACGACGCTGCGATCCCGCCGAGCATCACTCGGGGTCCGCTCATGGTGCCGGTCGCGCGGTGCTGGTCGATTTGGTCGCTGGCCAGGTGACGTGGATTCTCGTTCATCTTTAGCTCACTTATCGTCTATCTCCATGTGTTAGTCCAGCATGCACCCCACCACCGACTTTGGACGACATTCCGCCTAAAATGGCCGCATGGCGCGATCGAAGCAGTCCCATCGGGACTCGGCAGGCAAGACGTTCGAGGACTACCCGAGACCGTCGGTCGCCGTCGACACCGCCGTCCTCACGGTCGTCGACGACCGGCTCTGCGTTCTGCTCACCCTCACCAACGACGCCGCACGCGGGAAGGCGGCCGAGCAGTGGCGACTGCCTGGCACGTTTCTCCACGACGGCGAAGTCCTCGCTGACGCCGTGCGGCGCTCACTCAGAGAGAAGGCAGGGGTCGAGGGCCTCACTCCGAGCCAGCTCCATGTCTTCGACGACCGGACGCGCGATGACCGCGGCTGGGTCCTGTCCGTCGCCCACCTGGCCGCTGTCCGGTCAGACCGTATTCCGCTCACCGACCGCACCCGACTCGTCCCCGTCGAGGAGGTCGGCGACCTCCAGTACGACCACAAGGCCATCGTCAACTTCGCAGCAACCGACCTGCGAGATGCCTACCGACGTCTCCCCGACCCCGGCCATCTCATCGCCGACGCCTGGGACGGCGAACCTCCGGGAGCGTTCACCATCCGTGAACTGCGTCGGCTCCATGAAGCGGTGCTCGGCGAGACGTACAACAGCGACACGTTCCGCCGCTCGATGTTGCCGTCGCTTGCGCCCACGGGGCAGTGGCGGAAGGGTGCGCGAGGCAAGCCCGCGGAGCTCTACGTCCGCGCGTGACGCCGCGCCTGTTCAGGCTCCGCGAACTCATCGCGGTCGACTCGGTGACCTTTGCCGCGGGTGAAGACCTCGATCGTCAGCCGGTGGCCCCGCCGGCCCGTCACCAGCGCCACGCGCTCGCAGCCAGCTCTCGACCGCCCGACGAGCGGTGGTGCTCGTGGGGTCCAGGAAATTCTCGCGGACGGCCATGAGCCAGGCCCGCGAATGATCCGTCATCCCTGTGGTCATCGCGAGTTCCTCACCCGTGTGACTTCAGTGAATGGGCCGACCGATCCGGTCACCGGACACTTCACCGGCTGAGAGCGGATGACGGGAATCGAACCCGCGCTATCAGCTTGGGAAGCTGAGGTTCTGCCATTGAACTACATCCGCGCGCCGTCGAAACGGGCACAGCCATCCTAACCGGCGATCGCGACACGTCCACACCTCGCGGTCGCGGGCCGCGGCGCATCCGTGCCCGGCACCTGCGCCGGAGGCGCCGTGCCGTGCGTACGCCGCGTGAGCGCGCGGCAATCGCGCCGAAACGTGCGTCGGATAGTCTGGCCGTGTGCTGCTCTCCGATCGCGACATCACGGCCGAACTGACCGCCGGGCGCATCGCGCTGGAGCCCTACGACCCGGCCATGATCCAGCCGTCGAGCATCGACGTGCGCCTCGACCGCTTCTTCCGGCTGTTCGACAATCACAAGTACGCGTTCATCGATCCGGCACAGGATCAGCCCGAGCTCACCCACATGGTGGAGGTCGACGGCGACCAGCCCTTCATCCTGCATCCAGGCGAGTTCGCGCTCGGCTCCACGTACGAGCGCGTCACGCTCCCCGACGACATCGCGGCCCGGCTCGAGGGCAAGAGCTCGCTCGGACGCCTCGGACTCCTCACCCACTCGACCGCCGGCTTCGTCGACCCCGGCTTCACCGGCCACGTGACGCTCGAGCTGAGCAACGTCGCCACCCTCCCCATCAAGCTGTGGCCCGGGATGAAGATCGGGCAGATGTGCTTCTTCCAGCTCTCCTCGCCCGCGGAGCAGCCGTACGGCTCCGCGGCCTACAGCTCCCGGTACCAGGGCCAGCGAGGTCCCACGGCATCCCGGTCGTATCTGGGCTTCCACCGCACCGACGTCAGCGGCACGACCCTCGACGAGGCGGGATCGCGAGCGGGCGGTGCGCGGCGCGGCGAGGACGCACCCGTTGTCAGCCGGGAGTGAGAGACAGGGTCGGGCGGAGGCTGATGCGATGAGCGGAGAACGCGATGCACCCCTCCGTCGAGGGTTCGCGGAGTCGTTGGTGAGCTCCGGACCCTCGCCGGAGCATCCCAAGCGCATGCGAAGGTTCGGCCGACTCGTCGGATCGTGGCATGTGGTGGGGCGCCGGCTCGATGAGCCCACAGGAGAATGGGAGGACCGCGACTTCACCTGGATCGTCTCCTGGGTGATGGGCGGCCGCGCCGTCGAGGACATCGAGGTCGTCGACTCCGGTGACGGTGCCGACACCATCGCCATTGCCGTGCGCGTGTACGACCCGACGGCCGGGCTCGTGCGTGTGAGCTACTTCTCTCCGTCGAACAACCAGTTCGCGAACCTGGTGGCCCAGGGCTGGCGCGACGGGATCCGGCAGGACGGCACCCAGAACGACGAGCGGCCCATCCGGTGGAACTTCAGCGCGATCACGGGCGAGTCCTACGTGTTCGACGGCTGGGTCAGCGACGACGACGGGGTGACCTGGAAGCTCGTCGAGCACCTCGAGGGCGAGCGCTTGAGCTGACGAGCCGCGGCGCTCGGACGGATGCGCCCGCTCCGCGACGGGGCGGACGGCGACGGCGACGATGGCGCTCACGACCGTCGCCGTCATCGGGCCTGGAGCCATCGGCGTCCGCACGCCGGCCGATCGCGCTCCGTCCTCAGTCGAGCTGCGCCCGCGGCGCCTTGACCGGGACCATCAGCGCGAGCCCGATGGCGAGCACCAGCACGATGCCGAGCACGCCCCAGTACTGCCTGCCGCCCGCCGTGACGAACAGTGCGAACGCGAGCGGAGCGAGGAAGGTGGCGGCGCGCCCGGTCGTCGCGTAGAGGCCGTACACCTCGCCCTCGCGGCCGGGCGGGATCAGGCGACCCAGGAACGTGCGGCTCGCCGACTGCGCCGGGCCGACGAAGAGGCACAGCGCCAGCCCGAGCGTCCAGAAGACGATCTGGCCGCCGGCGTGGAAGACGAAGACCGCCGTGCCGCACACCACCAGCCCGATGAGGGAGGCGAGGATCACCGGCTTGGGCCCCAGCCGGTCGTCGAGCGTCCCGACCGCGATGGTGGCGATGCCGGCGACCACGTTCGCGGCGATCGCGAAGAGGATCACCTCACCGGAGGAGAACCCGAACGAGCCGGCCGCGAGCACGCCCCCGAACGTGAAGACGCCGGTGAGCCCGTCGCGGAAGATCGCGCTGGCCACGAGGAAGTAGACGGTGCGCCTGCTCGTCCTCCAGAGCCGGGCGATGTCGCGGGCGAGCACCGCGTACGACCTGAAGAAGCCGACCCTCGGCCGCCCGAGGTCGGCCAGTGCCCGGTTGCTCGGCACGGCGAACAGCACGGGGAGCGCGAAGACGGCGAACCAGAGGGCGGAGACCAGCATGGACACCCGGACGGAGAGCCCGTCGGCTCCGGTGACGCCGAACAGCCCGGTCTCGGGTTGGATGAAGCCGAGGTACACGATGAGCAGCAGCACGATGCCGCCGACGTATCCCATGCCCCAGCCGAGGCCGCTCACCCTGCCGATCGTCCTCGGCGTGGAGATCTGACGCAGCATCCCGTTGTAGTTCACCCCGGCGATCTCGAAGAAGACGGTGCCGATCGCCAGGAGAGCCAGCCCGAGCCACACGTATGACGGCGCGGGGCGCACGAAGAACATCAGCCCGAGGCATGCCACGACGGCGGCGGTGTTCACGCCCAGCCACAGCTTGCGGTGGCCGGTCGTGTCGGTGCGCTGACCGAGCACCGGGGCGAGCAGCAGCACCACGATGCCGGCGGCCGTGATCGTCCAGCTCAGGTACTCGGAGAGCCGGTCGGGATCGCCGAACGACCTGCCGGTGAGGTAGACGGTGAAGACGAAGGTGGTGGCCACGGCGTTGAAGGCCGAGGACCCCCAGTCCCAGGCGCCCCACGCGAGGACGCGGCCGAATCCCGTGTCGCCGGCGGGGACCGGTGCCGTGGCGCCGTCGCCCGGGCCGCTGGGGAGGTCGGTCATGCGCACACCATAGCGCCAGCCGGTGAACGGCGCCGCCGCGGGCGATCGAGAGGCACGGCGCACAGGGTGCTCACTACGATGGGCGGGCGGGCTGTGCGACATCGGCGATGGCGGGCACGCGGCCGCAACGGAGCGACGACAGGCAGGTGGACCGGATGCCCACGACGCATTCGACGACAGTGCGCGATCTGCGCATGCGCAACAGGTCCCGCCTGCTGTGGGAGCTCTACCTGCACGGACCACTGACATACCCGGGGCTGGCCGCCGCCGCGCGGGTCAGCCCGGCCACCGTGTCGAACGTCATCGGCGACCTCGAGCGGATGGGCCTGGTCGGCGAGGTCGGCTCGGAGGACTCCCACGGCGGACGACCGCGCGGTCTGTTCCACATCGACCCGGATTCCGGCTATGTCGTCGGCGTGGACGTCGGCGAGACGGCCGTCATGGTGGAGCTGTTCGACCTCGGGATGCGTGCCCGGGCATCCCGCCGCTCGCTCACCCGACACACGCGGCTGGAACCCGAGGAGGTCGTCGACCGGATCGTCGAGGGCGTTGAGGCCGTCGTCGCCGGGTCGGACGTCGACGAGTCGCGCATTCTGGGCGTGGGCGTCGGGGTGCCCGGACTCGTGGAGCGCCGTCGCTGCGACGGCGCGGAGGACGACCGGTGCGGTGGGGAGAGGACCGAGGCCGTCGTCTACGACCAGAGCATCGGATGGGGCACGGTGCCCATCGAGCGGATGCTGCGCGAGCGCATCCCCCTTCCGATCATCGTGGACAACGGTGCCAACACGCTCGGCGAGGCGGAGCGCTGGTTCGGCGCCGCGAAGGGGAGCGAAAACGCCATCATCGTGCTGCTCGGTGCCGGCGTGGGTGCCAGCATCGTGGCACCGGCCGGAGGCGACGAGCTGTCGTTCGCGGCCGAGCTCGGCCACACCACGGTGGTGGCCGGCGGACGACGGTGTGCGTGCGGTTCCGAGGGATGTCTGGAGGCCTACGCGGGCGCCGACGCGATCGTCGCCCGATACGACCGGCTGAAGCGGCGCACGCGGGCCGCCGATCCAGCCGAGGTCGAGGAGCGCATGGTTGCGATCCTCGCCGCCGACGGCTCCGACCGAGCCGCGCATCAGGTGGTGGCAGACCTCGTGCGCTATCTCGGCGTGGGGCTGGCCAACCTCGTCAATCTGCTCACGCCGGAGCGCATCGTCATCGGCGGCTGGCTCGGACACGCGCTCCCCGACCCGATCCTGCCGCGCATCCGCGAGGTCATCGGCGCGAACGCGCTGGCCCGCCCCTTCGAGCGGCTCGAGGTGGTCCGCGCCCGGCTGGGCACGGATGCCGTCGCCCTCGGCGCGGCGACCCTTCCGGTCGCGTGCTTCCTGCGCAGCGGCGGCGTGCGTCCGGCCGCGGCCCGCGGCAGGGCCCGCGCGGCGACCGAGCCCTGAGCCGCGCGGCTCAGGGCCCTCTGGCCGCTCAGGGCCGTCTGGCCGCTCAGGGCGCGGAGACCCGTTGCGCCAGCTGCGCCGCCTGGTGCAGCGCCTCGACCATGCTGCGGGAGTCCGCCGTTCCGGTGCCCGCGATGTCGAACGCGGTGCCGTGGTCGACCGAGGTCCGGATCACCGGCAGACCGACCGTGATGTTCGTGCCGGCCTCGATGCCCAGCACCTTGATGGGTGCATGACCCTGATCGTGGTACATCGCGACGATGAGGTCGTAGTCGCCGCGTGAGGCGAGGAAGAACGCGGTGTCGGCCGGCAGCGGGCCACGCGCGTCGATGCCGGCCGCCCGTGCCGCCTCGATGCCCGGGGCGATCTTCTCCGCCTCCTCGCCGTAGCCGAACAGGCCGTTCTCGCCGGCGTGCGGGTTGATCGCGCACACCCCGATGCGTGGCGCGTCCACCCCCGAGCCCCTCATGGCCTCGTACCCGCGGCGGATGGTGCGCTCGACGAGGCCCGGCTCGACCCTGGCGATCGCGTCGATGAGGCCGACATGCGTCGTGACGTGGATGACCTTGATCTTGGGGGTCGAGAGCATCATCGACACCTCGCCGGTGCCCGTGAGGGCGGCCAGCAGCTCGGTGTGACCGGGGAAGGCGTGCCCGGCCGCATGCAGCGCCGCCTTGTTCAACGGGGCCGTGCAGATGGCGTCGACGGCGTGCGCCATGGCGAGCTCGGCCGCTCGTTCGACGTAGCGATACGCGGCGTCGCCGGCGACGGGTGAGACCGCGCCCCAGGGGAGGTCTGCAGGCAGCAGCCCGAGGTCGACGACGTTCACTCGGTCGGCTGACGGGTGGAACGCCGGATCTTCCGGTCCCGTCACCGGGACGATCTGCGCCGTGACCCCGCGAAGCCCGGCGGCCTGCTGGAGGCGCCCCAGATCGCCGATGACCAACGGCCTGCTGGCGGCGACCACCGCCGGGTCGACGACTGCCTCGACGACCACCTCCGGCCCGACCCCCGCCCCATCTCCCATCGTGACGGCGATGACCGGCTTGACCTGATCGTTCATGCGGATTCCCTTCCTGCGGCGGGTGAGAGCGAGTGATCGGGGGCGACGATCGATCGCACGAGGTCGACGAGCTGCTCGTCGTCGCCGAAGCTGCCGGGCCTGGTGACCACGCGGAGCCTGCGACCGTCCCGCATCGCCGCACTGCCGAAGACGATCCCGCCGCCGTCGGTGCCGAGCACGTCGATGCGATGGGCGCCCAGCCTCTCCAGCAGGAGGCGGGCCGTCTCCCCGCCGATGAGCACCAGGGTCAGGCTCGAGAGGTCGGCGTGGCTCAACGCCTCGGCGACATGTGCTGCGAACCGCTCGGCGAGCTGGTGCGAGACCTCGGCAGCGACGCGCTCCCCCGGCGAGATGCGCACCGCGGAGACCCGCTCGCGGCCGAGCTCGGCGGGGGCGGCGGCGTCGGAGAGGAGGGCGCGAGGGTGGGGCTGTGCGCGCGCCGGGGCGAGGTCGTCCAGCAGCCGCTCGAACTGGCGGTGCGCCGTCTCGTCGGCGCTGCCGACGACCACGACCGCGCGCGGGCTGGTCTCGCGCGGTGCCGGTGCCGGCCTGAAGCCGCCGAACCGTGCCGCCGCCTCGGCGAGGCCCCGCGAGCCCACGAGGACCGCCTGCTCGGTGCGGGACCAGGCGGCCTCGACGATGGCCGAGAGGTCGGCGTCGGTCTCCGCATCGGGGGCGACGATCCGCTGGTCGCGGCTCGCTTCGGCGAGGATCTCCGGCAGGGCGCCGGCGCGCACCTCGGCCAGCGGCACGAGACGAACCGCAAGATCGGGGAGGGCCTCTGCCACGCTCGCCGGCGGCCGGCCCGCCTCGGAACGCCAGAGCCCGGTGTCGACCAGGGGCACGCCGCCGATCAGGGGCACGCCGCCGACGACGGTGCGTCCGGCGGAGGGCAGCGCGGGTGCGAACACGATGGCGGGGGCGACGGGACGGGCGGCGCGCACCGCCGCGGCGAGGTTGCCGCGCAGCAGGGAGTCGACCTTGACGAACCTCAGGCCGCCGGCATGGGCGCCGAGGACACCACGGAAGGCCTTCTCGGCGCTCGACGCCGGTGCGTAGCGGACGTCGAGGTCGAAGACGCGCACGCCGTCGAACGATGCGGAGTCGGGTCGGTCGCCGTCGGTCACGAGTTCGACGCGGCTCGGCACGCCGAACGCCGCGGCCGTCTCGGCCGCCCCGGAGAGGTCGTCGGCGACCGCGATCACGGCATGTCCTCGCTGCACCGTCACGTTCGCGGCCAGGGGGACGAGTACGCCTCGGCGAGGCGGCGCGCGGTCTCGTCGTCGAGCGGCCGAAGTCGCCGTGAGCCCGCCGCGAGCATGATCCCGCAGGCCTCCTCCAGCTCGACGGCCGTGTCTACGGCCGCGATCATGTCGGGACCGGCCGCGACGAGGCCGTGGTTCTGCAGCAGAGCGGCACGGAACCGGCCCGGCATGGCCTCGATGAGGTCGGCCTGCCCGACGTCTCCCGGATCGGCGTACGGCACGAGCGGGGTCCGGCCGACGCGCATCACGAAGTACGGCGTGATCGGGGGCAGCGCCGTGACGTCGCTCCACGGATCGGTGCACGCATAGGCTGTGGCCTTCGGGGAGTGCAGGTGGACGATGGCGCGGGTCTCGGGACTGCGACGATAGAAGGCCCGGTGGAGCGGGTACTCCTTGGAGGGCCGGGGCCCCGACAGCAGGTTGCCGTCGAGGTCGAGCACCGACAGCGACGCCGCATCGAGTGCGCCCATGTCCGCGCCCGTCGCCGTGATGACGACGCGGTCGCCGGAGCGGATGCTCAGGTTGCCCGACGACCCCGGCGACAGCCCGGCGCCGGCGAGGCGGGCGCCGGCGTCGACGAGCTCGGCAGGGGCGGGTTCGGATGTCTGGACGGTCACTGAACCGCGCTCCTCTCGCCCAGGACGTCCCAGGCATCGGTGAACATGCTGGGACGACCGAAGTTGCCGGACTTCAACGCGATGTCGATGACGCGGCCGCGTCGCGTGGCCGCCGCCGCCCAGGCCACTCCCGGATCGATCTCCGGTCCGATCCGCAGCATGTGCACGCCGAGGCCGGCGATCACCTCGCCCGAGCTCTCCCCGCCGGCCACGATGATCTTGGTGGCACCGGCCTCGACCGCCCAGCCGGCCACTGCGCTCAACGCCCGCTCCACCAGCTCGCTGGCATCCGTGCCCTGTTCGACGTCCTCCAGCGAGTCCACGGAGTACACGAGCGGGGCGGCGTGGTCGTCATGAACCCATACTGAGTCCAGCCACGTGCGGACGCGCCGCACCTCGGCGTCGAAGTCCGACCGCAGGGCCGTCACGTCCAGCTTGAGCCACGGGGCCAGCTCCTTCGCCCGCCGCACCTGTTCGCGTGTGCGCTCGGACGCGCTGCCGGAGAGCACGAGCCTGCGCCCGGGCACGACGGGTATGTCGCGGGTCCCCGCGGTCGCACGTTGCGGCAGGCCCAGGGCGAGTCCGGACCCTCCGGTGACGAGCCGGAGGTCGGCGGAACCGGCCATGATCCGAGCGAGGTCGGCGTTGTCGATGGCGTCGACCACCACCGCGGTGGGCCGCTCCGACCGGGCGTGCAGTGCGGAGCGCACGGCATCCGCGCCCAGGCGCACCGTCGCCAGGGACATCCTCCGGACGGCGGACGACGACTGCGCCCGCAGCAGTCGCGGCACGCTGGAGTCCGTCATGGGCGTCAGGGGATGATGCCGCATGGGGCTCTCCGAGAGGAGCTCGTCGCCGACGAACAGATATCCCTGGTAGACGGTGCGGCCGGCGTCCGGGAAGCTCGGCGCGACGATGGTGACGCGCTCCCCCAGCAGCTGCAGCAGGGCGTCCAGCACCGGGCCGATGTTGCCGCGCGGCGTGGAGTCGAAGGTCGAGCAGTACTTGAAGTAGAAGCGCTCGGCTCCGGCGGCGTGCAGGGCGTCCGTGGCCGCGACGCTCTGAGCCACGGCGTCGTGGACGGGCGCGGTGCGCGACTTCAGGGCCACCACCAGCGCGTCGGCGTCGGCGTCCAGGATGGTTCGCCGCACCGTCGCATCCACCGGCCCGAACACCAGCGTGGTGCGCAGCCCCCGACTCACGAGGTTGGTCGCGAGGTCCGTCGCGCCCGTGATGTCATCGGCGATGCAGCCCCAGAGCACTCTGCGCCTCCCTTCATGGCCTCCGGAATGGTAACAGAGTTGACGGAAATGTGAATTTGTGATTCTCTTTGTGCACATCGATCACATGGATGATCAGAACGACGTCAGCGGAGCCGTGGGTGCTCCGCCAGGAGGACTCGGAGGAGAGGCAGCCGATGGCGGATGCACCGGACCGTGCGGCAGAGACGACCCCGGGCCGCCCGCCCGTGGTGGCGGTGGTCGGCTCGGGGTACATGGGCGGCGGCATCGCCCAGGTGCTGGCCCTCGCCGGCAGCCGCGTGACGCTGGGCGACGTCGACGCCGACCACGCCGAGTCCACCCGCCGCCGCCTCATCGACCAGGCGCGCGCGTTCGAGGCCGATGGGCTCTTCGCGGCGGGCTCCGCCGACGTGCTGGGCGAGCGACTGGCAGCCGCCGCCTCCATCGAGGACGCGGTGGCCGGCGCCGACTACGTGACCGAGGCCGTCTTCGAGAGCCGCGAGGTGAAGCGCAGCGTGCTCGAACGCGTCTCCGCCGCGGCGACTCGGGCCGTGATCGGCTCCAACACCTCCGCGATCCCGATCGAGGAGCTCTCCCAGTGGGTCACGGCGCCGGAGCGCTTTCTGGGCGTGCACTGGATGAACCCGGCTCCCTTCATCCCGGGCGTCGAGCTCATCGCCTCGTCGAGCACGGCGCCCGCCGCCGTGGAGTTCGCCGAGGCTCTCGTCGTCCGGGCCGGCAAGCGGCCGGCGCGGGTGGCCGACACCCCCGGCTTCGTCGCCAACCGCCTCCAGTTCGCCCTCTACAAGGAAGCCGTGCGCATGGTGGAGGAAGGGGTGGCGACGCCCGGTCAGATCGACACGGTGGTCAGCAACGCGTTCGGCTTCCGGCTGGCGTTGTTCGGCCCGTTCGCGATCGGTGACATGGCCGGACTCGACGTGTACGCGGCGTCTTACGAGAGCCTGGCCGCCGCGTACGGAGAGCGGCTGGAGGCGCCGCGGCTGCTGCGCGACATGGTGGCAGCTGGCCACCTCGGCATCAAGAGCGGCAAGGGGTTCCTCGACATCCCGGCCGAGCAGGTGCCGTCGCTGCTCGCATACCGTGACAGGGCGTATCAGGCGCTCAGCGCGCTGCGCGATCGTCTCGGCGCGGCGCCGGGGCTCTGAGGGAAGGGCGGACCGAGCCGATGTCTGTCGAACAGCAGGAGGGCAACCTCATTCCCGACCAGCGGCGGGAGAAGCTGATGCGGCTGCTGCATCGCAACCGCGTGCTCAGCGTGGCGCAGCTCACCGAGCTGCTGGGCGTCTCGCACATGACGGTGCGCCGAGACATCGCCGTGCTGGAACGTGAGGGGCGGGCGTACTCGGTCCCGGGCGGGGTTCGCGTGGCCAGCGCGCTGCACACCGAGCCGGCGTTCCAGACCAAGACGATCAGCGACGTCGCCGAGAAGGCGGCGATCGCCCGCGTCGCCGAGCGCATGCTGCACGACGACATGGTCATCTACCTCGACGCGGGTACGACCACCGGTGCCCTGATTCCGGCGATCCGCGCCCGCTCGGGACTCACCGTCATCACGAACGACTTCGAGATCGTCGAGGAGCTCCTCGACGCGACCAACGTCGAGACCGTGCACACGGGCGGGCGGGTCGAGAACCGGAACCGTTCCTCCGTAGGGCGGCTGGCGGCCGAGACCCTGCGCAAGCTCAACACCGACGTGGCGTTCATCAGCTCGAGCTCGTGGGACCTCGAGCACGGCATGACGACCCCGTCAGAGGCCAAGGTCGAGGTGAAGCTCGCGGCGCTCGAGTCCACCGCGGAGTCCGTGCTGATGGCGACCAGCACTAAGTACGGGCTCTTCGGCACCTACGACATCGTGCCGCTGCGCCGCTTCGACCGCATCATCACCGACTCCGGCCTGCCCTCCGCGGCGGCGGCGGGGATCCGCGACCTCGGGGTGGAGCTCGACCTCGCCCCGCTCGAGCTCGAGGCGGCCCATGACCTTCGCGGCGAGAGCCGTTCCTCCGCGAGCTGACCCGAGAAAGGACCAGACGAAGATGTCCTCAACCCGCACTCCCGGCGCGCCCGTGATCGACCGCGTCGCGGCGGCCGTCGGACGAAGGCGGTACGTCATCGCCGTGGCGCTGTGCATCGTCACGTGCCTGGGCTACATGGACCGGGTGAACTTCTCCGTGGCGGGCAAGTCGATCATCGACGCCTTCCACCTCACCACGGGCGACTTCGGCCTCGTGACCTCGATATTCAGCTGGGCCTACCTCGTCCTGATGATCCCGTTCGGCATCCTGGCCGACCGCACCGGATCGCGGTTCACGCTCCCGCTCGCGATCATCGTGTGGTCGGTGGGTGCGGGCGCGACCGGTCTTGCGGTCGGGTTCGGCACTCTGATGACCGCTCGCCTCCTGCTCGGCGCGGGCGAGGCCCCCACCTTCCCCGCGGGCAACATGGTCGTGCGGGAGTGGGCGCCCGTCAAGGAGCGCGGAGCGTTCACCGGCGCCTTCAACGCCGGGACCGTCGTGGGACCGGCCGTCGGCTCCGTCGTCGCCGCGTATCTGGTTGTCGGCATCGGCTGGCGCGAGTCGTTCTTCATCCAGGGCGCGTTCGGCCTGCTCGTCGGCATCGTGTGGTATCTGGTGTATCGCAAGCCGGAGGAGGCCAGGTGGCTCAGGCCGGCCGAGCGTGACTTCATCCTCGCCAACCGCGACACGGCGACACCCGCCGACACGGGGGTGAAGCCGATGGGCGTCTGGTCGCTGCTGCGCGTCCCGAGCGTCTGGGGTCTCATGATCACCCAGGGCACGGCCGTCTACACGAGCTACATGTTCCTGAGCTTCCTGCCCCTCTTCCTGCAGACCCAGCGCGGCCTCGCCGTGCTGAGCTCCGGCTGGGCGACGGGCCTGACCTACGGCATCGCCGCGGTCGGCAGCGTCCTCGTCGCGTGGCTGAGCGACAGGCTGCTCAAGCGTTCGGCGGTGCTGAGGGGCGGTCGTCGCAAGGCCGTCGCGCTCATCATGGTGCTGACCCTGCCGATGCTGGCGTTGCCGTTCGTGACGAGCGTGCCGTTGCTCATCGTCCTGGTGTCGTGGGTGCTGATCATGGACACGGCGGCGATCACGCTGAACTGGACGCTCACCAACGATCTCATCGTCGACAAGTCCGCCAGCGGCCGCGCCTTCTCGCTCACCGGGGTGGGCGGCAACGTCTTCGGGCTGCTCGCGCCGATCGTCACCGGGTACCTCGTGGATGCGACGGGCAGCTACACCGTGCCGTTCTTCGTCGCCGCCGGGCTGCTCGTGGCCGGCGCGATCATCACCCTCACCCTCTCGAAGAGGCCGCTGCTGTCGGGGTCGCGCACCCTCGTGGAGAAGACCGCCGTGGAGTCCTCGTGAGCTATCGCTTCGACCAGCTCACCGTCGGGTTCCCGGGCAAGACCGCCACGCACGGCGGGCTCGGCTGGGCGAGCGTCGGGCTGCTGCGCGACGACGAGCACACGATCCTGGTCGACACGGGCCCTCCGCAGTACACCGCGCTGCTCAAGGAGCGCCTGGCCGCCCTGGGGCTGTCGCCTCAGGATGTGACCCACATCCTGACGACCCACCTGCACTGGGATCACATCAGCAACTTCACGATGTTCGGCAACGCCACGGTCGTCGTCGGGCGGGATGAGCTGGAGTGGGCGCGCACGCAGCCCCCGGGCACCTTCCTCGTCCCTGACGTCCATGTCGCCCGGCTGGTGGCCATGTCGGAGCGCGTGCTGCGTGTGGCGGAGGGGGAGGAGTTCCTGCCCGGCGTAGCGGCTCACCTCACACCGGGCCACACCCCGGCGCATCTCGCCTTCTCCGTCGAGGTCGGCGAGGGCCGTGTCCTGTTCGCCGGCGACGCGGTGAAGAACCGCTACGAGCTCGCCACCGGAGAGGTGGACTCCTCGCTCGACTTCGCCGCCAGCCGCGCCAGCGTGGAGGCGCTGCGCGACATCCTGGCAACGGGCGACGGCATCGTCATGGTGCCCGGGCACGACGTGCGACTCGCACTCAGCGACGGCGAGGTCGTCACTCTCGGCGAGCACCACGTGGACTTCCAGGTCTTCCTCAGCACCCGCCACGGAGCGCAGCCGCGTCCGCTCGTGTAGCCACGAAGCTCGCGCAGCGTCCGTGGCCGGAGCGGCTCCGGCGGTCGGGCACCTCTGATACCCCGCGCCCGAGGCCGCTCCGGGCGGTGCTTCGCGCCGGATCGCAGCGCGCCCGGCCGGATCATCGTGCGGCTCGGAATACCCTGCGGCGATCGAAAGTTGACATGAGCGTACTCAACTTCAGGGGCTAGAGCTTGACAGCCCACCGAGCCTGGCATAAGTTGAGTCTGTGAGACTCAAGTCTCACATCATCGACTTCGGCCGCAGGCGCAGAAGGCGCCGGGCCATCAGGGTGCACGTGATGTGCGCCCAGGGAGGGAATCACCGAACATGTCACGTGCAGTGGGTATCGATCTCGGAACGACCAACTCGGTCGTGGCCGTGCTGGAGGGCGGCGAGCCAGTCGTCATCACGAACTCCGAGGGGTTCCGCACGACACCCTCGGTCGTGGCGTTCACCAAGGACGGTGAGGTGCTGGTCGGCGAGACCGCCAAGCGCCAGGCCGTCACGAACGTGGACCGCACGATCACGTCGGTCAAGCGCCACATGGGCACCGACTGGAAGAAAGAGATCGACGGCAAGCAGTACACGCCGCAGGAGATCTCCGCGCGCATCCTGCAGAAGCTCAAGCGGGACGCCGAGCAGTACCTGGGCGACACGGTGACGGACGCCGTCATCACGGTGCCGGCGTACTTCAACGACGCGGAGCGCCAGGCGACCAAGGAGGCCGGTGAGATCGCCGGGCTCAACGTGCTGCGCATCATCAACGAGCCGACGGCGGCCGCGCTCGCCTACGGTCTCGACAAGGGCAAGGAGGACGAGCTCATCCTGGTCTTCGACCTCGGTGGCGGAACGTTCGACGTCTCGCTGCTGGAGGTCGGCAAGGACGACGACTTCTCCACCATCCAGGTGCGCGCCACCGCGGGCGACAACCGCCTGGGCGGCGACGACTGGGACCAGCGCATCGTCGACTGGCTTATCAAGAGGTTCAAGGACACCACGGGAGTGGACGTCTCAGGGGACAAGATCGCGTTGCAGCGCCTCAAGGAGGCCGCGGAGCAGGCGAAGAAGGAGCTCTCGTCGAGCATGTCGACGAGCATCCAGCTCCCCTACCTCTCGCTGACCGAGAACGGGCCGGCCAACCTCGACGAGACGCTCACCCGCGCCCAGTTCGAGCAGATGACCAGCGATCTGCTGGATCGCACCAAGAAGCCGTTCCAGGACGTCATCAAGGAGGCCGGCATCAAGGTCTCCGACATCGC
>JAATFB010000033.1 GCA_015655415.1 Actinomycetales bacterium
CGAACCGTCGTCGCACGCGCCCACCGCTGCAACTCCGACTCGTCACCCTCGAACAACCGCAAAGCCGGAGCCGGAGAATTCACCATAAGCAATTCTCCCAAACCCACAACCATTCAGGAACTAACGACACGCGACACTAGGTTATAGGGGCCGGCCTATGTGGCGCCGTCCCAGATGGACTGACGAGGTTTGTTATCGGTGCCCTTCCAGAGCACATACTGCTTTCCATCAGCAGCGATGGCGACGGCCGGCTCTGATGCGAGTACGCCGCCTCCGAGGACATTACCGGCCGATGACCAGGTGGAGCCCGTCCAGTGAGACTCCCAAAGCCCGTTATCGCCACCACGCCAGAAGACGTGCGCCGCACCGCTAGGGTCCATTGCCGCGGTCAATGCGGCCCCCGGTCCTACATTCGCACCAAGGCCGTATGGGCCCCGCCAGTTGCTTCCGTCCCAGATGGTCTGCCAGAGGTGGTTGTCGTTGCCCTTCCAGAAAACGTATTGCTTGCCGTCGGTCCCGACTGCTAGTCCGGGCGCAGAACTCAGCGCCCCGGCCGGCGCGGTTGGGATCGAATGCTGCGATACCCACGACCCGCCGTCTCCGTTGCCCTCCCAGAGAGCGCCGTCACCGCCGCGCCAGAACAGGTAGATATTGCCGGCGGAATCCGCACCGCCGGCAATTCCGGCACCAGCACCCATGTCGAGGCCCGTTGCGGCAGCAGCTGTCCATGAGCCGTTGATGAGCTTCGAGGTCCAGACGTCGGATCCAACGGTCTCGAGGCCCACTCGGCGACCCCTGGTGACCTTCTCGGTGATCTGGCTGATCGTGTCCTTGGAGGCCCTCGCCCCCATGACCGCACAACACCGAAGGACCAGCACTCAAAACACCACATCCAAGGACTCGACCAGACACGCATCGCGTCGCTGACTGCGTTCAGCTCGGATCTTAGAGACATGTCGCGTTAGGATCATCAGGCCTGCGGCCTTCACATCGCGACAGCTATACGGAGGAGATTCCACGTGCCCGATTCGGTCTTAATCACCGGTGGTGCCGGTTTCATCGGGTCCCGCCTAACCAAACGGTTCGTGGACGCTGGCTACGAAGTGACCATACTCGATTCACTGATTCCCCAGGTACATGGCGACAACCCGGAAGTTACGTCAGCGCTTCTAAAGTACGTTTCAGGCATCGCGACAGTGGTTAGAGGATCTGTCACGGACCGCCGTGTTATAGCAGATACCGTTCCGGGGCATTCAATCGTCATTCACCTGGCAGCAGAAACCGGCACTGGCCAGTCGATGTATGAAATAGACCGATATGTTGAAACGAACCTAGGGGGAACGGCCAAACTTCTCGACTACGTTACCAACCACGAGAACGCCATTCGTCGTCTCGTGGTTGCATCGTCACGATCCATCTATGGGGAGGGTGAATACCGACGAGCAGACGGGAGCGCCGTCAATCCTCCGCACAGAAGAGATACCGATCTCGCAGCAGGAGTCTTCGACCTTTACGATCCGCAGACACATGAGGCACTCACGCTCGTCCCTACTCGCGAGTCCGCCATCCTTCACCCGTCATCGGTCTACGGCATCACGAAGCACACACAAGAAGCCTTGGTAATGACGGTAAGTGCCGCTCTCGGAATCGAGCCTGTAGCATTGCGCTATCAGAACGTGTACGGTCCGGGGCAGTCCCTGAAAAATCCATACACAGGAATTCTCTCGATTTTTTCGACGCTCATATCACAGGGCAAGGAAATCAACATCTTTGAGGACGGTGAGGAGAGCCGCGACTTCGTATACATCGACGACGTCGTGGAGGCAACTTACATCGCCGCCACCCATCCCGATGCAGCCGGGGGCACTTTCAACGTCGGCAGCGGCGTAGCCACCACCGTCCTACAGGTCGTTGAAGCACTTTTCGCGGCCTTCGGGAAACGGGTAGCGACCCGGATTTCAGGAAACTACCGACTCGGCGATATTCGACACAATGTGGCAGACATCACCTTGCTGCGCGAGCAGTTGGGCTTTACGCCCCAAGTCGACTTTCGAGAGGGCGTCAAACGCTTCGTCGAATGGGTGAAGACGGAGACCATAGAAGACAGCGGATACGAACGCTCTCTACGTGAGATGTCGGAACGCAAGCTGCTCAGATGAACGGCACCGCTTGGCTGCACCTTCGACCTTTCCCATCCCGACGGAACAGCATGAATATGTTCCGGCTCGTCTTCGCGGCCATGGTGCTCTTCGCTCACAGCTGGTACACAGCCGGCCAGGGAACCGGTCCGACCTTCGGCGATGAGAACCTCGGTGGCTGGGCGGTCGCCGGATTCTTCGTGCTCAGCGGCTTCCTGATCACTGGTAGCCGCATGTCTCACACCGCAGGCGAGTATCTCGTGCATCGTATCGCGAGGATCTTTCCCGCATTCCTGGCCTGCCTGGCGGTTACGGCGTTGGTATTCGGTCCGATTGCACTCTACGCGCAGCATCACTCGTTGGCGGGCTACTTCTCGACCGCGCCGACTCCGTTTGAGTACATCTGGTCCAACGCCGGTCTTCATATGAACGACTACGGAATAGGGCACAGCCTTGACACCGTACCGTACAAGAATGCCTGGGATGGTTCCTTGTGGACTCTTTATTACGAATTCCTCTGTTACCTGATCATTTGGGTGGCCGGCGCGCTGGCTGCCTTCCGTAAGTCGGTCCTCCCCGTCGTGCTCGTCTGGGGGCTCTCGGTGGTGAACTACGCGTGCCTTGACTTCGCGGCCCGATTCGGCCTCGACCAGGACTTCATGCTCATGTCGCGACTTCTCCCGTACTTCCTCGGCGGATCGATCGTGTATTACGTTATCAGGCGCTTGGGCGTAAGCCCAGTACTTGGCGCAGGGAGCGTCGTTGCTGCGTTCGCGTGCATCTGCTTTATTCCGCGGTTTGGCGGACAGGCATCAGCACCATTCTTGGCATACGCGCTCATATGGTTGAGCACCCTCATTCCTCAGCCTAAATTCGTTTCTCAGAACGACGTCTCCTACGGATTCTACATCTACGCGTGGCCCATGCAACAGCTCGTTGCTGTGTTTGGCGGCGTATTGCACGGAATGTGGCTTTACTGGCTATTGACCGTCGTATTCACGTCGCTGTTCGCCATCGCGAGCTGGTTCTTAGTCGAGCGCCCCATCCTCCGAGCCGTAAAACGAAACCGAGTGCAAGTTCCCCAGGAAAGGTTGAACAACGACTCCGAATTGCCGGGCGCCGAACTAGCCCGCGAATCTGCCTGATGCGGTCCAGCTGTCGCCCCCTTCCTTGACGGGGCGCACCATGAAGCGGGGTATTTCCCGGTTCCATACCGCTCGTATTGGGGTGCGATCTGCGGACGGATGACACTTCGGGGCTGACGTTTGTAGAGGCTCTGTGCTCCCGCCTGCACCGTCATCGAGGGCCGAATGCAAAGCCGGTTGCTCGACCAGTCGCCCAATCGGCTGTGCCGCACTTGACATCGTCAAGGGTGCGTGGCGGCCCGCACAGAAGCGGCGATTCGTCGCGAGCTTTCGTTTCTTGAACAGTCCAATTGTGGGCTTGGCAGGGCGTTGACACGGTTGTCTATCCATGGTTTCGCCGGTCCCGCGACCTGTCTGGACGAGGTGGTAGATCGCTGGTACCAGTCGGGGGATGGCGTCGCGATTGCTCGCGCCCTCGGCGGTGCCGCGGGCGAAGTAGGCGGTCGTGGGCTCACGGATATTCGTATTCCGACGATTCTTGTCCGGTAGAGGGCCACTCAGCTCGCGGAACCTGCCGTGGCTGATACGGCGCTTCCGGCCGGCCATCCCCAACTCGGCCAGGACGGGGCTGATCCCAGCGGGCTTCGCGACCATCGTCTGTGTCTTCTCGACTGCCTCAGATCGGTGGTCCTCGGTGGCGCGACTCAGCGTCGGTTTGAGGGTGTTCGTCGCGCAAGTGAGCTCACCGCGATACCGTGCGCAACTTCCCCGCGCCGGATCATCTCGACACTCGACAACCTCGTCCGCGGTCTACGGTCGTGAACCCGGCGGGCACTGCCCTGGCGATGTTCTCCGCGTCGAGGACGTCGACTTCCCATTCAGTGCCGCGATCGTCGATCCGTGCACGTTGTGCTCGTGGAGGCGGACGAGTGGAATAAGCGCGGCTCGTAGAAACCTGCTCCTCGATGCCTAGCGCGACGATCTTCCGAAGCAGGCCGCCCATTCCGGCAGTTGCTCGAATCCGAGGTGTCTGGCTGCATCGTCCGCGCCGACGGCGGCAGCCAGATCCGATCCCGACAGCCGCCGCCGTGAACCGTCACGGGATGGTCGTCCTTGACGGTGCTCAGCGAATTTCCTCAGAGTTGCTCGTCGAAGTTCCCCGGGTCGCTGGGTCAGGTTAGCGCAGGTTTGTGCCGGTGGTGACGCGGCGGAGTTCGTCGGCGGCGGCGTGGTGGTTGCGGAGCCGGTAGGAGGCGCCGTCGAGGGTGACGACGACGGAGCGGTGTAGGAGGCGGTCGAGCATCGCGGCGGCGACGGTGGTGTCGCCGAGGATCTCGCCCCAGGCGCCGACGGGCCGGTTCGTGGTGAGCACGATCGAGGTTTTCAGGTAGCGCTGGTTGATGACTTGGAACAGTGCTGAGGCGGCTTCGCCGGGCAGCGGGAGGTAGCCGAGCTCGTCGATGATCAGCAGTGTCGGGCCGGCGAAGAACCGCATCATGGTCGCCCACTTTCCCTCGATCGCAGCCCGGTGGCAGCGGGCGGCGAGATCGGCCGCGCTGGTGAAGTAGGTGCGGTAGCCGGCCTTCACCGCGGCGTGGCCGAGGCCGGTCGCGATATGCGTCTTCCCCACTCGTGGCGGTCCGATGAGCAGCACGTTCGTGGCGGTGTCGATGCCGGACGCCGCGTCGTGGTCGAAGTCGTCGAGGGTGGTTCCGGTGGGCAGGTTCGCGAACCGGAACCTCCCCGCGAGGCGGCGCGCGTCGGTCGCGGTCACCTCGATCCGCAGCAGCCGTTCCAGCGCATGGGTGAGGGTCCAGCCCTCGGCCTGAGCCTGGTCGAGGACTTTCGGCAGCGCGTCGGCGGCGTCGGCGAGCTTCAGGTCTGTGAGGTGGTTCCGTAGCTGCTGGTAGGTGCTCGCCGCAGCCTTCGTGGTCATCTTCGTCGTGTCGGTGATGGTCATCGGAGGGTGTTCCTGTTCTTCGCGGCCTGCTCGTAAGCGGCCAGACTGATCACGGTCGTGGTGGGCTGTTCGGTGCCGGTGAGCACCTGCGCGGCGCGCAGCGCCGCCGCCCCGGGTGGGATGCGTTCCTTGCGGCGATGCGGGCGGCCCGGCGGCGCCGACGCCATCGCGATCGCTTCGACGGCGGTGACATGCCCGGTGTCGCGGATCGCGACGCCGAGGCCGGGTTCGGCAACCCGGTGCCGGGCGACGACTGTCCCCGACGCAGTGGCGATGTCGATCATGTCGGCGCCGAGCCGCTGCCGAACCTCAACTCTCGCGGCGGCGAGTTCGGGTGGGACGGAGTAGCGGTTCCCGCGCCAGTCGATCAGCGCCTGCCGTGTCGCGGTGCGTTCCTCGGTGATGATCACCGGGAACACGATCGGCGGCAGCGGACGCAGCCGCTCCGCGGCGAACATCGCCCTCGCGGTCGTCTTCCCCGTCTCCGTCGGGGCCGCTCGTCCTGCCCTCGCGCGAACACCTCGACAGAAGCTTGTGCCTGCTCGAGGGTGAGCTCGTCGGGCAGGGTGCGCCACCAGCGTTGCGCGGCGGTGTGGTTGTTCTTCTCGACCACGCCCTTCCGGTTCCCCGATCGCGGCCGGCAGACCACGGGCTGGACGCCGTGGTGCTTCGCGAACCCCGCGAACATCGATGTGAGATCCCCGGTAACTGGGTCCAGGACGGTTCGCATCCGATCGAACCGCCAGACTCTCGTCACGCCGCCGAGAAGCGCGAGCAGGGTCGTCATCGCGGCCAGCAGATGCGGGATATCCATCGACGGGGAGATCACGCCCCGCCAGACCCCGGAATGCGCGAGCGATCCGACCAGCAAGAACGCCTTCTTGGTTGGGAACCCCCAGTGTCCGGGCGGATCGGGCAGCTCGAGCCAGTCGAACTGGGTCTCCTCGCCGGGCGGGTGCTCGATGATCGCGTTCGCACGTTTCGTGACGTGCGCGCAGGCCGTGCACGCCGGCCGCAGCCCGCGGGCGCGGATCTGCCTCGTCAACGTCGGATACGACCCCTCGAAGCCCAGCGGACGCAGCTCGTCGAGCAGCGTCGCTGCCCATAGGTGCGGGTCCTCGATCAGCCTCGCGGTGACGTAGTCGACGAACGAGTCCGGCGCGGCGCGTTCACGCCGCCCAGTAACCCGCTCACCGTTCAGGTAAGCGCGGATCGTCTTGCGGTCATGGTGGGCGCGGCGGGCGATCTCGCTGATCGTCATCCCCTGCCGTTTCAGAGCGTGGATGTCCACGCTGCTCCTCTCTGAAAGCATGAGAAGAGGGCCTCCCTTGGAAGCTGGTGTGTGGTCAGAGACCACCAGCATCGAGGGAGGCCCGCCTCATGCGACGGAGCGACCCACGGCGGGGAATTTCGATGAGCAGAAGTGGGGAACTTCAGTGAGCGCCGTCATACTGATGGGTCGCGTCGCCTCGGCAGGCGATTACGCAGCGATGACCGGGCCGAGGCGCCAACAACCGCTGCTCCAGTCGGTGTTGGGGTCAAGAGGAAGCACCACCGGCAATACCCCAAATGACCTCAGCGAGCTGCCTCAATCGATGCACTCAGCCGCGAAGAACACGTTTGCGGCCTTGATGACTGTCTCCTCGCTTCCGCATCGGTCGTCACGCCGAGGCGTTGGCAGGCGTCAGCCTTTCGATGACGCCAGCCCGCGACATCTCTGGCCCCAAGCCGAGTAGGCGAGCGACGGGTACCACGGCGCTCATCGGGTTCGCATGCACCTGCTTCGTTTCGCCGAGCACGCGCTCACGTACTTCCGGGCTGTACTCCTGGTTCATCACGTTCCATTCCGCTTAAAGAACAGAACGGCAGCCAGGCCAATTCATACGGACCCGCGACGCGTCGGTGGATCGAAGCTAAGACGATGCCTTCGGCGGACGCACCGCCTTCTGCACCATCGAATGGATCTGGCCGTAGTCCGGATCCGCCGGATCGACCGTCGGCGGCACCAGCTCGAGGTTCTGCACAGGCAGCTTGCGCGTCTTCATGCCGAGATCCGCGAAATAGCCGAGCATCGACTGCGGGATGTCGGTCTTGACCACCTGCTGACCCGCCTTTGCGATGTCCTGGAACTTCGTGGCCACGGTGACCGGCGTGAACTGCTTGAGGATGGCGTCTTCCAGCTCGCGCTGTCGGGCCATGCGGTCGTAGTCGCTCGTGGACTCACGAGAGCGCGCGTACCACTGAGCGGTGTACCCGTTCATGTGCTGCACGCCGGGATAGATCCAGCCGGTCACGCCGTTGCCCTGAGCGTCGCCGCCGATGGGCAGCTTCTCCTTGACGTCGATCGTGACGCCCCCCAGTGCATCCACCAGCTGCTGGAACCCGTCCATGTCAATGAGCACGTAGTACTGGATCTTCAGGCCGGTCACGCCCTGAAGGGCGTCCCGCATCGCCTCGATCCCCGGCTCACTGTTCTGCTTGGTGGCATCGGGATAGAGCTTCGACTTGTACAGCTCGACCTCCGTGTAGATGGAGTTCAGCTGGCAGACGTCCACGTCGCAGGTGTCGTTGTAGCCATAGCCGTTGGGGTAGAGCTTCTGCATCGGTGAGCCGTCGCTGAAAGGCACCGGGTCGAGGTCGCGCGGCACACCGATCGAGACCGCCTTGCCGGTGTTCGCATCGATGCTGAGCACCGACATGCTGTCGGGACGCATGCCCTCGCGTCCCGGCCCCGCATCGCCGCCGAGCAGCATGATGTTGTAGCGTCCGTCGACGGGCGGTTCGGAGGCCGCCGCCGAGAAGATGCCGGAGAGCGCGCCTCGCGCCGACCCGGCGAGGACTGCGCCGTAGGCCGCCGTGCCGGAGACCGCGACGAGCAGCACGACGGCGAAGGCCGCGATGCCTGCCCTGGCCGACGGACGCGCCTTCACCAGGCGAACCAATCGCAGCGTGTCGAGGGTCAGCACGATCCAGAGGAGAGCGTAGAGAACGAGGACGACCTGCAGCACCGACAGCGCCAGCGTCTGGGTGAAGAAGCCGACCACCGCGGTCGGCTTGATGAGGTAGACGACGACGATGGTGATCACCGCGAGCCACAGGATCAAGGTGGTCACGAGGCCGAACCGGCCCAGTCTGCGATTTCCGGCCAGCACCTGGGCGCTGCCGGGAATCAACAGATTGAGCACGACGAGCCACCATCCCCGTCGTGTCATCACGTCGCGGGATCCGGTGTTCGGGTAACGGATCGGATTGGCGATGGTCATAGCGATGCGTGTAGCTCTGCGTTCTTCTGGTCGACGAGATCGACGAGCCCCGCGGCATAGTCCGCGAGCCGAGCGGCCAGCGCATCGTCGCTCGTCGAGAGGATTCGCGCCGCCAGGATGCCGGCGTTCCTCGCGCCGCCTATGGCCACGGTTGCCACCGGGATCCCGGCCGGCATCTGCACGATCGACAGCAGCGAATCCAACCCGTCCAGCTTGGCGAGGGACACCGGCACGCCGACGACAGGCAACGTGGTCACGGATGCGAGCATTCCGGGCAGCGCGGCGGCCCCGCCCGCCCCGGCCACGATGACCTTGATGCCGCGGGAGGCGGCACCCTTGCCGAACGCGATCATCCTCTCGGGGGTGCGATGCGCCGAGACGACCTCGACCTCGTACGGCACGCCGAGTTCCGCGAGCGCCTCTCCCGCGGCCTTCATCGTGCTCCAGTCGGAGTCGGATCCCATCACGATCGAGACAAGGGGTGGCTCAGTGGAGTTCACGCTGGGCATGAGATCCAGGCTAGGTGTCAGTCCTGGAAGAACGCCGCTGCGCCACGCGCCTGGTACGCGACCTCGTCGAGGTCGTCGCCGCATACCGTGACGTGTCCGACCTTGCGACCGGGGCGCGACTCCTTGTCATAACTGTGGAACTTCGCAGTGGGATGCTCGCGCATGGCACCCGCGTACCGGTCGGGCATGCTTTCCCCCTCCGGGCCGCCGAGCACGTTGATCATCATCGCCCAGGGTTGGAGCGTTCCCGTCGCGCCGAGCGGCAGGTCCAGCACGGCGCGCAGATGCTGCTCGAACTGGCTCGTGGTGGAACCGTCGATGGTCCAGTGCCCGCTGTTGTGCGGCCGCATGGCGAGCTCGTTCACGAGCACCCGGCCATCGAGTGTCTCGAACAGCTCGACGGCGAGCACTCCCGTCACGCCGAGACCCTCGGCGATGCGAACCGCGATGTCTTCACTGACCTCGGCGACGCGTGCTGCCGCTCCCGGCGCGGGCGCGACCACTTCGGCGCAGATGCCGCCGCGCTGCACTGTCTGTACGACCGGCCACGGCACGATCTCGCCGGAGGGCCGGCGAGCGACCTGCTGTGCGAGTTCCCGACGAAAGTCGACGAGCTCCTCGACGAGCAGCGCTCCACCGTTTCCGTCTTCGGCAAGGGCGGCGAACCAGTCATCGACCTCGGCGACACCATCGATGACGCGAACGCCCTTGCCGTCGTATCCGCCACGTGCCGTCTTCGCGACCGCACGCCCGTCGTGCTCGGCGAGGAACGCTTGGAGTTGCTCCGGATTCTCGACCGCAGCCCAGTCGGGCACCGGAAGCCCCAGCTCCGAGAGCTTGCGCCGCATCAGGAGCTTGTCCTGGGCGTACTGCAACGCGTCGGGACCGGGATGGACCGCGATACCCTCTGCGACGAGCGCGCGCAGCACGTGCTGAGGAACGTGCTCGTGGTCGAAGGTGACGACGTCCACGGAGCGGGCGAACTCCAGCACGGTCTCGAGATCGCGATAGTCGCCGACAGCGGATGCCGCGATGGCGGCTGACATGCCGGGCGCCTCTGCGAGCACCCGGATGCCCACACCCAGCTCGAGTGCGGCAGGGACCATCATCCTTGCGAGCTGCCCGCCGCCGATCACGCCCACTGTCATTGCCACCGTGAAAGCCTAACCGGCGGTCACTGCCGAGAACCCTTCCGGCGCTGGCTACCGAATGAAGCAGTTCCCGTCCTTGGAAGAACTCCGCCTAGTCTGTGCGACCACTCACGGTGGCGCACCCACTGCTAGGCGCCTCACCAGCCACCTGGCTATGCTCGGCGTGCATCCACGCTCCGGAACGCGACGGAGAATGACAACCGGCCAGGAAGCATCCGCATGACGCAGAACGACGATGGCGGCACGAACCGTAACACGCACCATCGCGGCCTTGCGGCGCGTTGGCTCCCCCCAATTTTGCAGCTGACGAAGTTCGGAGCCGTCGGTACGATCGGCGTTGTCGTCAACTTCGCCGTGTTCAACGCCCTGTGGCTCACCGTGTTCAATCCATCGGCCTTGCGTCACGGTCCGCTCCTCGCGACTGTCGTCGCGACCCTGTCGGCGATCGTCGTCAACTGGTTCGGCAACCGATACTGGGCATTCGCCGCGGAGCGACGGCGCAACGCCGTGCGCGAGGGTCTGGAGTTCTTCGCCGCGAGCCTCGTTGCATTGTTGTTCCCGCTGATCTGCATCGGTGCATCGCGCTATCTGCTGGGACTTCACTCGCTGCTGGCGGACAACATCGCCAGCAACGTCGTCGGCCTGGTGCTCGGCACGATCGTCAGGTATCTGCTCTACAAGTTCTGGGTCTATTCACCACGGCGCGCAGGACGCCAGGACGCCGGACACCCGGCAGGCATCACGGACGTCCCGGGGGACGGCACTAGCGCATCCCGGCTGGTGCGCCCCCAGGTCGAGAGCCCATCCGCCGAGTAGGTCCGCTACGCGCGATCAGTTCCGCGGCTCCGGCGCCGCCTGCTCGGTGACACTCGCCCCGATAGGCCAGCCCCAGCCCGGCGCGTAGAACCGCTGACTGTTCTCCATGAGATCGTGCATAGCATCGGTGACGGCCTGGGCGTGCGGGACATCTCGCAATCTCGCGACTGCCGTCTGGTCCATGGCTCCGATGATGATCGTCCCGCTCCGGAACAAGCCCTGAAGCCACGAGGTGCGGAGCGTGATGGTGTAGCCCCGGCTGTGCAGGAGTTCACGCCGCTCCCTCACGAACAGTCCCCTACGCACGATCAGTCGGCGTGTGGTAACGACGTAGCGGGTGGCCAGCCAGCTCCCCAGCGGCACGAGGAAGAGGACGGCCGCGAGAACGAGCGCGACCGCCCAGACGGCGACGCCGATCCATCCTCCGAATGCTGACCCGAAGTACGACGCCAAACCGCAGATCAGTATCAGAGCGACTGAAGGCCAGAACATCCTGCGAGCGTGCTGGCGCAACCGCGCCACCACGCGCTCGGCGGGTGGCGCTCCGTGTCCGTCAGTCAGCGCCATAGGCCCATTAATACCGTAGGCGAGTTTAATAGCGCAGGTGAGTTACATCACCGGCGGACACCGTCGTACGCCGACCATCGACTGAGACGACCAGGCGGCCGCTTCCATCAAGTTCCTCTGCGATACCAACTAGGTCCCCAGTCGGCAGTAGTACGCGTACATCACGCCCCAGGGTTGTGCACACCCTCGAGACAGCGGCGTGCAACCCGGATTTTTCTGCATCGCCTGCTGCCTCCGCGAACGCAGCGTAGAAGTCGCGCAGCCGCGAGAGGTATGCGAGCAGAATGGCGTCAGCATCGGTCTCGGCTCCCTCGATCTCCATCGATGTGGCGGTCGGGACCGGAAGCTCATCTTCGGTGATAGTGAGGTTGACACCCGCTCCGACAATGACCGCGTCCTCGGCCAGCGCCTCCACAAGAATCCCGCAGACCTTTCGGCCACCAATAAGTACGTCGTTCGGCCACTTGAGTTCAGTCCTGGCGCCCACGTCTCCAAGCGCACGTGTCATCGCGAGACCAGCCAGCAGCGGAAGCCAACCCTGAGATTCCGCGTTCCGGATGCCCACCAAGCTGGGCCGCAAGAGCACGGACGCAGCAAGCATTGTGCCGGGCGCCGCCGTCCACGTGCGCCCGAGCCGTCCTTTCCCCGCCGTCTGCACATCGGTCACGACCGTACTGAAGTCTGGCCACTCCGAGGGAGATGCTTTGTGAACGCGTCTTGCGAGTTCATCATTGGTTGAATCCACCGACTCGAGCACTATGAGACGAGGGACCACTCGCGACGACCGTGGAGCTTCCATGCTCCATTGTCCTACAACAAGACAGTTCGTAGATTACCGACATGCTGTAGGAATATGCCATGGATGGAAAACCACAGGGGGTCAGGCTCCTGACCTACGCTCGCGCAATCGGTTCCGTGGCGCTTGCCAGCATGCTCTTGGGGGCAGCCATCTTGGCGCCGACCGTAACGCCATCAGGGCGTGCCCTCGCTTCTACGGACCCGTCCAGCGAAGGCCTGCGATCCCCTATGGTTCGGGCAACCTCTGATCCACTGCCTTCTGAGCCCGACCCGTCTGCGACTTCTCCCGATCCGTCTCTCACGACGATGAACGCAGCCCATGATCATTCAATGGGGTCGACAATACCGCTGGCCACAACGTCATCAAGTACGAAAACGAAGTCCTTCAGCCTTAACGCGCAGGCTACGGCACAACCAGCCGGAATTCCCGGTCTGGACGTCAGCGGATGGCAGACGCTCACCAGATCTAATTGGAATACCATCTATCAAAACGGGGCTCGCTTTGCATACGTCAAAGCAACCGAAAGCAATGATTATGTCAGCAGTCAGTTTTCAGAACAGTACGGAGACTCATATGCAGCGGGACTGATACGCGGCGCATATCATTTCGCTACTCCCAACACATCCTCTGGGGCCTCGCAGGCGAACTACTTTGTCTCTAATGGCGGCGGCTGGAGCGCGGACGGGCGGACTCTCCCGCCACTCCTGGATATCGAGTACAATCCGTACGGCGACACGTGCTATGGAATGAGCCAGCCGGCGATGGTGTCCTGGATACAGGACTTCTCGAACACTGTCCTGCAGCGAACCGGACGTCTCCCGGCCATATATTCCACAACCGACTGGTGGACGCGATGCACGGGCAACAGCAGCGCATTCGGGAGCAACCCCTTGTTCATCGCGCGTTACGGTTCCACATCCGGTCCTGGTACACTGCCGGCCAGCTGGAGCCAATACACATTCTGGCAATGGGCCGATTCCGGTATTTTCCCAGGTGATCAGGATGTCTTCAACGGCACGGTGGATGGCCTAGGCGCCTTCGCGACTGGTGCAAGTCTCGTCCAAGCAACGGGAGACCCTGCCGTCTACCTGCTGAGCGGCGGACAGAAGCACCACGTGCTCGACTATACGGACCTAGTAGCGTTCCGTTCTCGACTCGGCGGTATCGCGACGGTGTCAGCAGCCTTTGTGGCATCCATTCCCACCGGAGGCGACACAAATAGACTAATTCGAGATCCGCGCGATGGTCGGCTTTACCTGCTACAGGTAGACGGTACCAAGCACTACTTTACCACACCGTCGATGGTGAATTCATTCGGCTTCGCGCTCATGTCATTCACCAACCTTGACGCGGCACAGGTCGATGCATTCACGAGCGGCCCTGACGTCGGCGTCCTATTTAGAATCGAGACTCAGCCCGAGGTCTATCTTCTCGAGGGCGCAACGAAGAGATATATCCCATCGCCTCACGCTCTGCAAGTGCAGTCGGGACAGTCGAACCCGTTTGTAGCACAAATGCCGTCGAGCGGGGCAGCGAAACTCTCCAACGGACTTGTGTACGTGTCACCGAATTACCCGGTGACAGAGCGTGATATCAGCCGCGTATACATGGCAGTTGACGATCACACGATCATCTACCTGCCGTCTTTCGATCTGGCGTCGGAATTCGCCGCTACGGGCTACGATGTCGCGCCCAACGGTTCGCTCGCTGGCTTGACGATACTGCCCGGCTCGTTGTCGCCCGTGGTCTCGTGCGCTGGTTCTGGCGTTCTTGTCGCCTCGCAGGGCTCGGCATACCCAATCTTGGGCGCGGACGTTGGAGGCCTGCCCGTGACCTCACTTCCGTCCGATGCCTGCCAATACATCCATAAGAGCGCGACCACCTTGACCGCACCACTCTTCGCACAGGCCCGCGGACAAGGTGCCGTGTACGAGATCGCGGATGGCAAGCTCCGCCATGTGGTGGACTATTCGACACTGGTGGGCCTGAACGGTTCACGACCCCTGACGGTGATCACGTGGGAGCCACTGACTCTTGCAAGCTACCCTTTGGGGGCCCCAGTCCTTGCTGATGGCGACCTCGTGCAATTCACGTCTACCCCAGAGGTCTATGTGTTCCAGTCCGGGCAGTTGCATCACGTGAGGTCGTTTTCCACGCTCCTGCAGATCGGTAAGGGCTCAGTACCATACATCGAGCAAGCTCCGCTGACGGCGAAGTCGAGTTACTCGATCGGCGCTGATGTGCCCTAGCTACCGATGAGTGGCCTCCCCGAGCCGTAAACGGTGGCGGCTCGTTTTTGTGCGCTTCCGTCAACGAACCCGGGCAAAGGCCTGCTTGTAAGGTGAACGGGTGACCGACATCCCCACTTCCGACGCCGTGAACGCCACGAGCGCGACGGACGCAGGGCACGTGCAAACGGCGCCCGACACCACGACGGAGGGCCGCATCGCCGACCTGAAGGCGCGGTACCACGAGGCGGTGACCGCGAGCGGGCAGGCGGCCGTCGAGAAGCAGCACGCGAAGGGCAAGCTCACGGCCCGTGAGCGCATCGACCTGTTGCTCGACGCCGGCTCGTTCGTCGAGTTCGACGAGTTCGTCCGCCACCGCACGCACGCCTTCGGCATGGAGGGCAAGCGCCCGTACGGCGACTCGGTGGTCACCGGCGTCGGCACCATCCACGGACGGCAGGTGGCGGTGTTCAGCCAGGACTTCACCATCTTCGGCGGCTCCTTGGGAGAGGTCGCGGGCGAGAAGATCATCAAGGTCATGGACCACGCCCTGAAGACCGGCGTGCCGATGATCGGCATCCTCGACTCCGGCGGAGCCCGCATCCAGGAGGGAGTCGTGGCGCTCGGCAAGTACGGGGAGATCTTCCGGCGCAACACCCAGGCCTCCGGGGTGATCCCCCAGATCTCCCTCGTGATGGGCCCGGCCGCCGGCGGCGCCGTGTACTCGCCGGCGCTCACCGACTTCGTGATCATGGTCGACAAGTCCAGCCACATGTTCGTGACCGGGCCCGACGTGATCAAGACCGTCACCGGCGAGGACGTCGGCTTCGAGGAGCTGGGCGGGGCGCTCACCCACAACAAGGTGTCGGGGGTGAGCCACTACCTGGCATCCGACGAGCACGACGCCCTCGACTTCGCTCGCGCTCTGCTGAGCTTCCTGCCCGACAACAACCTCACCGATCCACCCGTCTACGAGGCCGAGGCGGAGCTGGAGATCACGGATGCCGATCGCCGGCTCAACGAGGTCATCCCCGACTCCCCCAACCAGCCGTACGACGTGACGACGATCATCGAGCACATCGTCGACGACGGGGACTTCCTCGAGATCCAGCCGCTCTTCGCGCCGAACATCGTGATCGGGTTCGCCCGTGTGGAGGGTCGCTCGGTGGGCATCATCGCCAACCAGCCGAACGCGATGGCGGGCACCCTCAACATCGACGCCGGTGAGAAGGCCGCTCGCTTCGTGCGGTTCTGCGACGCGTTCTCGATCCCGATCCTGACCCTCGTGGATGTTCCCGGCTACCTGCCGGGCACCGACCAGGAGTGGACGGGCGTCATCCGCCGCGGAGCCAAGCTGCTCTACGCATACGCCGAGGCGACGGTGCCGCTCGTCACCGTGATCACGCGCAAGGCCTACGGCGGCGCCTACATCGTGATGGGCTCCAAACAGCTCGGCGCAGACATCAACCTCGCCTGGCCCACCGCGGAGATCGCGGTCATGGGCGGCCAGGGCGCGGTCAACATCCTGTACCGTGGCGAGCTCAAGCGTGCCGCCGAGGCGGGGGAGGACGTCGCCGCCGTGCGCGCGAAGCTCGCCAGCGAGTACACGTACAACGTCGCATCGCCGTTCCTCGCGGCCGAGCGCGGCGAGCTCGACGGCGTCATCGAACCGGCTGCGACCCGCGTGGCGGTCATCAAGGCGCTGCGGGCGCTGCGCACCAAGCGCGCATCGCTGCCGCCGAAGAAGCACGGGAACATCCCGCTGTGACCGCGACCGGTGCCGCGTCGCCCGCCGCCGGGAGAGGGTGACCGCCGAGAATGGCCAGACACAGTGCCCAGCCGGATCTCGACGCCTCGCAGCTCGTCGTACTCACACCCGGCCTGAGCGAGGACGAGATCGCCGCCGTCACCGCCGTGCTCACCGCGGCGCTGCGCGAGCAGGCCGCCCGCGCCGAGCCGGCGGTGAACGTATCGCAGAGCGCCTGGCCGCGCAGCCAGCGTGCGCCGCGCCCACTGGTGCGCGGCGAGGGCGCATGGCGAAGCTGGCTCTGAACGTGTCCCCCAAAATGATGACTTTCCGTCTTGGGACCGCCGCCCCAGTATTGATGTTGCTAGGTGTCTCTCTCATCTGAGATTCACCGCCATCCATTCGCCGACCAGGGTAAGCGGGCGAGTGTATTGGGGGCGAGTCGGGGCGATATTCGGGTTGTCGCCCCGACTCGGGGCTTCCGAGGGGGCGCAGGTCATCGACCTGCGCCCCCTCGCTGCGTCCCCGGCTCCCCGGGCGAGCGACGACGCTACCTCGCGACGTCCGCCGCATCCTGTCTCGGGATCTCCAGCCAGAGCTCGACCTCGTCGTCGGCGCCCTCCGACTCCGCTGCGGCCGCGTCGACCGCACTGCGCGGTCCGGCCGTGCCATCGGACGCCCCGGCCTGACGTGTCCCCGATCGCAGCCCCACCACGGTCACCGCCACCGGCGACGCGCTCTCCACGGTGCGCACGACGAGCTTGTCGGCCCTCGAACCCTCCAGCGCCTCGGCCAGACGGGAACGGATGCGTCGCAACTCCCGCTCATCGAGACCGTCCAGTCCCCCGTCGTCGAGCAGCATCACCGTCACACCCCGCCGGCGCGCGGCCAGCACCCGCGCGCGCACGGCATCGTCGAGCAGCGCCCGCCCGCGGATCTCGTCTCGCATGGCCGCCTCCAGCAGCAGGCACTCCCAGCGCTCCTCGGCCGTGAGCCACCCGCCGCTCTCGGCTACCCGGGTCAGCAACGGTGCAGCACGCCGATAGGTCTCCTCGAGCCGCCGCTGCCGCTCCACGACGTGCGCCTCCTGCTCCGCGTGCCACTCGAGGACCTGACGCTCCGCCCGGGCGAAGCGGGACACATCCCGCGCCATCGCCGCGAGCGCCCTGGTGACGACCGCGGCCGCGGCGACCCACACGACGCTGCCGATCACGCCGTAGCCGCCCAACGCCCCCACCCCCGCGTACGCCACGGTGTGGCCCACGAGGAAAGCCGTGCCCAGCCAGGCGAAGACGTTGCGACGGCGCACCATCACGATCGTCATCAGCGTGCCGATCGCGGCGACGTACCAGGTGGCGTATCCGTTCTCCTCCGACACGTCCAGCTGACCGACGACGAGCAGCGGCGTCGCGACCGACACGGCGAGGTCGAAGGCCGCGACCCACACCGGCAGAGCCATCCGGCCCGTCCACAGCAGCGACAGCACGGTCGCGGCCACGTAGAGACAGATCGCCACCACCACGGGCGCCGGATCCCGATACATGCCCATCGATGTGAGGCCGAGCATCACGTGGTATGCCGAGAAGGCCGCCGCGAGCACCACGAGCACGCCGCGAGAGACGGTGATCATGTCTGCTCCGCGTCACCGGCCGCCGGTCGCCACCTCAGGCGCACCGTCGTGCCCGCTCCCGGCACCGACTCGATGGACGTCTCACCGCCGACGAGGGCGACCCGCTCCCGGATGGAGACCTCCAGTCCGAGGCGCTCCGGCGGAATCCGGGACACATCGAAGCCCGCCCCGTCATCGCGTATCTCGACGAACACGCCCCCGTCATCGGTAGCCGCGACCCGCAGGCCGCGCCGCACGAGCACGCCTCCCGCGTGCTGAGCGCTGTTCACCATGGCCTGCACCGTCGCGGAGTACAGCACCTCCGCGACGTTCACCGGGATCAGTGCATCGGTCGGGTCGCCCGGCACGACGGAGAACGGCACAGTGAGCGAGCGCGCCGCCGAGCCGATGCGATCCCGGAGCCGGCTCACCGGGATCGCGTCGACGACCCTCCTCGGCCGAGGCGGCGGGGTCGAGGTGCCGAGGTGCCGCAGGGCGTCATGCGCCATCGATGCCGCGATCGCCATCGCCTCGGGGGTTCGCGCGTTCGCCGCCGAGAGCAGGGTGGTCAGCACGCTGTCGTGCACGATGGCGTCCACCTCCACCCGCTCCGCCTCCAACGCGTGGGCCCGAACGGCCGCCTCGTACCGTTGGAGCGCCGCACCCTGCCGCGAGTCCACCTCGGTCGCCGCCTGCCGCACCATCGTCATGATCGCCAGCAGGATCGACGCGAAGACGGCGGCGTACAGCCCGTCGAGCAGCGCCGTCTCGACCGCCCCAGGGCCCGCCGTGAGCGCGAGAACCACCCCGTAGACCCCCGGAGCGACGGCCGTGTACGCCACCGCCCAGATGAACGGCATGGCGAGCGCCGCGCACGCCGTCGATACGGTGAGCAGATACCACAGCCAGGGGCGCGAGCCCTCGAAGTGGGCGGCATCCCTTATCCCCGTCTCCCAGAGCAGGAGCGCCAACAGGTATCCGAGGCAGAAGGTCGACGCCGCCCAGCGCACGGTGCGGCCGAGCACGGATGCCACGGCCAGCCAGCCCAGGGAGGCGAACAGCACGCCGGCGAAAACGCTCGTGTACGTCGCGTCGAGGTGCGGCGCCTGCGTGAGGATCACCGGCACCACCTGCAGGCCGAAGACGCAGCTGAAGCCGGCGATCACACGGGCCGCGAGCCGTTCCACGCGCGCTCGGGTCAGGGGTCGCGCGGTCGTCCCCGGAAACGCCGGGCCGCCGGGGAGCTCAGCGCCGGTCATCCGCCGCGGACGACCCGTTCCCGTCGGGCGCCAGGCCGGGCAGGATGCCGTCCTCGACCGCGCGCCGCAGCAGATCCACCTTCGTGGGGGCGGGGCGGCCGACCTCGACGTACTTGCTGCGCACCCGGTCGAGGTACTCCCTCGCAGTGGAGTGAGCCACGCCCAGCCGCTCGGCGACTGCCTTCAGGGGAAGCCCTGACGCATACAGGTGAAGAACGTCCCGCTCGCGGCGGCCGAGCTGTGCCCTGGCGAACTCGCCGTCCGCGTCGATCGCGCTCGCCCACTCGAGGTTGTTGAGCACCTCCCCTGCGGCCACCGACCTGATGGCGGTGATCAGCGTCGTGGTGGGGGCCGACTTCGGGATGACGCCCGCCGCACCCGCGGCGAGCGCCTCCCGCACGCCCGCCACACGGTCGGCGATCGAGTGCACCAGCACGCCCGCGCCCGTCGCCTGGGCCCGCGTGACGTTCTCGGTGATGCTGGAGCCGTCGCCCAGCGACAGGTCCAGCACGATCACATCGCATCCGGTGGGCGCAAGCGCATCCAGGACAGCGCTCACCGTCGGCCCGCTCGCGACCACCTCATACCCCGCGTCACCGCATGCGGCCTGCAGGCCGAGACGCACGGACTCGTGATCGTCGACGATCCCCACCCGCACCATGGCACTCATGCTAACCGCGACGCGGTCGCCGGCGACGCGGGCCCGCCGACGCCCGATCGGCCGCGCACGAGACCAGGTGCACGTGGCTACGAGACCCGAACGAGCGACGCCACGACCTCGACGTGGTGCGTGTGCGGGAACAGGTCGAACGCCCGCACCAGCCGAGGCTCGTATCCGCGCCGGCGGAGCCAGCCGAGATCGCGGGCGAACGCGACCGGGTCGCACGCGACATACACGAGCTGGGCGGGTGCCAGTTCGGCGAGCAGATCGACCACCTCCCGTCCGGCACCGCTGCGCGGCGGGTCGAGCACCACCGTGCCCGCGCGCAGCCGCGCGCGTTCCCCGGCCGAGGCGCGTGCGGCCAGATCGCTCAGGTAGCGCTCCACGCGTGCTGCGACGGTCTGCGCACCCACCCAGCCCGCCAGGTTCTCCGCCGCGTGGTCGGCGGCCCGGTCGTCGGATTCCACGCTGGTGATGCGGGTCGCGCTGCCGAAGCGATCACCGATCGCCGCGGACAGCAGCCCGACTCCGCCGTAGAGATCGAGATTGAAGGCGCCGGGCTCGAACAGCGAGCCGTCGACGGCATCCTGCACGGCCGACGTCAGGAGCGCAGGCGCGAGGCGATGCACCTGCCAGAATCCCGTCGCCGCGAGCGCGAAGCGCCGGTCGCCGACCCGCTCGTGGATGACGGGAGGCCGCCGATCGCGATGCCCGGGGTCGTGTCGCGTCACAGACACCACGCCCTCGCTCGTCACTGCCACCTCGATCGAGCCCGCGCCCTCCTCGGGCACGTTCAGCGGGGCGGCGTGCTCGACGGCATCCGTGGCCAACGGGAGCCCTCGCACCGGGACCACCCGATGCGACCGCGCGGCGAAGGGTCCCACGTTCCCGGCCGCGTCGACCTGCAGCCGCACACGGGTGCGCCAGCGGACGCCGCCGGTGGCGTCGTCGCCGGGCGCCGGCTCGACCTCCGGCGCCTCGTCGAGGCCGGCCATGCGCGAGAACGCGTCGGCGATGACCTGACGCTTCAGGTGCCTCTGGTGACCGAGCTCGATGTGGCCGAACTCCGCACCGCCCGCCCGCTGCGCCGGGTCGCGCTCCACCGACGCCTCGTCCCACACATGCTCGCGCCGATGCCGGGATGCCTCAAGCACGCGCAGCGTCTCCGCCCGCCAGAACCGGGCGTGCCCGGTGTCCGACACGCGGGCCAGGACCCGCTCTCCGGGCAGCGCGTCGCTCACGAACACCACGCGGCCCTCGTGACGGGCGACGAAGACACCGCCGTGCGCCACGCCCGTCACCTCGAGCTCGAGCTCCGCGGGAGCGGCCGTCCGCCGCACGCCGCCCGGCTCGGCGACCGGAGGGGCGTGACCATGTCTCCTGCGACGGTCGGGGCGAGTCTGGGGCATCCGAGAATCGTCGCACACGCCCCTGAGGGCCGGGCGGCGCGGCCCTCGTCGCGGGCAGAATAGGCTGGTGCGCCTCTACCTCGCCTCCACCTCCCCCGCACGGCTCGCGCTGCTGCGTGCCGCCGGCGTGCGCCCGCTCACCATCTCGCCCGGCGTGGACGAGCCCGCGACCGTCGCCGCAGCAGAAGCGGAGCGCGGCCCGCTCTCGGCGGCGCAGACGGTGCAGCTCCTCGCCCGAGCCAAGGCAGAGGCCGTGATCGGAGCCGAGGTCGACGGGGCACCCATCGACGGCCTGATCCTCGGCGGAGACTCCGCGTTCGAGCTCGACGGAGCGATCTACGGCAAGCCGCACGAGGCATCCGTGGCGCGCTCGCGTTGGCACGCGCAACGCGGCCGCACCGGGGTCCTGCACTCCGGGCACTGGCTGATCGACCACATCGGCGGCGAGGTGCGAGGGGCGGCGGGAGCCACGGCCGCGGCATCCGTGACGTTCGCCGACGACATCGACGACGCCGAGATCGACGCCTATGTCGGCACCGGGGAGCCGCTTCAGGTTGCCGGCGCCTTCACGATCGACGGCCTGGCCGGCCCGTTCATCACCCGGGTCGAGGGCGAGCCGAGCACCGTGGTCGGACTCTCGCTCCCCACGCTGCGCTCGCTGGTGATGCGGCTCGGCCACCGGTGGACCGACCTCTGGTCCTGACCGCCGACCCGCTGTCCCCCGCTCCGCATACCCAGGCCCCGTACTCGGCACTCGGCACCCGGCACCCGGCACTCGGCACTCGGCACTCGGCACTCGGCACCCCGTTCCCCGGTTCACGCTCCCCGGTGCCCGTCCCGTTCCCCGGTGCCCCGCTCCGCGGTGCCCCGTTCTCGTCCCTGTCGCGCCCGTTCCCGGCTCCGCCCCGGGTGAGAAGCCAATTGGTGCGGGAATCGAGGCCGGGTTCCCGCGCCAAGTGGCTTCTCGAGCGGGGTGGGCGGAGCGAGGGGACGGGGACGGGACGGGGGACGAGGACGGGGACCGGACGGGGGACGGTAGCGGGGCGGGGGGTTGTGGGCATCCGAAAGGGATGGGGGCGAGTTTTGTCTCCACCATTCAAAAGCCCGCATACCCGGGTCAATAGGCTTGGAGATTGTGCCCCACATCTCCAAAGTCCTGATCGCCAACCGTGGCGAGATCGCAGTGCGGGTCATCCGGGCGGCGCGCGACGGTGGGATCGGCTCCGTGGCCGTCTACGCGGACCAGGACCGCGACGCGATGCACGCGCGCCTCGCGGACGAGGCGTACGCCCTGGACGGCACGACCAGCGCAGACACGTATCTCTCGATCGAGAAGCTGCTCTCCGTCTGCCGGCGCTCGGGGGCCGATGCGGTGCATCCCGGCTACGGATTCCTCGCCGAGAACGCCGACTTCGCCCGCGCCGTCATCGAGGCCGGACTGATCTGGATCGGACCAGGACCGGATGCCATCGAACGCCTCGGCGACAAGGTCTCCGCACGCCACGTGGCGGAGAAGGTGGGTGCGCCGCTGGCTCCCGGCACCCTCAACCCCGTCGCGAACGCGCAGGAGGTGCTCGACTTCGTCGACGAGCACGGCCTTCCCGTCGCCATCAAGGCCGCCTACGGCGGCGGCGGACGCGGTCTGAAGGTCGCGCGCGAACGCGGCGAGGTCGCCGAGCTGTTCGAATCGGCCACACGCGAGGCGGTCGCGGCCTTCGGCCGAGGCGAGTGCTTCGTGGAGAAGTACCTCGACCGGCCACGGCACGTCGAGACGCAGTGCCTCGCGGACGCCCACGGCAACGTCGTCGTCGTCTCCACCCGCGACTGCTCCCTTCAGCGCCGCCACCAGAAGCTCGTCGAGGAGGCGCCGGCACCGTTCCTCACCGAGGAGCAGCGGGACGAGCTCTACAGGTCGTCCAAGGCCATCCTGAGGGAGGTCGGATACCTCGGCGCCGGCACGTGCGAGTTCCTCATCGGCCAGGACGGCACCGTCTCGTTCCTCGAGGTGAACACGCGGCTGCAGGTGGAGCATCCGGTCTCCGAGGAGGTCACCGGCATCGACCTGGTGCGCGAGCAGTTCCGGCTCGCCGAAGGCGGTGTGCTCGACTACGACGATCCCCAGCCGCGCGGGCACGCCTTCGAGTTCCGCATCAACGGCGAGGATCCCGGCAGGGGCTTCCTGCCGGCTCCCGGCCCCGTGCACGTATTCAAGCCCGCGGCCGGCCCCGGCGTGCGCGTCGACTCGGGCGTGCAGGCGGGGGATGTCGTCTCCGGCGCGTTCGACTCGCTGCTCGCCAAGCTCATCGTCACCGGGGCACACCGCGAGGAGGCGCTGGAGCGTTCCCGCCGCGCGCTCGACGAGTTCGAGGTGGCCGGCCTGCCCACAGTGCTGCCGTTCCACCGCGCGATCG
Organism: Actinomycetales bacterium; assembly: GCA_015655415.1. Lineage (GTDB taxonomy): Bacteria > Actinomycetota > Actinomycetes > Actinomycetales > Microbacteriaceae > Humibacter. The sequence goes on from JAATFB010000033.1 coordinate 23,613, forward strand.
TGCGCGATCCGGCGTTCGCTCCCGAGGACGGGCATCCGTTCAGCATCTACACCCGATGGATCGAGACCGAGTTCGCGAACGATCTCGAGCCATGGACCGGCGAGGCCGCCGAGCTGCCCGAGCCCGAGCCGCGGCACAGCGTCGTCGTCGAGGTGGGCGGCAAACGCGTCGAGGTGAGCCTTCCGACGAGGCTGCTGCTTCAGGCCGGAGGCCCGGGATCGGCCGGGCACGCCCCGAAGCGCAGATCCGTGTCGCACGCGGTCGCCACGGCAGGCGGCGACACCGTCACCGCACCGATGCAGGCCACCGTGGTCAAGCTCGCGGTCGACGAGGGCGACCACGTCGTGAAAGGCGACCTGATCCTGGTGCTCGAGGCCATGAAGATGGAGCAGCCGCTCACGGCTCACAAGGACGGCCGGATCGCCGACCTGAACGCCGAGGTCGGCGCTACCGTCTCCAGCGGCCACCGGCTGCTCAGCATCGTCTGAGCGCGGACGAGCACCCGGCCCTCGGCATCGGGAGGGGCTCGGGGTTTCGACACGCGCCCGCGGCGCGCACGCTGATCGACCCGCGACAGCCACGCACCCGCGGCGCGCACGCTGATCGACACACCCGCCGGGGCAGCGTCAGAGCACGATGTGCATCGCGCGCGCCGCGTCGGTGATCGAGTTCGACAGCGACGGATAGACCGAGAAGGCTCGAGCCACCTGGTCGACCGTGAGCCGGTGCTCCACCGCGAGCGCGACGGGCAGGATCAGCTCACTGGCCCGTGGCGCCACGATGACCCCGCCGATCACCGTTCCGCTGCCGGTGCGGGCGAACAGCTTCACGAAGCCGTCCTTGATGCCCTGCATCTTGGCACGCGGGTTGGACTTCAGCGGCAGCTTGTAGATGTCGCCCTGCGCGATGCCTTCCTCGATCTCGCGCTGGCTCCAGCCCACGGTCGCGATCTCGGGCGAGGTGAAGATGTTGGATGCCACGTTGCGCAGCTCGATCGGCGTCACCGAGTCGCCCAGCGCATGGAAGATCGCGGTGCGCCCCTGCATGGAGGCCACGGACGCCAGCGGCAGCACGTCCGAGCAGTCCCCCGCCGCGTAGATGCTCGGCATCGAGGTGCGGGCGACGCGATTCACCCGGATGTGACCGCTCGGCGTCAGCTGCACGCCGGCATCCTCGAGGCCGATGCCCGCCGTGTTCGGGATCGAGCCGACCGCGAGCAGGCAGTGCGAGCCCTCCACGACGCGACCGTCGCCGAGGGTGACGGCGACGCCGCTCTCGGTGCGCTCCACGGATGCCGCCCGCGACTTGGAGAGAACGGTCATGCCGTTGCGCTTGAACACCTTCTCGAGCACGGTAGCCGCGTCCGCGTCCTCGCCCGGCAGCACCCGGTCCCGGCTGGAGATCAGCGTCACCTTCGCCCCGAGGTAGGTGTACGCGCTGGCGAACTCCGCACCGGTGACACCGGACCCCACCACGACGAGGTGCTGGGGCACCGTGCTCAGCGAGTACAGCTGGGTCCAGGTGAGGATGCGTTCGCCATCGGGCATCGCGGTCGGAAGCAGCCGGGGGCTCGCACCGACGGCGACCACCATCGTGTCGGCCTCGATCCGGTCGAAGTCGGTTCCGTTGTGCTTCGACGTCGACACGATGATCGCGTTCGGGCCGTCCAGGCGGCCCTCTCCCGTCACGATGCGCACACCGGCGTGCACCAGCTCGCTGCGCATGTCTTCGGACTGCTGGCGTGCCAGCCCCAGCAGGCGCTTGTTCACGGCCGACAGGTTGACCGCCACCTCCGGGCGGATCGGCCTGCCGCTCTCGGTGCGACCGAAGAACTGCACCCCGAGGTCCGCCGCCTCGCCGATCGCACGGGTGGCGTCCGCCGTGGCGATCAGGGTCTTCGACGGGACCACGTCGGTCATCACCGCCGCACCGCCCACGCCGCTGCGCTCCACGAGCGTGACCTCGGCGCCCAGCTGCGCTCCGGCGAGCGCCGCCTCATAGCCGCCCGGGCCGCCCCCGAGAACGGCGATCGTCTGCTTGCGCTCGAACTCGAAGGCCATGACGCCATTCTCTCAAACCGGCGGCGACCGCGTCACGGCGCTCGAGGGCGCGCTGGGGCGGGCGGGGAGGAGGGCACCGGCGAATGTGGTGCCTAGAGTGGATGCCATGGCATCCGATGACGCAGCGCATCCGTTCGACGACCCCGCCGCCGACCCGTTCGAGATCGCTCGCATCGCCGCCGAGCAGATCGCCGAGCGCACCGGGGTCGACCGGCACGACATCGCCCTCACCCTGGGCAGCGGCTGGGGCAGGGCGGCGGACCTGATCGGCGAGACGACGGCGTCGTTCCCGGCGGCCGAGGTGCTCGGCTTCAGCCGCCCCCGCGTGGTGGGTCACGTCGGCACGATCCGCTCGGTGCTTCTGCCCACCGGCAAACGCGCCCTCGTGATCGGCGCGCGCACGCACTACTACGAGGGCACGGGCGTGCGCCGTGTCGTGCACAGCGTGCGCACCGCCGCCGCCACCGGCGCGAAGGTCATGATCCTCACGAACGGAGCGGGCGGCCTCAAGCGCGAATGGGCGCCGGGTACGCCGGTGCTCATCTCCGACCACATCAACCTGACCGGCGCGTCCCCGCTGGAGGGGGCGACGTTCGTCGACCTCACCGACCTGTATGCGCGCCGGCTGCGCGACATCGCCCGCGAAGTGGATCCGAGCCTCGACGAGGGCGTCTACGTGCAGTTCCACGGCCCCAACTACGAGACCCCCGCCGAGGTGCGGATGGCCGGCGTCATGGGCGGCCACATCGTGGGGATGTCGACCGCCCTCGAGGCCATCGCGGCACGGCACTCGGGAATGGAGGTGCTCGGCATGTCGCTGATCACCAATCCCGCCGCGGGCATCTCCCCCGTCCCTCTCGACCACGAGGAGGTCCTCGCCGCCGGCGCCGCCGCCGAGCCCGTGATCAGCGGCCTGCTCGCCCGTGTCGTGGAGCGGCTGTGACGGGCGTGGACGCGCGCCTCCTCGACGCTGCCCGGGCCTGGATCGCCGACGACCCGGACGCCGAGACGCGCGCCGAGCTGGAGGCGATCCTCGATCGGGCGCTCGCCGGGTCGCAGGCGGCGGAGGAGGAGCTGCACTCCCGCTTCGACACGCGACTCGCGTTCGGCACCGCCGGGCTCCGCGGCGAGCTCGCCGCCGGGCCAAACCGGATGAACCGCGTGCTGGTGGCGCAGGCGGCGGCCGGCCTCGCCGGGTACCTGCGAGAGGCGGAGCCGGAGCGGACGCCGTCCGTCGTGATCGGCTACGACGGACGCAAGAACTCCCGCGTCTTCGCCACCGACACCGCCGAGCTGATGGCAGGCGCCGGCATCCGTGCTGTGCTCCTGCCCGAGCCGCTCCCCACGCCGGTGCTCGCCTTCGCCGTACGGCGCCTGGGCACCTCGGCGGGGGTCATGGTCACCGCCAGCCACAATCCCGCCCGCGACAACGGCTACAAGGTGTATCTGGGCGGCCCCGACGAGGGGTCGCAGATCGTGCCCCCCGCCGACGCGAAGATCGCCGAGCACATCGACCGCGTGGCGCAGGGACGTGTTCGAGACCTTCCCCGATCGCACGGGTACGAGATCGCCGACCGGTCGCTGGTCGACGCATACGTCGCCGCGACCGCGGCGGTCGCGACCGACCTCCCGGATGCCTCCGCCGACGCGGACAGCGGCGGCACCGGCGTCTCGCGGCAGCTTCGCGTGGTCTACACAGCCATGCACGGCGTCGGTTGGCCGACGGCGCGAGCCGTGTTCGAGGCCGCCGGACTTCCCGCCCCGATCACGGTTCCGGAGCAGGCGGAGCCCGATCCGGACTTCCCCACGGTCGCGTTCCCGAACCCGGAGGAGCCGGGCGCACTCGATCTCGCATTCGCGCGAGCCCGCAGCGCGCGCGCCGATCTCGTGATCGCGAACGATCCCGACGCCGACCGTCTGGCGATCGGCGTCCCCGACCCATCGTCCAGCGCCGGGTATCGAAGGCTCAGCGGGAACGAGGTGGGCATCCTCCTGGGATGGACGCTCGCCGAGCGGGCGCGCGGCCGGGGCACGCTCGCCGCCTCCATCGTCTCCTCGCCCGCGCTGCGGGCGATCGCGGCGGCGCACGGTCTGCGCTTCGCCGAGACCCTCACCGGGTTCAAATGGGTGAGCCGGGTTCCCGGCCTGGTCTACGGCTACGAGGAGGCGCTCGGCTACCTGGTCAACCCGCAGACCGTGCGCGACAAGGACGGCATCTCCGCCGCGACGCTCGCCCTCGCCCTCGCCGTGCACCTGCACGCTCGGGGCCGGACGATCGCCGACCGACTCGACGAGTTCACGCGGCGGTTCGGGGCGTACGCGTCGGATCAGGTCTCGATCAGGGTGACCGACCTGGACCGCATCGGCCGCGTCATGGCCTCGCTGCGGGCGCATCCGCCGCGCCGTCTGGGGGCGTTCGAGGTGTCCCGGATCGACGACCTGCGCGAGGGCGCAGACGGGCTCCCCCCGAGCGACGTGCTGCGGATCGTGCTCGAGGACGATTCGCGCGTCATGGTACGCCCGAGCGGGACGGAGCCGAAGCTGAAGATCTACATCGACGCGTTCGACGACGCGGCACCCGACGTGACAGGGCGCAGGGATGCCGCCCTCGGGAGGGTGGCCGCGCTGAGCGAGGCCGTTCGGGAGCTCACCGGCTCCGTGTGACGGCGGCGCGGCCATGCCGCCGTCACGCCGTGTCGACCCGTTGCTCGACGTCCTTCGGCGTCTCACGGCCCACCCGCGCCAGGGAGCGATCGAGCACGGTGATCAGGAAGAACACGGCGGAGATCCCGATCACGATCCAGCCGAGCACGTGCAGGCCCGGCGTCGTCGCGCGTGCGCCGTAGACGTTCCCGTAGATGACCGAGGAGAGGATCGCACCGAGGTAGAAGAACGTGCGCAGCAGCCCGGCCGAGGACGCGATGCGCTCGGGATCGGCCTGGAAGTACAGCGAGTTCTGGATCGCGAGGTTGTTGAGCCCCTGGGGGATGCCGAGAATCAGCATCGCCAGGACGATCAGCCAGAGCGGGGAGTCCGGGGCCATGAGCAGCACGAGGATGCCGGCGACGAGCTGCGCGATCGAGCCCGCCAGCAGCTTCCACACGACCTCGGGCCGCCGCCCGAACGCGATCGAGACCGCCACTCCGGCCGCGAAGACCGGCAGCAGCACGAGGCCGGCGCCGGTCGCGTTCAGACCCCGGCCGTCTTCGAGCCACTGCGTGAAGCCGTAGACGAACAGGTAGGAGATGGTGGCGGTCAGCAGGGACCTCACGTAGCTGAGGAGCAGCGGCCCGTTGCCGGCGAGCACGCGGACGTCGATGAACGGCTGCGGCGTCCTCGCCTCCCGCCACACGAACCCGGCGCCGAGCAGGATCGCGGCGATCAGCAGCGGGAGGAGCGCGATCGAGATGTTCTGCAGGAAGACCAGAAGCGCGAGCATCGAGCACGCGAAGAGCACGATCCCCGGTGCATCGAGCCGCGGCCGGCGCTCCGGCGGCGGCTCCAGCCCCGTCCTCCGGGGGAAGAAGACCGCACCGAGGACGAACGAGGCGATCCCGAGCGGGATGTTCACGGCGAAGGTGGCCCGCCATCCCCATGCGCCGATGAGCAGGCCGCCGAGCGTGGGGCCGACGACGGCGACCGTCTGCGTCGTCACGGACAGAGCGGTGAGGATGCCCGCCGGTGAGGTGAACCCGGTGCGTTCGGCCTCCGCACGGATCATGTGCATCGCGGCCGGATACCCCGCGCACGTGCCGAGGCCGAGGATGACGCGCGCGGCGACCAGCCACCAGATGCTCTCCGGGGACTCGGGCGCGAAGAGGCCGATCGCGCCCGCGGCCACGACGAGGAGCGCGCCGACGAGGAAGAGCCGCTTGACGCCGAAGATGTCGACGAGGCGGCCCACGAGCGGCTGGCCGATCGCCGTCGCAAGATAGAGGCCCGAGACCAGCCAGACGGTGTCGCTCGCCGGGGCGCCCAGGGCGATGCCGATCGGGGTGAGGGCGACGGCGATGATCGCGGTGTTGATCGGGTTGAGGATCGACCCGATCATCATCGGGGCGAGCAGCCGCTTGTCGAATCTCCCCTCCGGCGGGCGACGGGCCATCAGGCGAGCATCCGTTCGAGGATGACGGTCGCCGCAGCGACCGTGCGCAGCTCGTCGGCGCCCAGGGCGCCGAGCGACTCCTCGAGCCACGCCGCGGCCGCCTCCCTCTGGCCCTCGATGCGGGCCCGGCCAGTCGCGGTGACCTCGATGATCTGGCGGCGGCCGTCGTGCGGGTCCTGGCTCCGGGTGACGAGTCCGAGATGCTCCAGCGCCTCGACGGTGGCGGCCATCGACTGCGGTCGCACCTTCTCAGCGAGCGCGAGGGCGCTGACCGTGGAGACGCCGCCCTTGCCGAGCCGCGAAAGCGCCGAGGCCTGCGAGGGCGTGATGGACGAGTCGGCGCCGGCCTCGCGGAAGCGGCGGAGGAGGCGGGCGACGACGGTGCGGAGATCGATCGCGGTCTGGAGCGGGCTCACGGCGGTCCGCTGGGACCCGGCTTGCGTGCTCGACATGCGTACAGTCTAGACTGTACAGTCATACCTGTCTATTTGACGAGGGGGACGCCGGTGGCCGCCAATCCCCTGGGCAGGCTGGACGGCATCACGAGAACCCGTGAGGCGCTGCCGCGACACGTTCCGTGCGGCCGCGACGAACCGTTGCGGGCGCGAACGGGGGCAGGAGCCGGGCGCCTGCGCGGACGCCGCAACTAGCCGAGCGCCTGGTCGAGCTTGCGCTCGAGCTCGCTCACGTCGAAGTAGTTGTCGACCACGATGACATCGGCGTTCGTGCGCGGGATGCGCTCGACGAGCTCCGGCGAGGTGAGGATGACCTGCGCATCCGTGCCCGTCGTCGCCAGACCCGCGACATCCGACGCGACCACGTCGGCGGAGATGCCGAGCCTGCCCAGCGCTCGTTCGGCGTTCACCTTCAGGATCGCGGATGTCCCCACACCGGCTCCACAGATCGCCACGATCTTCACTCCAGCCTCCTTCCCGGTACGTCGCAGCGGAACGGCGTCAACGGCCATGCCCGCTCTCGTCAGCGCGCCGGCGCGGACACGTCGCGCGGCACATCGGTCGCGCCGATCACCCGCCACACGTCCTCGGCGGTCGCGGCGTTCGCCAGCGCCGGGATCGCCTCCGGGTCGTTGAAGATGTTGGCGAGTTCCGCGACCGAGTGGACGTGGGCGTCCGCCGTCTCGACCGCGAGGCCGATGACCACGCGCACAGGGTCGTTGTGCGGATGCCCGAACACCACCGGCGTGGCGAGCGTCACCACGGACAGCCCGTCGGCGAGCACATCCGGCCCCGGTCGGGCGTGCGCGAGCGCCAGCCCGGGCCCGATCACGATATAGGCCCCGAACTCGTCGATCACCTGGATCATCCGCTCGGTGTAGCTGTCGCGCGTCGCACCCGATCGGCGCAGCGCGTTGCCGGCCAATCGCACCGCCGTCCGCCAGTCCGCCGCGTGCACACCGAGATCGATGGCGGAGTCGGGCAGCGGCGGGAGCGGCATGCCCACAAGCGTATCGCGACGATTCGTCGAGCCCGCTGAGAGCGTCCGCAGGGCGTCACGGAGCCGCACGGCGGCGCCATGGCACGGGTGTGGCGCCTCCGCACGGCATCCGCGACGGGGCCGCGCGGCCGGATTCGCGGCGTGCGGCCCGAAGACGGCGATGGCGCCACGCGGCGGCCTCCCGGCGCACCGTAGGCCGTGCTCAGATGGCGTCGAAGCCGGACGAGATCGTCTCCGCGAGGTCCTCCCGGTCCTCCAGCGGCAGGAATGCCGCATGGGCCGCGTTGAGCTGGAACGTCTCGAGGTCGTCGAGGTCGTAGCCGAAGGCATCCGACAGCAGCGCCAGCTCGCGGCTCAGCGACGTCCGGCTCATGAGCCGGTTGTCGGTGTTCACGGTCACCCGGAAGCCCAACTGATAGAGCAGGTCGAACGGGTGGTCGACGAGCTCCCTGCCCCAGGGGTCTATCGCCCCGGTCTGGAGGTTCGAGGAAGGGCTCAGCTCCAACGCGATCTCGCGATCCTTCACCCACTGCGAGAGCCTGCCCAGCGAGACATAGATGTTCTCGTCATCCTGGCGTTCGATGGTGATGTCCTCGGCGATCCGCACGCCGTGGCCGAGACGGAGCGCCCGTCCGTCGATCAGTGCGCTCTGGATGCTCGCCGGACCGTCCGCCTCGCCCGCGTGCACCGTGGTCGGGAAGTACTGCTCGGCGAGGAAGTCGAACGCGACTCGGTGGCTGCTCGCCGGGTAGCCGGCCTCCGCCCCGGCGATGTCGAAGCCCACGACCCCCGCGTCGCGGTGCCGCACGGCGAGCTGCGCGATCTCCAGCGCACGATCGGCGTGCCGCATGGCCGTGACGAGCTGACCGACGCGGATGCCCAGCCCGCGGGCGCCGGCATCCGCAACGCCCTGGTCCAGGCCGCTCTGCACCGCCTCGACGGCCTGGTCCAGCGTGAGACCGCGGCTCAGGTGCTGTTCGGGCGCCCACCGCACCTCGCCGTAGACGACGCCGTCGGCGGCCAGGTCGAGCACGAACTCGCGCGCCACCCGAGCGAGGCCGTCCCGGGTCTGCATCACCGCCGTGGTGATGTCGAACGTCTTCAGGTATTTCAGGAGGGACCCCGAGTCGGACTGCCGGGCGAACCAGTGGGCCAACGCATCCGCATCGGTCTCGGGCAGGTCGAGCCCGATCTCGTCGGCGAGCTCGACGATGGTCTGCGGCCGCAGGCCGCCGTCGAGATGGTCGTGCAGCGACACCTTGGGGATCGTGCGCACGTCGACTCCGTCGACGACGTGCTGGGCGGCGGTACTCGGAGGCTCGCCGACGGCAGACTCTGCGCTCATTGCTCCAGGGTAACGGCCCCATCCCCGGCCCGCGTCGCCGCATCCACACCCTTCCGCCTGTGCCCGGCCCCGTGCCCCTGCCTAGCCACCTGCCCCTGGTCCCTGGTCCCTGGCCCCCTGCCCCTGGCCCCCTGCCCCGGTCCCCGGTCCCCGGTCCCCTGCCCCCTGCCCCGGTCCCTGGCCCCGGCTCTCCCGCTGAGAAGCCAGTTGGTGTCGGAATACCGTAGGCGTCTCAACACCAACTGGCTTCTCGTTGGTGCGCCCTCGTCGGCGATCTCGTCGGGGGCGCCCTCATCGGCGCCCGTACCCCTCCCGAACGCCCCTCCCGGCACCCAGCCTCCCTTCCCGAAGACCTCCCGAGCCTTCCCGAAGACCCCCCAGCCTTCCCGAAGACCCCACAGCACCCGTCCTCCCCAGGAGCCGGGTGGCCGAGGCGATCCCCAGATCCGGCCCGCGGGGGTGGTTGCGGTGCCGCGGGCGGGCATCCTCGTTGCATGCGCCGACCATCGATCCTCCCGCCACCCATTCGCGGACAACCGTTCTCGGTGCGACGCGGCCGAGCGGCCGGCATCACACCGGGACGGATGCGTGCGAGCGACCTCGACATCCCGTTTCGCGGCGTGCGCGCGCCCCCTCTGGTGGAGTGGACGCATGCCGCCCGTTGCGCCGCCTACTGCACCCGGATGCCGCACGGCCACTACTTCAGCCACGTCAGCGCGGCCGTGCTCTGGGGCATCCCGCTGCCGCGGACGCAGGAGCGCGGACCACTGCACGTGTCGGCCGCGCTCCCGGAGCGTGGACCCCGTGCCAGAGGCGTCGTCGGGCACACTCCCGCACATCCGGAACCCGTCACATCCGTCGACGGCATCGCGCGCACGTCTCCGTACTGGACCTGGTGCCAGCTCGCGGGCGTCCTGGACCTGGATGCGCTCGTGGCGGCCGGCGACGCGACACTCGCTTTTCACGGAGACGACACGACGGCCGCACTCGCTCGGACGGTCAGAGCCTTCGGGCGACGGCGAGGGGCCGCACTCGCCCGGGAGGCGCTGGATCTGCTGCGCCCACGCGTCGACTCCCCACGGGAGACCAGGCTGCGCCTCCTGCTCGTGCGCGCCGGTCTTCCCGAGCCGGAGACCAACCTCGACATCCGGTCGGCGACACGGGGCTTCGTCGCACGCTGCGACCTCGTCTACCGGGAGTTCCGCATCGTCGTCGAATACGAGGGCGAGGTGCACGAGAGCCTCGCGCGCTACGACCGCGACATCACCCGATACAACGACCTATCCGCCCTCGGCTGGATCGCGATCCGCGTGACGCGAAAGATGTCGGCCGACGAGGTGGTGCGGCGAACCCGGAGCGCGTTGCTCAGCCGCGGATGGCTGCCATGATCCACTGCCGCCATCGGCCTTCTCCCGTGCGGGACGGTCGGAAGCCGGTTGCCGCCGGAATGGGGCCAGAAGCCGGTTCCTGCCGGAATGGGGCGCGCGGACCCGCGCGGACCGGCTTCTCGGCGGCCCGCGCACGGGATGCGCGCACGGCTGAGCGCGGCAGCCTATGGTGCCGCACCAGAAGCCAGAATGTGTCCGAACGGCCGGCCGGATGGAGCACCAAGTGGCTTCTCGGCGGATGGGCGACAGCCGGACGGGCTACAGGCAGACGGCGGACGGGCTACAGCCGGACGCCAGCCGGACGGATGGCAGGCAGGTGGCGGGTGTCAGCCGATGCGCTCCACGACGAGGGGACGGCGCTCCGGCGCGGAATCCGCGATGTCCCAGGCGCCATCGAGCGCATCGAGCGCGCGCTCGAACCGCACCGGATCGTCCGTGGCGAGCGTGAAGAGGGGATCGCCCGCCGCCACCGTGTCGCCCACCTTGGCGTGCAGGTCGACACCCGCGGCGTGCAGCACCGGGTCCTGGCGACGGGCGCGCCCCGCGCCGAGGCGCCATGCCGCGATGCCGAAAGCGAGCGCGTCCTGGCGGGAGACGACGCCGTCACGGGATGCCGACACGGTGTGGGTCTCGCGAGGACGCGGAAGCGGGGCGTCCGGATCGCCGTCCTGGGCCCGGATGAGCGCGCGCCACGAGTCCATGGCTCGGCCGGAGCGCAGCGCGTGCTCCACGTCGGCGTCCGGCTGTCCGACGAGTCGGAGCATCTCACGGGCGAGCGCCAGCGTGAGCTCGACGACGTCCTCGGGGCCGCCGCCGGCGAGCACCTCGATCGACTCCCGCACCTCGTTGGCATTGCCGATCGCCCGGCCCAACGGCGCGTTCATGTCGGTGAGCAGGGCGGATGTCGCCACTCCGGCATCCGCCCCGAGCTCCACCATGGTGCGTGCGAGCTGGCGGGCCCGCTCGATATCGCGCATGAACGCACCGGAGCCGAACTTCACATCGAGCACCAGAGCCCCGGTGCCCTCGGCGATCTTCTTGCTCATGATCGAGGAGGCGATCAGCGGGATCGCCTCGACCGTCCCCGTGATGTCGCGAAGGGCGTAGAGCTTCTTGTCGGCCGGCACGAGCCCGGCGCCCGCGGCGCAGATCGCGCCGCCCACGTCGCGCAGCTGCGCGAAGAGCTCCTCGGTGGTCAGCGACGCACGCCAGCCGGAGATGCTCTCCAGCTTGTCGAGCGTGCCACCGGTGTGCCCGAGTCCGCGTCCGGACAGCTGCGGCACCGCCACGCCGAAGGATGCCACCAGTGGCACGAGCGGCAGCGTGATCTTGTCGCCCACGCCGCCCGTCGAATGCTTGTCGACCGTCGGCTTGCCGAGATCGGCGAAGCTCATCCGCTCGCCGCTGGCGATCATCGCGATGGTGAGGTCACGGATCTCGCGGCGCGTCATGCCGTTGAGCAGCACGGCCATCGCCCAGGCCGACATCTGCTCATCGGCGACGTAGCCGCGCGTGTATGCGTCGACGAGCCAGTGGATCTCGGCGGTGGTGAGCTCGCCATGGTCGCGTTTCGACTTGATCAGGTCGACGGCGTCGAACGCCTCAGGCATGGAACTCCTCGAGATCGCGGGGGCCGAAGGCGTCCGGCAGCACCTCGTCGATGGTGCGGATGCCGTACCCGGTCTCCAGCATCATGCCGGAGACCGAGTGCTCGTACAGCAGCTGACGGCAGCGGCCGCACGGCATGATGACCTCGCCGTCGCCGTTCACGCAGGTGAAGGCCACCAGCTGGCCGCCGCCGGTCATGTGCAGCATGGAGACGAGCGAGCACTCCGCGCACAGGGTGAGCCCGTAGCTCGCGTTCTCCACGTTGCATCCTGCGACCAGACGGCCGTCGGTCGCGAGCGCCGCCGCGCCCACAGGAAACCGTGAATAGGGCACGTACGCCCGTCTCATGGCCTCCTCGGCCTCGGTGCGCAGCGCGCCCCAGTCGATCTCGCCCGAGAAGGGCGTGGCTTCCTCGCTCATCGTCTCGTCATATCCTGTTCGTCTCGCGCCCACGCGACCGCCCCGCCGACGGCCGCTCTCAGGACTTGATGTACGGCTTGCCGTCCGCCGCGGGACCGCGCACGTACCCCACGAACCCGGCCACGGCGAGGATGGTGACGACGTACGGCAGCATGAGCAGGAACTCGCTGGGCACCGGGGAGCCCACGGCGGCGAGCGTGTACTGCAGGTTGCTGGCGAAGCCGAACAGCAGCGCGGCGAGCGTGGCGCGGATCGGATCCCATCTGCCGAAGATCACCGCCGCGAGGGCGATGTAGCCCTGGCCGCCGGTCATGTCCTCCGTGAACGACCCGACCGATCCGAGCGTGAAATAGGCTCCGCCTAGACCGACGATCGCGCCCGCGAGGGAGACGTTCCAGAACCGGGTCCCCGCCACGTTGATGCCCACGGTGTCGGCCGCCTGCGGGTGCTCCCCCACCGAGCGCAGGCGCAGCCCCCACCGGGTGTGGAAGAGCCCGACGTAGACGGCCGCCACCGCGATGTACATCAGGTAGACGATGATCGACTGGTCGAAGAGCACCGGGCCGATGACGGGGATGGCGCTCAGACCCGGGATCGGGATCGCCGGCAGCAGCGGCGGGTGATTGAGCAGGGTCGCGTCCTTCGCGAGAACCTGGCTGTACAGGAAGTTGGTCAGGCCGAGCACGAGCACGTTGATCACGACGCCGACGATCACCTGGTCGACGTAGTACTTGATGGCGAACGCGGCGAGCACGAACGAGACGAGCACCCCGGCCACCAGGGCGGCGAGCAGGCCCAGCCACAGCGACCGCGTCATGCTCGCCACCACGGCGGCCAGGAAGGCGCCGCCGAGCAGCTGCCCCTCTATGGCGATGTTCACCACGCCGCTGCGCTCGGACAGCACGCCGCCCATCGCTCCGAAGATGTACGGAACGCTCAGGCTCACCGTTCCCAGCAGCAGGCTGGTGATCGGCAGAGGCCGCGAGCCCGCCCCGGCCGCCCAGGTGAGGAACGTCACCACGAACAGGAACGCGAACACGCCCGAATACCCCAGCGGCACCCGCGCGAGGCGGACCACCAGCCACCAGCTCACGGCCGCAAGCACGGCCAGCAGCACGGTGAGCACGACGCAGGTCGCGGTGGTGGGAAGCACGAGCTGCGGCAGGCTGGGTGCCACCCGGCCCCCGGCGAATGTGAACGTCGTCTCTCCGCCGCGGCGGAACACCACGAACAGCACGATCGACAGCACCGCGACCGCGGTGAGGATGACCGGCGTCTTGATGCTGCGCACGACCTTCTTCTCGAGAACGATCGGCGAGGCATCCGGCTTCGAGTGATCGGCGGTGGTCGTCACTTCGCCGCCACCTCCTTCGGGGCGCTGGGCGCCACGGGCGCCTTGCTCGTGGGCCTTGCCGGCGGACGCGGACCCGGGGTGGGCAACCGGAAGATCGACCGCACCAGAGGCGGCGCGGCGATGAAGAGCACGATCAGGGACTGCACGACCAGCACGATGTCGATGGGGATGTCGTTGGCCGCCTGCATCAGGAACCCGCCTGCCTTGAAGGCGCCGAACAGGACGCCCGCTATGAAGATGCCCAGCGGGCGGGAGCGCCCCAGCAGCGCCACCGTGATCGCGTCGAAGCCGATCCCCGCGTCGATCGACGACCCGAACCCGCCCGTCGTCGTGCCGAGGACCTGGTCGACCGCGGCCAGGCCGACGAGCCCGCCGCCGATGACCATCGACCACACGATGGCCGCGTTCACGCTGATGCCCGCCACCCGCGCCGCATGCGGGTTCTCGCCCACCGCGCGGAACTTGAACCCGAGACTGGATCGCTCCAGCAGCCACCACACGACGATCGTCGCCGCGACGGCGATCACGAAGCCCCAGTGCAGCTGGTACTGCGGGCCGAAGATCGGCGGAAGGACGGCGGTGGGCAGGATGGCGGGCGACTTCGGGTTGTTGGAGCCGTGCGCCTGAAGGGCGCCCGGCGTGCGCAGCAGGTACGAGATGAGGTAGAAGGCGACCCAGTTGAGCATGATCGTCACGATCACCTCGTGGGCGCCCGTCCGCGCCTTGAGCACGCCGGCGACTGCCGCCCAGATCGCGCCGCCGACGAATCCGGCGGCCACGGCCACCACCAGGTGCAGCACCGGCGGCAGATGGAGGGACCACCCGATCCAGCCGCAGAAGGCCGCGGCGATCAGCATCTGACCCTGGCCGCCGATGTTGAAGATGCCGGTGCGGAACCCGAGGCCCACGCCGAGGCCGGCGACGATCAACGGGGTGGCGTAGGTGAGGGTGTCCATGAACGGACGGATGCCCGTCGCGAACGTCGGTCGCCCGAAGTTGTAGATGGAGCCCTGGAACAGCGACGTGTACGCCCCGGACACCACGTTCCAGGCCGCCTGGAACGTGTCGGTCGGCCGGGCGAAGAAGTAGCCGGCCGCCCTCTGCACCCCCGGATCGGTCACGGCGATGAGGATCGCGCCGACCACCAGGGCGAGCACGACGGCGAGGATCGAGATGACGACGCCGCCGCCCACGATCTGACGCAGGGCGTCGCTGAAGCGATCCGGCTGGCGCTCGTCGTCCGGCGGGACCCCGGCGCCGCCCTCAAGAGCAACGTCGAGGCTCGCGGCCTCCCCGGTCGCAGCATCCTGGGCGTCTGACGCCCGCGTGCCGTCGTGCCGACCGCTCACGCTGCCTCTCCTCTCGGGTCGGCGTCGTGGCCGGCGCCGGAGGACGGCGGCGTCGGCAGGTTCCCGGCATCCGGACGCTCCCCCGCCATCATGATCCCGAGTGTCTCGCGATCGGTTCCCGCCGGCACGATCCCCACGATGCCGCCTCGATACATCACCGCGATGCGATCCGCCAGCGCGTCGACCTCGTCGAGCTCGCTCGAGACCACGATCACCGGGATCCCGGAGTCCCGTGCCTCCACGATCCGCCGGTGCACGAACTCGATCGAGCCGACGTCGAGACCGCGGGTGGGCTGGGCAGCCACGAGCAGCCTCAGCTCGCGGCTCAGCTCGCGCGCCAGCACGACCTTCTGCTGATTGCCGCCGGAGAGCGTCCCGACCGGCGTGTCGATGCTCTGCGCGCGCACGTCGAACTCGGCGACCTTGTCGGCGGCGAACCTCCTGAGGTACGCGAGCTGCAGCGTTCCGCCCCTGACGAAGGGCGGTCCGTCGGATCGGTCGAGCATGAGGTTCTCGGCGATGGAGAAGGCGCCGATCAGACCGTCCTCGTTGCGGTCCTCGGGGACGAAGCCGACGCCGGCCTCCAGCACCCTGCGCACGCTCGAGCCGGTGAGCGGCCTGCCGTCCAGGAGCACCTCGCCCTCCACCTGGTCCTGCAGACCGAGCAGCGCCTCGGTCAGCTCGGTCTGCCCGTTGCCCTGGACCCCGGCGATCGCGAGGATCTCTCCGGATCTCACGTCGAAGCTCACGTCGTTCACCACGAGCTGGCCGACGGGATCGATCACGGTGAGCCCGCGAACCCGAAGCGCCGCCTCTGCCGGCCGAGCCGGCTTCTTCCGCACGGTCAGCTCCACCGACCGGCCGACCATGAGCGACGCCAGCTCGGAGTTGCTCGCGGTGGGGGATGCCTCCCCGACCACCTTGCCGAGCCTCATGACGGTGATCCGATCGGCGACCTCGCGCACCTCGCGCAGCTTGTGCGTGATGAAGACGATCGCCGTCCCCGCATCGCGAAGCTGTCGCATGATCGCCATCAGCTCGTCGGTCTCCTGCGGCGTCAGCACCGCGGTCGGCTCGTCGAAGACGAGCACCTTCGCGTCGCGGGAGAGCGCCTTGATGATCTCGACCCGCTGCTGCACGCCGACGGGCAGGTCCTCGATGCGGGCGTCCGGATCGACGTCGAAGCCGAACCGCGCCGAGATGCGGCGCACGGTCTCGCGGGCCGCGGCGAGGTCGAGCCTGCCACCGGCCTTCGTCGTCTCGTGACCGAGCATCACGTTCTCGGC
>JAATFB010000090.1 GCA_015655415.1 Actinomycetales bacterium
AGCGCATTCTCTCGCCTGACCGCGTTCTCGACATCGTCGCGCAGACGGCGATGGCACTGCAGGCCGCCCACGCCGCGGGTCTCGTGCACCGCGACATCAAGCCCGGAAACCTCCTGATCACGCCGGATGGTCGGGTCAAGATCACCGACTTCGGCATCGCCCGCATCGCCGACCAGGTTCCGCTCACCGCCACCGGCCAGGTGATGGGGACCGTGCAGTACCTGTCACCGGAGCAGGCGTCGGGTCATCCCGCCTCGCCAACGACCGACATCTACTCGCTCGGGATCGTGGCGTACGAATGCCTCGCGGGGCGGCGGCCGTTCACCGGCGAGTCGCAGGTGGCGATCGCCATGGCGCAGATCAACGAGCAGCCGCCGCCTCTGCCGATCACGGTCAGCGAGCCCGTGCGCAATCTCGTCTACTCCTGCATCGCCAAGAACCCGGCGGAGCGGCCGGCATCCGCGGCCCAGCTCGCGCGCGCGGCGACGGCACTGCGCCGCGGCGACATCCAGGCCGCCGCGGCGGCCGTGCCCGCGGTGCTCGGCGAGGGTGCGAACACGACGGGCTTCAACACGCTGCTGCTGCCATCGGCCGGTGCCGGAACGACGCAGGCCACGACCGTGCTCTCCGCCGCCGAGGCGGAGGAGGAGCCGGAGGAGCCGAAGAAAAAGAAGAAGCGCAGCCCGTGGACCTGGCCCTTGATCGCGTTGATCGCGCTGTTGGCGATCATCCTGATCGCCACCCTCGTCGCCCTCTTCACGCAGAACCACAACAGCCCGGCGCCCACCGGCAGCACCACCAGCTCCGCGCCGCGCACGAGGTCGGCGACGCCGTCGCCGACGGTCACGCACTCGGAACGACCTACCAGCGCGACGATCAACCCGGGCGATTACGTCGGCAAGTCGTACGACGATGCGGTGGCCGCGCTGGCCGCGCTGGGGTTCAACCGCAACAACATCCAGAAGAACGTGACCGGCCCGGCGACGAGCCCGGACAAGGTGAACGTGGTCAACGGGGTGAACCCGACGGGGAACGTCCGGTTCGATCAGACGATCACGCTGAGCGTGTGGGGCAGCATGACGCCGCCGTCCGCGCCGACCGACACCGTCACCCAGATCACCAAGCCGGCGATCGTGAACCAGCCCGCCACGTTCAACTTCGGCAGCCAGCAGTGCCCGGCCGGCCAGCAGCTCACCGGGCGGCAGTTCTACATCGACGGCAAGCCGTCGCCGACCGGTCCGGTGCAGGGCTCTCAGGGCACCATCACGTTCACCGACACCAACCCGCACGAGGTCACATACACGATCTTCTGCGGCCAGTCCGTGGAGTCGGGCCAGTCGCCGGCGATCACGGTCACGGCGCAGCCGGCTCCGTGACGTCGGGGGCACACCGAACCCGCAACCCTGCCCGGTTACACTGATCGCAGTGTTGCCAGACGTCGAGTACCCCACCACGGATGAACCCCGCATGCTCGCGGGGCGATACCGGGTGGGCGAGCTCATCGGCCGCGGCGGCATGGCCGACGTGCACAGGGGGGTGGACATCCGCCTCGGGCGCACTGTCGCGATCAAGCTGCTGAAGCCGTCGCTGGCCACCGATCCGGCTTTTCGCACCCGTTTCCGTCAGGAGGCGCAGGCTGCGGCGCGCATGGCGCATCCGACCATCGTGCGCGTCTTCGACGCCGGCGAGGAGACGGTGCGCGACGCCATGGGCAACGAGGTGCAGGCCCCGTTCATCGTCATGGAATACGTCGACGGCGTGCTGCTGCGCGACATCCTGCGCAAGGGTCCCCTCGATCCCGCGGAGGCGGCGCGGATCACCGCGGGACTGCTGACGGCCCTGGAGTACTCCCACCGCGCCGGAGTGGTGCACAGGGACATCAAGCCGGGCAACATCATGATCACCCGCACCGGGCAGGTGAAGGTGATGGACTTCGGCATCGCTCGCGCCATCAGCGACTCGTCCGCCACGGTCGCGCAGACCACCGCGATCCTGGGCACGGCGAGCTACTTCTCGCCGGAGCAGGCGAAGGGTGAGACGGTGGACGCCCGCACCGACCTGTACTCCACCGGGGTCGTGCTCTTCGAGATGCTCGCCGGTCGGCCACCGTTCCGGGGCGACACCGCCGTGGCGGTGGCCTACCAGCACGTCAGCGAACGCCCGGTGAAGCCGAGCAGCGTCAACCCGCGGGTCTCGCCCGCCTTCGACATGGTGGTGATGCGGGCGCTGGGGAAGGACCGCTTCCAGCGCTACCAGACGGCTTCGGAGTTCCGCGAGGACCTGGAGCTGGCGGCCTCCGGCAAGGTCCCGGTGCACAAGAGGCACGACGTCATCGACTCGGCCCTCTTCGGCGACTCGGCCACGAGTCCCACCCCGACGGAGGCGGCGCTGCGCCAGCTCGCGGACGACGATCAGGTGGTGCGGACGCAGAACCGGCCGCCGGTGCTGTGGATCTGGGCAGGTGTGCTCTGCGTTGCGGTGATCATCACCGCGCTGCTGCTCTGGGTGTTCAATCAGACGCCCACGCAGCAACTGGCCGACAATGCGGCGAAGGTCCCCGCAGTCGCCGGCATGACGGTTCAGGAGGCGACGCGCGCACTGCACGACGCCCACCTCTCGGCGACCTTCACCGACGAGCCGAGCACACAGGTGGCCAAGGGCAGGGTGATCCGCACCAATCCGAGCGCCGGGGTGATCGCCAGCAAGGGCGACAGCGTCACCGTCTACGTCTCCAGCGGGGCGAAGCCGGTGCAGGTGCCGGACGTCGCGGGCAAGTCGATCGACGATGCGGAGAGGCAGCTGCAGGACCTCGGCTTCGTCATGGGCCAGATCACGCAGCAGGACTCGCCAACGGTGCCGGCGAACGTCGTCATCTCCACGGATCCCGCCAGCGGGACTACCGCGCACGAGGGCGACACGGTCAACTTCGTGGTGTCCAACGGGCAGGTCACACTGCCCGACCTCACCGGCAAGAGCGTGCAGGATGCGGCATCCATCCTCCAGGATCCCAAGCTCGGCCTCGTACCGGACCCGGAGGGCGATCCCTCCTGCCCGACGCAGACCGGGGCGCCGGTGAACCACCAGGACACCGCCCCTGGGCCGGTGCCGCAGGGCTCCACCATCAGGTTCACCTACTGCACGGGCTAGCCGCCCGCAGGCGCGAGGCGGTCGCGCGGCGCTCGTTCGGTCGCCGATCCGCTCGCGCCGATCAGCCCGCGGCGATCAGGGGGTCCAGGCCCTGGGCCAGCTCCTTCGCGTGCTCGAGGCCGGCGACGGCGAGCCAGTTGCCGAGCATCCGATAGCCGTCCTGGGTCAGCACCGACTCGGGATGGAACTGCACCCCGAAGATCGGCGCCTCCCGGTGTCGAAGGCCCATGATCACGCCGCCGGCGGTGCGTGCGGTCACGATGAGTTCGTCGGGCACCGTCGAGGCGACCACGGCGAGCGAGTGATAGCGGGTGGCGGTGAAGCCCTGGCGCACGCCCTCGTAGAGCTGCGACCCGTCGTGCTGCACCAACGAGGTCTTGCCGTGCATGAGCTCCTCGGCGTTCGTCACGGTGGCGCCGAACGCCTCCGCGATCGCCTGGTGGCCGAGGCACACGCCCAGCAGCGGTGTGCCGGATGCCAGGGCCGCGCCGACCGCGTCCACCGACACGCCCGCATCCGCCGGGGTTCCCGGCCCCGGGGAGAGCAGCACTCCGTCGTAGCCGGCGAGCGCCCCGGGCAGGTCACCGGACTCGATGGCGTCGTTGCGCACGACATCCGTCTGGGCGCCGAGCTCGCGCAGGTACCCGTCCAGGGTGTAGACGAAGCTGTCGTAGTTGTCGATCACGAGCACCCGGGTCATGTGCCGACGGTCCCTTCCTCGTTGGTTTGCAGCAGCCCGTCGACCCAGGGGAACACCCAGGTCACGAGGCAGTAGAGCACCGCGGCCGCGAGCACCACAAGGACGACGACCTTCACCCACACCGGCCCGGGCAGCACCCGCCACAGCGCGCCGTACATCAGTCGCTCCCCACTTCGGCCGCGATCTCCGCCGGCGGACCGGCCGACAGCGGCTGCCACGACTCCAGCACGCCGAACGCGGCGATGCGCTCCTGCGCGTGGTACGGCGGATTGCACGTGGTGAGGGTGATGTAGCGGTCGCCCGGCTGGGCGTCCTTCACCTGCGGCACCGCGTAGAGCACCTGAACGGCGGACGGGCGGATGTACTCCATGTTGCGGAACCGGTACGTGTAGTAGCCGTCCTTCGTCTGTATGTAGATGGCGTCGCCCACCTGCAGCTTTGAGACGTCGATGAACGTGTTGCCGTATCCGGTGTCGTGGGCGGCGATCGCGAAGTTGCCGACGGCGCCCGGCATCACGGTGTTCGGATAATGCCCGACTCCGGCGTCGTAGCTGTTCAGCACGCTCTCCACGTCCACGGTCTCGCGGATCGTCCGCTTCCAGTCCGCCCCGAACCTGGGCACATAGATGACGGCGAACGCCTGGGCGGGCCCGGGGGCCTTCATGACCGGTGGCGGTCCGTAGTCCGCCCGCTTCGCCCCGTCATCACCTGCCGTGGCGGTGGGGGTCGGCGTCGGGGTCGCCTTCTCCCTGACGTGGTCCAGGAACCTCTGGCTCTGCTCGGCCGCCGCGTTGGCCTGCTGCGCCGACAGGACCCCTGACTGCCACCACGTCTGCCAGCCCAGGAACAGCAGCACGAGCACGCCGGCGGTGACCAGCAGCTCGCCGACGACGCCGACGACGGAGACCTTCCGAGGTGGCCTGTCGCCGTGCCGGGCTCGCGCACGACGCGCGTGTCGGCGCTGGCCCGAGGAAGCGGGCTCGTCCGGCTCCGAGGCGGGCAGCATCCCGGCGAGGCGAAGCTCGTCGGCTGCCGAGGGGTCCTCGTGGTCGGTCACGAACCCGGAGTCTATCGGGGGACCCTCTGCCCGCGCCCGAAAGTGCACAGGGTCGCCCGCAGCCGGCCGGGGGTGCCGCTCCCCGGTGGCGGCTAAACTGATCGCACTATGGCTTCCAAGACCCGAACCAAGCGCCCCTCCCGGCCGGCCAGCGAGGTGCGGTCGAACGCCGAGTCGCCCAACCCCGTGTGGTTCCTCCCGGTCATGCTCGGCTTCATGATCGTCGGACTGCTGTGGATCGTCGTGTTCTACGTGAGCGGAAGTCAGTACCCGGTCCCCGGCCTGGGCGCCTGGAACATCCTCATCGGGTTCGCGATCGCGTTCGTGGGCTTCCTGATGACGACGCGCTGGCGCTGATGATGCTCGCGGGGCGGCGCTGCCCCCGCCCGCCTCGGCATCTTCCGCGGCCAATTACACCCGTGTAATTATCCCCCTGTGAGCAAGCCTGTGGATAACTTCGACGGGATCTCGCCCGGCGGTCCACTCAGCCTGCGAACACGTGCCAGCTCCCGAGGATGACCAGCGCCACGGTCAGCGCCACGAGCAGCACGATCTGCAGAGGACGGCGCGACCGCGACCGCGTCCGCGTGTAGATCAGGCCGACGAGCGCGCCGCCGACCAGCCCGCCCACGTGCGCCTGCCAGGCGATGCCGAATCCGGGAAGGAAACTGATCACCAGGTTGATGCCGACCAGCACGAGGAGCTGGGTGATCTGCCCGCCCAGGTGGCGCTGGATGACCAGCAGCGCGGCCATCATGCCGAAGATCGCCCCGGACGCGCCCACCACGGGCTGGTCGGGCGTGTCCAGCAGGTAGACGCCGACGGAACCCGCTATGGCGCTGAGCAGGAACAGCACCCCGTATCGCACCCGGCCGAGCATCGGCTCGAGCACCATGCCGAAGATCCACAGGGTGTACATGTTCAGCGCGATGTGCAGCAGATTGGCGTGCACGAACGCGGTGGTGAGCATCCGCCACGGCTCGTACGAGCCGAGCACGGCGCCCTGAGCCGTCCGGACGACCGTGTCGTTCGGGTAGCCGTAGATGCCCGCGTACCAGAGCGCCGACGTGACGGGACCGTTGCCGAGCCCGCTCACCCACTGAGCTATGAACACCACGACGCACAGCGCGATGATGGCGTACGTGACCGTCGGCTGCCGCGGGCCGGTCATCCGGGTCAGGAACGCCGACCTGGTGCGCGGCGCGCTCGCCCGCTGCTGCCGCATGCACTCGGGGCAGATGAACCCCACCGGCGCCGGGGTCTGGCACTCCCCGCAGATGGGCCGGCCGCAGCGCTGGCAGCGCGCGTACGTCGGCCGGTCGGGATGCCGGTAGCACGCGGGCGGCGACTGCTCGCCGGGCGATGTCGGTTGCGACACTCTGTGCTCGGGTGCTCGATGGATGCCGGCGCTCGGACCGCCGCTACGCCTGCTCGACGCTGATGGACTCGATGACGACGTCCTCGATCGGCCGATCGCGGGCATCCGTGGAGAGTCCGGAGAGCTTGTCGACCACGCGACGCGACTCATCGTCGGCGACCTCGCCGAAGATGGTGTGCTTGCCCTGCAGCCAGGTGGTCGGGGCGACGGTGATGAAGAACTGTGACCCGTTGGTCCCCCGGCCGCCCTGGATACCGGCGTTGGCCATGGCGAGCATGTAGGGCCGCGTGAAGTCGAGGTCGGGGTTGATCTCGTCGTCGAAGCGGTACCCGGGACCGCCGGTCCCCGTGCCAAGCGGGTCGCCGCCCTGGATCATGAACCCAGGGATGATGCGGTGGAAGACGACCCCGCTGTAGAGGCTGTCCGTGCGCTGCTCGCCGGTCGTCGGGTCTGTCCATTCCTGCTCACCGGTGGCGAGTCCGATGAAGTTGCGCACCGTCTTGGGCGCGTGGTTGCCGTACAGATGGACGGCGATGTCGCCGTGATTGGTGTGCAGGGTCGCCACCGCGGTGTGCTTGGACATGGCCTCAATTCTTGCATAGCGGTGCTGGCCGCCCCTGGCAGGATCGGGTGCGTTCTGTCCAGCCCCTGGCGGCCGTCGCTTTCGGTGGCAAGATGGAGGGACTGCAAGTACGAGCGGGCGGAGGAACCGTGAGCCTGTCACGCAAGCGTCAGAAGGAACTCAACCGGCTTCGCGCTGAGGCATTGGAACTCTGGGAGGCGCAGCAGGATGTGCTGGGCCGGGTCAACTCGGTCGCCCAGAAGGCCGGCCAGCAGGCGGCCAAGCTGACCAGGGAAGAGGTCGCGCCGCGGCTGCGCGAGGGATACGACCACTACGTGCGGCCTGTCACCAGTGCCGCGGGGGGCGTGATCACGCACAACGTCGTCCCGGCGGTGGGGACCGTGCTCGGCACCGCGTTGAGCGTCGCGGACGTCGCCCATGACACCCGAGTGCAGGCAGCCCTGAAGCGGCTGCGCTCGGCCCGGGGCGAGATCGCCAAGAAGGCGCAGCCCGCGAAGTCCGGGCCGGGGTTCGGCACCTACCTCGCGATCGGGGTGGCCGCGGTGGCGGTACTGGGCATCGCCTATGCGGTGTGGCAGACGTTCCGCGCCGACGACGAGCTCTGGGTCGCCGAGGACGACACGTCCGAGCGTCCGGCCTCGGGGAACGAGGCGTCCGAGCAGCCCGCCTCCGGCGAGGCCGACTCCGAATAGCGCACGACGCGAGGGGGGCGGATGCTTCGGCATCCGTCCCCCTCGATCTGTCGAGCGCCGTCAGTCGATGAGGCCGGCGAAGCGCAGCCCGATGTCGACGAGTGAGACGCGGCGCAGCGCCGTGATCTCGTCGAGGTCGAACCAGCGCGCCTCGTCGGTGGACCCGTCCTGCTCCATCGTCAGCGTCCCGCCGGTGATGTGGGCGCGGTAGAGGATCCGCAGCGCCTGCAGGGGCCCGGACCCGGAATCCCGCTGGTCCTCCGGTATCACGTGCGAGTGCACCCCGATGAGGGCGTCCAGCTCGGCGTCGAAGCCGGTCTCCTCGCGGACCTCGCGCACGGCGGCATCGGCGGGGTCCTCCCCCGGCTCGATGCCGCCGCCGGGAAGCGTCCACCCGCTTCGTCCGCGCTCGTTCCAATGCGCGAGCAGCACCCGGCGGCCGTCGTCGATGACGGCATAGGCGGCCACGCGGATGTCCATGGTGACACCCTACGTCGCGGGCGTGCCACGGATGCTCGCGGGGGGTCGACCCGGCGCGCTGCGCCTAGACTGCGCGGGTGAGCGAAAGCGATCTCGACCTCTTCACGGCGACGTGCGCCCATGAGGAATCCGCTCCCTCGAGGCGGACGCCCGTGAGGTCGCTGCTGGGATTCGTGGGCGTCAGCGTCGGTTTCGCCACGGTGCTGGGCCTGTGCGTCGGCGCGACGGCCGCGCTCTGGGTGCTGCTGTTCGGGCGCGGCATCCTTCTGTCGGTCGGCCCGTGGCTCGCCTGGATCGGCTCCACCGCGGCCGGCGTGCACGGCTGAGGAGCGCCGCCGGTGCGCCCATCGTGCCACCACGGCGCAGGCTCGGAGGTCGCGGGGGCGTCGGTGGCGGGTGCGAGGCTCGGCCCATGAAGAGCAGGCATGTCAGCAGGGTCGTCTCCGCAGCGCCCGAGGCGGTCTACGAGTTCGTCGCGGACCCCGACAACCTCACGAGGTGGGCGGCGGGCCTGGCCCGGAGCAAGGTCACCCGAGACGGCGACGGTCTCATCGTGGACTCCCCCATGGGACAGGTGACCGTCACCTTCGCACCCCGCAACGAGCACGGCGTCGTCGACCACGACGTGCGACTGCCCTCGGGGGAGGTCGTCAACAACCCCGTCAGGATCATCGCCCACCCCGACGGCGCGGAGATCATCTTCACCATCAGGCAGCTCGGCCTCAGCGACGAGGAGTTCGAGCGTGACGCGGCAGCCGTCGAACGCGACCTCGAGACCCTACGGGGCCTCATCGAACACGCCGAATAGTGCGGCAGCACGTCGGCGGGACATCCGGCTCGGTGGGTCGGCGGCGCCTGCTCCGCAACGACATCCAGCGCCCCCCGGCACATGCGTCATGCCGCCCTGCAGCATCGCCTGGTGATGATCACGGCTTCCCGCCGTGCTGCGAGGATGCGCTGAGCCGGAAGCTGCACCGTGCCGGTGTGAATGCAGTACCCCGGCAACTCGCTCCGGCTCAGCGGGCTCAGCGGCGTCCTCGACGTCCGCGGCGTGTGACGCACGATATTCCGGGCATGGGTTGCTCGGATGTGGTCGTCGTGCGCAACGGCCCGCTGATCCACTACGGCGGCGCGCTGGGGATCGGCATCCCACCGAGACGGCGGCCCGTCGCGCTCAGGGGGCGACTAGCGAGGCGGATGCGCAGCGGCCCACGTCGCCCACTGTCCTAGGGCCTCATTGAGCCGGGCGCCGGCTTCGGCGGCGATCCGGAGCGACTGCGTTTGCGTGCTCGACTCGAACTCGCCCCGGTCCTTCGCCTCTGCGAGGTCGCGATACTTGGTGGCCAGGGTCTCGAAGTATTCGGCTTCGCGGTTCAGGTGTTCGGCGAGCTGTTCGGGGGTCATGAGCCAGAAGAACACGGAGCGCAACACCGGTTCCAGGCGCAGCGTGTGGTCGACTTCGACGTCGGTGAGCCAGTGCTTGACCTTGGAGCGGTCGGGATGCCGTCACGACCCGGATCGGTGAGCTTGTCGGCCGTCTCGATGCTCTCGCCAACGCTGCGGGCATCCTGCTCCCGACAGACCACCCCGGACGGGTTGAACTCAACCTCGCGATCCACCACCTCGCACCGTTCACCCCGGCCAGAGTCCGATCACGTCTGAACTGGTGGAGCCTAGGAGAATCGAACTCCTGACTTCCTGCTTGCAAAGCAGGCGCTCTACCAACTGAGCTAAGGCCCCGTGCGAGAGGATACGTGGGGATACGAGGACTTGAACCTCGGACCTCTTCGTTATCAGCGAAGCGCTCTAACCGCCTGAGCTATATCCCCGAGAAGGCCGCGTGAAATGGCCGAAGGACAGACTACCGGAGCGCCTGCGTTCTGGCGAATCGGGTGCCGCCCTCGCCGAGGCCGCACGATCGTGCCGAGGCCCGCGTATTCCCCGCCGGTCTCGGCACGATTCGCAGGTCTCGCGGCGGCACGCGACTGCCGGCGCGCGGGTGAGACGGCAGGACGGAACGGGTCAGTTGTTGGTGAAGCCGACGAGGAGGCCGCCGGTGATCTTCACGCTCAGGTTGTACAGCAGCGAGCAGACGGCGCCGAGCGCCGTCGTGATCACCAGGTTGAGGATGGCCACCACGATGGAGAAGCCCATCACCGTGCTGAGGCTGAGGATCGACTTCAGGTCGCTTCCGCTGGAGCCCGAGATGTCCTTGAACAGGCTGTTCAGGTTGTCGAAGATGCCCGTCTGGTCGAGCACGACCCAGATCAGGAATGCGCCGACGATCGAGATGATCGCCAGGCACAGCCCGACGAGAAACGACAGCTTCACGGTCGACCAGAAGTCGATGTAGACGAGACGGAGCCTGACCTGCTTGGCCGGCCCCTTCCGGGAGGAGGATTTCTGTGCCAATCGTTCCGCCACGCTACTCATCTACGGTGTTGTCCTTTCCGGGCTGCTCGGCCTCCTCACCGGTCGACTCCTCGACCGGCTCGGCGTCGTGAGCGTCCAGATTCCGCTCGCTGTTCCGGGCGATGGCGATGATCCTGTCATCTTCCGGGAAGCGGGCGAACACGACACCCATGGTGTCGCGGCCCTTGGCCGGCACCTCGGCCACGGCAGAGCGTACCACCTTGCCGCTGGCGAGGACCACGAGCACCTCGTCGTCCTCGTCGACGATCAGGGCGCCGGCGAGGTCGCCACGGTCGTCGCTCAGCTTCGCGACCTTGATGCCCAGACCGCCGCGCCCCTGGCGTCGATACTGGCTCACCGCGGTGCGCTTGGCGTATCCCCCCTCGGTGACGACGAAGACGTAGCCATCCTCGGCGGCCTCGGCGGAGCCGGCGGAGCCGGCATCCGTTGAGGGGATGACCGCTGCGTCAAGCAGCGAGTCGTCGTCCCGGAAGTGCATGCCGATCACTCCGGACGTCGCCCGGCCCATCGGCCGCAGCGCCTCGTCCGTCGCGGTGAATCGCAGTGACATGCCCTTGCGCGAGACAAGCAGGATGTCCGAGTCCTCCTCGGCCAGCAGGGCCGACACCAGCTCGTCGTCGTCCCGCAGCTTGATTGCGATGATGCCGCCCGTGCGGTTCGTGTCGTACTCGACCAGCGGGGTCTTCTTCACCAGGCCGCTCCTGGTCGCCAGCACCAGGTGCTTGGCGGCGGAATAGTCGCGGATGTCGAGGACCGCCGCGATCTCCTCGTCCGGCTGCATCGCCAGCAGGTTCGCGACGTGCTGACCCTTCGCGTCCCGGCCCGCCTCCGGCACCTCATACGCCTTCGCCCGGTACACACGGCCCTTCGTCGTGAAGAACAGCAGCCAGTGGTGCGTTGTCGTCACGAAGAAGTGCTCGACCACGTCCTCGCCGCGAAGCTGCGCACCCTTGACGCCCTTGCCGCCACGGTGCTGCGAGCGGTAGTTGTCGCTGCGGGTGCGCTTGATGTACCCGCCGCGGGTGACGGTGACCACCATCTCCTCTTCGGGGATGAGGTCCTCGACGTTCATGTCGCCGTCGAAGCCGTAGAGGATGTTGGTGCGACGGTCGTCGCCGAACTTGTCGGCGATCTCCCGCAGCTCGTCGGAGACGATGGAGCGCTGACGCGCCTCGTCCCCGAGGATCGCCCGATAGTCGGCGATCTCCTCCTCCAGCCGGGCCAGGGCGTCGACGATCCGCTGGCGCTCGAGTGCCGCAAGGCGTCGCAGC
>JAATFB010000021.1 GCA_015655415.1 Actinomycetales bacterium
CGCCGCCGTCGACGGGTGGGTCAAGGCCGCCATCCTCGTGGTCGTGACCGGACTGGACGGCGCGGAGGCGGTGCGCGTGCTGAACGAGCATGACGGCATGCTGCGCGAGGCGATCGCCGCCTCCTAGGAGCCGAACGGCCGGACGGGCTCAGAGCTCCACGTCGTCGCTCTCCACCACGCCCGCAATCTTTCCCGGTGCGGTCTGGTACCTCCAGTAGAGGTTCGTGTGCGCGATCACCTGTGGCACGGGCGGCGCGCCCCACGCCGTCTTGTCCCCGGCGGTGTGCGCGTCGCCGACCAGCAGCGTGTCGTAGCCGCGTGCGAAGGCGCCATGGATGGTCGAACGGATGCACGCATCCGTCTCCGCGCCGGCCACCAGCAGGCGCCCCACGCCGCATCGCGCCAGCACCTCCTCGAGGTCTGTGCCCTCGAACGCGTCACCGTGCCTCTTGCCGACACGCGCCTCGCCCGGTGCGACGACCAGCTCGGGAACCACGTGCCAGCCCTCGGAGCCCTCCTCGAGCTCGGCGTCCGAGTGCTGCACCCACACGACCGGCGTCGCGGACCGCCTGGCACGATCCACGAGCCGCGCGATGCGTCCCACGATCGCGTCCCGGTCGTATGCGTGCCGTACGACGTCGTTCTGCACGTCCACGATCAGCAGCGCCGTGTTCGGCCTGTCTTCGAGCGTCGTCACAGGCTCGCTCCCCTCTGGCTGGCGGGCATCCCGCCGCTGGTTGTCGGGCGTCCGCCGCTGGCTCTGGCTGGCGGGCGTTCGCCACCGTCTGGAGGCATCCGCCCGCTGTCACAGCACAGCGTACGTGCGCCCACCGACAACCGGCAGGCCACCGCGACGCGCGCCGGGCACGACGCGCCGGCATGCCGGCACGTCGATGACGGTGGCCCGTCGCACCATGGAGACATGACGCGAGACGAGCGGTTCATCATCGAGAACGCGGCCGAGGGCGACGACCTCGACCTGCTTCTTGCCACGCATCGCTGCGCCGACTGCGGCGATTACGCGTTCCTGGACGTCCGCGGCCCCGACGGCAGCGCCGAGTGGCTGTGCCCGACCTGCGCCGACGAGCGCGAGGTCGAGTTGCGGGGCGCGTCGTCCGGGACCGCTCGCGCGGCCTGACCGTCGCCGACGACGAGTCCCGGCGGGACTCAGCCCTCGACCGTGTTCGTGAGCACCCCGGCCGAGAGAAGAGCGTTGTACATGGCGGTCGCGGTCTGGCTGAACGCGGCGTCGATCTTGCCCAGGCCCCAGACGCCGCCCTTGAAGAACCCGACGGCGATGTTCTTGTCGAGGCGGGCGACGAGCTGTCCGCGATCGTCCACGAAGAACTGCACGCCGAAGGTGATCTGGAAGTTCCCGCCGGCGAGCGCACCGACGAACATCGTGGTCGTCAGGTTGCCGCGACGGGCGTACCAGTTGCCGTCAGGCTGCACCTCGACCAAGAAGCCCTGGGAGTTGAGCGCGTCGGCGATCAGACGCTTTGCAGCCTCGTGATCTCCTGCGATGAAGCAGTCGTAGTAAGAGGACAACGATCGCCTTCCCTCCGTCGCCGCGTCGCATCCGCGGTCGCCATGCCGTCGGGCGAAAGCCTAGGGGATGCGTGAGCGCGCGCACACATCGGTCAGCGGCCGCCGGCCGCGGATGGCACGGGCCCGGCAGCGTCTCGGCGGTCAGGGGCGCGTCCGGCACGCAGGCGTCGCAGCAGCCGGTCGCGCACGATGTGGCGGATGCGTGCGGGCAGCCTCGGGTAGACCGCGGCGGCGAGCGACATCATCCTCTCGTACCGCCGACTGTTGCGGTCGGTGAGCACGAGCCCGTACTGCTCGCGCACCACGGGCGGGAGCAGTGCGACCGTGATGAGCCTGGCCCAGGGCATGATCGCGCGCAGCCACAGCGGAGCCCGGCGGGCGCTCAGCAGGTCCCGGCACACCCGCCTCGCCTCCGGCAGCACCCTGAGCCCGCTCAGCGCGTCCGACCAGTAGCGATCGAACTCGGAGCGCGTGGCGGGCCACAGCTCACCTGGCAGTTGCAGAGTCGTGCCGATGGCGGCGAACTCCCGACGGAAGCGCTCGGCGGATGCCGGCTCGAACGGCCCGAAGACCCGCTCGTGCACCCGCGTCGCGGTCCAGTACAGCGTCGCGGTGACCCACAGCTGCAGGTCGGCGTCGAAGGCGGAGTACGCCGGCGTCAGCCCGTTCGCCGCGCCGTGCACGGGAGCGTGGGCACGGCCGACCGCGTGCCGTGCGGCGCGCACGTCGTCCGCGTCGCCGCAGGCCACCGCCGTCACGTAGGCGAGGGTGCCGATCAACCGGTCGTACGGGCGCGAGGCGAAGTCGCTGTGCTCGGCGACCCCGCGTCCGATGCTCGGATGCGCCAGCTGGAGGAGGACGGCGCACCCGCCGCCGGCGAGCATGATCCACTCGCCGCCGACATCCGCCAGCCCCCTCGGCCGGACGGCCCGTCTCGCCATGCGGCCAGGGTAGCCGGCCCTGCACGGGCGAACGGAACCGCCGGCCCGCTCGGGTAGGCTGTTCGTGGCAATTTATCTCGGCGTCGAGCCATCCGACCGGTCGGCAACCCGAACGGTCCGCGCATGCTGCACGTGGAACGTGGTGCCGCAGTGCCGTGCCCGCACCGATCGCCATGTCACTCGCACACGGATGGGGAAGCAGTGGATCTTTACGAGTACCAGGCACGTGACCTGTTCGAGCGATACGGGGTCCCGGTGCTCCCGGGTATCGTCGCGGACACTCCCGGCGAGGTGCGTGCGGCGGCCGAACGTCTCGGCGGCGTCACCGTCGTCAAGGCCCAGGTGAAGACGGGCGGTCGCGGCAAGGCGGGAGGCGTCAAGGTCGCCAAGACCCCGGACGAGGCGGAGGAGGCGGCGAAGGCCATCCTCGGCCTGGACATCAAGGGCCACGTGGTGCGCCGGGTCATGGTCGCTGCCGGCGCGGACATCGCCCGCGAGTTCTACTTCTCCGTGCTGCTCGACCGCGCCAACCGCTCGTACCTGTCGCTGGCCAGCGTCGAGGGCGGCATGGAGATCGAGCAGCTCGCCGTCGAGAAGCCCGAGGCGCTCGCCCGGGTGGAGGTCGATCCGCTGACCGGCATCGACGAGGCGAAGGCACGGCAGATCGCAGGGGCGGCGGGCTTCCCCGACGACCTGGTCGAGAAGGTCGCGCCGGTGCTGGTGAAGCTGTACGACGTGTTCTCGGGCGAGGACGCCACGCTCGTGGAGGTCAACCCGCTGGTGCTCACCGGCGGAGGCGAGATCATCGCGCTGGACGGGAAGGTGTCGTTGGACGCCAACGCCGACTTCCGGCACCCCGACCACGAGGCGCTGGAGGACAAGGCGGCGGCCGATCCGCTGGAGGCGAAGGCCAAGGAGCACGACCTCAACTACGTCAAGCTCGACGGGGAGGTCGGCATCATCGGCAACGGCGCCGGTCTCGTGATGAGCACCCTGGACGTCGTCGCCTACGCGGGCGAGAGGCACGGCGGGGTGAAGCCGGCTAACTTCCTCGACATCGGGGGCGGGGCCTCCGCCGACGTGATGGCGGCCGGGCTGGACGTCATCCTGAACGACCCGCAGGTGAAGAGCGTCTTCGTCAACGTGTTCGGCGGCATCACCGCGTGCGATGCGGTGGCCAACGGCATCGTCGGCGCGTTGGACATCCTCGGCGCCGACGCCTCGAAGCCCCTGGTCGTGCGGCTGGACGGGAACAACGTGGCGGAGGGGCGTCGCATCCTCACGGACTACGACCACCCGCTCGTCACGCTCGCCGAGACAATGGACGCCGGCGCCGACAAGGCCGCCGAGCTGGCCGCGGCGACCGCCGCGTAGACGGCCTGGCCGGAAAGGAAACCAGTCACATGTCGATCTTCCTCAACAGGGACTCGAAGGTCATCGTCCAGGGCATCACCGGCAGCGAGGGCAGCAAGCACACCGCGCTGATGCTCAAGGCCGGAACGCAGGTCGTGGGCGGTGTGAACGCCCGTAAGGCGGGAACCACCGTCACCCATGCCACGGCCGACGGATCCACCGTGGAGCTGCCCGTGTTCGCCACCGTGGTCGAGGCCATCGAGAAGACGGGGGCGGACGTCTCGGTGAGCTTCGTGCCGCCCGCGCACTCCAAGGACGCGATGGAGGAGGCGATCGAGGCCGAGATCCCCCTCCTGGTCGTGATCACCGAGGGCGTGCCGGTGCAGGACACGGCCGAAGCCTGGGCGCTCGCCAAGCAGAAGGGCGGCAAGACGCGCATCATCGGCCCGAACTGCCCCGGCATCATCACGCCCGGCGAGTCGCTGGCAGGGATCACTCCGGCCACCATCACGGGAAAGGGTCCCGTCGGCCTGGTGTCGAAGTCCGGAACGCTGACCTACCAGATGATGTACGAGCTGCGCGACCTGGGCTTCTCCAGCGCCATCGGCATCGGCGGCGACCCGATCATCGGCACCACGCACATCGATGCTCTCGCCGCGTTCGAGGCCGACCCCGAGACGAAGGCCATCGTGATGATCGGTGAGATCGGCGGCGACGCGGAGGAGCGTGCGGCCGACTTCATCAAGGCGAACGTGACGAAGCCCGTCGTCGGCTACGTCGCCGGCTTCACGGCGCCCGAGGGCAAGACGATGGGCCACGCGGGCGCGATCGTCTCAGGCTCGGCCGGGACCGCGCAGGCGAAGAAGGAGGCGCTCGAGGCCGCGGGGGTCAAGGTCGGCAAGACCCCGAGCGAGACCGCGCGGCTCCTTCGCGAGACGCTCGCAGCCCTGTAGAGCGCGCCGCCGCGGCACGGGGCTCGAGGCGCTCCCCGGAACCAGGAGAAGGATGCCCGGCAGCTGGCGTGCCCCGCTCTCGGCACCCTGCGCCGCCGGTAGGGTCGTCAGCGCATGAACCGCATGACCGTCATCCTCCTCGCCGCGCTCGACGCGGCGATCGCGCTCGGAGTGGGCGTGGCGATACCGCTGGTGCCGCTCACGGTGATGTGGGCCCTGCGGTCCGACGTCTCGGGCGACTGGATCCCGTTCTGGCGGGCGGCGAGCGACGTCTGGCTGCTCGGCCACGGCGTCGACCTGACCGTCACGCTCGACCCGGTGGCGTCGGCCGAGTTCGGACTCGCCGGGACCAACGTGTTCCCGCTGACGATCGCCGCCCTCGGCTTCGCGCTGCTCACCGTGATCTTCGGCTCGCGAACGGGACGTCGAGCGTGGTCGACACCGCACCCCGCGGCCGCCGCCGTCGCCGGCGTCGCCACGTTCGCCGTGCTGTCCGCGCTGCTCACGCTCAGCGCGCACACCGGTCCTGTCGTGCCATCGCTGCTGCAGGGGGCGATGCTGCCGGCCGGCGTCTTCGCGATCGGGTTCGGGATCGGGCTGGTGGCCTCGGAGGTGCGGGATCGGGCGGATCCGGCGCGGGCCGAGCGGGCGCGCGGAGCCGCGCTCGAGCCCCCGCCCCTGCCATGGCCGGTCGGCGGATGGAGCCCCCTGACACGGACGGTTGTTGCCGCGTCACTGCGTGCCGGGACGGCCGCGGCGTCTCTGGTCGTTGCGGCCGCTGCGGTGCTGCTGGCCGTGCTGCTGGCGCTGGACTACGGACGCATCGTCGGGCTCTACGAGAGCCTGCAGCCCGGAGCGCTCGGCGCGAGCGCGCTCACTCTCGCCCAGCTCGCCCTGCTGCCGAACGCCGTGGTCTGGACCGCGTCGTGGCTCGCCGGCCCCGGCTTCGCGGTCGGCGTCGGATCGTCGGTGAACGTGGCGCAGACCGCGCTCGGCCCGCTGCCGAGTCTGCCGCTGTTCGGCGTGCTGCCGCAGGGCGACCCCGGGTTCGGGCTCATCGCCGTGCTCGTCCCCGTGCTCTGCGGGGTCGCCGTCGGCATCCTGACCCGGCGGCGGCTCGAAGGGACCGGCGACCGACGCCCGCCGCATGCCCTGCACCTCCAGGGGCGGGGAGCGGGGCGGCTCGCCCTGATCGTGGCGGGCTCGGCCGTGTGCTCCGGCGCCGTCCTCGGTCTGCTGGCCTGGTGGTCGTCCGGTTCGATGGGCCCCGGCCGCCTCCAGCAGTCGGGGCCGAACCCGCTTCTGACGGCCGGCGCGGTCGCGGCCGAGGTCCTCGTGGGCATGGCGATCGGTGTCACGGTCGGGCGCCGGTCCGATGCGGTGACGGCGAGATCCGCTCGTGTGTCGCGCCGCGCACGCTCGCTACCGGGCGACGAGACGTCCGCCGACCGTCCGCGAGCGGCGAGCGGCGAGCCGGATGGCGGCGCCCCCCGGTCGGCGTCGTCCGTCGTCAGGGGAACCTCCGGCCGGAGCGCGCCGGCCCGTCCCCGCGCGCCCCGCGTTCCGACGCCGCAGAGGAGGGTGCCCCCTGCACGGGTGCACGACGACGCCGCTCGCGGGTTCGCGGAGCCCGAGGCCGACGAGGCGTCCCCGGCATGGGATGCCGGGCCGCCCGCGGACGGGCGCTGAGCTGCGGTCGCGCCCGCGCTCGCCGATAGGCTTGGGGGGTGTTGTCGCTCGTCGTCCTGGTGTCCGGCCAGGGATCCAATCTGCGTTCGCTGCTGACGGCATCCGAAGACGCGGAGTTCCCGGCCCGGGTCGTCGCCGTTGGCAGCGACCGAGACGACGCCGGCGGCCTCCAGGTGGCCGAGGAGTTCGGCGTGCCGACCTTCACGGTGGCGTTCTCCTCGTTCGACGACCGCGACGAGTGGGGCGACGCGATGCTGGAGCAGATCAGGCAATGGAGTCCCGACCTCGTCATCCTCTCCGGCTTCATGCGGCTCTTCCCACCGCGTGTCGTCGCCGCGCTCAGCCCGAACATGATCAACACGCATCCCGCGTTCCTTCCCGAGTTCCCGGGCGCGCATGCCGTGCGCGACGCGCTCGCCGCGGGCGTCGATCAGACCGGCGCGAGCGTGATCGTCGTCGACGAGGGGGTCGACACCGGCCCGATCATCGCGCGCGAACGCGTGCCCGTGCTGCCCGGTGACACCGAGGGCACACTGCACGAGCGCATCAAGACGGTGGAGCGTCGCCTGCTCATCCAGGCCGTGCTCGACATCGCGAACGGACACATCGACCTGAAGGAGCTGGCCACAGCATGAGCGCCGCGCACGCAGCCGACACGAGCCTCTATCGCGAACGCGACGTCATCCCGGTGCGCCGTGCTCTCATCTCGGTCACCGACAAGACCGGCGTCGTGGAGCTCGCGACCCGGCTGGACGGGGCAGGGGTGGGGATCGTCTCCACCGGGAACACGGCCCGCGCCATCCGCGAGGCGGGCATCGCGGTGACGGACGTGTCGGAGATCACCGGGTTCCCCGAGTCCCTCGGCGGCAGGGTCAAGACGCTGCACCCGGCGGTGCACGCCGGCATCCTCGCCGACCTTCGGCTGGCGGACCATGAGGAGCAGCTGAAGGGGCTGGGCATCGAGCCGTTCGAGCTCGTCGTGGTGAACCTGTACCCGTTCTCCGAGACCGTCGCCAGCGGCGCGTCGCCGCTGGAGGTCGTCGAGCAGATCGACATCGGCGGTCCCGCGATGGTGCGCGCCTCGGCGAAGAACTTCGCGAACGTGGCCGTCGTGGTCTCGCCAACGCGCTACGCCGCCGTGGCGGACGCCGTTGCATCCGGCGGCACGACGCTCGCCTTGCGCACCGAGCTGGCCCGCGACGCCTTCCGGCACACGGCCGGGTACGACGTCGCGGTCGCCTCATGGCTGGGCGCGACCCTCGCGCCAGACGACGACGGAACCGGCCTACCCGGATGGCTGGCGGCGACGTGGAGGCGCACGACGCCGCTGCGCTACGGCGAGAACAGCCACCAGGCCGCGGCGCTCTACGTCTCGCCCGGCGGCAACGGCATCGCCCAGGCCGAACGGCTCGGCGGCAAGGAGATGTCGTACAACAACTACGTCGACGCGGATGCCGCGCTGCGGGCCGCGTACGACTTCGCCGCCCCGGCGGTCGCCGTCGTGAAGCATGCGAACCCGTGCGGCATCGCCGTGGCGGGCGGGTCCGAGGACATCGCCGAGGCCCACCGCAAGGCCCACGCGTGCGACCCGCAGTCGGCGTTCGGCGGCGTCATCGCCTCCAACCGCACCGTGACGCTCGCCATGGCGCAGTCCGTGAAGCCGATCTTCACCGAGGTGATCGTCGCACCGGACTTCGAGCCGGAGGCGCTGGAGCTGCTGCGGACCAAGAAGGACCTGCGCATCCTGAGGCTGCGGCCCGGGTTCTCCCTGCCGGCCACTGAGCTCAAGCAGATCTCCGGCGGTGTGCTCGCGCAGGCGTCCGACCATCACTTCGCGCCCGCGTCCGAGTGGACGCTGGTGGCGGGCCGGCCCGCCGACGATGCGACCCTGCGGGATCTCGAGTTCGCGTGGACGGCGTGCCGCTCTGTGAAGTCGAACGCGATCCTGCTCGCCTCGAACGGCGCCTCCGTCGGCATCGGCATGGGGCAGGTGAACCGGGTCGACTCGTGCGAGCTGGCGGTGAGGCGGGCCGGCGACCGGGCCGACGGCTCGGTGGCCGCCTCGGACGCCTACTTCCCGTTCCCCGACGGCCCCGAGATCCTCATCCGGGCCGGTGTGCGGGCGATCGTGCAGCCCGGCGGCTCGATCCGCGACCAGCTGACCATCGACGCCGCGAACGCGGCCGGAGTGACGATGTACTTCACGCGCGAGCGGCACTTCTTCCACTGAGCCGGGTCGCTTCCGGCGAGCACGGCCCCGCCCCAACACCACTTCACGAGAGGAGGCGGCCATGACCGACGGCGACACACTGGCGCCCGAGCTGCGCGAGGCCATCGCGACCGGCTACGCGGAACGGGATCGCGAGAACATGGAGCCGACCATCCGCTACTTCGAGGAGCTGCTCGAACGGCACCCGGGACACCCGGTCCTCACATACGAGCTCGCCGGCGCCTACGACACCGCCGGCCGAGAGGCGGAGGCCAGGACGCGGTACGAGGAGGCGCTGCGGCTGGGCCTCGGCGGAGACACGCTGCGCCGCTGCCTGTGCCAGTACGGCAGCACCCTGAGGTGGCTCGGGGAGCTCGAGGCGTCTCTGTCGGTGTTGGAGCGGGCGCGGCGCGAGTTCCCCGACTCCGACGCCGTGAAGGTGTTCCACGCCCTGACGCTCCACGAGGCCGCTCGCGACGACGAGGCCGTCGGCGTCCTGCTGGGGGTGATCGCGGCGCACGGCGACGCCACCGACCTCGGTCGCTATGCGACGGGCCTCGCCGGACTCGCCGAGTGGCTCATCGGCCGGCGGCCGTGATCGCCCGGCCGCCGGTCGGCAGCGGCGGTGCCGCGTCCGCCTCCCCAGCAAGCCCATAGCATCCACTCCACTAGGGTCGAAGCCATGACTGTCGCCTGGGGCCGCAAGATAGCGGCGTCCGTCCTCTCCGGCTTCCTCGTCGCGCTTCTGGTGCACGTCGGCACGGTGGTGCTCAGCAACGAGGCCTTCCTGCTGCAGGGGGCGGGATGGGCTGCCGTTTTGTCCCTGAGCGGCTTCTTCACCCTCGCATCGGCCTTCGCGTTCGTGCTGCTGGCGGTCGCGGCGCTCTTCGACGCCTTCGCCACCTGGTGGGGCGCCCTCATCACCGGCCTCGTCGTCGGCGTGGTGGCGACGACGCTCGACGCGATGATC
The DNA here is from genome assembly GCA_015655415.1 of Actinomycetales bacterium. GTDB lineage: Bacteria > Actinomycetota > Actinomycetes > Actinomycetales > Microbacteriaceae > Humibacter. The sequence continues at coordinate 9,664 of JAATFB010000021.1, forward strand.
TACCTGTCCGTCAACGGCCAGAAGCCCGACATCGCCTTCCTGTGGAACCTCGCCGGGGAGCGCAACCTGCTCTTCGTCCTGCTGGTGACCGTGCTCGCGCCGACGTTCGGCCGCTGGCTCTACGGTGTGATCGCGCGCTACGACAGGGCGGCGGTCAGGGGACGCCGGGTGGCGCTGGTCCGCATCCCGGCCACGAACCTCTCCGAGGGCATCGTCACCAACATCGAGCGCACGCCTGTGGATGCCGCCAAGGCCGATGAGCAGTGGGACGCCTACGTGGCCGCACTCGCCGCCAACGGCTGGGACACGGTGGAGGTCGCGGCCGCCGAGGCGCTCGCCGACTCGGCCTTCGTGGAGGACACGGCCGTGGTGCTCGGCAACCGCGCTGTGATGGCGCGCAGCGGTGCCGAGCAGCGGCGGGGCGAGACCGCCGGCACCGAGGCGGCGCTCACCGAGCTCGGGCTGCGCATCGATCGCATCGAGGAGCCCGGAACGCTGGACGGCGGGGACGTGTTGCGCGTCGGGGACACGATCTACGTGGGACGCAGCGAGCGCACGAACGCGGAGGGCGTGCGGCAGCTGAGGGTGCTCGCGGCGGAGGAGGGCTACGCCGTCGTCGCCGTCGCGGTGCGTGGCGCGCTGCACCTGAAGTCGGCGGTCACGGCGCTTCCGGACGGGACCGTGATCGGCCACGGCGATCACGTCGACCCCGGGCTGTTCGATCGGTACCTCGCCGTGCCCGAGCCCAGCGGCGCCGCAGTCCTCGTGCTCGCCGCCGACACGGTGCTGCTGGCGGCCTCGGCGCCGAACACGGCCGAACTGCTGGCCGACCTCGGCTACCGCGTCGTCACCGTCGACATCTCGGAGTTCGAACGGCTCGAGGGCTGCGTCACGTGCCTGAGCATCCTGGTGGGCTGAGCCCGGCGTTGCGACCGCGGCGAGCGCGGGTATAGCCTGTTCTGCTGTCGCGGTCTGCGCGATCGGCGTATCGCCGGTGGCGGGCAGCGCGACGGCGCACGGATGACCGGCCGAGGCCGGACCGACGGCCCGTGCGGTCCGACATTTCAGGAGGCGCCATGTTGACGAAGACCGAGATCACGCCGCGGCTGCGCGTGGAGGTCGCGGTGCTTGGCGTCCCCGGGACCTTCGACGGACCGGCCGGGCGCCGCTCGGGTCTCCAGGCGCCGGGAGGCGTGCGTCTGGCTCATGCCGCGCGCGACCGGGGGACGTCCGCAGCGATCCGCTAGTCGCCCGGACGGCCACACCGCCCGAGACTGCACGCACCGTCTCGCGCGGCCTCGCTCCGTCCTGTCCACGCCCAAGCCCTCGCGGGATCCCGCCAGCACGGGGCACTCACGCTCCACCTGCACGGCTCCTCGGATTCGGCTCGTCGGCGCTCGCCCCGCCCCCGTCGCGTCGTCTCCACGCACCCGGCCGACGACGGTCGGCGGGACGGCTCGCCCCGGCGAAGCCGTCGCCCGCACCAGCATTCCCTGCACCATCCACGAGAAACGGTGAACCATGTCTGCCGCTGAGGCACCCGTGAACCAGGCACCCGTGAGCCCGGCACCACAGACCCGCCCCCCGGGCTCCGCCGCCACGAGCGATCGTCGGCCCAGCACGTTCCGATCGCTGGCGCGCATCTACCCGTTCGCGCGTCCCGCCATGCCCCGCATCTACCTCGGCATGGTCGCCGCGATCGGGGCGTCGATCGTCGCGCTGCTCATCCCCATCGTGCTGCAGGGGCTCGTGGACGGGCCGATGGGGCACGGGGATCCGGCCCAGGTCGTGCCCTCCGCGCTGCTCGTGCTGATCCTGGGCGCGGCCGAGGCCGTGCTGATCTCGCTGCGGCGCTGGTTCGTGCTCACACCCGCCACCAAGGTCGAGGCGGACCTGCGCAACGCGTTCTACGCGAAGCTGCAGGCGCTGCCGGTGAGCTTCCACGACGGCTGGCCCAGTGGACAGCTGCTCAGTCGCGCCGTCAGCGACCTCAACCTGATCCGCCGCTGGCTGAGCTTCGGCTTCGTGCTGCTGTTCGTGAACATCCTCACCATCATGATCGGCTTCGTCGTGCTGATCACCTGGAACTGGCTGCTCGCGGTGATCTTCATGGCATGCTCGGTGCCCTTGTGGGTCTACGGCTACGTCTTCGAGAGCCGCTACTCGGTGATCGCGCGACGCAGCCAGGACCAGGCGGGCGACCTCGCGACCTCCGTGGAGGAGTCGGTGCACGGCATCCGCGTGCTCAAGGCGTTCGGCCGCGGCCGCCACGCGCTGCGCAACTTCGAGAGGCAGGCCGAGGACCTGCGCGGCACGGAGATCGCCAAGGCCAAGGCCATCGCCGGCATCTGGCTGTGGCTGCTGCTTGTGCCCGACGTGGCTTTCGCGATCTGCCTCGTCGTGGGAGTGTGGCTGGTCTCGACCGGATCGCTCACCGCGGGCCAGCTGCTGGCGTTCTTCGCCACTGCGACCGTCCTGCGGTTCCCGATCGAGTCGATCGGATTCCTGCTGTCGATGACGTTCGACACACGCACCGCCGCCGACCGGTTCTTCGACGTGATGAACACGCCGAACACGATCCGCGACCCCGAGCACCCGAAGACGATCGCAGACCCTCGGGGGAGGCTCGTGTTCCGCGACGTGCACTTCCGGTACGCGGACACGCCCGAGGGGCATCCGGATCTTCTGAACGGCGTCGACCTCGAGCTGCGGCCGGGCGAGACCATGGCGCTCGTCGGGCTGACCGGGAGCGGCAAGTCCACGCTGACGGCGCTCACCACTCGGCTGTACGACGTGACGGGCGGTTCGATCACGCTCGACGGGGTGGACATCCGCGACCTCACCCTGAGCGAGCTGCGTACCCACGTGGCGATGGCGTTCGAGGACGCCACGCTGTTCTCCGCCTCTGTGCGGGACAACGTGCTGCTCGGACGGCCCGACCTGGTCGGCGACGACCCCGATGCCGTGGCGAAGGCGGATGCCGTGCTCGCCGAGGCCCTCGACGTCGCACAGGCGGGCTTCGCGTACGACCTTCCCGACGGAGTCGACACGAGGGTGGGCGAGGAGGGGCTGAGCCTCTCCGGCGGCCAGCGGCAGCGGATCGCGCTGGCGCGCGCCGTCGCGGCCAGCCCCGAGGTGCTGGTGCTGGACGACCCGCTGTCAGCCCTGGACACCACGACGGAGGTTCTCGTTGAGTCCGCGCTGCGGCGCGTGCTGGCGGCCACGACGGCGCTCGTCGTGGCTCACCGTCCTTCGACGGTCACCCTCGCCGACCGCGTCGCTCTGCTGGAGGACGGCCGGGTCACGGCGGTGGGCACGCACAGCGAGCTGCTGGCCGGCAACGACCACTACAGGTTCGTCATCTCCAGCCTCGAGGACGACGAGCAGGGGGAGCGCGACGCGACGGCGTTCTCCGGCGGCACGGCGGCCTCGGAACCGCGCGGGGAGGGGAGGCGCTCGTGAGCGCGACGACGGTCATCGGGGTCGAGGGCGAGGAGCGCGGCGACTTCTCGGAGGAGGAGTCCAGGCAGATCCGCCGCCGGTCGCTGCGCCTGCTCGGGTCGCTGCTGCGTCCGCTGCGTGGCCGGGTGGCGTTCGCGTTGGCGGTCATCGTGGTCTCCACGCTTGCCCAGGTCGTCGGCCCGACGCTGATCGGGATCGGCGTCGACCAGGGCATCGCCTCGCTCACGAGCCAGAACTGGTGGCCGATCGCCGCCACCGGCGCCGCCTACCTGGTCACGGGCGTGATCGGCGCGGTGACGGTGTCGTGGTACACGGTGATGTCGGCCCGGATCAGCCAGGCGATCCTCTTCGACCTGCGCAAGCGGGTGTTCCTGCACACGCAGCGGCTCAGCCTGGAGTTCCACGAGTCGTACACATCGGGCCGCATCATCTCTCGGCAGACCAGCGATCTTGACGCGATCCGCGAGCTCCTCGACTCCGGCATCAACCAGCTGGTGCAAGGGGTGCTGTACTCCGGCTTCATCGCGGTCTTCATGTTCATCAACGACTGGGTGTCGGGCGTGATCCTGTTCTGCTCGCTGGTGCCGCTGTACTTCCTCACCCGTTGGTTCCAGAAGCGGTCGCAGCTGTTGTTCCGCCGTTCGCGCGTGGCGTCTGCGAAGCTCATCGTGCACTTCGTGGAGACCATGACGGGCATCCGTGCCGTCAAGGCGTTCCGCAAGGAGCACCGCAACGAGAACGAGTTCGGAGACCTCGTCGAGGACTATCGCGACGTCAACGCGAAGACCATCCAGCTGTTCGGCATCTTCGATCCCGGGCTGGTGATGATCGGCAACGTGACGGTCGCCGTGGTGCTCCTGGTGGGTGGATACCGTGTCGCCCTGGGTGCGCTGCCGATCGGCGTGCTGCTTGCGGTGCTGCTCTACACTCGCCGGTTCTTCGATCCGATGGAGGAGATGGCCATGTTCTACAACTCCTACCAGTCGGCCGCGGCGGCGCTGGAGAAGATCTCGGGCGTGCTGGAGGAGGAGCCCAGCGTGCCCGACCCGGAGCATCCGGTCGAGCTCGGCCGGGCGTCGGGGCACGTGCGGTTCGAGGGGGTGAGCTTCGCGTACAAGCAGGATCGGGTGATCCTGCCGCGGTTCAGCCTCGACGTGCCGGCGGGACAGACGATCGCACTGGTCGGGTCGACGGGTGCGGGCAAGTCCACCTTGGCGAAGCTCATCGCACGGTTCTACGATCCCACGGAGGGCCGGATCACCCTCGACGGCGTCTCGTTGCGCGATCTGCGTCCAGAGGATCTGCGGCGCGCGATCGTCATGGTCACGCAGGAGGCCTACCTGTTCTCGGGCACGGTGGCCGACAACATCGCGCTGGGGAAGCCCGATGCCACGGCCGAGGAGATCCGCGCGGCCGCGGTCGCAGTCGGCGCCGACGGGTTCATCCGGGGGCTGCCGGACGGCTACGACACCGACGTGAACAAGCGGGGCGGCCGCGTGTCGGCGGGACAGCGCCAGCTGATCTCGTTCGCGCGCGCGTTCCTGGCGAACCCGGCGGTGCTGATCCTCGACGAGGCGACGAGCTCGCTGGACATCCCGAGCGAGCGGCTGGTGCAGGACGCCCTGCAGACGCTGCTGAAGGACCGCACGGCCCTGATCATCGCCCACCGTCTCTCCACCGTGGCGATAGCCGACCGGGTGCTCGTCATGGAGCACGGTCGCGTGGTCGAGGACGGCTCGCCGGGAGAGCTGATCGCGGGCACCGGCCGGTTCGCCCAGCTGCATGCGGCGTGGCGGGACTCGCTGGTCTGACAGGCGCCGGCTACCGCATCGACCACCCCGCCCGGGCGAGGTCGATGCGGTAGCGGCCGACGGCGTCCTCGCGCGATGCCGCCTCGGAGGTGAGGCCGCTCAACGGCGTGCCCTCGCGGAGATAGTGCGCCAGGGCCGCGCGCTCGTGCCCGGCGGGCGGACGCCCCGATGCGCGCACGACACGCCACCACGGCACGTCCGAGCCGTAGCGCGCCATGACCCCTCCGACGACGCGGGCGTCGCGCGAGCCGAGCGCGGCAGCGATCTGGCCGTAGGTCGCGACGTGCCCCGGAGGGATGTCGGCCACGATGGAGAGCACCGCCTCGACGAAGGCCTCCGACGGTCCGGGGGGTCTGCCCCGGAAGGCGGGAACGGGCACGGGATGCGTGGGTCAGAGATCCATCGCGCCGATGGTCTCGCCGTACTGCGTCTCGCCGACCGGCGAGAAGCCGGTGCGCAGGAAGAACGCCTCGGGGCCCAGCTCGCCGGGCTCCCAGATGACGTGGAGCCTGTCGAAGCCGCGCCGTCTCGCCTCGTCGGCCAGGGCGTCCACCGCGAACCGTCCGATGCCGCGGCCCTGGTCGTCCGCGTCGACGTTGATGCGCCAGAGGATGGAGCGGAACTCGTCCTCGGCATCCGGGTCGAAGCTGCCCATGACGAAGCCGACGACCTCGTCGCCGTCGACGATCACACGCTGCCACGTGGTGTTCGGGTCGTTGACCGCCGCGGCGGCGGAGTACGACACCGGCGTGATGAACTGCTCCTGTCCGGGCTTGAGTGTGAGCGCGTTCGCTGCCGAGATGTTCGACGCGGACAGTTCCTCGAGTCGCAGCTCAGACATGGCCTTAGCGTATCGGCCGCGAGACGGGTGGTCCACCGGCGCTGCGACCGCACCACGGGCAGGGTGCTCAGAGCGCCGCGAGCACCCTGTTGAACGTCGCAGACGGGCGCATCACGGCCTCGGTCTTCTCGGGGTCGGGAAGGTAGTAGCCGCCGATGTCGGCGGGCGAGCCCTGCACGGCGATCAGCTCCTGAACGATGGCCGCCTCGTTCGCAGTGAGGGCGTCGGCGAGCGGTCGGAACGCGGCGGCGAGGCCCGGATCATCCGTCTGTGTCGCCAGTTCCCGGGCCCAGTACAGGGCGAGGTAGAAGTGCGAGCCGCGGTTGTCGATGGTGCCGAGCCGGCGACCCGGGCTGCGGTCGTCGTCGAGGAACCGCGCGGTGGCGCGGTCGAGGGTGTCGGCGAGCACGGTGGCGGCGGGCACTCCTGCGAACTCCGCGTACTTCTCGAACGAGGGCACGAGGGCGAAGAACTCGCCGAGCGAGTCCCAGCGCAGATAGTTCTCGGAGAGCAGCTGCTGCACGTGCTTGGGCGCCGACCCGCCTGCACCGGTCTCGAAGAGCCCGCCGCCGGCGATCAGCGGCACGATCGAGAGCATCTTGGCCGAGGTCCCGACCTCGAGGATCGGGAAGAGGTCGGTGTTGTAGTCCCGCAGCACATTGCCGGTGACCGAGATGGTGTCCTCGCCCCTGCGCATGCGCTCCAGCGAGTACGCCGTCGCGAGCTCGGGGGCGAGGATCTCGATCGTGAGCCCGCTCGTGTCGCCAACGAGGTCGGCGTCGGCGAGGTACGCGCGCACCTTCCGGATGAGCTGGGCGTCGTGCGCCCGGGTCTCATCCAGCCAGAACACGGCGGGGATGCCGGCGGCACGGGCGCGGGTGACGGCGAGCCTGACCCAGTCGCGCACGGGCAGGTCCTTGGTCTGGCAGGCGCGCCAGATGTCGCCGGGCTCGACCTCGTGCTCCAGCAGCACGGTGCCCGCCTGGTCGATGACCTTCACCGTGCCCGTCGCGTGGATCTCGAACGTCTTGTCGTGCGAGCCGTACTCCTCGGCCGCCTGGGCCATCAGGCCCACGTTGGACACGGAACCGATGGTGGCGGGGTCGAGCGGACCGTTCCTCTTGACGTCCTCGATGACGGTGGCGTAGACGCCGGCGTAGGAGGAGTCCGGGATGACGGCGAGGGTGTCGTCCTCGCGGCCCTCGCCGTCCCACAGCTTGCCGCCGTTGCGGATGAGCGCCGGCATCGACGCGTCGATGATCACGTCGGAGGGCACGTGCAGGTTCGTGACTCCCTTGTCGGAGTTCACGTAGGACAGGCGTGGGCCGGCGGCGAGGGCGAGGTCGATGGCTGCGCGGATCTCCGCGCCGTTCGGCAGAGCGTCAAGCCCGGCGAGGATGGCGGCCAGCCCGTCGTTCGCGGAGAGCCCAGCGGCGGCCAGGTCCTCGCCGTACCGCTGGAATACGTCGGCGAAGTACGCGCGCACCACGTGGCCGAAGATGATGGGGTCGGAGACCTTCATCATGGTCGCCTTCAGGTGGACGGAGAAGAGCACGCCCTCGGCCTGCGCGCGTGCGATGGCATTGGCGAGGAAGGCGTCCAGGTGGGATGCCGACAGCACCGTGGCGTCGATGACCTCGCCGGCGAGCACGGGCAGCCGTTCCAGCAGCACCGTCCGCCCGCCGTCGGCGGTCTCGAGCACGACGGTGAGCGTGTCGTCGGCGGGAAGCGTCACCGACTTCTCGTTGCTCTTGAAGTCGTGCTCGCCCATGGTCGCGACCGTGGTCTTGGAGCCGGGGCCGAACGGCTTGTTGGTGTGCGGGTGCTTCCTGGCGTACTCCTTGACCGAGCGCGGGGCGCGGCGGTCGGAGTTGCCCTGCCGCAGCACTGGGTTCACCACCGACCCGATGACCCTGGAGTACTTGGCCCGGATCTCCGCCTGGGTCGCATCGGCGGGGGAGTCAGGGTAGTCGGGGATGTCGTATCCCTTCGCCTGCAGCTCGGCGATCGCGGCCTTCAGCTGGGGCAGCGACGCGGAGATGTTGGGCAGCTTGACGATGTTCGCCTCGGGTGAGGCCGTCAGCTCGCCCAGCTCGGCGAGCGCGTCGTCGGCCAGGCCGAACTGGGCGAGGATGCGTCCCGCCAGGGAGATGTCGCGCGTCTCGAACTCGACCCCGGCCTTCTCGGCGAAGGCGGAGACGATGGGCAGGAAGGAGTACGTCGCCAGCAGCGGCGCCTCGTCGGTGTGAGTGTAGATGATCTTGGCCATCGTGCTCTGCACGCTCCAATCGGCGGGGAAAGTCGGCGAAAACAATCTCGACATCGAGATAGTCCGCCCCGATAGACGATACCCGACGAGGTCGTCGGGCAGAAATGCGATCGCCCCGGCGAGCCGGCGCCGGGGCGATCGCGTGGTCGTGGCCTACTTGGCGTCGCACACCTTGCCCACGGCCGACGCCGCATCGGAGACCGCCGAGGCGTCGGAGGAGATCGTGCTCGTGTCGGCGTTCGCCGGGTCGGCCGCATACGCCTGGAAGTCGGTGGTGAACTTCTTGTACGCGCTCGACATCGCCTGCGCCTTCTCCTTGACGCCGGAGTCGGTGATCTTCTTCACGGTCGCGTCGAACTTGTCCGCCGCCGCGCTCAGCTTGTCCGCCGCGCCCTTCGGGTCGCTGCTGACGCGGGCGACGGCGTCGCTCGCCGTCGAGCTCAACGTGTTCCCCGCCTTGGCGAGCTCGACGCAGGCAGCCGCCTTGCTCAGCCCGCTCGCGGCGCTGCAGCCGCTGAGCGTCCCGCCCGCGAGGAGGATGGCGATGGCTATGGTCGCGATTCGCTGTCTGGTCTGCACTGTGTCCTTTTCCCCCACCGACGTGCCGGCGGATGTGCTCTTTCGCCCGGTCGGGCCATGGTCACCCTATCGGTGCGCGGTGAACGCGCTGTGTCGTGGCGATGACGAGCCGGGCGGCGCAGCGCTCGAGGAGGCGGCCGTTGCGGGCGATAGTCTCGTGCAGACAACGGGCGCGGGGCACGGGTGAGGGCGAGAGCACGATGCGGGCAGGCAGCAACCTCCCCGCCGTCGGGGGATACAACCAGGCGGTGATCCTCGATGCCGTGCGTCGTTCCGCCGACGGCGTGAGCCGCGTCGAGGTCGCCGCGAGCACCGGACTGTCGGCACAGACTGTCACGAACATCGTGCGCCGCCTCATCGACGACGGCCTGATCGTGGAGGCGGGCACACGGGGGAGCGGGGTCGGCAAGCCGCGCACCATCCTGCGCCTGCAGCCGCACGGGCGTTTCGCGTTGGGGGTGCACCTGGACCCGTCGGTGATCATGGTGGTGCTCCTCGACCTCGCCGGCTCGGTCGTCGCGCACCGGGCGATCCCCACCCCGCCCTCCGCGACGGCGGCCAGGACCCTGGGCAGGATCGTGCGCACCGCCTCGGCGCTGGTGGACTCCGTCGGCGTCGACGCCTCGCGCATCCTGGGCGTCGGCATCGCGGCGCCGGGGCCGGTCGACGTCGGCGCGGGCGTCGTGCTCGACCCGCCGCTGCTGCCGGGGTGGCGCAACGTGCCGGTGCGCGACGAGCTGGCGCGACGTCTGGCTCTGCCCGTGCTCCTGGAGAAGGACGTCACGGCGGCCGCCGCCGCCGAGCTCTGGATGGACGCCGCCGGCGAGCGCGGCGACATGGTCTTCTTCTATTACGGCACCGGCGTCGGTGCCGGGATCGTGGTGCACGGCGAGGTTCTGCGCGGGGTGTCGAACAATGCGGGCGACATCGGGAGCATGGTCGTCGGCGGCGGCCCGGCCGCTCCGACGCATCGCCGGTGGCGACTGGGCGACGCCATGCTGCCGCGCTTCCTCGTGGCCGACGCGATCACGTCGGGGGTGCTCGTCGGCGATGCGGAGACGATGACGACGGCCGAGGTGCGCGAGGCGTTCGGCCGCCTCGCGAAGGCCCGAGAGTCGGACCCGCGCGCGGCATCCCTGCTCGAGGCCGTCGCCGAGGACATCGCGGCCGGGATCATCACGCTGGTGAACGCGCTCGACGTCGACCATGTGGTGTTCGGCGGCCCGTTCTTCGGCCCGGTGCGGGGGCTGCTGCTGGAGCGCGTGCCGCCGCTGGTGAACGGCTCACCGCTCATGGTGATGCCGCACGAAGTGATCTTCGCCGAGTCGGCGATCGGCGAGGACGTCGCGGCGATCGGCGCGGCGTGCCTGGTGCTGGACCACGCCCTCTCACCGCGTCCCGCCGGCCTGCTGATCCGCCGCTGAGGCACGGCGACGGACTCCCCGACTCCACGCGGCGAGAAACCCCTTGACTCTAATAAGTCAAAATGATTTAGTAACTCCTGCTCGGCATCTCGCTTCACCACGGCCGGCGTCGGGCATCCATGAACCATGAGGCAAAGGAGCATCATGAAACGGATCCTCTCGGCCCTGGCGGTCGGTGTTGTCGCCGCCGCCGCGCTGTCGGGCTGCTCAGCGGGCGCAGGAGGCGACAAGGTCATCAAGGTCGCGTACCAGAAGTTCGGCAACTTCACGCAGATGGACTCCCAGATGAAGTCCGTCGCGAAACAGTACGAGGCGGCGCACAAGGGATACACCGTCAAGCTCATCCCCATCCAGGCCTCGGAGAACGACTACTACACGAAGCTGTCGCTGATGAACAAGTCCGCGGCGACCGCCCCCGACGTGCTCTACGAGGACACGTTCCTGATCAAGTCGGATGCGTCGGCCGGCTACCTCGCGCCCTTCGACTCCTACGTTAAGGACTGGGGCGACTGGTCGAAGTTCCCCGACAACGCCAAGCAGGCCGGTCAGGGCGAGGACGGCAAGCTCTACGGCATCTCGATGGGCACCGACACCCGGGCGCTCTGGTACAACAAGGAACTGCTGACGAAGGCGGGCGTGCCGGTGCCATGGCATCCGAAGACCTGGGCCGACGTGCTCGACGCCGCGAAGAAGGTCAAGGCGGCCGAGCCCGGTGTGACGCCCATCAACGTCTACTCCGGCAAGGGAGCCGGCGAGGCGTCCACCATGCAGGGCTTCGAGATGCTGCTGTACGGCACCAAGGACACCCTCTACGACGAGTCCTCCAAGAAATGGGTCGCGGGCTCGAAGGGCTTCGAGGACTCGCTGGAGTTCATCAAGGAGGTCTACCAGGGCGGCCTCGGCCCCTCGGTGCAGGACGCCCTCGACCCGAACTTCGGCAACACGGTCAGCGGCCAGCTGCTGCCGCAGAGCAAGCTCGCGATCGACCTCGACGGCTCGTGGCTGCCGCAGAACTGGATCAAGGGCGGCGCCGCTGCGTGGTCCGGCTGGAACTCTGCGATGGGGGAGACGCCGATGCCGACACAGAACGGCGCGGCCCCCGACGCCACCAGCATGTCCGGCGGATGGACGCTCGCGGTCGGGTCGAAGTCGAAGGCCAAGGACGCCGCGTGGGACTTCGTCAAGCTCGCCCTGAACAAGGAGAACTCGCTGGCCTATGACGTTAACGCCACGCAGATCGCGGTGCGCACCGATGTGGCGAGCGACCCCAAGTACGTCGATGCGAACCCGACCAACAAGTTCTTCTCCGACCTTGTGAAGGTCACGCACTTCCGGCCTGCGACGTCGGTGTACCCGAAGGTCTCGAACAACATCCAGGTCGCGATGGAGTCCGTGATGACCGGGCAGCAGTCTCCGAAGGAGGCCGCGAAGACGTACGACGACGCCCTGCCGAACGCGGTCGGCGGCGCGAACCACGTGACGACCAAGTAGGCACGATGTCGTCGACTCACGTCGTCGCCGCCGGTGGGCGGGGAGGGGCGACCGCTCCTCGCCCGCCGGCACGCCGCAACCGCCTCGGCCGCTCGGTGGGACGGTCCGTTCCGCTGATCCCCTCGATGGTGCTCATCGCGGTCTTCCTGCTCGGTCCGGTGATCTCCTCGTTCTACGGCTCGTTCACCGACATGTCGCTGACCGGAAGCGCGGCGCAGGGCACGAAGTTCGTCGGTCTCGAAAACTACGTGCAGCTGTTCCAGAATCCCGACTTCCTGCAGTCGGTGTGGCTGACCGTGCTGTTCCTGGTGGGCAGCGCGATCATCGGCCAGAACGTGCTGGGCCTGGGGCTGGCCATGCTGATGCGCAACGGCAACACGGTCGTGCGCGGCATCGTGGGCACGCTGGTGGTCACGGCGTGGATACTGCCGGAGATCGTGGCGGCGTTCGCCGCCTACGCCTTCTTCCACGACGACGGGACGTTCAACGAACTGCTCGCCCTGGTCGGCATCCACGGCCCCAACTGGCTGTACGCCCTGCCGATGGTGGCCGTGATCCTGGCCAACGTGTGGCGCGGCACCGCGTTCTCGATGCTCGTGTACTCCGCCGCCCTCTTCGATGTGCCGGAGGACGTGACCGAGTCGGCCGAGATCGACGGAGCTGGCGGGGCGAAACGGCTCGTCTACATCACGCTGCCGATGATCCGCCGCAGCATCTCCACGAATCTCATGCTCACGACGCTGCAGACGCTGAGCGTCTTCACCCTGATCTACGTGATGACCGCGGGCGGACCGGGCACGAAGAGCTCGACGCTGCCGATCCTGGCGTACCAGGAGGCGTTCAAGTTCTCCCAGCTGGGCCTCGGCACGGCGATCGCGACCATCCTGCTGGTGATCGGCGCGGTGTTCTCGGTCGTCTACATCCGCGCCCTCCGGCCGGAGGTGGACTGAGATGGCACGCACGTCGCTGACGCTGTCCTCGCCGTCCGGCCGGGCGCTGCGCGGTGTCTCGAACACGGTCCTGGTGCTCATCGGCATCTGCTTCGCGCTGCCGCTGGCCTGGCTGCTGCTGGCATCCTTCGATCCCGCGGCCACGCTGACGCTGAAGTGGCCGAGCGCCCTCACGCTCGACAACTTCGCGTCGGTGCTCACGCCCGAGTTGGCATGGCTTCCGCTGTGGAACAGCGTGCAGCTGTCGGGCGGCTGCGCGATCATCACCGTCGTGGTCGCCGTGCTCGCGGCGTATCCGCTCTCGCGGTACCGGCTGCGCATCAACAGGCCGTACCTCTACGGCATCCTCTTCGGAACCTGTCTGCCGATCACGGCGATGATGGTGCCGGTCTACAGCCTGTTCGTCTCGCTGAACCTCATCGACTCGATCACGGGCACCATCCTGTTCATGGCGGCCGCGAGCCTGCCGATGGCGATCTGGATGATGAAGAACTTCATGGACTCGGTGCCGGTCGTGCTCGAGGAGGCGGCCTGGGTCGACGGCGCCTCCATGATGGCCACGCTCACCCGGGTCGTGATCCCGCTCATGCGGCCGGGCATCGCCGTGGTGTTCATCTTCGTGTTCGTGCAGGCGTGGGGCAACTTCTTCGTTCCGTTCGTGCTGCTGCTCAGCCCGGAGAAGCAGCCCGCCGCGGTGAGCATCTTCGCCTTCTTCGGCCAGTACGGCGCCGTCGCCTACGGCAAGCTGGCGGCGTTCTCGCTGGTCTACTCGATCCCGGTGCTCGCCCTGTACGTCTTCACCTCGCGCGTGCTGGGCGGCGGCTCCGCGCTCGCGGGAGCCGTGAAAGGCTGAGCACCCATCACCGGGGCCGAACAGCCCTCATCCCTCCGACCACCCGCGAAGCACGCAAGGAGCCCTCTGTGCACGACGACTCGCGCCTCGTCCTCGACCGCGTCAACCGATTCCTCACCGAGCGCATCGCGCCAGCCGTCCACCCGCAGCGCGCCCCGCTGTCGGTGGCGGCGTGGGACGTGCCCGGCGAGCCGGTGCCGTTCGCGGACGCCGTCACCCGGCCATTCACGCCGATCGCGCCAGGCACGCCGTGGGGCAGGCCGTGGGGCACGACGTGGTTCCATGTCACCGGGCGGGTCCCTGACTCCTGGCGCGGGACATCCGAGCGGCCGTCGCGCGAGGGCACCGCGGTCGAGCTGCTGGTGGACCTCGGATACCTGCCCACGCAGCCCGGATTCCAGGCCGAGGGGCTGGTCTACACGCCGCAGGGCGCGGTGGTGAAGGCGGTGGAGCCGTTCAACTCCTACGTGCCCGTGTCCTCGTTCGAGTCGTCCGGGGCGATCGACGTGTACGTCGAGGCGGCGTCGAATCCCGACATCGGCGGTCTCTGGGACTGGCAGCCGACGCCGCTGGGCGACCCGCTCACCGCAGGCACGGAGCCGATCTACGTGCTGCGCGGCATCGGCCTCGGGCTGCGTGACCTCACGGTGTGGGAGCTCGAACGCGACGTGCAGGTCCTGCTCGGGCTGCTCGCCGAGCTGCCGCCCGCGTCCGGCCGCGCCGCGCAGATCCTCCGAGCGCTCGAGCGCATGTGCGACCGCATGGACCCGCACGACGTGGCGGCGACCGCGGGGGTGGGAAGGGACGCGCTCGCCGAGGTGCTCGCCGTCCAGGCATCGGCGAGCGCGCACCGCATCACCGCCGTCGGGCACGCACACATCGACTCCGCCTGGCTGTGGCCGACGCGGGAGACGATCCGCAAGTGCGCGCGCACCTTCTCCAACGTCCTGGCGCTGATGGACGAGCACCCGGACCTCGTGTTCGCCTGCTCCTCCGCGCAGCAGTACGCGTGGATGAAGCAGTTCTACCCGCAGCTGTTCGAGCGCATCCGGGCACGAGCGGCCGAGGGGCGGTTCGTTCCGGTCGGCGGCATGTGGGTGGAGTCCGACACCAACATGGTCGGCGGCGAGGCGATGGTGCGCCAGTTCGTGGCCGGACAGGGCTTCTTCCGGCGCGAGTTCGGCATCAGCGCCACCACCGGATGGCTGCCCGACTCGTTCGGCTACACCGGGGCGCTGCCCCAGCTGCTCGCCGGTGCGGGGCTGACCCAGTTCCTCACTCAGAAGATCTCCTGGAACGACACCGACAGGTTCCCCCATCACACGTTCTGGTGGGAGGGGATCGACGGCACCCGGGTCTTCACGCACTTCCCGCCGGTGGACTCCTACAACTCGGACCTCTCGGCCCGCGACCTCGCGCGGGCCGAGAGGCAGTACGCCGAGAAGGGCGAGGCGAACTCGTCCCTCGTCCCGTTCGGCTACGGCGACGGCGGCGGCGGCCCCACCCGCGAGATGCTCGCCGCCGCGCGCCGCGCCCGCTCGCTCGAGGGCTCGCCCCGCGTGGAGCTGGCCACGCCCGAGACGTTCTTCGACCAGGCCAGGGCGGAGTACGCTCATCCGCCGGTGTGGTCCGGCGAGCTCTACCTCGAGGCGCATCGCGGCACCTACACGTCACAGGCGCGCACGAAGCAGGGCAACCGACGCAGCGAGCACCTGCTGCGCGAGGCCGAGCTGTGGGCGGCGACCGCCGCGGTGCGCACCGGCGCCGACTATCCTTACGACGAGCTGGAGGACGCCTGGCGCGTCGTGCTGCTGCAGCAGTTCCACGACATCCTGCCCGGGTCGGCGATCGCCTGGGTGCACCGCGAGGCCGAGAGGAACTACGCGCAGGTCGCCACGCGCGTGGCGGGGCTGATCGAGGACGCCCTGACCGCCCTGGACGGATCGACGCGAGCCACCTCGGCGTCGTCGGCGGAGCGCGAGTCCGACGCGAGCGCCGACAGCGCCGGCGTCATGGTGAACGCGGCCCCCGTGCCGGTGCGCGGTGTGCCGGCGCTCGGCGCCGGTGTGCCGGATGCCGGTGCTCCGGCCGCAGCGCCGGCATCCGTGCGCCGTGACGGCGACACCGTGCTGCTGGAGAACGCATGGGCGCGGTTCACGGTGGACGCTCGCGGCCGAGTGGTCTCCGCCGTGGCGAAGGCGACCGGCCGGGAGGCGATCGCCCCCGGGGAGGCGGCCGGGCTGCAGCTGTTCCGCGACACGCCGAACCGGTGGGACGCGTGGGACATCGACGACCACTACCGCCGGCACGAGCACGACCTCGACGAGGCGGTGTCGCTGGAGGTGGACGAGCAGCGCGGCGCGGTCCGCGTGGCCCGGAGGGTGGGGGAGTCGACGATCGAGCAGGAGTTCACGATCGCACCCGACGCGCCGACGCTGGAGGTCACGACGCGGGTCGACTGGCACGAGCGGCAGAAGCTGCTCAAGTTCGCGTTCCCGCTCGACGTGCACGCCGAGCGTGCGGCGAGCGAGGTGCAGTTCGGGCACGTGTTCCGGGCGACGCACGACAACACGTCGTGGGACCACGCCCGGTTCGAGACCGCCGCCCACCGCTGGGTGCACGTGGGCGAGCCTGGCTTCGGCGTCGCGATCGCGAACGACTCGACCTACGGGCACGATGTCACACGCCGTGCCCGCCGCGGCGGGGGAACGACGACGCTGGTGCGTCAGTCGCTCCTGCGTGCGCCGCTGTTCCCCGACCCCGCGGCGGATCAGGGCGAGCACGTCCTGCGCTCCTCACTCACCGTGGGGGCCGAGATCGCGGACGCCGTCGCCGCCGGGTACGCCCTCAACCTGCCGTTGCGTGCCGGCTCGGCTCCCATTCAGCCGCTGGTCGCGGTGGATGGCGAGGGCGTTCTGGTGGAGTCGGTGAAGCTCGCCGAGGACCGTTCGGGCGACGTGATCGTGCGGCTGTACGAGGCTCTCGGCCGCCGCACGTCGGCCATAGTGCGGTTCGGCTTCGCCGTCGAGCAGGTGGTGCAGACCGACCTGCTGGAGAACGAGCTCGCCGAGCCGGACGGGTTTCACGTGCACGCCGGCACCGTGTCGGTCCGGCCGTTCCAGGTGGTGACGCTGCGAGTGCGACGGGCCTGAGCCCAAGCGGCGTCCGCCGTCCCGGTCCCGGGCCGTGGTGCGCCCATGGCGCCCGCCCGGCCCCGCGCCGGCAGGCACGGTTCGCGTAGCGTGATCATCATGCCGACACCGCCCGCGACGCCGAGCAGCTCCTGGGTGCGCGAGCTGGTGCGCGCCCGGCGGGCGCCGGCGCCGTGGGATCTCGCGGTGCTCACCGCCGTCGCCGTCGCCGTGCCGGTCGGGGTGGCGCTGGTGTTCCTGCCCGGCGATCCCGCCGCGCTGGGTCTCGGGGTGCTGGCGTCGATGGGCGCCATGATCTCCTCGATCTCCGATCGGGGAGGCCCCGCCGTCGACCGGGTGCGCCGCATCTGCGTCACGGCGGCCGCGGCCGCCGTCGGGCTCTCGGTGGGGTGTCTGGCGCTCGGTCATGACATCACGACGGTGATCGTGGTGGTGGCCGCATCCCTCGTCTCCGGCATCGCCGGGGTGGTGAGCGCCAACGCCTCGCAGGCCGCGCTGCAGTTCCTCGTCTACGCCGTGGTCGGCAGCGGCATCGACTTCGGCCTGCGACCGCTGTGGCTGGTCCCGCTCGTGTTCCTCGCCGGGGTGGCGTGGCGGCTCGCGCTGACCGGTGTCGCCATCGCGATCGGCGGACGGGAGCGCGGGGGCGAGCGGATGGCGGTCGCGGCGGTGTACGCCGCGGTCGCGGCGCAGCTGGATGCCGTGGGGACGCCCGCCGTCGACGACGCCCGACGCGAGGTGACGACGGCCCTCAACCAGGCGTACGACCTCATGGTGGCGGCGCGTACCTCGCTGGCGGGCCGGGACCCGCGCTGGCGTGCGCTGGTCACCCTGCTCAATGCCGCAACGCCCGTCGTGGAGGCGGTGGCCGCCGTCGCGAGCGAGGGGCGGCGTGTGCCGCCCGTCCTGCCCAACGCGCTGCGGTCCATCGCCCGCTCAATAGATGATCCCCGGGCCCCCGCCCCTGCGATGCCGCCGCCGGATCGCTCCACTCCCGGCCTGGCGGCGCTGACCTCCTCGCTGCGACTGGTGGGATCGCTCCTGGCGGGCGACGACCCGGTGACGGCGACGGTGCCGATCCAGCGGCCGGACGCCCTCGGTCTGCCTCGCGTGACGTTCCGCGACCGCCTGCGCACCGCCTACGACCACCTCACCAGCGGGGGCGAGACGTGGTTCGCCGTGCTCCGGCTCGTGGTGTGCATCGCCGTCGCACAGGCGGTGAGCGCCCTGCTTCCTCTGGAGCGGCCCTACTGGATCACGCTCACCGTCGCCGTGGTGATGAAGCCCGACTTCGGCTCGGTGTTCGCCCGGGCGGTGCAGCGCGGGCTGGGCACCGTGGTCGGCGTGCTGATCGGGGCGGCCGTCGTCGCCGTGCTGCCGATCGGCTGGCCGCAGATCGTCGCTCTGGCCCTGTTCGCCGGGGCGATGCCCATCGCCATCCGCCGCAACTACGGCCTGTTCTCCACGTTCATCACCCCGGTCATCGTGATCCTGCTCGAGCTGGCGCACGGAGGAGACGCCGGAGTGGTGGTCGGCAGGGTGACCGACACCCTCATCGGATGCGCGATCGTGCTGCTGGTCGGCTACCTGCCGTGGCCCGCCACCTGGCACTCCGCCAGGCAGCTGGGCGGTCGTGTCGCGGACGCCACCGACGACGTCGCCGGATACCTGGCGGTTGCGCTCGATGCCGCCACCGAGCCACGGGACCGTTCGGCGGCGCGACGCACCGTCTTCCGGCGCCTCTCCGACCTCCGCACGCTGGTGCAGCAGACGCTCGCCGAACCGCCGCCGATCAGCACCGCCGCCGCGTCGTGGTGGCCGCAGATCGTCGCGCTGGAACGCGTGACGGACGCCGTCACCTCCACGGCGATCCGCGCGGCCCAGTCCGGTGTCTGGCCGGCGAAGGAGGACGTGGCCCGCCTCCGGATGGCGCTCGCGGGTCTGGCCGACGCCATCCGCTCCGGTCGCGGCCCGGACGGGGTGGAGCTTCCCGACGACGGGCTGCTGGGCACGGTCGCCGACGAGATCGTCGCGGCGCGTGCCGTGCTCGCGACGTGATCGGCGGTCGCAGCACGCTACTGTGCGATGAGGGCTTCTGGACGGGGGGACCATGCCGGCGATCGACGTCATCGGTGACGACCGCGTGATGGCGCTCATCCGTGCCAGCGTCATCCCGGACGCTGCGGCGCTGGCCGAGACGCTCGTCGCCGGGGGCATCCACGCCATCGAGTTCACGTTCACGACGCCGGACGTGCAGACCCACATCGCGCGTGCGATCGCCGCCGACACCGGCGCCGTGATCGGTGCCGGGAGCGTGCTCACCCCGGCGCAGGCGCTCCTGGCGCTGGAGGCGGGTGCCGCGTTCATCGTGACTCCCGGGCTCAGCCCGGCGGTCGCGGAGATCGCCGCACGGGCGGGAGTGCCGATGATGATGGGAGCGTTCACACCGAGCGAGATCATGCAGGCGCTCGCGGCCGGCGTATGGGCAGTGAAGGTGTTTCCCGCTCAGACCGCCGGGCCCGAGCACTTCCGGCACCTGCTCGGACCGATGCCGATGGCGCGGCTCATCGCATCCGGCGGCGTCCTGGCCCAGAACGCGAGGACCTTCCTTCAGGCCGGTGCGTACGCGGTGACGGCCGGATCCTCCGTTGTGCCCGCCGAGGCGCTCGCCGCCTCGGAGTGGGCGGACATCCGCCGCCGTGCCCTCGAGTTCGTGAATGCTGTGCGCGACCTGAGAAGCTAGGAGGCATGCTGCTTCCCCGACCGACGTCGCTCACCATCGGTGAGGGCGTGTTCGAGCTCACCCGCACCGCCCGCATCGCCGCACCCGGAGAGCTCTTCGGAGCGGCGGCCTGGCTGCAGGGCGCGCTTCGTCCGGCCACCGGTTTCCCGCTCGAGAGCGGGTCGGATGGCGTCATCGCGCTGGAGTGGAACCCGCAGCTCCCGGCTGAGGGCTACACGCTCGACGTCGAGCCGGGGGGCGTGCGCATCGCCGGCGGTGGGCCGGCGGGCGTGTTCTACGGATGCCAGTCGCTTCTCCAGCTGTTCCCTCCCGAGATCTACCGGAGGGGCCGCGTGGTCGGCGTGCCCTGGACGCTGCCCGTGGTGAGCATCCAGGACGCTCCGCGCTTCGGCTGGCGCGGCGTCATGCTCGACGTGGCCCGGCACTTCATGCCGAAGCACGATCTGCTGCGGTTCATCGACCTGATGGCGATGCACCGGCTGAACACGCTGCATCTGCACCTCACCGACGACCAGGGCTGGCGTGTGGAGATCGCCAGATATCCGAGGCTGACCGAGGTCGGCTCGTGGCGCAGGGAGAGCCAGCTGGGCGCGGCGTCCTATTCCCGCGGCGACTCTCGCCCGCACGGCGGCTTCTACACCCAGGACGACCTGCGGGAGATCGTGGGGTACGCCATGGACCGGGCGATCAACGTGGTGCCGGAGATCGAGTCGCCGGGCCACACGCAGGCGGCGATCGCCGCGTATCCGGAGCTGGGGCTGGGAGGCGACGACGAGCCGCTGGGCGTGTGGACCCGCTGGGGCATCGACGACAATGTGATCAACCTCGAGGAGTCGACCGTCGAGTTCTTCACGAACGTGCTCGACGAGGTGATGGAGATCTTCCCGTCGCCGTTCATCGGCGTGGGCGGCGACGAGTGCCCGAAGAACCGCTGGCGGCTCGACGAGCGCACGCAGCGCCGCAAGGAGGAGCTCGGGCTGGAGACCGAGGAGGAGCTGCAGGCCTGGTTCATCCGCCGGCTCGACGATCACCTGTACCGGCACGGGCGTCGGCTGTTCGGCTGGGAGGAGATCCTCGAGGGCGGCCTGGGTAGCTCCGTGAGCGAGGGCGCGACGGTCGCCTCCTGGAGGGGCACGGCCGGCGCGATCGCCGCCGCGCGTGCGGGGCACGACGTGGTCTCGTGCCCCGACGACCGGGTGTACCTCGACTACCGCCAGTCGGATCGGGCCGACGAGCCGATCCCGGTCGGCACGGTGCTGACCATCTCCGACGTGTACCGGTTCGAGCCCGTTCCCCCGGAGCTCACCCCGGAGGAGGCGGGGCACGTGCTCGGCGGCCAGGGCAACATCTGGACCGAGCACATGGACTCGCCGCGAACGGTCGACTACTTCGCGTTCCCCCGGCTGTGCGCGCTCGCCGAGGCGCTCTGGCTGGAGGGGGAGCGCGACTACGACGAGTTCACGGGACGACTCGACCAGCATCTGGCACGACTGGATGCCCTCGGCGTCGAGTACCGGCGTTCCAGCGGCCCCCTGCCGTGGCAGCAGCGGCCCGGTGTGACCGGGCGGCCGCTGACACCGCAGCAGCGCGCCGCGTACTTCGAGCCGCTCACGGCGCGGATCGACCGCTAGGGCATCCACGCCCGCCCCTCACTGCCCGGCTCCGCCTCACTGCCCGACCCCCGGCTCAAAACACCCGGCCCCCCGCCACCCAAAACAGCAGACCCTGCCCCCCCGCACCCAAAACAGCAGGACGTGACGAGAACAGGAGAATTGCTGCTGTTCCGGGCGCGAGAGCGCGATCGCTGCTGTTTTCCGGCGGGCCGGGACGACGGGAACGGGCGGGGGCTACAGGAAGATGTCGGGGAACAGGTCGCTCTCCGGCACGCCCGGAGAGTACCTCGCGAGATCGGTGATGCCGGCCTCGGCGAGCACGTCCTCCACGATGAGCGACCTGCCGGTGAGCTCACGCGACGGTCTCGTCAGCACCTCGTATGCGGCATCCGCATAGATCTCTGGCGTCCTGCTCCTCGCCAGGAGCGCCTCGCCGCCGAGGATGTTGCCGACCGCCGCGGTCTTGATCGTGGTGCGTGGCCACAGCGTGTTCGCGGCGATGCCGTCGCGAGCGAACTCCGCGGCCAGCCCCAGGGTCACCATGCTCATGCCGTACTTCGCCAGCGTGTAGCCGATGTGCGCGCCCAGCCACCGGGGGTCCAGGTTGATCGGCGGGCTGAGCGAGAGGATGTGCGGGTTCACCCCGTTCCGCAGGTGCGGGATCGCGGCGCGAGAGAGCATGAACGTGCCGCGCACGTTCACGTCCTGCATCACGTCGTAGCGCTTCGGCTCCAGCTCGAGCGTGTGCGAGAGGTTGATGACGCTCGCGTTGTTCACGACGATGTCGATCCCGCCGAATTCCGCGACGGCGGCCTCGACCGCCCTGGCGATGTCCTCGTCGTCGCGCACGTCGCCGACGACGGGCAGCGCCCGGCCGCCTGCCGCGCGGATCTCGTCGGCCGCCGTGTGGATCGTGCCGGGCAGGCGCGGGTCCGGGGTGTCCGTCTTGGCGAGCAGGACCACGTTGGCGCCGTCTCGCGCGGCATGCACCGCGATGGCCAGGCCGATGCCGCGACTGCCGCCGGACATCAGGATGGTGCGGTCCCGAAGTGTGTCGGTCATCTCTCTCCCGATCTGGTGTGAATGTTGGCGTCCCGGGCGCCGGGGACCTCCGCCCACCCCGCCGAGAAGCCGGTTGCGGTGGTCATGGTGCCGGCAGACGGACGCGTACTGGCTTCTCGGCCGGGGTGGGATATGGGGCGGGGGTGGGACATGCGGCGGGGGTGGGCATGGCGCGGGGGTCAGCGGGCCGAGCGGGCGGCGAACGCGGCGACGCGGGCGCGGGCGTCCTGGGTCTCGAACGCAGCGCCTATCGTGCGCGCCTCGTCGTCGAGCCCCTCACGGTAGCTGCGGCCGACGCTGCCGCGCACGAGGCGCTTCGCCTGTCCGTAGGCTGCGGACGCGCCCGAGAGCCAGTGCTGCGCTATGGAACGGGCCCGTTCAGCCAGCCGGTCATCCGGCACGACCTCGGCCACAAGACCCCACTCGAGGCCTTCGACGGCGGTCAGCGAGCGGTCGGTGAGCAGCAGCTGCAGGGCGCGTCGCACGCCGACGGCCTGCGGCAGCAGCGTGCTCACGCCGCAGTCGGGCGTGAGGCCGATGTCGGCGTACTTGGAGACGAAGAATGCCGCCTCACCGGCCACCACGTAGTCCGCGACGAGCATGAACCCGAGGCCGCCTCCGGCGACCGCGCCCTGCACCGCCGCGACGATCGGCTTCGGCACCTCGTCGAAGACCCGATGCCCCTCGTGGATGACGTCGGCCAGGTGCGCGACGACCGTGCCGTCCCCGCCCTTGGTCGCCATGGCGGCGACGTCCCCGCCCGCGCAGAACGCCGGCCCCGCCGCATCGAGCAGCACGGCGCGCACGTCCTCGCGCGCGGCGACCTCACGGGCGATGTCCCGCCAGCGGTACGCGGCGTCCTCGTCGATCGCGTTCAGGCGTTCCGGACGGTTCAGCGTGATGCGGGCGAGCCCGTCGGAGACCTCGAGAAGGATGCTCTCGCTCATGGCTCCGCAACCTACTCCTGCGCCGCGCGTCGGGCACGTCGGCTGGACGGTCGGCACAGGCCGCACCGCGGATCGGCCGCGGGGGTTGTAGGCATCCGACCGGCCGATGGGGTCGTAGGCATCCGACCGGCCGCACGAGCGGTTTGCGGCCGCGTCGCCCGTGGGTTTTACTGACGAGCATGGCCAAGCCCGACGCGCCTGGGGGCGCCGCGTCCACCGACCCCGGCGTGCCGGTCGACATGCGCGACCCGGATGCCCGGGCGCGGGCGATCGCCGCCACCCTGCTCCCCGGGTTCACCGGGACCCGGCTGCCGGAGACGCTGCGCCAGCGGCTGTCCGACGGGCTCGGCGGGGTCTGTCTCTTCGGTGCCAACGTGGACTCGGTCGAGCAGCTGCGCCGTCTCGACGACGAGATCCTGGAGGTGGCGCCGTTCGCGGTCATCGCGATCGACGAGGAGGGCGGCGACGTCACGAGGGTGGACCATGCCGACGGGTCGCCGTACCCGGGCGCCGCCCTCCTCGGCCGCCTCGACGACGAGGCGCTCACCGAGCACGTCGGCCGCGAGGTCGGCCGCGCGCTGCGCCGCGTCGGCTGCACGCTCGACCTGGCGCCCGTCGTCGACGTGAACTCCCAGCCGGACAACCCGGTGATCGGAGTGCGGAGCTTCGGCGCGGACGCTGCGCTGGTGGCCAGGCACGCGGCGGCGTGGACGCGGGGCATCCGGTCGGCGGGAATCGGGGCGTGCGCCAAGCACTTCCCCGGCCACGGCGACACCACCGTGGACTCGCACCTCGCCCTGCCGGTCGTCGAGCGCACGCTGCCGCAGCTGCGCGAGCGGGAACTGCCGCCGTTCGCGGCGGCGATCGCGGCCGGGGCACCGGCGGTCATGACCTCCCACATCGTGCTCCCGCATGTCGACTCGGATCTGCTGGCGACGTTCTCATCCCGGATCCTGCAGGGCATCCTGCGCGGCGAGCTCGGATTCCGCGGCGTGATCGTCACCGACGCGCTCGACATGAAGGGCGCCAGCGGCGAGCTCGGCGTCCCGGAGGAGGCGGTCCGTGCGCTGGCTTCCGGGTGCGACCTGCTCTGTCTCGGACAGGCCACGTCGGAACGGCTGATCGACGACATCGTCGGTGCCGTGGAGGTCGCCATCGACACGGGACGGCTCGCCGCCGAGCGCGTCTCGGACGCGGCCGGCCGGGTGCGGGCGCTCGGTCACGAGCTCGCGAGGCTGCGCGCCCAGGTTGCCTGGCCGGCCGGGGCCCCATTCGTCGACGACGTCGTGCCCCTCGACCGTCTGCAGAAGGCGTTCGACGTGCGCGAGGGCGCGGTGGACGCACTGCGCGCCGCCGGCCCGTTCGCCGTGCTGCGGATCGAGACCGCGGCGAACATCGCGGTGGGGCCGGCGCCGTGGGGGCCGTTCGCACAGGCGGCCGCAGAGCCGGACGCGCCGGACTCACGCGCGTGGGCCGCGCATCCGCAGCTCGTGCTCTGGGACGCGGATGCCGACGACGGCACGGCCCCGGACCGGGCCGGCGACCTGATGCGCGCGCTGCCCGCCGACCGCGCCGTGGTCGTGATCGGCAGGGCCCTGCATCGGCACCCGTTCGCGCGTCGCGTCGTCGACGGGCTGCGCGCGGAGCGCACCACGCTGGTCGTCGACATGGGCTGGCCCTCCGATGACCGCCGCTACGCCGACGTGGCGACCTTCGGGGCGTCCCGCCTCGTCGGCCGGGCCCTGATGGCGTTGCTGGAGCCCGCGGGCGAGCCGGAACGTCCCCGCTGAGACGCCGAACGTGGCCCTCGTGTCGTGGACGCCGCACGGGACGGCAACGCCGGGGCGCGGGTCGCTACGGTGGTACCGGCCGCCTGACTCGGCGAGACTGGACCGGACGAGAGCTTCTGGAGGGCATCCGTGGAAGTCGTGATCAAGCAGACCGCCGACGAGGTGGGCGTGCTGGCCGCCGATCTGATCGAGCGCGTGGTCGAGTCCAAGCCGCGCGCGGTGATCGGCCTGGCCACCGGCTCCTCGCCGCTGGCGATCTACGCCAGCCTGGCGCACCGGGTGGCCGCGGGAACGCTCGACTTCACGGGCGTGCGCGGGTTCGCTCTCGACGAGTACGTGGGCATCCCCGAGGAGCATCCGCAGAGCTACGCGTCGGTGATCCGCACCGAGGTCGTGGAGCCGTTGCGCATGGACCCGGCCCTGGTGCGGGTGCCCGACGGCCGTGGGGTCGACATCGAGGTCGCGTGTCGCGACTACGAGCAGGCGATCTCGGATGCCGGCGGCATCGACGTGCAGATCCTCGGCATCGGCGCCAACGGCCACATCGGCTTCAACGAGCCGACGTCGTCGTTCCGCTCGCGCACCCGCATCAAGACGCTCGCCCCGAAGACGCGGGCCGACAACGCGCGGTTCTTCGACTCTCCGGGGGACGTTCCGACGCACTGCGTGACGCAGGGCCTGGGCACGATCATGGAGGCTCGCCGACTGGTGCTCGTCGCCCAGGGCGAGGGCAAGGCGGATGCCGTGGCCGCGGCCGTGGAGGGTCCCGTTGCGAGCGTCTGCCCGGCCTCGATCCTGCAGTTCCACGAGCACGTGACGGTGATCGTGGACGAGGCCGCGGCGAGCGGGCTGCGCCTTGCGGACTACTACAGGTACACCTACGACAACAAGCCGGCCTGGCAGCTGTAGCCGGTGTGGGCGGCCGGACCGGCCACGATCAGGCGATCCGTTCGCCGGCCGCCCACACCGTGTGCACGTCCCATCCGTGGTCGAGCAGCACGGCGTCGGCGAGGTATCCGGCGGCGAGACGGCCGAGCTCGTGCTCGCGCCCCAGCACGCGCGCCGGTGTCAGCGTGAGCGCCTCGACCGCGGCCGTTGGAGTCACCCGGGCGCGGTCGATCGCGACCTTCAGCGCGACGTCCTGCGTCAGCGTCGAACCGGCGATGCGCGTCGTGCCGGAGAGCATCGCCTGGCCGCCGGCGACGGTGACGTTCAGCGACCCGAGCCGGTAGTCGCCGTCGGCTGCTCCGGCCGCCGCCATCGAGTCCGTGACCAGCGCGATGCGGTGCGGCGCCTGCACGAAGGCGATGCGGGCGACGTCGGGATGCACGTGGAACCCGTCCAGGATGAGCTCCAGCGCGACCCGGTCGTCGTCGAACGCGGCGACGACGGGGCCGGGGGCCCGGTGGTGGATGCCTGGCATGGCGTTGAACGCGTGGGTCAGCAGCCGCGCGCCGCGATCGAAGCCCTCCCTGGCCTGCTCCTGGGTGGCACCGGTGTGCCCCACCGCGACGATCACGCCGGCCGCGACGAGGACGTCGATGGCCTCCAGCGCCCCTGGCAGCTCCGGTGCGATCGTGATCTGCCGCAGCGTCCCGCGTGCCGCCGCGATCAGCTGCTCGACGGCCTCGGGATCATCCGGCGTGCGGAGGAAGTCCGGATTGTGGGCGCCCCGGTGATCAGGGGCGAGGAAGGGGCCCTCCAGGTGCGATCCCAGCACGAGCGGGTCGGACTCCATGAGATCGGCGATGTCCTCGAGACTCTCGCGCAGCTCCGCGAGCGGGTTGGCGACCAGGCTCAGCACCGAGCGTGTGGTGCCGTGCGCCCGATGGGTCTGCAGTGCGGCCGCCATCTCGTCGGGATCGCCCTCGTAGGCGTGGCCGCCGGCACCGTGCGAGTGCAGGTCGATGAAGCCGGGCGTGATCCACCTGCCGCCCGCGTCCGTCACCTCGGCGTCGCCGGCGTAGGCCCGCCAACCAGCCCCGGTGCCGGTCGCGACGATGCGCTCGCCCTCGCTCGCCAGCCAGAAGTCGTCGGCCTGGCCGTCGGCGTCCAGCTTGCGAGCGCCGTGGACGACGTGTGCGCGGCGGCCTCCCGTCACGGTCACTCCAGCTCCCTGCGCCCGTTGACGACGCCGCTGACCAGCGCGACCAGGGCGAAGACGACGGCCACGACCGGCTGCCCCAGATCCCACCACGCGAACGCGGCGGCCGTCATGACGATGATCTCGACGATCGCCTTGCCGAACGTGTCGATGCGCACGACGGCCCGCGGCGAGCGGAAGACCGCCCACAGCAGGATGGCGAGCAGGGGCGCCGCGATGCCGATCACGATGTTCCACGGCAGCGGCCACGCGATGAACCCCCACACCGCCAGGCTCACGAACGCGAACAGCTCGACGACGAACCGCAGCACCTCCCAGATGCCGACCTGCTGTCGGTCGATCGGGGTACCGGGGTGCTGGGTGGTCTGGGCGGGCATCCCCCTCATCGTAGTGGGAGTCGGCGGGAGCCTGCCCGCGGTCAGCGGAAGATGATGGTGCGTGCGCCGTCGAGCAGGATGCGGCTCTCGGCGAACCACTTCACCGCCTGGGTGAGCGTGCGGCTCTCCTCGTCCTGGCCGATGGAGACGAGCTGCGTCGGCGACTGCGAGTGGTCGACGCGGACGACGTTCTGCTCGATGATCGGCCCCTCGTCGAGGTCGCTCGTGACGAAGTGGGCGGTGGCGCCGATCAGCTTGACACCGCGCTCGTGCGCCTGCTTGTACGGGTTGGCCCCCTTGAAACCCGGCAGGAAGGAGTGATGGATGTTGATGCAGCGTCCCACGAGCGCGTCGCACAGCGCGGGGGAGAGGATCTGCATGTAGCGGGCCAGAACCACCAGCTCGATCTCGTGCCGGTCGACCTCCTCGAGCACGCGGGCCTCGAACGCCGCCTTGCTCGCGGCATCCGTGACGGGCAGGGAGTCGAAGGGCACGCCGTAGAAGCCCGCGAGGTCGCGCAGCGTGCCGTGGTTGGAGAGCACGAGCGGGATGTCGACCGGCAGCTGCCCGGCGCGCTGTCGGAACAGCAGGTCGTTGAGGCAGTGCGCCGCGGTGGAGACGAGCACGAGCGTGCGCAGCGGCCGGCCCACGGTGTCGAGGGTCCAGGTCATCTCGTAGCGTTCGGTGACCGGACTCAGCGACGCCTCGAACTCGGCACGGTCGGCGGACGACTCGATCTGCAGCCGCATGAAGAACCGGCCGGTGTCGGAACTGGAGAACTGCTGGCTCTCGGTGATGTTGCCCCTGGCCTGAACCACCGCACCGCTGACGGCGTGCACGATCCCGGGCTGGTCGGCGCAGACCAGGGTGAGGACCCAGTGCTGCAGGCCGCTGCGCTGCGAGGCGGTCTGCCGCGGGCCGGCGGGCTCGGATTCCATCCCACCAGGGTATGGCACGCCGTCAGCGAGCCCCGCCGTCGCGTCGATCGAATCGATTAGAGTGAGAGGCCCCGGATCCTGCGGAGGCCCCGAAGGGAGATCGATCGATGTCGTCGTCCACCGAGCGCTTCCCGTGGGTCGGGATGCTCGCGCTCGCGGCCGCCGCGTTCCTCGCCGTGACCAGTGAGACGCTGCCCACCGGGCTCCTGCCCGAGATCGCCGCCGGTCTGCATGTCTCCACGCCGGAGACCGGGATGCTCGTCTCGGTGTACGCCTTCACCGTCGTGGCCGCCGCCACGCCGTTGACCGCCTTGACCCGCCGCATCCCGCGCCGACTGCTCGTGGTGATCGTGATCGTCGTGATCGGGCTCAGCTCTCTGCTGCTGGCGGTGTCTCCGAGCTACGGCGTCGCGGTCGTCGCGCGCATCACCGGCGGCATGGCGCACGGTGTGTTCTGGGCGGTCACGGGCGCCTATGCCGGGCACATCGTGCCAGCGCATCAGCTGGCGCGAGCGGTGTCCATCACCTCGGGCGGGGTGTCGCTGGCGCTGATCCTCGGCGCCCCGCTGGCCACCATCCTGGGCCACGCGTACGGCTGGCGGACCGCGTTCGCCGTGGTCGGCTGCCTGCTGGTGGTGGGCGCCGTCGCCGTGGGGACCATACTGCCGAGGGTGCCGGGAAGCCGGGGCCGGTCGGTCACGGCGGCCATGCCGGTCGTGACCGGAGGCATCCGCACGGTGACCGGAGCGCTGCCCGCGGTGACCGGCGGCATCCCGACCTCCGCCGCGCGCGGCGCCGGTGGCCCTCGGCGCGGCGCCCGCCCGGTGGCGCTGATCTGCGTGCTCACCGGCCTGATCACGCTCGGCAGCTTCACGTTGAACGCGTACGTCGCGCCGTTCGTCGCCGATGCCATGGGACTGGGAACGGGCGCCGTCGGTCCGATGCTCTTCCTGGGCGGGCTGATGGGTGCCGTCGGAGTCGTGCTGGTGGGCACATGGCTCGGCCGTTCCCCCGCCCGCTCGGCCGCCGTGTGCCTGCTGCTGACCGCGGCGGGGGTCGCGCTGCTGGCCGCCGTGCCGGGCGTGCCGGTGCCGGCCGTCGCCGCGTTCGCGCTGTGGGCGCTGGCGTTCGGATGCCTGCCGCCGCTCCTGCAGACCGAGCTGCTGCACGCGGCGTCCGTCCGGTTCCGCGACACCGCGAGCGCGCTCTACACGACCGCGTTCAACGTGGGGATCGGCGGGGGAGCGGTCGTCGGCGCGGCCGTATACTCGGTGTGGGGGATCGGAGCCGTGCCGTGGGCGGCGCTGGCGATACTGGTGGTGGCCATGGCGGTGTTCGTGGTGTCGGCGCGCTCGATGCCGGCCCGGCCGTCAGGGGACGAGGCCGACCAGGACGGTCGCATGGGTGCTGGGACCGAACCTGCCTGAGCCGTCGACGTAGCGCACCGAGACGTCGTGTGTTCCGAAGGGCAGCAGATAAAGGCTGCCGATCACCCGGTACGAGGCGGCGGGCGCACCGTCGACCAGTATCTCGAAGGTCCCGGCGTCGGCCGCGACGTTGATGGAGACCAGGGGCGAACCGTCCAGGAACAACCCGGCCACCGTCAGCGGTGGCCCGGCGATGGTGAACGTGACGGGTGATGTGGACGGGGAGAGGATCCCGTTGACGGTCTGCATCGCGGTGACGGTGACCGGGACCGTCGCGCCGGGCGTCGTCGTGGCCCGGACCGCCCAGGCATCCGTGGTGGCCTTGGGGACGACGGCGGAGACGGACGGGGACGCGGAGACGGCGTCCGCCGCCGCATCGTCGTCGACGAGGGGCGGTGACCTCCAGGCTCCCGTCGTCGGGTCGGCGACCACGGTCACACTCGGCCCCGGGTCGGCGGACACCGTCACGGTCGCGCCCGGAACGGCGGTGCCGGAGACGATCGGGAAGTACCGGCCGTTCCCCGTGTCGGTCACCGGGTCGTTGGTGATCGTAGGCGCGAGAGGCTTGGTCGGGTCGGCGGGTCCGGTCGGTTCGGTGGGTCCGGTGGGTCCGGTGGGATCGGTGGGGTTCGCCGGGCCCACGGGATTCACCGGCGTGATCGGGCCGGCAGGTGAGTCGATGGTGGTCGGGAGCGATCCGGCCCCGTCGGAGGAGCCCGGCGTGCCGTCGTCGGCCTGGCTTGCGGGGGAGGGCGTCGTGGCGGGCGGAGCCGGAGGGCTCGACGGATCGGTGCTCGACGGCCCGGTGCCCTGGGGCGACGTGTGACCGGGCGCAGGGTGCGAGCCCTGGGACGCCATGGCGGAGACGGTGTCCGGCTGCTGGTCGGGCGATGAGGCCACGAAGACGCCGGCGGTGGCCGCGCCCACGACGACGATCGACGCGGCGACGCCGACGATGATCCCGGTAGTTCCGCCGAACACGGCGCCGGAGGACCCTGCCGCTGCCGCGCCGTGGACCGTGCCGGCCGTGCCGTGGGCGGCGCCGGCCGCTCCCGCTCCGGCAGCTGCCGCGCCGGCGACCGCGCCCGTCTTCACCGTCGCGGTGTACGCCACGGCGGCACCCGTTCCGATCAGCAGCGGAAGCAGGATGAGCGCCAGCCCGGCGCCGGCCTCCTCGGCCTCGGCGGCGGCCATGCTGCATCGCTCGCAGGTCTCCAGGTGGGCGTCGACGCGGGCGCGGTCCCGCTTGCCGAGCCGGCCGCGGGAGTGCGCCGCCAGGCGTTCGACCGTCCAGGCGCACTCCTCCGGCAGGTCGACCGAGCTCAGATGGGCGCGGATCCACGCCTGGCGCAGCCCCTCGCGGGCCCGATAGCACAGCGCTGCTGCCGCTTGCGGGCGCATTCCGAGAAGCGGGGCGAGCTCGGCGGGCTGCATGCCCTCCACCTCGCTGTACCACAGCGCCTCCTGCCAGCGGGCGGGCAGCGACCGGAACGCCTGCGCCGTGAGCGACCGGTCGAGAGCGGCGAGGGCGTGGTCGTCCTGCACGGCGAGCTCCTCGAGCTCCTCCGGCTCCAGCGGCACCGCCTCCCGGCCCGAGCGCCCCCACGATGCCGCGATGTTCCGCACCGTGGTGAACAGATACGGGCGGAACGCCGCCGTCGGCCCGTTCCCGCATCGCAGCGCGTGCAGGATGCGCGCGTACGCCTCCGACACCAGGTCGTCGGGCTCATAGGCGCTCGTCACCGATCGCGCGACCGATGCCGCGGCGGAGGCGTGCCTGCGGAACAGGGTGGCGTACGCGTCCGTGTCGCCCTTGCGCGTCAGCTGCACGAGCTCCGCGTCGGCGGCTCGTTCGAGCCTGCGCGGCGAGGTGTGCGCTGCCATGTGAGCCCCTGCCTCAGGTCGTGTGCGGTCTGCGATGTCGCCGGTCCGGTTCGGATGCCGCCGATCCTGGAGATTCGATTCTCCGGCGACAGCTCACGGTACGCAAACCTCCTGGAAGTCCGGTGACGATCCTGCGGGGCGGATTCTGCGCACCGGCGTCATGATCCGTGTCCAGTCGCGTCTTCTCAGTATGGAACGGACCACCGTCGCGTCTCATTCGGCTTCGACGCGACGGGCCTGGCTGAGACCCGAACGGTCAGGCTGCCGCTCGGTCGCATGGGGGGATTCGATCGAGCGGCGAGTCCGGGGTGGTGCGGCCGTCGAGTGATCCGGACGCACCACCCCGCCCCGTTCAGGCGACGATGACCCTGAGCCCCGTTTCCTCGAGCGCGCTCAGCTGCGCCGTGGTGATGCCGTCGTCGGTGATCACGGTGTCGAATCCGCCGGGCCTGCCGACCGAGGCGAACGCGCGGCGGCCGATCTTGCTCGAGTCCGCCACGATCACCGCGTGTTCCGCGCGCTCGGCCATCAGGGCGTTCACCGCCGCCTCGTGCTCGTCGTGCACGGTGGCGCCGAGCACGGGATCGAGGCCGTTCACCCCGATGAATGCGAGGTCGAGGGTGATCTGCCCGAGCACGGACTCCGTGTACGGGCCGACCAGCTCGTAGGAACGCGCCTGCACGACCCCGCCGGTCATGACCACCTTGATCTGCGCTCGCAGGACCAGTTGTGCCGCGATGTTGATGGCGTTCGTGACCACCGTGAGCGTGGGTCGAGGCGATGGCTCGGCCACATCCGGCCGGGCGCCGAGCGCGGCGGCGATCGCGGTGCTGGTCGTGCCGCCGCACAGGCCCACGACGGCGCCGCGCGGGACCAGGGCGCTGGCCGCCCGGGCGATCGCCTCCTTCTGCGCCTCGTGCTGTCCGCGCTTGTAGCGCAGTGGGAGGTCGTAGGCGACCGACTGTCCCGTGGCGCCGCCGCGCGTGCGGCTCAGCAGCTGCTGGGCCGCCAGGGTGTCGAGGTCGCGCCGGGCGGTGGCCGGTGAGACGCCGAGGCGGCGCACGATGTCCTCGACCTCGATCTCACCGCTCTCGGCCAGGAGATCGAGGACGGCCCGGAGTCTCTCGGTGCGGTTCACCGCGTGCCCGGCTCGCCGCCGGCTCCGGCGAACAGCCGTAGCAGGCGCCTCGCCTCGCCTCGGAGGGCATCGCGCCCGGCGCGCACGTAGCTGCGCGAGTCGACGACGGACGGGTTCGCCTCGAGGAACTCGCGGACCGCGCGGGTGAAGAATCCGTTGAGGTGCGTCGAGACATTGATCTTCGTCATTCCCGCCGCGATCGCCGCCACGATGACGCCGTCGGGCACACCCGAGGAGCCGTGCAGCACCAGCGGCACCTCGAGTGCCGCGTGCAGCCGTGCGATGAGGTCGAGGTCGAGGGATGCCTCGCGCGCGGTCATCGCGTGCGAGGAGCCGACCGCGACGGCCAGGGCGTCCACGCCGGTGGCCTCGACGAACGAGCGCGCCTCGTCGGGGTCGGTGCGCACGCCGGGCGCGTGCGCACCGTCCTTGCCGCCGATCTCGCCCAGCTCGGCCTCCACGATGACGCCGCCGCCGTGAGCGTGCTCAACCACGCGCGATGTCGCCGAGACGTTCGCCTCGTAGTCCAGCCGCGATGCGTCGAACATCACGGAGCCGAAGCCGAGTTCGATCGCCGCGCGGGCGAGTGCCTCGTCCTCGGCGTGGTCCAGGTGCACGGCCACCCGCGCCGTGGAGTCGCGTGCCAGGGCCAGGCAGCCGCGACCGATCGGCTCGAGGCCGCCGTGGTAGGCGACGCAGTTCTGCGAGATCTGCAGGATGACGGGCAGCCGAGCCTGTTCCGCGGCCGTCACGATCCCCTCTGCGGTCTCCAGATGCACGACGTTGAAGGCGCCGACGCCCCTGCCGGCGGCGGCGGCGTCCGCGAGCAGCTCGCGCGTAGCGGTCAGCGTCACGCCAGGGCCCCCGCCGGTGCGCCGGCGGCGCCGACCACCTCGCGTGCGGCGAGCGCCGAGCCGTACAGTCCGGCGTCGGCTCCGATGCTGGCCTTGACGATAAGGGGCCGCCGATGGAAGGTGAGGATGCCGTCGAGCCGCTCGCGCAGCGGGCGCAGGAGCTCCTCGCCCGCCTCCGCGAGGCCGCCCCCGATCACGATCGCCTGCGGCGCGAGCAGTGCGACACTGTGCGAGAGCCCGAGCGCGAGTGCGTTAAGTGCGCCGTCCCAGGTCTCGGCCGCGTCGAGGTCGCCGTCGCGCCGGCGTTCGAGCACCTCGCGTGCCCCGGACACCGCGGTGCCCGTGCGCTGCGTATATCGGCGGGCGATGGCCGCCGCCGATGCGACGGCCTCCAGGCATCCGCGCCCGCCGCACGCACAGATCGGCCCCTCCGCGACGCGGTCGTGCCCGATCTCCCCGGCGAGGCCGCCCCCGGTGCGCAGCGCGCCGTCGACGAACACGGCGGCGGCGATGCCGGTGCCGATCGTCACGACCAGCACGTCGTCGAAGCCACGGGCCGCGCCAAG
Organism: Actinomycetales bacterium; assembly: GCA_015655415.1. Lineage (GTDB taxonomy): Bacteria > Actinomycetota > Actinomycetes > Actinomycetales > Microbacteriaceae > Humibacter. The sequence goes on from JAATFB010000021.1 coordinate 43,939, forward strand.
CCGGTGCTCCGCGACGCCGGCGCCTCGCACGTCGTGCCCGAAGCCGACGGGAACGCCGAGGGACAGCTCGGCGCGTTCGCGGAACGGGAAGTCGCGCCAGCCGAGGTTCTCGGCGAACACACCGACGCCGCGCTTCTCGTCGACGTGACCCGGCACGAGCAGGCCGGCTGCCGCCGGGCGCACACCGGGATGCCGCTGCCCGAGCTCGGCGGCCAGCGCGGCGGCGGCTTCCACGACGCGGGCACCAGTGCGCTCGCCGTCCAGCGGCGTGGGAACCCGCACGCTCTCCAGAAGCCGGCCGCGCCGATCGACGATCGCGGCCTTCATGTCGGTGCCGCCCACGTCGAACGCGAGCACGGCGGGGCCGGGGCCGATGCTCAGCGGCTTCGGACGTGCCGTGCGTGGCGGCTCGTTCATCATCGCCTCGGTCAGCGGCTGGGGTGCGGTCACGGTCGGTCCAAGATAACGGATCTGGTGAGGTTGCGCGGGCGGTCGGGGTCGAGGCCCATCCGTCGCGCGCGTTCCAGTGCGACTCTGTGCAGTCGCACCAGGTCGGCCATCGGGTCGATCGGGTTGTGCTCGAACCGTGCTCCGGCGGCCCGGGTGTCCTCGGCGATGCCCGCCGGCGGCTCGCCGAAGACCCAGGTCACCCGTCGCGGTGCGGCGATGGCGATGGGGCCGTGGCGGTACTCCTTCGCCGGATAGGACTCCGTCCACGAGCGCGAGGACTCGCGCAGCTTCAGTGCGGCCTCGTTGGCGATGCCGACGCTCCAGCCGGTGCCCAGGAACGTGTACTGCTCCGCGTCGAGGAGCTCCTCCTCCAGTGGCGCGGTCAGCATCCGGCGGGCCTGCGCGATCGGGCCGGCGAGATCCTCGCCCAGCGACGAGCGCAGCAGTGCGAGGGCGCCGGTGGCGAACCGCGTCTGCACGACGGAGCGCTCGTCGGCGAACGGCAGCGCGACAACGTCGTCGACGAGGTCGACGAGCGGGCTGCCGGGATCGCCGACGACGCCGATCGTGTGCACCCGGCGGCCCGCGGGGACGCGGCGCACCGCGTCCAGGAGCTGGAGCACCTCCGTCGTCGTGCCCGAGCGCGTGATCGCGACGATCGCGTCGTATCCACGGTCCAGGAACGCCTCGGATGCGGCGAACGCGTCGGTCTCGCCGTGGCCGCCGCTTTCGCGCCGGCTCGCGTACGACTGGGCCATGAACCAGGAGGTCCCGCAGCCGACCACCGCGACGCGGAGGCCGTCGCCGGGAAGCAGTCGCCGTTCGGTCAGCGAGGCCGCGCGCTCCCAGACGTCCGGTTGCGAGCCCAGCTCGCTCTCCAGGTCGGCGCCGGGACGTGTCGCTGGTGCATCGTTCATGACATCAATGATTGGACATGATCGCAATGGCTGTCAAAAGCGCAGATTCGAGCGTGCCGCATGATTTCGCACTGGGCCGCGGCCCGGAGCAAGACGCGCACACAAGACGGGAGCTTCTCGCTACGGTCGATCCCATGCGATACGTACGTCTCGGATCGAGCGGGCTCGAGGTCTCCGCGGTCACGCTGGGCTGCATGAGCTTCGGAGAGCCCTCACGCGGCGGCCACCCGTGGGCGCTGGGCGAGGACGCGTCGCGCCCGCTCATCAAGGCCGCCATCGAGGCGGGGATCACCTTCCTCGACACGGCCAACGTGTACTCGGGCGGGAGCAGCGAGGAGATCGTCGGACGGGCCGTGCACGACTACGCCAGGCGCGAGGAGATCGTCCTTGCGACCAAGGTGCACGGCCGCATGCGCCCCGGCCCTAACGGAGCCGGTCTCTCGCGTGCCGCCATCCTCACCGAGATCGACAACAGCCTCCGCAGGCTCGGCACGGACTACGTGGACCTCTACCAGATCCACCGCTGGGACTACGACACTCCCATCGAGGAGACCATGGAGGCCCTTCACGACGTCGTGAAGGCGGGGAAGGCGCGCTACATCGGCGCCTCCTCAATGTGGGCGTGGCAGTTCGCCAAGGCGCAGTACACCGCAGACCTCGGCGGCTGGACTCGGTTCGTCTCGATGCAGGACCACTACAACCTCATCTACCGGGAGGAGGAGCGCGAGATGCTGCCGCTCTGCCTCGATCAGGGGGTCGGCGTCATCCCGTGGAGCCCGCTGGCACGTGGACGGCTGGCCCGCGACTGGGACGAGACGTCGAGCCGCAGCGAGACGGACGAGTTCGGCAAGACCCTCTACCGCGACGAGGATCGCGCGGTCGTGGACCGGGTCGCCGAGGTCGCGTCCGAGCTCGGCGTGCCGCGCGCGCAGGTCGCGCTGGCCTGGGTGATGGCGCAGCCGGCGGTGACGTCGCCGATCGTCGGGGTGACCCGGCGGTCGCACCTGGAGGATGCCGTCGCCGCGGTCGAGCTGACGCTGACCGACGACCAGCTCGCGCGCCTCGAGGAGCCCTACCGGCCGCACACGGTCGCCGGCTTCAAGTGACCTGACCGGCGTGCGATCGGTCCGGCGGTGCACCGGCTCCGACCCGGCCGGCCCACGCTATATGCTGGGACCGTCGCAACTGGCGTATCGGCGTGTGCCGGGCATCCGGCATCCGTCGCAGATGGCTCACCATCGGGGAGCGACGTGAAGCTCTGCACACCGGAGGGCGGATTCGGCCGCGCGCCTGGGCCGACGCGAACAGATCCGCGAGCACGTCCGCCTCACGGATGACAGAGGAGCCCGGCATGACCGTTTCCGACACCTTCAACGCGCCGCTGGCCGAGGTCGACCCCGAGATCGCCGAGGTGCTGAACCTCGAGCTGGGCCGTCAGCGCGACTACCTCGAGATGATCGCGAGCGAGAACTTCGTGCCGCGTGCCGTGCTCGAGTCCCAGGGCTCCGTGCTGACGAACAAGTACGCAGAGGGATACCCCGGCCGTCGCTACTACGGCGGATGCGAGTTCGTCGACATCGCCGAGAGCCTCGCGATCGAGCGTGCCAAGTCGCTCTTCGGGGCGCAGTTCGCGAACGTGCAGCCGCACTCCGGGGCGTCGGCCAACGCGGCCGTGCTGAGCGCGATCGCCCAGCCCGGCGACACCATACTCGGCCTGGAGCTGGCGCACGGCGGCCATCTCACCCACGGCATGAGGCTCAACTTCTCCGGCAAGCTCTACGACGCCGTCTCCTACGGAGTTGACCCGCAGACGTTCCGGATCGACATGGACGCCGTGCGGCAGAAGGCGCTGGAGCACAGGCCGAGGGTGATCATCGCGGGGTGGTCGGCCTATCCGCGTCACCTGGACTTCGCCGCCTTCCGGGCGATCGCCGACGAGGTCGGAGCCACGCTGTGGGTCGACATGGCCCACTTCGCCGGCCTCGTGGCTGCGGGGCTGCACCCCTCGCCCGTGCCCCACGCGCACGTGACGAGCTCCACCGTGCACAAGACGATCGGCGGCCCGCGTTCCGGCTTCATCCTGAGCAATGACGCGGACATCGCGAAGAAGCTCAACTCCAACGTGTTCCCCGGCCAGCAGGGCGGTCCGCTCATGCACGTGATCGCCGCGAAGGCCACCTCGTTCAAGCTCGCGGCGACCGAGGAGTTCCGCGACCGGCAGGAGCGCACGGTGCGCGGGGCGAGGATCCTCGCCGAACGGCTCACCGCGGCGGACGCCCGTCAGGCTGGCATCGACGTCCTCACCGGGGGCACCGACGTGCACCTCGTGCTCGTCGACCTGCGCACGTCGCAGTTCACCGGCAAGGACGCCGAGGACCGCCTGCACGAGGTGGGCATCACGGTGAACAAGAACGCGGTGCCGTTCGACCCGCGCCCCCCGATGGTGACCTCGGGCCTGCGCATCGGCACGCCCGCGCTGGCGACCCGCGGCTTCGGCGACGACGAGTTCGCCGAGGTGGCCGACGTCATCGCCTCCGCTCTCACCCGGGATGCCGACATCGCGGCACTGCGCGAGCGCGTGCGCAGGCTCACCGACGCCTTCCCGCTCTACCCCGGGCTAGGGCCCTCGGGTCAGCCCGCCGAGAACGTCGAGCTCGCCTCCAGCGTGCAGGACTGAGGGCTCGATGACCGCCACTCGTCTGGACGGCAAGGCGACCGCCGCCGCCATCAGGCAGGAGCTGTCGGAGCGCGTCGCGGCGCTGAAGGAGCGGGGGATCGTCCCGGGCATCGCGACGGTCCTCGTCGGGGCCGACCCGGCGTCGCACCTCTACGTGGGAATGAAGCATCGCCAGTCGTCGGACATCGGCATGAACTCGATCCAGGTCGAGCTGCCTGGCGACGCCACCCAGGAGGAGGTCGAGGCGAGCATCGACCGGCTGAACGCCGACCCCGCGTGCCACGGCTACATCGTGCAGCTGCCGCTGCCGAAGCATCTCGACACCGACGCGATCCTCGAGCGCATAGACCCGGCAAAGGACGCCGACGGCCTGCATCCGACGAACCTCGGCCGGCTCGTGCTCAACGTGAACGCACCGATCACCACACCGTTGCCGTGCACGCCGCGGGCGGTGATCGAGCTGCTCACGCGCAACGGCTACGAGCTGGCGGGAAGGCACGTGGTCGTGGTCGGGCGCGGCGTGACCATCGGCCGCTCGATCGGCCTTCTGCTCACGCGCCGTGAGATCAATGCCACCGTGACGCTGACGCACACCGGCACCGTCGACCTGCCGTCCTATCTGAGGCAGGCGGACGTGATCGTGGCGGCCGCCGGGGTCAAGCACCTCGTTCGCCCCGACGACGTCGCACCGGGTGCGGCGGTGCTGGATGTCGGAGTGACCCGCGAGAACGACCCGGAGACCGGCAGATCGAAGGTGTACGGCGACGTGGCGCCCGGCGTCGAGGAGGTCGCGGGCTGGCTCTCGCCGAATCCGGGAGGTGTCGGCCCGATGACGGTCGCGCTGCTCATGACCAACGTGGTGGAGGCGGCCGAGCGGCTGTAGCCGCGCGTTCGTGGCAGTGCTGCGGCCCGCGTCGGCCCACGGTCCCGTGTCCGCCGCTATCGGTCGCGGCTTCCTCTGCGTTACATTCCAGGCATCGTCCAGCTGCTCGCACCGTGGTGCCGTCGCACGAAGGAGCACCCCATGACAGGAACCCAGGAGACCCCACCGGGTCCCGCCGCGCCGGCGTTCTCGGCCATCGAGCTCAACGCGCTCAACCCCATCGACGAATCCGAACGGCGGGGGACGCCGCGGGGACTGTTCTGGCCATGGTTCGCGGCGAACGTGTCCGTGCTCGGCGTCAGCTACGGCTCGTTCGTGCTCGGATTCGGCATCTCCTTCTGGCAGGCGACCATCGTCAGCGTGCTCGGCGTCGTGGTGTCGTTCCTGTTCTGCGGGTTCATCTCACTGGCGGGCAAGCGCGGCTCGGCGCCGACGCTCACCCTGAGCCGTGCCGCGTTCGGCGTGCACGGGAACACGGTCCCGTCCGTGATCTCCTGGCTGCTGACCGTTGGCTGGGAGACGGTGCTCGTCTCGCTCGCCGTGCTCGCCACCACGACCGTGTTCCGGGAGCTGGGCGGTGCCGGCGGCACGCTCGCCCAGGTGGTCGCGCTCGCGGTGGTCGTCGTCCTCGTCATCGGCGGAGGCGTGTTCGGATTTCACGTGATCATGCGGCTGCAGGTCGTGATCACCATCGCCACTGCTGTGCTGACGATCGTCTACATCGCACTCGTCGTGGACCGCATCGACTGGGCGAGGATCGCGGCGATCCCGAACGGCGACCCTCCCCAGCTCATCGGCGCGTTCGTGTTCATGATGACCGGCTTCGGCCTCGGCTGGGTGCAGGCCGCCGCCGACTACTCCCGTTATCTCCCGCGGACCTCCTCCAGCGGCGGCGTCGTGGGCTGGACCACCTTCAGCGCGTCGCTCGCCCCGGTCGTCCTGGTGGTCTTCGGCCTGTTCCTCGCCGGGTCGTCGAAGACGCTCTCGGCCGCCATCGGCGGCGACCCGATCGGCGCGCTGACCACGATCCTGCCGGCATGGTTCCTCGTGCCGTTCGCGATCGTCGCCGTGCTCGGCCTCATCGGCGGTGCGGTGCTGGACATCTACTCGTCGGGGATCGCCCTGCTCAGCGCCGGCGTGCGCATCCCGCGCCCCGTCGCCGCGCTCATCGACGGCGTCATCATGGTCGCCGGCGCCGTCTACATCGTGTTCTTCGCCCCGGACTTCATCGGGCCGTTCCAGGGGTTCCTGATCACCCTCGGCGTGCCGATCGCCGCATGGTGCGGCGTGTTCCTCGCCGACCTCACCCTGAGACGCAGCGACTACTCCGACCGCGACCTGCTCGACCCCCGCGGACGATACGGCAGGTGGAACTGGCTGGCCATCGCGCTGCTCGTCGTGGGCACAGTGGTCGGCTGGGGGCTCGTCACCAACCCGTACGGCCTGAGCTGGCTGGACTGGCAGGGCTACCTGCTGGATCCGTTCGGGCTCGGCGGCCGCAAGGGGATCTGGGGCGTGGCGAACCTCGGCGTCCTGGTGGCGCTCGTGATCGGATACCTCGGCATCGTGGTCTTCGGCCGCGCCCGGGTGCGTCGGCAGGAGGCGGAGACCCAGGCGGGCCCGGACATCCTCGGGCACACGCGATGACGCGCCCCTGGCTCGTCGTCGTCGACATGCAGAGCGTCTTCGGCGATCCCGGCAGTGGCTGGTACGCGCCTCGTTTCCAGGAGGCGCGCGCCGGCATCAGCCGTCTGCTCCCGCTGTTCGGGGAGCGGGTCGTGCACACCCGGTTCGTCGCCCCGGAGCGTCCGCACGGAGCGTGGATCGCGTACTTCCAGAGGTGGCCGTGGGCGCTCGTCCCCCGCGAGCATCCGCTCTATCGTCTGGTGGACGAGCCCGATCCGACTCACCGAGTGGTGACGGAGGCCACGTTCGGCAAGTGGGGTCCCGCGCTCGCGGCGGCGACCGGGGAGACGCACGAGCTCGTGCTCGCCGGTGTCTCGACCGACTGCTGCGTGCTGTCCACGGCGCTACGGGCCGCGGACGCGGGCGTGCACGTGCGGGTGGTCGCCGACGCCTGCGCCGGCGCGTCCGATGCGGACCATCGCCGAGCACTCGACGCGATGGCGCTCTACGCGCCGCTCATCGAGGTGACCGACGTCGGTGCCGTTCTGGGCGGCTCGGGTACCCCTCAGCGATGACCGCCGTTCAGACGCGGGTGCCGCGTCGGTGCAGCTCGAGGTGATCCAGGTAGACCGCCGCGTTGCGACGGATGCCCGCCACCTCCGGCTCGGTCAGCTCGCGGCGCACCTTCGCCGGCACACCGGCGACGAGCGAGCGCGACGGCACCACGGTGCCCGCGGTCACCAGCGCACCCGCCGCGACGAGCGAGCCGGCGCCGATGACCGCGCCGTTCATCACCGTGGCGTGCATGCCGATGAGCACGTCGTCCTCGATGGTGCACCCGTGCAGCACCGCGTTGTGCCCGACCGAGACCCCGGCGCCGACCGTGAGCGGAAAGCCGGTGTCGACGTGGCAGGAGCAGTTGTCCTGGATGTTGCTGCGCTCGCCGATCGCGATCGGCTCGTCGTCGGCCCGCAGCACCGCGTTGTACCACACGCTCGCGCGGTCGTGCAGTGCGACCGCCCCGATCAGCCGGGAGCCGGGTGCCGCCCAGGCGGACTCCGCGACGTCCGGCGCGCGGAGGCCGGGCGATGCCGCGCCCGCAGCGGGACGGTGGTCCAGGGCGATGAGGCTGGCGTCCGGATGCGCTGTCATGCTCACCAGGTTAGGCGCGAGAGCGGGAGCCGCGCGTCACTCGTCCCGGAAGGCGCCCTCCGACGGGACCACGGCGAACAGGTCGGGCTGCGCGTACCCGTGCTCGGCAAAGGCCGCGTCCACGGCGGCCTCGACGTGCGAGACCAGCTCGCGCGGCACCAGTGCGATGGCCGAGCCGCCGAAGCCGCCGCCGGTCATCCTCGCTCCGATGGCGCCGTAGTTCTGCGAGATCTCCACGGCGAGGTCCAGCTGCGGCACCGACACCTCGAAGTCGTCCCGCAGCGAGCGGTGCGATGCGTCCAGGAGGTCGCCAATTGCGCGCGGCCCGTGTTCCCGCAGCGTGCGCACGGTGTCCAGCACCCGCTGGTTCTCGGTCACGATGTGCCGCACCCGGCGGAACGTCTCGCCGTCGAGCACATCGCGTGCGCGCGGCAGGTCGGCGATCGACACGTCGCGCAGTGACTCGACGCCCAATGCGCGCGCACCGGCCTCGCACGACGCCCGGCGTGCCGCATACCCGCCCTCAGCGTGCTCGTGCCGGACCTTCGTGTCGATCACCAGCACCTCGAGACCGGCCTCGTCGAACCCGAGCGGGATCACGTCGGTCGCGAGGCTCCGGCAGTCGATGAAGATGCCGCTGTCTGCCCGGCCCAGCAGCGATGCCGACTGGTCGAGGATGCCAGTGGGCGCTCCGACCACCTCGTTCTCGGCGATGTGCCCGGCGCGGACCAGCGTGGCGCGGTCGAGCCCCAGCCGCCACACGTCGTTCAGGGCGATGGCCGTTGCGCACTCGATCGCGGCGGACGAGGACAGCCCCGCCCCGATCGGAACGGAGGAGTCGAGATAGAGATCGAAACCGGGGACCGCGTCGAGATCGACCCGCCCCAGCCTGCCCAGCGCCCAGGCGACCCCCAGCGGGTAGCTCTGCCAGCCGCGCCCCGCCCCCGGCCCGAGCCCGGAGAGCGTGGTCTCCGCCGCCCGGTCGGATGACGAGGACGCCACCCGCACCGTGCGGTCCTCGCGCAGCGCGAGAGCGGCGACGGTGCGCCGGTCGATCGCGAACGGGAACACGAATCCGTCGTTGTAGTCGGTGTGCTCGCCGATCAGGTTCACCCGCCCCGGAGCGGACCACACGCCCTGGGGACGACGCCCGTACAGCTCGGCGAAACGGTCTCGGGCCGCGGCGACGAGGTCGGTCATACTGGGTCCTCCCGATCTGCCCGCGCGATCGCCGTGCGCAGCGCGTCGGCCTGGGTCTCCGGCGGCACGTCGCCGATCCACGCGCCCATGGCGGCCTCGCTGCCCGCCTGGTACTTGAGCCTGTCCGCGCCCCGCCGGGGTGAGGTGAGCTGCAGGTGGAGCCGGACGTCGTCGCGATGCACGTGCACCGGAGCCTGATGCCACGCCGCGATGTAGGGGGTGGGCGTGTCGTACAGGGCGTCGACGCCGCGCAGGAGCCGCAGATAGAGCGTGGCCAGCTCGTCGCGTTCGGCACCGGTGGTGCCGGCGAAGTCGGAGACGTGCCGGTGCGGAACGAGATGCACCTCCAACGGCCATCTCGCCGCGAACGGCACGTACGCGCTCCAGTGCGCGCCGGAGAGGAGCATGCGCCCGCCGGCTCGCTCGAAGTCGAGGACGTCGTCGAACAGGCGCGGCCCGTACGCCTCGACCGATGCCAGCAGCCGCTGGGTGCGCGGGGTTATGTATGGGTAGGCGTAGATCTGGCCGTGCGGATGTCCGAGGGTCACGCCGATGGCCTCACCGCGGTTCTCGAACGGGAACACCTGTTGCACGCCGGCCATCGCCGACAGTGCGGCGGTGCGGTCGGCCCATGCCTCGATGACGGTGCGGGCGCGGGAACGCGAGATGCTGCCGAACGCTCCCGAGTGCTGCGGGCTGAAGCACACCACCTCGCATCGGCCCACCGCCGTGCGGACGCGGCCGATGCCGATCTCGGCCAGGTCTGCGAGGCCGCGCGGCGCATCCGGGTCGACCAGCGCCGGTCCGAACGATGGTGAGCGGTTCTCGAAGACGGCCACGTCGTAGTCGCTCGGGATCTCCGAGGGGTTGCCCGGGGACTGCGGCGCGAGAGGATCCAGCTCCGCGGGCGGGAGCACGACGCGATTCTGCCGGGCGCTGGCGATCGAGATCCACTCCCCGGTCAGCGGGTCCTGGCGCATCCGCGCGGTCGTGGGGCGCGGGCCCAGCGTGCGCAGGTCCGGCGCTCGATCCGGCGGCAGGCTCGTGTCCGCGTCATCGAAGTAGATGAGCTCCCGCCCATCGGCGAGCCGATGCTCGCGCTTCGTGATGGTTCCCACACCTGAAACCCTATATTACGGATTGACAACCAAACAAAAGCAAACGTAAGTTTGCCGGGTGGCCGACGTCCCCGCCCCGATCACCGGCGCCGTCCCCGACCTGGGGGCGCCGGCGACCATCAGACGGCAGCGGATGCTGAGCCTGATCGGCGAGCGCGGGTTCGTGCGGGTCGGCGAGCTGAGCGAGACGTTCGGCGTCTCCGACGTCACGGTGCGCGGCGACCTCGCCGTGCTCGAGGGGACCCAGGGAATCCGGCGGGTGCACGGCGGCGCGATGCCGCGGGTGAGCGCGCCATCGCGTGAGCTGTCCGTCGAGGAGGCGCTGGCGAGCTCGGCCGATGAGAAGGTTGCGATCGCTCGTCGCGCGGCCGCGCTGGTGGAGCCCGGCATGAGCATCGTCGTCGACGTCGGCAGCACCTGCATGGCGCTCGCCAGGGAGCTCGTGCGACGGGAGGACCTCTACGACGTGACCGTCGTCACCAACGGGCTCAGCACGGCACTGGAGCTGGAGAACGCGATCCCCCGCGTTCAGGTGATCGTCACCGGCGGCACCCTCCGCCCGCTGCAGCACTCGCTCGTGGCCCCGCTGGCCTCGGTCATGTTCGAACACGTGCACGCCGACCTCGCCTTCATCGGCTGCAACGGCGTGGACGCTCGCGCGGGCGTCACCAACATCAACCTGCCCGAGGCGGAGCTCAAACGGGCGATGGTCCGCGCCTGCGGGCACGCCGTCGTGCTCGCCGACGGATCGAAGGCGGGGCGGGTGCACCTGGGGCGCATCGGGGAGCTGTCCGACTTCGAGGCCGTGTATCTCGGCGCCTCGGCCGGCGCGGACGCCGTGCGCGAGCTGCGGGCCGCGCATCCCACCGTGCTCACCGTCGAGGCCGCTGCCTGAGAGCCGGCCGGCACGCCTACGCTGGTGACATGCGCGCGCCCACCGGAGACCAGTACGAGCTGACGTGCGACACGTCGGCCGGTCAGGCCACGGCGGTGATCACCCAGGTCGCGGCCGGCCTCCGGTCGTATTCCGTCGGCGGCATAGACATCACCGAGCCGTTTCCGGCCGGCTCCACTCCGCCCTCCGCGTGCGGCATCGTGCTCGTGCCCTGGCCGAACCGCGTGAAGGATGCCACCTGGTGGCTGCGCGACGGATCGGGGTCGGTCGTCCAGCAGCGGCTGGCGATCACCGAGCCGTCGCGCGGCAACGCCATCCACGGGCTGCTGCGCTACTCGCCCTACCTTCCCGTGCTGCGCGGCCGGGACTCGATCATGCTGGGCGCGACCGTCTACCCGCAGCCGGGCTACCCCTTCCTCCTCGACACCACCGTGCGCTACCGGCTCGGTGAGGAGGGGCTCACGGTGGAGCACGGCATCACCAACGCGGGCGAGGGGGATGCCCCCGTCGCGCTGGGCGCGCACCCGTACCTGAAGATCGGGGGCGTGCGCACCGCCGACCTCGTGCTGCGCCTGGAGGCGACCACGCACTTCGAGGTGGACGAGCGCATGAACGTGATCGCCGAGCACCCCGTGCACGGCACCGACTTCGACCTGCGCGCCGGCCGCCGCATCGGCGACCTCGACCTCGACGACGGATTCGGCGGCGTGCTGCACAGGGACGGACGTGCCGAGCATGTGCTGACCGCACCCGACGGTCGCGCCGTGACGCTGTGGGTGGACGAGTCGTTCGGATACGTGCAGGCGTTCACGCACCGCTCCTTCGCCGCCCTTCCCGCGGGAGAGGTGGCGGTGGCCGTCGAGCCGATGACGGCTCCCGCCAATGCGCTCAACTCCGGGCAGGGCCTGCGCTGGCTGGGCCCTGGCGAGTCCCTGCGGGCGCGGTGGGGGATCTCGCCGCAGCTGACGCGACGTGCGCCGGCGACGACGGGGACCGGAGGCTGAGATGCCCCGTCCCTCCACCACCGAGGTCGTGCTTGTCGGAGGTGTGCCCGAGCGGCTGCTCCAGGAGCTCGACCTGCTCCCCAATGTGCGCGCCGCGGGTCTGACGGGCGGCCGGGCCGACGATCCGGAGACGCGTGCACGATCCTTCACGGCCTCCGCGCACGGCTCGTACGCGGTGCACGACGTGGACCCGCTCGGCGGCGTCGGTCGCGCCTGGACGGCATACTTCGACGAGAACACCCCGATCGGGACGCTCGAGGTCGAGATCGAGGCCCTGATAGCGCGGCTGCGAGCCGGCTCGTCGATGCTGCCCGACTATTTCGTCGTCGTCGAGCCGGAGGCGCTGTCCGTCACCGAGCGGCACTGGTGGCTGGGAGCAGTGGCCGACGCCGCACCGAGCCGGGTCGTGCCGGCGCCCCCGAGCGCGGCAGCGATCGCCCAAGTCCTGGCGACGCTGCCGGCCGGCCGGTGGTGGCCGGATGACCTGGCGGCATGGCTGCGCGCGCTCGCGACTGTGATTCCGGACCGGGTCGGGCGCGTCTGAGGAGGGGGGCGGGGAATGCACGCCATCGCAGTAACGGCGGGCTGGCGATCGACGACGGGCGCTGCCGCGTCGATGCGGAGGCTCGGCAAGGCCGCCGTGGCGCGCTGAGCGCCTTCCGCGTCAGTCGTCGGCGTCGTCGATCGATCCCTCCGGCCTCAGGGCGCCGCCGGTGGCCAGACGCATCAGGTCGGTGTCGAGATCGATCGACAGCTCGGATCCTCCTGCGCTGCCGTACTCGTGCTGGTAGCGCCTCCAGCCGGAGTCGCGCACCTCGCGCTCGAACCCGCTCTCCATCAGCAGGAGCAGCTCGAACGCGGCGCGGTCGATGCGTCCTTTCAGCGCCTTGTCCTGCCAGTCCTCGGTCGAGGCGAAGACCGAGGTCGGCACGCTCAGCGAGCGCAGGTAGGCGAACAGCGAGCGCATCTGCTCGTCGGCCACGAGCGCGTGCCGCGCCGTCCCCGCGGTCGCGGCGAGCAGGATGGGCTTGGCGATCAGCAGGTCGTTGTCGAGCACCTGGAAGAACGAGCTGAACAGCGCGCTCGGCGCCGCCTTGTAGACGGGGGCGCCGGCGATGACGCCGTCCGCCCCGCGCAGGGCGTCGACCGCGGCGGCGAACCGCTCTCCGAGCAGGCCCGATGACAGCGCGGCGGGGAGCTCGGGCAGGAGCTCCCTGAGATCGATCGAGTGCACCCGCACCCGGTGTCCGCGCTCGGCCGCGATGTCGCCGACCGCGTTGGCGATGCGGTCGGCGAGCAGCTTCGTCGACGACGGGTCGCTGATTCCAGCGTTGACGACCGCGAGCCGGTACGTGGCCGGGGACGAGGAGGCGGGATCCGTCATGTCAGTCGAGCTCCTCCCCGAACGGCGACGCCGCGGCCGCGACGCTGTCCTGGTATGGAGAGCCGCCGGTGACGTTGTCGCCGCGGTTGGCGTTCGGGCGCGGCTGCCGAGGCTCGGCGTCGCCGTACTTGGCCTTCACGAGGCTCGCGTGCGTGGGGGCGTCGGGAACCTCGGGGTCGCGCCGCGCCTCGAGCTCGCGACGGAGCACGGGCACCACCTCGCCGCCGAGCAGCTCGAGCTGGTCGAGCACTCTCGGCAGCGGCAGGCCCGCGTGGTCCACCAGGAACAGCTGACGCTGGTAGTCGCCGACATACTCCCGGAAGCCTAGGGTCTTGTCGATGACCTCCTGCGGGCTGCCGACGGCCAGCGGCGTCATCTGCGTGAACTCCTCCAGGGAGGGACCGTGTCCGTACACCGGGGCCTCGTCGAAGTACGGGCGGAACTCGCGCCGGGCATCCTGTGAGGTCTTCGCGATGTAGGCCTGACCGCCGAGGCCGACGATGGCCTGCTTCGCCGTGCCGTGGCCGTAGTGCTCGAATCGCTCGCGATAGAAGCCCACCATGCGCTGGGTGTGCTCCTTCGGCCAGAAGATGTGGTTGGCGAAGAATCCGTCGCCGTAGTAGGCGGCCTGCTCGGCGATCTCCGGAGTGCGGATCGAGCCGTGCCAGACGAACGGCGGCACGTCGTCGAGCGGGCGTGGCGTGGAGGTGAAGCCCTGCAGCGGCGTGCGGAAGCGACCCTCCCAGTCCACAACGTCCTCGCGCCACAGCCTGTGCAGCAGGTTGTAGTGCTCCAGCGCCAGGGGGAGGCCCTGGCGGATGTCCTGGCCGAACCACGGATACACCGGCGCGGTGTTGCCGCGACCCAGCATGAGATCCATGCGGCCCTTCGACAGGTGCTGGAGCATCGCGTACTCCTCGGCGATGCGCACCGGGTCGTTGGTCGTGATCAGCGTGGTGGAGGTCGTGACGATGAGGCGCTTCGTCAGTGCGGCGATATGGGCCAGCAGGGTGGTGGGGGAGGAGGAGAAGAACGGCGGGTTGTGATGCTCGCCGATGGCGAAGACGTCCAGGCCCACCTCCTCGGCTTTGAGCGCTATCTGCACGATGTCGGAGATCCGCTCCGCCTCGCTCGGCGTGACCCCGGATACCGGATCGCGCGTGATGTCGCTGACCGAGAAAACCCCGAACTGCATTGGGACGACCCCTTCGGACTGGACCGGAGCGCCCGGTCGCGTGGTGCATGCATTTGCATAGACGTGGAACGCCGCGGCGGGATCGATCATTCCCGCCGCGGAGGGCGGCACGGTTGCGCCGCCTCGTGCCGCGGGCTCGTGCGGCCGTCCCGGTGGGGTGCTCGCGGGCCGGCGGGCCTGGCGGGCGACTGAGGGCGTGCCTCAGCACGATGGCGCCGCGGGCACGGCAGGTGCAGCGGCACGTGTCAGCGTGAGTGCCAGGGGCGACCCGATCAGCGCGTCCATCGCGTCCTCGATCAGCGCGTCCTCCTGTTCCGGTGCGATGCGCCGCGACGCGACGAGAGCGGCGATTCCCTGCATCGAGGCGGCGAACAGCAGCGTGAATCGCTCGCGGGAGCCGCGGTCGACGTCCCCGCCCGGCGGGATTCCCATGGCGTCGTCGAAGATCCGGAACAGGCGCATGGCGGCGTCCTGCACGGGCCCGGCGGGCCCCGACTTGGCTGCGAACATCAGTTCGAGGAGCGCACCGTCGTCCACGGCGAAGTCCACGTACGCCCGGCCGACCTGACGGAGCCGTTCACGCACCGACCCCCGCTGCGCCAGCGCGGATCGTACCGCCGCGGTCAGGCGGGCGAAGCCCCGCTCCGCCAGCGCGTCCAGGAGCGCCTGCCGGTCGATGAAGTGGCTCCGTGGCGCCCCGTGGCTCACCCCCGCGCGGCGTGCCAGCTCTCGCAGCGACAGGCCGTCTATGCCTCCTCGCGGAGCATCTGCTCGGCCTGGCTCAGGAGCACGGCGCGCAGGTTGCCGTGATGGAAGGGACGATCCGCCATGAGGCGAGCCTACCCGGATCTAGGCATTGACTAGCTACTAGACGATGTCTAGATTGGTACGGCAGCCACCCACCAGCCGCGTCTCGCCAGGCGCACTCACCGACGGGACCACTCCCATGGATCAGACGACCTTCCTCGTGTTCGGGGCGACCGGACGGACCGGCCATCACCTCGTGCGGCTCGCACTCGAGGAGGGCCACCGGGTCCGCGCACTGGTGCGCGACCCAGCGAGGCTCGCGATCGTCCATCCCGATCTGGAGGTCGTCAGCGGATCCATCGCCGAGAGCCCGGACCTGGACGCGCTGTTGATCGGGACGGATTTCGTGGTGGCGATGCTGGGCAACGCCGCGATGCAGCGCGAGCGCAGCATCAACGCCGAGTTCGCACGTGAGCTCGTTCCGGCCATGCGCAGGCACGGCGTCTCGCGGTTCCTCTACCAGGCGGGCGGGCTGAGCGCCCCGCCCGGCACGAGGCTGCCGCTGGCGCTCCGGCTGGTCCGCGCCAGCATCGCGCGCGCGAACACCGGCCAGCACGAGGACAACGAGGCCGTGATGCGATACCTGGTCGACGAGGCCGCCGACATCGAATGGATCGCGCACCGGGCCGCCATCGGCTCCGACGGTCCCTCGAAGGGCGTTCTGCGACGGTCCGAGCGCAGATCCAGCATCGCGACCTTCCGAGACTGCGCCGAATACGATCTCCGCACCGTGACCGACGCGTCCGCCGTGCACACCTGCGATCTCAGCACCTACCACACGCCGTAGAGCCGACGTTCGGACGCCGGGCTCCCGCAGATCTCTGTGCGACCTCGTAGCGAGCACGAGAGCTCTTCCCCGGCCCTGGAGACCGTGGCGGCCCCTCCCACGGTGCCCGCGAGCGCGACGGGCGGCGCCACTGTCGATATCCGACCTCGGCGTCGCGTGCCACGGCGGGCGGACGAGCTCGACGGGCGCACGGCTCCGTGATCGTGCGTTGCGGGTTGGACTGTGGTCTCAGTGATCTGCGTCGTAGTGCTCGCGCAGGATTCGGACTTCGTCCATGTGGTCCTGCGCCCAGTGTCTGAGCCGACGAGTGGTCCGGTACAGCGAGAGGCCGAGATCGGTGAGCGCATAGTCGACGGTGACGGGAACCGTCGGGGTGACGGTGCGGGTCACCAAACCGTCTCGCTCCAGAGCGCGCAGCGTCTGAGTGAGCATCTTCTGGCTCACGCCTGCGATGAGGCGCGACAGCTCCGAGTACCGCATGGCGGCGGGCTCTCCGATGCCCCCGTCAGCGTCGCCTCCGAGAGCACACAGGATCAGCACGACCCATTTGTCGGAGATCCTGTCCAGAAGTTGACGGCTCGGGCACACGGCGAGGAACGCGTTGTAGGCGTTCTTGGCCTGGTCCCGTTTCTCGGCTGCGGTCACTGTCGCCACGACGATCACCTTTCACACGGGGCGTAACGCACTCCAAAGTGCGTACTTCCCAAGAGAGAGTAACTCTCTGATGCTGGTTGACGGAGCGGACGGATACCACCCCCGATCCACGACGAAAGGCGGCACGATGAGCACTGTCCCGACCACGCTTCCCGGCGGCACATGGAGGCTCGGCGACCACGACGTCACCCGGTTCGGATATGGCGCGATGCAACTCGCCGGGCCCGGGGTCATGGGACCGCCCGCCGACCACGACGGTGCGATCGCAGTGCTGCGTGAAGCGGTCGAACAGGGCATCACGCACATCGACACCAGCATCGCCTACGGGCCGCGTGTGACGAACGAGCTCATCCGCGAGGCGTTGCATCCCTATCCGGAGTCGCTGTTCATCGCCACCAAAGTCGGGGCCGAACGCGACTGGCAGGGCAACTGGCCCACGGCCCGCAAGCCCGAGGATCTTCGCGCACAGGTCCACGAAACCCTGGAGACCCTCTGGGTCGAGACCCTCGACGTGGTGAACATGCGCATGGGTGACGCCAACGGACCTCAGCCCGGATCCATCGCCGAAGCCATGGACACGCTCGCCGGGCTCCAGCAGGAGGGGCTGATCCGCCACCTCGGGGTCAGCAACGTCACCGCCGAACAGGTCGCCGAGGCGCGAGAGGTCGCCGCGATCGTGTGCGTGCAGAACATGTACAACCTCGCCCACCGGCACGACGACGAGCTCATCGACCGACTCGCCGCCGACGGCATCGCCTACGTCCCCTTCTTCCCCCTCGGGGGTTTCAGCCCTCTCCAGTCCGAAGCGCTCTCCGCGGTCGCCGGCCGCCTGGACGCCACGCCGATGGCGGTCGCACTCGCCTGGCTGCTGCAGCGCTCCCCGAACATCCTCCTCATCCCCGGCACCTCGAAAGTAGCTCACCTGCACGAGAACATCGCCGGAGCACGACTCGCCCTCTCCGCGGAAGACGTCGCGGAGCTCGACACCATCGGCCGGTGACCACAGGGCAGCAGGCGCACCCGGCATCGCACCCGCATTCCGGTGCGACCTTCACGTCGCCATCGGAACCTGGCGATCGCGCCGCGGCTCCGCCTTGACAGCGAGAGCGCGTCTTCGGCACGAGACGGCAGACCTCACCCGTCTTCTCGTGCCGAAGATGCGCTCTCGCGAGGATGGCCCCGCTCCTGGACTTCGCAATGAGCTCACGACGCCCTGCTAGGGACGGGGCATAAATGCGTCCGACGCGGTGCGCTGCGAGGTCCGGCTTCTGGCGGCGAAGAAGGCGCGGAGCGCGTCGAGCGCCGCGGACTCGAGCCCGGGCTCGAGTCCGCGGCGAGCGAGCACGCGCACGTGCACGACGCCGAGTTCGGGCAGATCGCGGCGCACGTCTAGGCCGTGCGGCGCCACACCGGCGCTGGGCAGCACGGCGATGCCCAGACCCGCCCGCGCCGCCGCGATCACCCCCTCGACATTCCCGGACTCGGCGGTGATCTCGACGCGCCGGCCAAGCGTGCCCAGCCCCTGCAGGGCGCGCTGGCGCATGCCGCAGGGCTCGACATAGGCGACGAGTGGCACGGGCTCGGCCGCTGGCGGGGGCGTCCACCCAGGGGCGGCGAACCACCTCAGCGGCAGGGCGCCGACCTCGGTGCCCGGCACCGCGTTCCCGGTGTCGAGCACGACCGCGAGGTCGATGATCCCCTTGGCCACGGCATCCGTCAGCTGGGTCGAGCGCTCGAGCCGGAACTGCACGAGCCGGTCCGCGTACGCCCTGCTCAGCCGGGTGAGCATCTGGGGCAGGATCTGCTCGGCCGCCGTCTCGCTCGCACCGACCGTGATCGTTCCGGCATGGCTGGCGTCGAGTCGGGCCAGAGCCTCGTCGTGAACGGCGAGGATGCGTCGCGACTCGGTCAGCAGGGCCTCCCCGGCTGCCGTGAAGCGGGCCCGCCGCCCCTCCCTGACCACTAGGGTCTGGTCGAGGCCGCGCTCTAGCCCGCGGACGTGCTGGCTCACCGTGGACTGACTCAGGTGCAACGCGGCTGCGGCGCGACCGAAGCCGCCGCACTCCGCGATCGCCACGAAGGTACGCAACTGCACGATGTCCAGCGCGTTGCTCATAGGAGACGGTAGGCGCCGGGCCTGATGCGGGCACACCGCGCCCAGTCACAACCCTTCACAAGCCGACACATCAGTCATAACCCTTCACAAGCCGTCACAGAGCGTGTCGGAACGGGCGCAGGAACGGCCACACGACGCGGCCATCCGACGGGCATCACGGAACACAACGAGATGCCCGCCGGACAGAGCGGGCCGGGTCTCGCGTTCGGGGACGCGCTCGGAATCGAGCCGGACGTGAGGCGCCTGTGAGGGCGGCGTTGCCCGGCCCGGTGTGGAGCACGAGGGCGGGCGCACCCATGCGCCAGCTCGCTCGATGGCCCTCCACCATGCTCACCTCGCCGATCTCGTTCCACTTCTCAGGCCGAGCGATGCGGACGGCGAAGCCGCCGCCGGTGCGCCCGGCCAAGACGGGAGCGCTCACTCAACCCGTGCCGAACGCGGCGGTGGTGTACACGGGCGGTGCGGCTGCCTCGGTCACCGGGGTCTCCGGCACAGGCGCGCCTGCAGGGCGTGCACGAGGACCGCGGTGGAGGCCGAGGCACGCAAGCTGTCGGCCACCACACCGGTGGCCCTCAAGGCGACCGGGCCGTCTCCGGCACCCGCGGTGATCAGCGCCACCCCGCGGGACGATTCCGGAACGCCGCCCGGAACTCCTCCGAGCTCAGCCCGTCCGACGCGGCGGACCGCTCCTCTCCCTCCAGCCGGCGGGCGCGCTGGGCCGTCACCTCTCCTCCTGTGTTGTGTCGATTTCCCCGGGGCTCCACCCGCAGCTCCGTCATCTCAGTCCCTCTCCGCTGCGGCGCTGGCCCCGACCGGGACGGGCGCCGCCTCCGCGCCGCCGCGCGGAAGGCCGAGGTGGTCTCGCAGGGTCGTGCCGTGGTACTCGGTCGGGAACAGGCCGCGTTCCTTCAGAACCGGCACGACCGCGTCGAAGAAGGAGCGGAACGACTCGGGGTACACGCCGGGGATCAGGACGTTTCCGTCGTCCGCTTCGGCGAGGAAGCGCTCGGCCACCCACTCGGCCACCTGCTCCGGCGCGCCGATGACGCGCCAGTGCCCGGCTCCGGTGAGCACGTGCTCGAAGATCACCCGGCGCAGGCTGAGCCGTTCCTCGACGAACAGGCGGCGGAACCGCTCGGCGTGCGTCTGCGAGAAGCGCACCCCGCTGATGTCCGGCAGGGCCTCACCCGGAACAGGCCGGTCGAGCTCGAAGCCGCGGAAGGAGATCCCGAACAGCCGCTCCAGCCGCTGGAAGCCGTCCTCGATGTCGTCGTCGGCGCGGACCTCGCGGTAGAGCGCCTGAGCCTGCGCCTCGGTGTCGGCGATGTAGGCGTGCAGGCCCGGGAGCACCAGCGGCGCGCGTTCGCGCCCGAGCGCCGCGGACCGCGCGTGCAGGTCGTCGCGCAGCTCGCGAGCAACCTCGGCCGTCGGGGTGGCCGCGAAGATCGCGTCGGCGTGCCGTGCGGCGAGCCGGCGGCCGTCCTCTGATGCGCCCGCCTGGAACACGACGGGCGCGCCCTGCCGACTGCTGGGCACGTTCAGCGGACCGGCAACGGAGTAGAAGGCACCGTGATGGTCGATGGGACGGATGCGCGAGGCATCCGCGTACCGGCCTGTGGCACGGTCGAGGACGATCGCCTCGCGCGGCCAGCTCGCCCAAAGCGCCTTGACGACCTCGACGAACTCTCCGGCCCGCTCGTATCGCTCGGAGTGCTCGGGGATCTGCTCCTTTCCGAAGTTGCGCTCGCCCGTCTGCGAGGTGACCACGTTCCAGCCCGCGCGTCCGTCCGAGACCAGATCCAGGGTGCCGAAGGCCCGTGCAAGGTTGTAGGGCTCGGAGAAAGAGGTCGACGCCGTGCCGACCAGGCCGATGTGCGAGGTCACGGCCGAGATCGCGGCGAGGATCGGCACCGGGTCGAGCAGGCCGCCCGGGTGCCGGTCGAGATGTTCGGGCTCGACGCCGACGCCGTCGGCTCGGAAGACGAAGTCGAGCCCCGCCTGCTCCGCGTCGCGCGCCAGTTCGAGGAACAGCGGTGCGCCGTTGAGATCCTCGACGCGGCTGCCGGGGCGACGCCAGGCGTTGCCGCCCGTCCACGCCGAGGAGATGGAGAGGCCGAGATGCAGCCGTCTTGGTCGTGTTGCGTCGCTCATTGCTGCTCCTTCCACGCGGCGCCGAAGATGGCCCACCAGGGTGCGGTGAAACCGACGCCGTGCACGGTCTTCTTGGTGGCGATCACCGAGGTGGCCTGCTCTATCGGGAACCCGAGGCCCTCGTCGATGAGCCGTTCCTGGATCTGGTGCGACTCCTGGGTGCGCTTGGCCGTGTCGAGCTCGGAGGACTGCTGCTCGATCAGTGCCGCGAGCGAGGGGTCAGGATCCGTCTTGATGCGGGGAGCGGCGAACTTCGCGGTGAAGGCCGACAGGAACACGTCCGGGTCCGGGCGGGTCAGGTTGCCGTAGTACAGCCCCCAGTCGCCGGAGGCCTGGTTGGCGGTGATCTGCGCCGCGGTGAGCTGCTTGAGCTGCAGCTCGATGCCGTTCGCCCTCAGCTGTTGCTGGATGAGCTCGTAGAGCTGGGTCTGGGTGGGGTCGGAGTACTGGAGATCGACGGAGAGGCGCGTGCCGTCCTTCGCCCAGATGCCGTCGGAGCCCTTCTGCCAGCCGGCTTTCGTCAGGATCTTCGTCACGTCGGACTTGGAGTAGGCGAGCTTGGAGCTCAGGTCCTCGTAGCCGGGGAACGAGGTGGACACGATGTTCGTCGCGGCATCCGTCGTGCTATCCAGCAGCACCTTCTTGATCTCGGGTCTGTTGATGGAGTGCTGGATCGCCTGACGAACGGGCAACTGCGACAGGATCGGGTTGGCGGTGTTCGGGTACAGCGTGTACACGACGCCGGCGGATGCCCGCTTGAACACGTTGGAGCTCGACTTGACCTCGGAGATGTTGTTGGAGCTCGGGTACGAGATCGCGTCGATCTGACCGCTGGTGAGGGCGCCGATGCGGGCCGAGGCGTCGGGGATGACCTTGAAGTCGACCTCCTTCAGGTACGCCGGCCCCGTGTTCCCGCGCAGCGGAGAGCCCCATGTGTAGTCGTGGCGGCGCTCCAGGACGATCTCCTTGTCCTGCGTGATGCTCTTGAGGACGAAGGGGCCTGAGCCGATGACGCCGTCCGCGCGTTGCTGCGCGGTCTCCTTCGTCGTGGAGGGGGATACGATGCCGAGCGGAGCCTCGGACAGCGACTGGAGGAATCCGGCCTTCGGGGTCGAGAACTCCACCTGGAGGTGGGTGGGGTCGATGACCGTGGAGCCGGTGTAGCCGAGCAGGTACGCCGAGGACTGGAAGGCGTTGCCCTGCTTGCCGAGGACGATGATCGAGTCGAAGTTGTCCTTGACCGCCTGCGCATCGAAGACCTCGCCGTTGCTGAAGGTCACGCCTTTGCGGAGGGTGAAGGTGTACTGCTTGCCGTCGTCGCTGATCTTCCAGGCGGTGGCGAGCCAGGGGACGATCTTGCCTGTCTTCGGGTCCTGGTCCACGAGGTTGTCGGTGATCTGGATGTTGGCGAAGTTGCAGCCGGAGGTCTGCTGCTTGTCGAATGCGCCGCACCAGTCCGAGATGCCGACCGTCAGCGTGCCGCCGGAGACCGGTTTCGCGCTGGTGGACGCGGCTCCGACGGATGCGGCGTCGGAGCCGCTCGAGCAGCCGGTGAGGATCAGTGCTGCGGCGGCGAGCACGGCGGCTATCGCCGCTGTCGTCTTCTTGTGCACGAGGTGCCTTTCAGTTCGCGGTCGGACGGTGGGTGCGGCCGGGGGTCTCTGTGTGTGGGGGTCAGCGAGCGGCTGTGCCGGGGATCGCCTCGAGCAGTTCGCGGGTGTACGGATGCCGCGGGTCGTCGAACACCCGGTCGACGGGGCCGTGCTCGACGAGGCGACCGGCGCGGAGCACGCCGACCTCGTCGGCGACCAGCCGGACGACCGCGAGGTCGTGCGAGATGAACAGGTAGCTGACGGACAGCCGTTCCTGAAGCTCGGCCAGCAGCTCGAGCACTTGGCGCTGGACGAGGACGTCCAGGGCGGAGACCGCCTCGTCGAGCACCACCAGCTGAGGCTCCAGCGCGATCGCCCGCGCAATCGCGACCCGCTGCCGCTGGCCGCCTGAGAGCTGCGCGGGTCGGCGGGTCGCGAGCGCGGGCGGCAGGTGGACGGCCTCCAGCAGCTCCAGCGCGCGCTCGCGGCGTTCCGCCCGGGTGCCGATCCCGAAGGAGCGCAGTGGCTCGGCGACGATCTCGTGCACGGCGAAGCGCGGATCGAGCGAGGCGAAAGGGTTCTGGTACACGTACTGGACCCGCCGGCGCAGCCCTCGCAGTGCGGCCCCGCGCGCGCCGGTGATCAGCTCCCCGTCGATGCGCGCCGAGCCACCGCTCGGACGCTCGAACCCGGCGACGATGCGACCCGTCGTCGTCTTCCCCGACCCGGACTCGCCCACCAGCGCGTACGTCTGTCCGCGGGGGATCTCGAATCCGACGTCGTC
Organism: Actinomycetales bacterium; assembly: GCA_015655415.1. Classification (GTDB taxonomy): domain Bacteria; phylum Actinomycetota; class Actinomycetes; order Actinomycetales; family Microbacteriaceae; genus Humibacter. Next base: position 67,331 of record JAATFB010000021.1, read on the forward strand.
GACGGCGACGATGTGCTCGCCGCGTCCGATCGCTCCGCGCAGCGTGAACTCCTTGCGCAGGCCCTCGACGGTGAGCAGCGGCGAGGCATCCGTGCCCTCTGCCGCGATCACGCGGCTCGGTCGGTCGCGCGCACTCGCCAGCGACGGCGCGGACTCGATCAGGCGTCGGGTGGCCGGGTGCTGCGGATCGCCGAGCACCCGGGCCGTCGGCCCGCTCTCGACCACCCGGCCGTTCTCCAGCACCACCACGGCGTCGGCGCGGTCGGCCGCGACCCCGAGGTCGTGGGTGATCAGCAGCACCGCTGCGCCATCCTCGGCGGTGAGCGCGTCGAGCTGGTCCAGCACGCGGCGCTGCACGGTGACGTCCAGTCCGGAGGTCGCCTCGTCGGCGATCACGAGCCGCGGCCCGTTGACGGTCGCGATCCCGATGAGCACACGCTGCCGCTGACCGCCCGAAAGCTCATGCGGATACTGGCTCAGCCGCAGCTTCGGCCGGTCGATGCCGACGCGCTCGAGCACCGCGAGGGCTTCGGCCCGGGCGGCATGCCGCGGCAGGCCCTGGTGCAGCCGGATGGCCTCCACGATCTGCCGCCCGATGGTCTGCACCGGATCCAGCGATACCGTCGGGTCCTGGGGGACCAGGCCGATGACCGACCCGCGCAGCCGGGCCCGCTCGCGCTCGCGCAGCGTGAGGATCTCGTTTCCGGCGACGGAGATCCGCCCGCCCACGACCTTGGCGCCCTCGGGCAGCAGGCCGATTATCGCGTGCGCCGTCGTGCTCTTGCCGGATCCCGAGGCGCCCACCAGCGCGAGGGTCTCGCCCTCGTGCAGCTCGAAGCCCACCCCGTCGACGGCGTGTGTCGCATCCGGCCCGCGGCCGTAGTCCACGACGAGCCCTTCCACCGTCAGCAATGCGCTCATCGCGACTCTCCGAGGACTCGGCTGATGTGGTTCGCCGACACCACGACGGCGACGATCACCAGACCGGGCAGCGTCGTGAGCCACCACGCGGTCGCGAGGTAGTTGCGCCCGTCCGAGACGAGTCCGCCCCAGTCCGGCGCGGGCGGCGCGGCGCCGTAGCCGAGGAAGTTGAGCGAGGCGATCGCCAGAATCGCGCCTCCGAACTCGAGCGCGACGAGCGCCAGGATCGGTGTGATCGCCAGCGGCAGCACGTGCCGGAGCAAGATGTCCCACCAACGGGCGCCGGTGCCCGCGGCCGCCTCCACATAGGCGGCCGTGCGGACCTTCAGCACCTCGGATCGCAGCACCCGGGAGAAGGCGGCGACAGAGCCGATCCCGACCGCGATCGCCACGTTCGTCGTGCCGAAGCCGAGAGCGGTGACCAGCAGCAGCGATACGAGCAGGCTCGGGACGGCCAGCATCACGTCCACGACGCGCATCAACACCTCGTCCAGCACACCGCCCACGAAGCCGGAGACGAGCCCGATGACCGTGCTGGCCACAAAGGCGATCGCGATCGCCACCGCGGTCGCCTGCAACGACGAGCGCGTACCGTAGACGACCCGTGCGAACAGGTCGCGGCCGATCATGTCGGTGCCGAAGGGGTGGGCTGCGCTCGGCGCCTGGTGCGCGGCCGCGCCCACCCCGACGAGAGGGTTCTGGCTCGTGAACAGCTGGGGCACCGCCGCCCACAGCACGATGACGAGGAGCACGGCGCCCGCGAGCACCAGGTCGTAGCGCACTCGGAAGGGCGTGCGCGTGCGCCGCCTGGCCGGCGCGGTGGAGGCGGCCGTCTCCAGAGGAAGGACATCCGTCATGGCTGAGCGATCTCCTAACGAGCCGGGCGCGCGATGCGCGGGTCGATGAACGGGTAGACGAGGTCCACGGCGAGGTTCACGATGGCGAAGGCCACGGCGGACAGCAGCACGAGGATCTGCACGACGGGGATGTCCTGGGAGTTGACGGATGCCTGCAGCAGGTTGCCCATCCCGCTGCGGGAGAACACCGTCTCGGTCACCACCGCTCCGGCGAAGATGCCGCCGACCGTCAGGCCGACCAGGGTGAGGGCGGGGATCATCGCGTTGCGGAAGGCGTGCACGAGATGGACGCGGGCGCGTTGGGCGCCCTTGGCGCGCACGACGTCGATGAACGGCTCCCGCAGCGTCTTCTCGATCCCGCGGCTGAGCACCTGGGCGTACGACGCCGCGGCCGGGATCGCCAGGGTGATCGCCGGCAGCACCGCAGCGCGGAACCCGTCGTTGCCCACCGCGGGGAACCAGCCGAGACGGAAGGAGAAGACCTCGAGCAGCATCAGCCCGACCCAGAACGTCGGGAAGGAGGCGGTCAGCGGAGGCACCGCGAACAGCAGGCCGCGCAGGAAGCGGTTCCGGCTGTAGTTCGCCGCGATCGCCACGCCCGCCCCGAGCAGCAGTGCGAAGGCGAGGCCGAGCAGTGCGATCTGCACGGTCGAGGGCAGCGCCTGGCCGACCAGCTTCGCGACCGGAAGGTGGTTCTGCACCGAGAGGCCGAAATCGCCGCGGAGCGCCCTGCCGAGCAGCAGGAAGTACTGGACGATCACGGGGCGGTCGAATCCGTACTGGTGCGCGAGGGCGGCCCGCTGTGTCGCGCTCGCGCGGGAGGCGACCTCGCCGCCCGCGCCGTGGAGCATGATCGACACCGGGTCGCTCGGCAGCCGGTAGAGCAGGATGAACGTGACGGTCCAGGCCGCCCAGACGACGATGAGCGCGTATCCGACGCGGCGTGCGATGTACCAGAGCAACTGCGCCTCAGCCTTCCACGAGGGCGAGCACGCGCGAGGCGACGGCGGACGACGCGATTGCCGGGCGCGGCGGGGTCAACGACACGGATGCTCCTGGGGGCGGCATCATCGATCGCGTCCGGTCGTGCGTCCGGGAGAGGACACGGTTCGGGGCGACGATGCTTCGGGGGAGTGCGATCGACGGGCGATCGGTGCTGACCACGCTAGGAATCGGCCCAGCTCCCCGTCCAACGCCGGAATGCGATCGATTCCCATCGCATTCCGCGATGGTCGGAGTCGTGGAGTCCGGATTTATGGCGTTGACCAGGAATTAATCCGGGGGCCTGGTGGTGGGAGCGGCCATGGCTCACACACTGTCCGTTTCTGAAGTGGTCGCTCCGTGTCGGGCGATGACGGATTGTGACCCGGAGTACGGACCGAGGGAAGTCAGGCCCGCGAGATGGGCGCGCCTGGCGTGCGAGCGCCTCGACGCTGGTGGCGACGGCGATGTCCCTCACCCGGGCGACGCAGAACGTCGAGGAGAGCCGCTGCGTGAGCTGCGGGAACGGCGCGCCCCGCCCGTGCTCGTCCCGGCTGCACGAAGCCGCCCGCAAGAAGGAGAGCTGCGGGCGCGGATAAGCGGCCGACGCCCCGGATCCCAAGCCCATCGCGATCCGCACGCCGACGAGCACGGTCCCCCGGTGCGCCGACGGCGAGCCCGCCACGGGCACGAGCGCCGCGGCTGCGATCGCCTCGATCCCGAGCGCGCCGGGCGGCGCCCAGCTCGCGCCGTGAGCCGCCTTCGGTGTGGGTGGGCTCGGTGATGACGCCTTCCGATCCTGCCAGCCAGGCGATCGCGGCTGGGCGGCAGACGCAGACAAGGCTCGGACCCGGGCCCCTGATTCGTCGGGACCAGGGTCCGAGCCCTGTGCATCGGGTGCGCCCGGTGGGGCTCGAACCCACGACCCGCGGATTAAAAGTCCGATGCTCTACCAACTGAGCTACAGGCGCGACGGAACCAATCTACCGCCGCGGGAACGCGACGACTCTACCGCCGCGGGAACGCGACGACCGCGCGGCCGAGCCCGGCAGGAGCCGGCTCAACGGCCTGGCGCGGCCGTCACCCCACGGTGCTCCTATGCCCGCCTGCGCCCCGTGATCAGCCGCACGAGCCACACGATCACCGCGATGATCAGCAGCACCAGGCCCACCCAGAGCAGCCAGTGGACGGCGGAGGACAGGCCGCCCGTGATGAGCAGGATGATCGCGACCACGGCGACGATGATCAAGAAGATGTTCATGCCCGGACGCTATAGGTGCGCACCCGGGACCATCCAGACCTTGACACGGCGCCTCGTGTCATGCGTGTGGTCCGCCGCCTGCCGATGACGTGCCGAATGTCGGATGCTGGAGACATGAGCGATTCCGAACGACCGTTCCACAGACCCACGAGGTTCGCGGGCTTCCGCTTCGATGCGCTGCACGGCGCAGACGACCCGGCGGTGACCAGCAACGTGGCGCACGAGACGGCCGCGGCGCTGCTGGAGCGGGTGCGCAGGCATCCTGACCCCGAGGTGGTGTCCCGGCTCGTCGCGTACACGGACGACAACGGCATCGACGCGATCGCTGAGCTCTGGTCGCGCGCCGCGGCGCACAGCCTGCCGGGCGCGCTGTGGCGGATCTACCTGATCCGGCTCGCGATCCGGGACGATCCCTACGCCACCAGCCTGCAGTTCCAACGCGGCACCGAGGTGCTGCAGTCGATCGACACGGTGGTCGCGGGGGCGGAGGCGCCGACCGGTCCGGGCGAGATCGTCGAACTCGCCGACCGCATCCTGCGCGGCGTGTTCGAGGGCGATTTCGCGGTGGCGCTGGAACGTGCCGCGGCGTTCTGCCGGATCAGCGCCGCCGGATGCACCAGTCTGGCCGACGACGCGGAACCCACGGAGCCCCAGCGCGCCAGCCTTCTCACCCGGCGAGCGCTGCGGTTCTCGGAGCTCGCCTCCGAACTGGCCGCCGCCGCCGATCTGTGGCGCCGGGACTCGCTGGACTGAGCCCGACGAACCCCCACGATCTCCTCAGACGGAGTCAGGGGAGGCACGCCGCGAGAGCAGGAGGTTGATCAGCACGGCACCGACGATCACGATGCCGCTGACGACGTGCTGGAAGAACGGGTTCACGCCCATGAGCACGAGCCCGTTGCCGATCAGCGCGATGAAGATCACCCCGAGCAGGGTCCCCAGCATCGATCCGCGGCCGCCCGAGAGCGAGGTGCCGCCGACGACGATCGCCGCGATCACGTCGAACTCGAGACCGTCCGCTGCGGTCGCGTTCCCGCCCGTCAGACGGCCCGCGGTGATGATCCCCACGACGGCCGCCAGCAGGCCGGTGCCGAGGAACACGAGGATGCGCACTCGCGCGACCTTGATGCCGCTGAGCATCGCGGCTCTCGCGTTGCCGCCCACCGCGTAGACGGAGCGGCCGAAGCTCGTGCGGCGCGCTATGAAGAGGTAGACGACGAAGAGCACCAGCATCACGAGGGCGCTGACGGGGAACCCGCCGGGCAGCGCGCCCCCGATGAAGTCGAGAAAGGCGTTGTCACGGATGGGGACCGGCAGCGCGTTGGTCATGAACTCGGCCTGACCGCGGAGGGCGAGCCAGAGCCCCAGTGTCACGACGAAGGAGGGAACGCCGAAGCGTGCTCGGAGCCAACCCGCGAACGCCCCCACCAGCCCTCCGCCGACGAGTGTGAGGACGAGGGCGAGGGGGAGCCCCAGCTTCCAGGGGCCCGCCATCTCCGCGAGCATCACCGACCAGAAGGCGACGGCAGGGCCGACGCTGATGTCGATCTCGCCCGCCACGATCACGAGCGTCCCCGCCCACGCGATGATGCCGACGTCAGCGGCCGATTGGAGGATGCTGTAGGCGTTGCGGAGGCTGCCGAAGTGGGGGGCGAGGATGCTCAGCAGGATCGCCAGGATGACGATCGCGGCGATCAGGCCGATGATGTTGAGCTGCTGAGGACCGAGGCGCCGCCTCGCGGTCGCCTTCGCGGGGGCGCTCAGTGAGGTGTCCATGGACGACGTGTTCCTTTCCGTGGTGAGCCGGCCTAGTCATCCGACATGGCTGCGGCGAGGAGGGCGTCGGTGGCGACGTCGGGGGCTGTGATCTCCTGCACGAGGCGGCCGCCGCGGAGGACGAGCACACGGTCGCAGACCGCCGGGAGCTCTTCGAGCTCGCTCGAGACGAAGACGACCGAGCATCCGGTCGCGGCGAGCTCACGCACGAGCGCGTACAGCTGCGCCTTGGCCTCGACGTCGACCCCCCTGGTGGGCTCGTCGAGAAGCAGGACCCGGCTCCTGGCATGAAGCCACCTCGCCAGGACGACCTTCTGTTGATTGCCACCGCTCAGCGTCGCGATCTCCACGTGAGAGGACGCGGCCTTGACCGAGAGACGTCGCATCAGGCTCACGGCAGCAGAGGAGATCGCCCGAGGGGAGAGCACCCCGAGGCGGCCGACGGCCTTCCAGTCCGAGACCACCATGTTCTCGTCGATGCCGAGGAGCGGGAAGATCCCGTCCTCCTTGCGGTTCTCCGGGGTGAGACCGATGCCCTTGCCGATGGCGACGCGCACCCCCCGGCCGGCGATGTCCTCGCCGTCGATCACGACCGATCCACCGCTCGGCGCGACCACGCCGGCGACGGCCTGCAGCAGCTCTGTGCGACCGGACCCGAGTATGCCCGCGAGCCCGAGCACCTCGCCGGCACGAAGGTCGAGGTCGACGCTCTGGAGCTTGGGCTCCACGGCGAGGCCTCGCACGCAGACGGTGACGGGGAGGTCGGCCCGCGGCGGCCGAGCGACGCGGGAGACCTCCTGGGCGGCCGTGCCGAGCATCATCCGGACCACATCCTGCGTGGAGAGCTCGGTCACGGGGGCGGTCTCGACGAGCCGGCCGTCGCGCATCACCGACGCGGTGGCGGCCACCCGCCGGATCTCGTCGAGGCGGTGGCTGACGTAGATGACGGCCACTCCTTCCGACGCGATCTGGTTCACCGTGTCGAGAACCCGGTGGACCTCGCCGGCCGCCAGCGAGCTCGTCGGCTCGTCGAGGATCAGGACCTTGAGGTCGTCCCGAAGCGATCGGGCGATCTCGACCATCTGCTGATCGGCGATGCCCAGCTCGCTCACCGGTGTCCCAGGGTCGAGGTCGATGTCGAGCCGTCGCAGGGCCGCCGCGGTCTGCTCGGCCATGGCGCGGTAGTCGACACCTCGCGCGGACCGCAGCCAGCGGCCCATGAACATGTTCTCGGCGATCGTCATCGAGCCGACGAGCGAGAGCTCCTGATACACGGTGCGCACCCCGAGGCGTCTCGCGCCCTCGACGCCTGCCGTGCCCAGCGGCACGCCGTCGAGGACGACCTCGCCCCTGTCGGGCAGCTCCGCACCCGACAGCATCCGGATGAGCGTGGACTTGCCCGCGCCGTTCTTGCCGAGCAGCGCGCGCACCTCGCCGGGCGCCACCTCGAAGTCGACGTCGACCAGGGCCTGCACATTGGCGTATCTCTTGCTCACGCCGCGCACGTCGACGACTGAAGCGGTACCAGGGGTGTTCACGGGTGGCTGCCTTTCCTCGCGCTGATCTGCCGGGCGACCTGCCCACGCCTCGCCGCGGAGACCGGTCACGGGATGCCGTCGGCGTGCGCCTCCAGCCAGTCCTTGCCGCCCTCGGGGCCCGAGTACAGCTTGATGGGCGCCGGGATGTCAGGGTTCTTGGGCTTGGGCGTCCCGTTGATCGCCTTGATCGCCTCGGCGATCGCGAGCTTGCCCGCCGCGATGCCGGAGATGTCGACCTCGGCCTTCAACACCTTGCCATCCGCGAGGGCGTTCGCGATGTCGGTGGTCATGTCGCCGCCGAAGACGACCGTCTTCCCCACGTGGCCGGTGTTCTGCACCGCCTTGACGCCTCCGATGGTCGCGCCCCCCGATTCCCCGAAGAATGCGTCGAGGCTGGGATGGGCGGTGAGGATGTTGGTCGCCGTGTCGATCGACTTCGTCGGATCCGTGGCCTGTTGATTGGCGACGATCGAGTAGCCGGGAACCTTCTCCTTCAGCGCCTTCTCGAATCCCTCGCGGCGCTGTACGCACACCTGGACGAACTCGCAGTTGAGCACACCGATCGTCGGGTTGGTGATGCCCTGCTTCGTGAAGTAGTCCGCCGCCGACTGGCCGAGCATGTAGCCGAACTTCACGGGATCGCCGACGACGTAGGCGTAGGCGTACTTCTTCGTGGCGGAGGCGGTCAGGCAGGTGTTGTAGCAGATGACGGGTATGCCGGCGTTCGACGCCTGACGGACGGCCGGGATCGAGCCGGTGCTCGAGGAGGCGGAGAGCAGGATGGCGTCGACGTTCGCCGACACGTAGGTGCTCATGAAGGTGCTCTCCTTGGAGGCGTCGTCCTGCGCGTTCGACTCCAGGATCTTGACCTCGTGCCCCGCCGATTTGGCGCCCTCCTGAACGCCCTTGCGCACGCCACCGTAGAAGCCCTGGGTGTCGAGATAGATCGCCCCTACGGTGATGTTCTTCTTGTCGCCGCTCCCGGTGCCGGCACAGCCCGAGAGCAGGGTTGCGACGGCGGCGAGCGCGACGAGCGCGACGAGCAGCGGTCGTTTTGTCTTCAGATCCACCTTGATCTTCTCCCCGTGCATGCCGTCCAGCGACGGCGTCCGTGATTGCGTTTCCCGTGGCTGGTGCCGCCTTCGGCCCAGTCGAGGCGAGACGATCGAGATGCCTCGCGGTCGGGCTCGCCTCGGCAACTCTAGGTCTCGGCGAGAAGCCCTCAGAATGGTGCAACGAACGACAATCATGGACGATTTTCCGATGCTAGCCTCGACGTCGTGTTCATTCCGGAAGGCTTCGCCAATCAGCGCATGGTCGTCATCCCGCCGCCGCTGGTGGCATTGGCGCTGGGCGCGCCGATCACGCGACGACTTGTCGTTACGGCGGCCGGGTACTTCCCACAGGCTCGGGATCACGCGCGAATCCGCGACGAGGGGATCGAGGAGCACATCGTCATCCTCTGCGTCGCCGGCGCAGGCTGGGCCTCGATCGGTCCGCATTCCGTGCGCGTGGTGCCGGGCTCGGCGCTCATTGTTCCGGCCCGCACGCCGCATCGGTATGGCGCAGCGGCCGACGCACCCTGGACGATCTGGTGGTGCCACGTGCGCGGCAGCGACGCCGCCGAGCTCGTGGCGAACATCGTGTCCCAGCACGGCGTCGTGGCCTCCTTGCGGGATCCGGACCGCGTGGTGCCGCTGGCGCAGAACATCGTCGCCGAGCTCGAGCGTGACGCCTCGCCGCAGCGTCTGGTCAGCATCGCCGGGGCGGCGTGGAACCTGTTGACGCAGATCGGGACCGACCGCATCCTGCGGGATCGCGGCGAGCCCGTCGAACGCGCGATCGCCTACCTCAACGAGACCCTGGGCGAATCCATCAAGGTGTCCGAGATCGCCGCGCTCGTCGGAGTGTCGACCTCCCACCTGAGCGCCCTGTTCAAGCGGGCGACGGGCGGCGGTGTGCTCGCCTATCAGACCGGGCTGCGGATGCGACGCGCCAAGCAGCTTCTCGACACCACCTCGCTCACCGTGCGGGAGGTGGCCCTCGAGGTCGGCTACCACGATCCGCTCTACTTCTCTCGTCACTTCCGAAGGCATCAGGGCCAGAGTCCGCGCCAGTACCGCGAACGGCCGAGCGGCACGCGTGCCGAGGTCGGCTGACCTCAGCGCTCCTGGGGTCTCCAGACGACCCGGAGGGAGGCGCTCTCGCCGGGAGCGAGGCCACGCAGCGGCGACAGCGGCTCGAGCTCGACGAGCCTGGCGTCGGGCTGCAGGCCCTCGAACCCGTCGAGCGGCTCCGAGAGCGGCAGCTGCGTCCAGAGCTGGAACGGACTGTCGTTCGGGTACTGAGCCTCGGGCTCGACCGGGAACGAGATGTCGACGAGGAGGTGCTCGCGCACCAGGCGCACGCGCCCGTCCGCGGTCGGAAAGCCGAGCTTGCCCACCGCGTCGGGGAAGGGGACGTGCACGAGCCCTTCGGCGACGGCCGTCGCGATGCGGCCGTGGGGCGAGAAGATCGTGCGGACCGGGTCGCCCGCCCGCCGCCGATCGATCTCCACGTACACGCCGGTCCCCGGTGAGCGCGCGTCCCGTTCCGTGACGAGGAACTGGGCGACCTCCCACGCGGACCAGCGCACGTCGCGGGAGCCGGTGTTGCGGATGCGCGTCTCGACGACGAGGTCGTCGGCCCCGCACTCGATGGTGCGGCGAACGGTCAGCCCGGTCCGTTCGTCGGGCGCGCTCTCCAGCGTGACGCGCGAGCTCGTGCGTTCCCGCACCTCGTACGGCCCGGCGTCGAGCACCGCATCGGGAGGGCCGGGCCACTGCCCCTCGCCCTGCCAGCCCTGTGGCGCGGGCCAGGACTTGTCGCCGCCCCAGTTCTGCCAGTGCGCGAACGTCGCCGACGGACCGGGCTCGTCGAGCGGCACGCGGGGCCGCAGCCGTTCGTCCAGGAGTGCCGGGTTGCGCCAGAGAAGCTCCTCGTCGTGGAAGCGGAACGACAGCATCCGTCCACCGAGACGGGGCACGACAGCGACGCCGATCGCCCCGGACCCGAGCCGGAGCACGGGTGCCAGCTCGGTCACCGCTGCCGGCCGTCCGCCGTGATCACGATCTTGCCGACCTGGCCGGAGGCCGCCAGCCGGTACGCCTCGTCCGCGGCCCGAAGCGCGAACACGTTCGAGACGATGTCGCGCGGGCGCACGCCCCACGCGACCACGTTCGCAGCGAGCCGCTCCATGGCCTGAACCGACGTGACCCACGAGGCGTAGATGGTCAGCTGCTTGTGCAGGAGCGCGTCGGAGACCTCCGTCTCGAGTCGTCCGCCCTCGCCCACGAGCGAGATGCGCGCCCACTCCGCCGCCGCGGCCAGCGCCGCGGACCGCCCGGCTCCGGATCCCGAGCAGTCCATGGCGACGGACGCGCCGCGACCGCCGGTGACCTCCCGAACGGCGTCCGCCGCCTCGGAGCCCGCGGGGATGACGTGGTCGAAGAACCCGAGCGAGGAGGCGAAGGCGCGGCGCTCCTCCGACAACTCCACACCCGTCACGGTCTTGGCGCCCAACGCCCTGGCGAGCATGCCGGCCGCGAGTCCGACCGGCCCGAGGCCCACGACGCAGAAGTCGTCCGTGCCGCCGACCGCGGTGCGCAGGAGGCCCTCGTAGGCGGTGCCGAACCCGCAGGCGATGAGCGCGCCGTCGACGAAGGTCAGCTCCTCGGGCAGGGGGACGCACGTTCGCTCCTCGACGAGGATGTAGTCGGCGTGCCCGCCGTCCCGCTGCCAGCCGTACGCCTCGCGCTGGTCCGTGCGCGAGCAGCTGACGTAGTGACCGGCACGGCAGTTGAGGCAGAGGCCGCAGCCGACGATGTGATACACGATCACGCGATCGCCCTCGCCGAACCTCCGGCAACCGCGTCCGGCGGCCACCACGGTTCCGCTCGGCTCGTGGCCCGCGATCACTCCCTTGTACGCCGGCCCGTCCTGGCCGAGGTGCGTCTTGTGCTCGCGATAGATGTAGGAGAGATCGCTCCCGCAGATGCCGGAGGCGCCCATCTCCACCAGGAGCTGACCGTGACCCGGTGTCGGGATGTCATACTCTCCGAGTCGGGCGGTCGAGTCTCCCGGCAGCACCACGCCGCGCATCACGGACCTCGTCGTCACAGCCACCTCCGCAGGCAAGAAGCATCGACGGTGAACCCGCCGCGCTTCGATCGTGGCGGGTCGGACCGGCCCGTGCAAGCTCGGACAGCCCGGACCGTCGTATCGCCCCTGTCCTCAGTCGGATAGTCCATGTATGCAGGGCGGCCGCGAAATCGTGGGCGGTATCGCCGCGCTGATCACTCCATCGCGCGGTCACTGACGGTGGGGAGGATGCCGAAGCATCATCCATATAGAGCGCACGATCCTTCTGGTCGCCTCGCCGTCGTGACGCCTACCGTGAGCAGCATGCCTGACTTCGACCGCCCAGCACCCGGCCTCGCCGAGGAGGCCGCCCCCGAGCTCGCGCCGTTCGACGCCGACGCGGAAAGCCATCGCTCCCGCATCATCCTTCCCAGCGTCCCGCCGGAGCTGGCCAACGACCCGGTGGCCGCCTGGAGCGAGCCGCTGACGATCGACAGCTACCTCCCGCTGGAGCCGAGCCCCTATCCCGAGTTCTTCGAGTACCGCGTGTATCAGGGCTCCTCCGGCCGGGTGTATCCGCTGCCGTTCCACGAGCGCATCGCGAGCGAGAAGACGCCCCGCAGCTGGCAGGCGGTCCACCTGGAGAATCGCTGGATCCGGCTCGTCATCCTCCCCGAGCTGGGCGGCCGGATCCACATCGCCTACGACAAGGCCGCCGACTACGACTTCTTCTACCGCAACAACGTCATCAAGCCGGCGCTCGTCGGGCTCGCAGGGCCCTGGATCTCCGGCGGGGTCGAGTTCAACTGGCCGCAGCACCACCGCCCGGCGACATTCCTGCCCACCGACTGGGAGATCGAACACGAGCCCGACGGCTCGGCCACCGTCTGGTGCAGCGACCACGATCCGTTCGCGCGGATGAAGGGCATGCACGGCATCCGCCTCCGGCCGGACAGCAGCGTCGTCGAGGCGCGGGTCCGGCTGTACAACCGCAGCGATCAGACGCAGACGTTCCTGTGGTGGGCCAACGTCGCGGCCGCGGTCAACGACGATTACCAGTCGTTCTTCCCCACGGACGTGCACCATGTCGCCGACCACGCCCGCCGGGCGATCACGACCTTCCCGCGCGCGGAGGGCCGCTACTACGGCATCGACTATCCCGCCCGCGTCGATGCGGAGCACCCGGACGCCGACAGGCTCGACTGGTACCGCAACATCCCCGTGCCCACCTCCTACATGGTCATGGAGACCGAGGACGAGTTCTTCGGAGGCTACGACCATGGCCGGCGGGCCGGCTTCGTGCACGTCGCGGACCGCGGGATCTCACCGGGCAAGAAGCAATGGACCTGGGGCAACTCCGAGTTCGGCCGGGCCTGGGATCGCAACCTGACGGACGCCGACGGGCCCTACGTCGAGCTCATGGCGGGCGTGTACACGGACAACCAGCCTGACTTCGCGTTCCTCGCACCCGGCGAGACGAAGTCGTTCAGCCAGTTCTGGTATCCGATCTCCGAGATCGGGCCCGTGCATCAGGCCAACCGTGAGGCGGCCGTCAGCCTGACCACTCGGGAGGCCGCAGGAGAGACCGAGGTCCGGATCGGCCTGTCGGTCACCCGGGAGTTCGAGGGTCTCAACCTGCGGCTCGAGTCCGCGGAGGGCGCGGTGCTGCACTCGTCCACGCACGATGCCGCTCCCGACGCGCCCGTGCTGCTGCGTGTCGGCCTGCAAGGCCGGCGCCGCCCCCACGAGCTGGTGGTGACCGCTGCCCATTCCGGGAGGACTGTGCTCCGATGGCGGCCCCGGGCGGACGAGCCGGGCGAGCCTCCTGCCCCGGCCCAGGAGCCGAAGGCCCCCGAGGAGATCGTCACGAACGAGGAGCTCGCGCTCACCGGTCAGTACATCGAGCAGTACCGCCATGCGACGCGCAGTCCGCTGCCGTACTGGGAGGAGGCGGTGCGGCGAGACCCGCGGGACATCCGGGCGAACCTCGGCCTCGCCGGCGCGCTGGAGCGGGCGGGGCTCTTCTCCGAGGCCGAGCGGCGCCTGCGCGCGGCGCTCGCGCGCCAGCTCCAGCACGTGCCCAACCCCGCAGACGGCGAGGTGCTGTACCGGCTGGGCGTGAATCTCGTGCGCCAGGGCCGCGACGCCGAGGCGTCCGGGCCGCTGACCAAGGCCACGTGGAACGCCGCCTGGCGACCGGCCGCCCATTTCGCCCTCGCCCAGCTGGCCGCGCGCTCAGGCGACTGGCACGCGGCGGAGGAGCACGCGCGTCAGGTGTTGCGGCTGGACGGGGAGCATCTGCAGGCGCAGTGCACGCTCGTCCTCGCACTGAGGCGGCAGGGACACGGCGGGGAGGCCTCTGAGCTGCTCGAGGCCCTCCTGCACATGGATCCGCTGGATCAATGGGGTCGTCATCTCGCCGGGCGGCCCATGACGGCGGATGCCCCCACGCTGCTCGACGTCGCACTGGAGTACGGTGCGATCGGCGCCTTCGCAGAGGCGCACGAGGTGCTCGGACTCGCCGCGGAGGCGAGCCGGGCGAACGCTCTCGGCCAGGTGCAGGTCGCACCGCTGGTGCACTACCACGCCGCCCGGTTCGCGGGGATCGCGGGGGATGACGCCGCGGTCGCACGGCAGCTCGCGCTCGCCCGCGCAGCCGACGGCCGCCACTGCCTCGCCTCCCGCCTGGACGACGTGGCCGCCTTGAGATTCGCTCTCGAGAGGACGCCGGACGACGCCCGCGCGGCGGCGCTGCTCGGCAGCTGGCACTACGACAAACGGAGCTACGAGGCGGCGATCGCCCACTGGGAGATCGCCGCCGCCGGCGCCCTGCCGGACCAGGAGGCTGCGGTCGTCCAGCGCAACCTGGGGATCGCATCCTTCAACGTGCGCGGCGACGGCGAGGCCGCCCGCAAGCATTTTCGGCGTGCCCGGCAGCTGCGGCCGAGCGACGCGAAGCTGCTCTACGAATACGACCAGCTGTGCCAGCGACTCGGTGACGGCCCCGACGTGCGCCTTCGGCGGCTCGAGAGAGACTTCGCCCTCCTCGGCGAGCGCGACGACCTCACGATCGCGTACGCGGAGCTGCTCATCGCGACCGGGAGCGCCGCTGTGGCGCGGGACCTGCTTCTCGCTCGCACCTTCCAGCCGTGGGAGGGCGGTGAGGGTCTGGTCCTGGGAGCGTGGGAGCGCGCGCAGTGCGCCATCGCCCGCGACGTCCTGGATCGTGCCCCCCTCGAGGCGGTCGCGGCTATGCGCATGGCGCTGCGTCCTCCGGTGAACCTCGGCGAGGCTAGGCATCCCCTGCAGAACGCGGCCGAGCTGCATTTCGTGCTCGGCGAGGCGCTCGCGCGTGCAGGCGAGCCCGAGGCGGCCGCACGGGCCTGGCGCGCCGCCGCCTCGTACTCCGGCGATTTCACGGCGATGAGCGCGCGGCCGTTCAGCGACAGGACTTACTGGTCGATCCTCGCCCTCCAGCGTCTCGGCGAGACCGCCGCGGCACGGGAGCTCACGTCGCGGCTGCGTCGATATGCGGACGAGCTCCGCGATGCCCCGGCCACGATCGACTACTTCGCCACGTCGCTGCCGGCGCTTCTGCTGTTCCACGAGGATCCTGACGTCGCACGCCGCCGTCTCGTCGAGACGATCGACAGGCAGATCGCTCAGCTGGACTGAGACGGGTCCGGCGCCGACGGCCCCGCGCCGTGTTCGTTACACTCGTACTGCCGGGCCGCGGTAACCCCGGGCTCCATCATTAGCCGCTTCGAGCGGCCACGCGCCGAGAGGCGTTCTGCGGCCCGGCATTCTCGATCACGGCTCGAACCGAGCACGTCCCGACTATCCGAACCGGCCGGAGACGTAGTCCTCGGTCGCCTGCACCGAGGGCTTCGTGAAGATCGTGGCCGTGTCGTCGTACTCGATGAGCTTTCCCGGCTTGCCGGTTCCGGCGATGTTGAAGAACGCCGTCTTGTCCGAGACGCGCGTCGCCTGCTGCATGTTGTGCGTGACGATGACGATCGTGTATTCGCGCTTGAGCTCCTCGATGAGGTCCTCGATCGCCAGGGTGGAGATCGGGTCGAGGGCCGAGCACGGCTCGTCCATCAGCAGGATGTCGGGCGAGACGGCGATCGCGCGAGCGATGCAGAGTCGCTGCTGCTGACCGCCGGAGAGACCGGAGCCCGGCAGCTGCAGCCGGTCCTTGACCTCGTTCCACAGGTTCGCGCCCCGCAGCGACCGCTCCACGAGGTCGTCCTGCTCGGCACGGGACATCCGGCGGTTGTTGAGCTTGACGCCCGCCAGCACGTTGTCGCGGATCGACATCGTGGGGAACGGGTTCGCGCGCTGGAACACCATCCCCACCTGGCGGCGCACGAGAACCGGATCGACGCCCGGAGCGTAGAGGTTGTCGCCGTCGATGAGCACCTCACCCGACACGTGGGCGCCGGGGATCACCTCGTGCATGCGGTTGAGCGTGCGCAGGAACGTGGACTTGCCGCATCCGCTGGGACCGATGAACGCCGTCACCGTGCGCGGCTCGATCGTCATGCTCACACCCTCGACCGCGAGGAAGTCGCCGTAGTACACGTCGAGGTCGTTCACGTTGATGCGCTTGGACACGCTTGCTCCTGTTCGGGTTGCATGCTACTCGGCCGCACCTACCGAAGTCCCCGTGGTGCGAAGACCTTGGCCACGACGCGGGCGATGAGGTTCAGGATGACGACGAGCAGCACGAGCAGCAGCGCCGCGCCCCACGCGGACTGGTACGACGAGGCGATGTCCTGCGACGGGAACTTGTAGCCCGAGTAGGCCATGACCGGCAGGGTCTGCATCGGCCCGTTGAACGGGTTCGCGTTGAAGTTGTCGGTGAAGCTCGCCGCGATGAAGATCGGCGCCGTCTCGCCGATCACGCGTGAGATGGCGAGCATGACGCCGGTGATGATGCCGGCGATGGCCGTGGGCAGCACGATGCGCACGATCGTGGCGAACTTCGTGACCCCGAGGGCGTACGAGGCCTCGCGCAGGTCGTCCGAGACGAGCTTGAGCATCTCCTCGGTCGAACGGATCACGATCGGGATCATCAGCACCGACAGGGCGATCGCCGCGGAGATGCCGCTGAACGCCTTCGGTCCCACGAGCAGCGTGAACAGCGAGAACGCGAAGAGGCCGGCGACGATCGACGGGATGCCCGTCATCACGTCAACCAGGAACGTGACCGTGCGTGCCATCCACTGCTTCGGCTGGGCGTACTCGACGAGGTAGATCGCGGCCATGATGCCGATCGGGATGGAGATCAGCGAGGCGATGCCCGTGATGATCAGGGTGCCGACGATCGCCTGCCATGCGCCCTGCACGACGGTCACCTTGAGCGTCTTCGGGTCGAAGACGCTCCCGCCGGTCTTCGTGATGAAGTCCCAGGTCAGCGATGGCGCGCCCCCCATGACCACCGTGATCAGCGTGGAGATCAGCGGCACGAGCGCCAGCAGGAAGGCGATCGTGACGAGGCCGCGCACGACCCGGTCGGTCGCCTTTCGCCGGTTCTCGACGACCGTGGAGAGGATGCCGATGCCGACCAGGTAGACGACCGCGGCCAGAACGAGCCAACCGACGACGCTGAAGCCGGTCATCGCGAGGACCGCGGCGCTCACCGCGAGCGACCCGATCAGCGTGTAGAGCTCGACCAGGCGGGGAAGCTGACCGGAGGTGAGCGCGTTGGGCACCGGCCCGCGGGGCCGCCGGCTGTTCGAGACGGCGGTGGCGCTCATCCCTCTGCCTCCTCTGCTGCCTGCTCGCGGCCGCGGCGCGCGAGCACCGGGCCATCCGCGGCGTCCGCCGCCGGCGCCGTCGGATCCGACGGCGGGAGACTCCTGACGACCTTCTCCTTGCGCCGCCCGCTCGACCCGGTGCGTGCCACGACCCATCGTGCGATGAAGTTCACGCCGAACGAGATGATGAACAGCGCCAGGCCCGTCGCGATCAGCGCGTCGCGCTGCAGCGGATTGGACTCGGGGAAGTTCAACGCGGCGTTCGCCGCGATCGTCTGCGAGTTCTTGGTGTCGGTGATCAGGTGCACCGAGAAGATCAGCGAGGGCGAGATGATGAGCGCGATCGCCATCGTCTCGCCGAGCGCACGCCCGAGTCCCAGCAGCGTCGCGCTGACGATGCCGCTGCGGGCGTAGGGGAAGACCGCGAGCCTGACCATCTCCCATTTCGTGGAGCCCAGAGCCAGCGCGGCCTCCTCGTGGAGGCGCGGTGTCTGCAAGAAGATCTCGCGCGAGATGGAGGTGATGATCGGCAGGATCATGACCGCGAGCACGATGGCTCCCGCGAGGATCGTCGAGCCGGTGCGGGAGACGGGGCCGCTGAAGAGCGGGATCCAGCCGAGGTACTGGTTCAGCCAGTCCTGGAAGGGGATGATGAACGGCCGGATGACGAAGATGCCCCAGAGACCGAAGACCACCGAGGGCACCGCCGCGAGCAGATCCACCAGGTAGCCCAGTGCGCCGGCGAGCCGTCTGGGGGCGTAGTGCGAGATGAACAGGGCGATGCCGATGGCGACCGGTGCGCCGAGCACGAGGGCGATGAGGGAGGACCAGAGCGTGCCCCAGATGAGCGGGCCGACGTAGCTCCAGAACGAGGTGAACCCGTGCGTGGTCCCGCCGGCGAGGTCGGGGTTGGTCGACCAGTTGGCGGCTATCGCCGGCGCGGCCTTGATGATGAGGAAGAGGGCGACCCCCGCGAGGATCACCATGATCAGTCCGGCGGAGCCGGTGCTGAGGAAGCGGAAGATCCGGTCGGCGGGTCGGGCCCTGACCTTCGCCGCCGTCCTCCGCCGGGGGGAGCCGGGGTCGGCGGAACCGGAATCCGCCCGATCCGCGGGCACGTCCATGGGAGATCGCAACGCGGTGTTCTCTGTCACTTCACGCTCTCTGATGGTGTGGCGGATCGGGCGGATTCCAGGTGTTCGGCCGACGGCGCCGAGACTACTTCACCGAGGCGAGAGTCTTGGCGGCCTTGGAGAGGAACGACTCGGGCAGCGGTGCCGCACCGGCGTTCTTCGCGCCGATCTGCTGGCCGGTCTTGCTCACGATGAAGCCGAGATACGCGGCGGTGAGCTTGCCCTGCGCCGAGTCCTTGAACGTCTTGCACAGCACGTCGTAGGACAGCAGCGGGATCGGGTACGCCTTGGCGTTGTTGATCTTGGTGGTGTCGATCGTGACCGTCAGGTCTCCGGCGCCCTGCGGGGCGATCGTCCCGGACTGCGTGAGCGACTCGGTGGCCGCGGCCTCGCTGTAGTCGACGAACTTGCCGGTGTCGCCGACCTCGACCGAGGCGGCGGTCGCGTCACCGATCGAGCTCTGGTCGGCGTAGCCGATCGTGCCGTTGCCTGCCTCGACGGTGTTCACGACGCCGGAGCCGCCCTGCTGGCCGCTTCCGACGTTGTTCGGCCATGTGGTGCCGGCGTCCCAGGTCCAGATCGAGGGCTGCTGCTGGTGCAGGTACGTCGTGAAGTTCGCGGTCGTTCCCGAGCCGTCGGAGCGGTGGACCACCGAGATCGGCGTCGAGGGCAGCGTCGCACCCTTGTTGAGCGCGGCGATGGCGGGGTCGTTCCACGAGGTGATCTTGCCGCTGAAGATCGACGCGATCGTCTTCGCGTCCAGGTTCAGCTTCTTCACGCCGTCGAGCTTGTAGACGATCGAGACGCCGGAGAGGTACACCGGGATGTCCACCCCGCCGTCGGGACCGCAGGTCTGCTTGGCCTGGCTGAACTGGTCGGCGCTGAGCGCCGCGTCGGTGCCCGCGAAGTCATAGCTGCCGTTCAGCCAGTTGGTGACGCCGCCTCCGGAGCCCTGCGACTTGTCGTAGTTGATCTTCACGTTGCTGGCCTGCGCCTGGAAGGCGGTGGTCCATGCCTGCTGCACGTTGGCCTGCGCGCTCGAGCCGCCGGCGGTGATCGTGCCGGACAGGGAGCTGTAGTCGACGGCCGCATCGCTCGTGCTGGCAGCGGGAGTGCCGGAGCTCTTCGCGCCGCCGTCGCCCGAGCACGCGGTGAGCGCGAGCACGGACGCGAGAGCGATCGCGCTCATCGCGGCTGCTTTGTTGAACTTCACTGTGTTCCCTTCGGAAGTGGGTGATTGCCGTGCCGTCGTCGGCCGAATGCTTCAGGCGCAACGCTCGGGTGACGCGCGGCATGGGCCGGTGCCGACCCGTGAGCGAAGCTATGCGGAGGGTGTGTCCAGCGTCCCCCGGGCCGGTAAACGAGAGGTGAACGCGGCTCGACGCAACGGCGTGCGCGGCGGGGCGCACGGCCTACGTGCGAGGGCTGTGCGTCTCGATCGCGATGATCCCCGAGGCCGGGTTGGTCTTCGACATGTGCACGACGGAGTACTCGCCGACCTCGAGGCCGGCGGCGTCGCGGATGTAGGCGCCCATCGTGGTGCCGGTGGCCAGGGCGATCTCGCGGAGGACGTCCGGGATGACCGGCCCGTGGCTGCAGAGCACGGCGGTCTTGCGTGCGCGCACGCGCTTGCCGACGAGCTCCCGGATGCCCGTCGTCGCGGTGCCCGACTCCCAGACCTCCTGCGACAGCCGGTCGGTGCGTGTCGGGGCGATCCCGTATGCGGCGGCGAGCGGGGCGACGGTGGCCACGCAGCGCACCGCCGTCGAGGTGAGAATCCGCTTCGGCCGCCACGCGGCGATCGTCGGCACGTTGCTGGCCGCCTGCCGCACGCCGAGCTTGGTGAGCGGGCGGAGGGCATCCTCGCCGTGCCAGCTGGAGCGTGAGACGGCCTTCGCATGCCTGAGCACGATGAGGGCGAACGTGGTGGTCACGCCCTCGTCGTAGAGCGCCGCCCACTGGTCAACGATCTCGACGTCGCGCTCGTAGCTGAGGTACTTGCGGACCCGGCGCAGCGGCACCCACTCGATGGCGGCGATCTCCTGGTTCGGCACGAAACCGGAGGCGCGCACGGCCGACTCCGTCGCGTGCGCCGCCCAGTAGTGCACGAACTTCTCTCGCCCGCTGGAGACGACGTAGTGCGCCACGCCAAGCGGGACGCCCAGCGTCAGCCTCAGCCCGGTCTCCTCCAGCACCTCGCGCTGGGCCGCCTGGGGGAGCGACTCTCCGGGCTCGACCTTGCCCTTGGGCAGGGTGACGTCGGCGTACTTGACCCGATGCACCACCAGGATGTGCGGCACGGAGTCGATGACACGCCAGCACACCGCGCCGCCGGCGTAGATGGCGGTCTCGGTCACCGGCGACTGCCAGGACGCGTTCGGTGCGAGATCAACAGCATGAGCCTATTCTGCAGGTCGTCCAGCGGCTGTCCATCCTCGTCGAGACTGTGCCGCACCCAGCTGCCGTCCGAGGCGAGCCACCACGACGAGGTGCGCGGGTCCATCGCGCGATCGAAGAGGTCGTCGAGCTCGGCGATGTGAGACGGGTCGGTGAGCCGCACGAGCGCTTCGACCCTGCGATCCAGGTTGCGGTGCATCATGTCGGCGCTGCCGATGTACACCTGGGGGTCACCGCCGGCGGCGAACGCGAAGATGCGGGAGTGCTCCAGGTATCGGCCGAGGATGGAGCGCACCCGGATGTTCGCGCTGTAGTCCTCCTGCCCGGCCTTGAGTCCGCAGATGCCGCGAACCCACAGGTCCACGGGCACTCCGGCCCGGCTCGCCCGGTACAGAGCGTCGATCACCGCCTCGTCCACGATCGAGTTGACCTTGATCCGGATGCGGCTGGGCAGCCCGGCCTCGGCGTTCGCGCGCTCCTTCTCGATCGCCTTCAGCAGCCCCTTGCGCAGGTGGAGCGGCGCGACCAGCAGCCGCTTGAACTTCTTCTCGATGGCGTACCCCGAGAGCTCGTTGAACAGCCTGGTGAGGTCCTTGCCCACCTGGTCGTCGGCGGTGAGGAGGCCGAGGTCCTCGTAGATGCGCGACGTCTTGGGGTTGTAGTTGCCGGTCCCGATGTGGCTGTAGTGCCTCAGCACGCCGTTCTCCTCGCGCACCACGAGGGCGAGCTTGCAGTGCGTCTTGAGCCCGACCAGGCCGTACACGACGTGCACGCCGGCCTTCTCGAGCTTGCGGGCCCACTCGATGTTCGCCTGCTCGTCGAACCGTGCCTTGATCTCCACGAGGGCGAGCACCTGCTTGCCGCGCTCGGCGGCGTCGATCAGCGCCTCCACGATGGGACTGTCGCCGCTGGTGCGGTACAGGGTCTGCTTGATCGCCAGCACGTGCGGGTCGCGCGCCGCCTCCTCCAGGAACGCCTGCACGCTCGTCGCGAACGACTCGTAGGGGTGGTGGAGCAGGATGTCGCCGCGCGTGATGGAGGCGAAGACGTCCGGTTTCGCGTTGGGCTCGCGCGGCATCAGCTGCACCGGCGTCGTGGGCACATGGTTGGGATAGTGCAGCTCCGGCCGGTCGATCCGGAAGAGCTCGAACAGGCCGCCGAGATCGAGCGGCGCCGGGAGCCGATAGACCTCCTGGTCGGTGATGTCCAGCTCGCGCACCAGGAGGCCGAGCGTGATCTCGTCCATGTCCTCGGAGACCTCGAGCCGGATGGGCGGACCGAAGCGTCGGCGGAGCAGTTCGCGCTCCAGCGCTTGGATGAGGTTCTCGGTCTCGTCCTCGTCGATCTCGACGTCCTCGTTCCTGGTGACCCGGAACACGTGATGCTCGAGGATCTCCATGCCGGGGAACAGGTCGCCGAGGTGATGGGCGATGAGGTCCTCGAGCATGATGAAGCGCATGCGGCCCACCGACTCCCGCTGGTCGATCCGCACGAACCGTGGAAGCATCGTCGGAACCTTCAGGCGTGCGAACTCCTCCTTGCCCGTCTTGGAGTTGCGCACCCGGATCGCGAGGTTCAGCGACAGGCCGGAGATGTACGGGAACGGATGGGCCGGATCCACCGCCAGCGGCATCAGCACCGGGAAGATCTGCCGGGAGAAGACCTCGCGCATCTGCTCGCGGTCCGCGTCGTCGAGACCGTCCCAGGTGGTCACCGTGATCCCGGCCTCGGCCAGCGCGGGCAGCACCCCGGTGTGGTACGCGGCGGCGTGCCTGGCCTGGAGCTCGTGGGCCTTCTGGGAGACGTCGGAGAGCACGTCCACCGGGGCCGTTCCGGTGTTCGTCTGCACCGCCAGTCCCGTGAGGATGCGTCGCTTGAGGCCCGCGACCCGCACCATGAAGAACTCGTCCAGGTTGCTGGCGAAGATGGCCAGGAAGTTCGCCCGTTCCAGCACGGGGACCAGCGGATCCTCCGCCAGCTCGAGGACGCGCTGGTTGAACGCGAGCCAGCTCAGCTCACGGTCGAGGTAGCGCTCCGGCGGCAGGCTCGGATCGAGCTGCGGGTTCCACGGCTGCTCGAAGTCGTCGTCGAACTCGGGACTGAGCCCGGTGCCGATCAGGGTGTCCTCGCCGTCCATCCACTCATCATGACATCGCGGCGAGAACGCGAGGTTAACGTGCTGCCCACCACGGCCGGCCCGCAAGGGTCGGGCGGCCCCCTCAGCGGGAGCGCCGGTACTGCACGTCCACCGCGTCGTCGACGAAACCGGCCGAGCGATACAGCGCCAGCGCGGGCGCGTTGTCGCCCTCGACGTACAGCGACGCCCGCGTGCGGCCTCGCTCCCGCATCCGCTCCAGGCCGGCGGTGAGGAGCAGGCGGCCCAGGCCGCGTCCGGCCGCGTCCGGGGCGACCCCGAGCACGTACACCTCGCCCTCGTCGGACCCCGGCTCAAGCTTCATCCAGTGGAAGCCGAGCATCCGCCCATCCGCATCGCGTGCGATCAGGAAGTCGAGCGGGTCGAACCACGGCTCGTCCTCCCGCTCGGCGAGGTCGGCGATGCTCATACGACCCTGTTCCGGGTGGGCGGCGAAGGCACGGGCGTTCAGCGCGAGCCACTCTGCGGCATCGGTCGCCGGGTCGAATGCGGAAAGCCGGATCCCTGCGTCGCGGAGTCCCGGGGTGCCCTCCGCCCGGTGCGGCGACCGGTCCGCCGAGTCGAGCCGGGGAAGCACCAGCCGCAGCAGGGTGCGCACCCGATCGAATCCGTGCGAGGCGGCGAGCGCCCTGGCGGCGGGATGATCGCCGTGCGACCACGTGGTGGCGTCCTCGGCGAGGCTCGGCAGGGTCGCCTCCAGCAGGGCCGTCCCGTATCCGCGGCCGCGACTATCCGGAACGACCACGAGGTCCAGCTGGCGCCCGTCGGTGACGGCGAGGGCGACCGGCTCTCCCGCCACCGCGCCGATCAGGGCATGCCTGCGCCCGGCCGCGAGGTCGAGCCGGGTCTGCTCGTTCAGCGGATCGGCACCGTCGGCCTCGCGCGCCGCGTCCGCCACCGCGAGGGCCTCGCCGAGCCGCGCCGACTCGACCGGCTGCACGCTCAGCGGCGGCGCCGCCACCGGCTCAGAGCTCCTCGTCGTCGACGACGTTGAACCGGTAGCCGACGTTGCGCACGGTGCCGATCAACGATTCGGAGTCGCCCAGCTTCGCGCGCAGTCGCCGCACGTGCACGTCGACGGTGCGGGTGCCGCCGAAGTAGTCGTAGCCCCACACCTCGCTGAGCAGCTGCTCCCGGGTGAACACCCGTGAGGGATGGGTGGCGAGGAACCGCAGGAGCTCGAACTCCTTGAAGGTGAGGTCGAGTGGTCGGCCGTGCACCTTGGCGGAGTAGCTGGCCTCGTCGATCGTCACCCCCGACGCCTGGATCTTCGATTGCAGCGGATCGCGGGAGCGGCGCTCCAGCGCGAGGCGGATGCGAACATCGACCTCGGCCGGCCCGGCGCCCTCCAGCATCACGTCGTCGACGCCCCAGTCCCCGGAGACGGCGGTGAGGCCGCCCTCGGTGAGCACGAGCAGCACGGGCGAGGAGTTGCCGCTCGACCCGAGGATCTTGCACAGCGACTTCGCGCCGACCAGGTCGCGGCGGGCGTCGATGAGGATCAGGTCGGACGCCGGCGCGTGCACCAGGGCCGACGCGTCCGCAGGGATCTGCCGCACCCGATGCGGCAGCAGGCCGAGAGCGGGAACGACCTCGAGGGCGGGCGTGGGCGTGAGCACCAAGAGTTCAGCCACGCGACCTCCCGCCCGCTTCAGAAGTACCCTCGATCCTAGCCGAGCATCGCCGGCCGGCCCGACGCGGCCTCCTTGGACGGCGGACGGCGGCGGGAGAGAATGGTCTGGTGACGAACGACAGCCTCAGCCCGGTCCTGCGGTGGACGTCCATCGTGGCCGTCTGGGCCGCCACGGCGGTCGCCGCCGTGATGATAGCCGTGTTCGCAGGCGCGGAGGTCTATCTCGGTTGGCTCGGGGTCGCGATGGCCGCATGCGTCCTGGTCACCATGTGCGTTCAGCTGGGCACTCAGGCGAGGCAGGGCTTCGTCGCCCGCCTTGCCGCGAGCCTGTTCGGCTCCTTCCTGATCCTCGCCCTGGCGACCCTGGTGCTCTGGCTCCTGCACGTAGACTGAACGACATGCTTGTCACCCTCGAGCTCGTGTTCGTCGGCCTGCTCTCGCTCGCCGTGCTCGCGATCGCCGGCGTCTCGGTCCTGGTCGTCTACAACCTCTTCCGGGGCCAGCGCTGATCACCATTCCCGAGGGGCTCCCCGCCGAGCTCGTTCCGCTCTCGTGGCTCATCGGAGTCTGGGAGGGCACCGGCGTGCTGGACTACACGATCGGCGAGGAGCGTGTCCAGCGCGAGTTCGCGCAACGGGTCAGCTTCGGCCATGAGGGCGTCCCGGCGCTGCGGTACGGCTCGTACGCGTGGCTGCTCGACGAGCAGCAGACCCCTCTGTCGTCCGAGCTCGGCTACTGGCGGCTCAGCCGTGCGCTGCTGCCCGAGGACGCCGGCCCCGGCCTGCTGCCGGGCGCCGACGTGCGCCCCTTCGGCACTGCGCAGTCCGTCGAGACGCTGCGCAACTCCGCGGGCGGGTTCGACATCGAGGTGCAGGTCGTGCATCCGGACGGCATCTGCGAGCTCTACCTCGGTCAGGTGAAGGGACCGCGCATCGATCTGGCGACGGATGCCGTGCTGCGCACGTCCGGGGCCAAGGAGTACTCCGCCGCGACCCGGCTCTATGGCCTGGTCGAGTCGCATCTGCTCTGGGCGTGGGACATCGCCGCCCTCGGACAGGACCTGCGCACGCACGCCTCGGCCCGGCTTGCCCGGGTCGAGCTCGAAGGCGGCGTGGCCGCGCGATGAACGGCTCACCGTTCCTCTCGCTGCCCGGCGCCGTCGTGGCGGACACGGGCGCGGACCCCGGGGTCGCCGCCCACTACGGCAACCCGCTCGCGGAGCAGCGCGCGCTGGAGTCCTCTCGGGCGATCGTCGACCTCTCCACCCGCGGTGTCATCGCGGTGACCGGCCCGGACCGGCTGAGCTGGCTGGACTCCATGAGCAGTCAGGCGCTTCGAGCCCTGGCTCCGGGCGAATCGGCCGAGACGCTCCTGCTCGATCCCGCCGGCCACATCGAGCATGCGCTGCACGTCGTGGACGACGCAGAGACCACGTGGCTGCTCGTGGAGGCGTCCGACGCGCACGCCGTGCTCGGGTTCCTGCAGAGGATGCGGTTCATGCTCCGCGTCGAGCCGGTCGATCGCACGGCGGATCTGGCGACCATCGGGTCCCTGGGGCTGCCGGATGCCGTGGCCGCCTCCGCCGCCGCCGGAAACGGGCTGCCCCTGGTCTGGCGCGATCCATGGCCGGGGGTCGCCGCCGGCGGACACCAGTACGCGCGGCCCGAGCACGAGCATCCGGGCGTGGGGTATCGCTGGGTCGAGACGCTCGTGCCCCGCGCCGGCCTGTCCGCCCTGGCGGCGCAGACGACGTCCTCGGGCCTCGCCGCCGCCGGCACGCTGGCGGCCGAGGCGCTGCGGATCGCGGCGTGGCGGCCCAGGCGCGCCGCCGAGGTGGATGACCGCACGATCCCGCACGAGCTGGACTGGCTGCGCACGGCCGTGCATCTGAACAAGGGGTGCTACCGCGGGCAGGAGACGGTCGCGAAGGTGCACAACCTGGGGCATCCGCCGCGCCGGCTCGTGTTCCTGCACCTGGACGGATCCCAGGGCATTCCGGTGGAGGCCGGAGACGAGGTGCTGTCGTCGGACGTCGTCGTCGGCCGGGTCACGTCGGCGGCCACGCATCACGAGCTGGGGCCGATCGCGCTTGCCGTCGTCAAGAGGTCGTCGGACCCCTCGGCCGACCTCGTCGTGCGCGCAGGCGGCGGGCTCGTCGCCGCCGCGCAGGAGGCGATCGTGCCGCCCGACGCCGGTGCCGAGGCCGACGTTCCGCGGATCCCTCGGCTCGGCGCGGTCAGGCGGGAGCCACGAGACTCCACGGCACGCTGAGCTCGCCCAGTCGCCAACGGGAGCGGCCGGCCAGCACCGGCCAGCCGGTTTCCCGCATCCGCTCCACGGCGCCGACCCACCGCTGAACCGGCCCATAGGGCGACAGCGGTGCGGCGTACGACCAGGCACGGTCGAGAGCGGCGAGGAAGTCGTGCACCCGTTCGCCGGCGACGTTGCGGTGGATCAGCGCCTTCGGCAGCCGCTCCGCGACGATCGACGGCGCCCGCAGCCCGGCCAGCCGCAGCGAGAGGGTGAATGAGACGGGTCCGGCGGGCGACAGCGCCACCCAGCTGGCGATCCGGCCGAGCTCGTCGCAGGTGCCCTCCACGACCAGGCCGCCCGGTGCGGAGTCCGACGCGTGCGTCAGCCGCGAGCGCAGCATCCGCCACACGTCCGCGACCTCCTCCTCCTCGTACTGCCGCAGCACGTTGAATGCCCGGATGATCGCCGCGCGCTCGCCGCACGGGGTCGGCACCTCGAACCCGCCCCGCTGGAACGAGACACGAGCATCCCGGGAGAACGGCGTCGCCCCGGCGCGCACCCGCTCCAGCTGCGCCGATGCCATGCGCACGCGTTCCGGGTCGATCTCCAGCCCCAGGACACGCACGTCGTGCCTCGACCGGCGCAGCCGCGACTCGAGCTCGAAAACCGTCACGCCGCTGGCGCCGTAGCCGAGATCGACGACGAGCGGGCTCTCGGCGCGACGCAGCGCCGGCTGGGCGACGATCCAGCGGTCGACCCGCCGAAGCCGGTTCGCGTTCGTCGTGCCCCGCGTGATGACGCCGATCGCCCTGCCCGTGCTCGCAACCACGGATCCAGTATCGGGCGGGCGGATATCCTTGATGCCATGCCTGCCCCTCACACCCTGATCCTGCTGCGCCACGGCGAGAGCGAGTGGAACCGCACGAACCTCTTCACCGGATGGGTCGACGTGCGGCTCACCGAGAGGGGGCGCACGGAGGCGGCGCGTGCGGGGGAGCTGCTGGCCTCGGCCGGCCTGCTGCCCGAAGTGCTGCACACCTCGGTGCTCTCCCGTGCCATCCAGACGGCGGACCTCGCGCTCGACGTCGCCGACCGGCTCTGGATCCCGGTGCGCCGCTCGTGGCGGCTCAACGAGCGGCACTATGGCGCCCTGCAGGGGCTCGACAAGGCGGAGACGAGGCAGAAGTACGGCGAGGAGCAGTTCATGCTGTGGCGCCGTTCCTTCGACGTGCCGCCGCCACCGCTCCCGGACGACGCGGAGTGGTCTCAGGTGGGCGATCCGCGCTACGCGGACCTCACCGATGACGAGCTGCCGCGCACGGAGTGCCTGAAGGACGTGATCGCCCGGCTGTTGCCCTACTGGCGCTCCGACGTCATCCCCGATCTCGCGGCGGGCAAGACGGTGCTGGTGACGGCGCACGGCAATTCGCTGCGCGCGCTCGTCAAACACCTCGACGGCATCGGCGACGACGACATCGCCGGGCTCAACATCCCCACCGGCATCCCGCTGGTGTATCGCCTGGGCGACGACTTCATGCCGGTCGGGCCGGGTGAGTACCTCGATCCCGAGGCCGCGGCGGCCGGCGCCGCGGCGGTCGCCGCCCAGGGCGAGAAGCGGTGACCGGGCCCTCGCGGCCCGACGCGGCCCCGAGGCCGCCCCGGCGCCGCTGAGCCGGCGCCTCGGGCGGGCCGTGCGCCGCGAGGGGCTCGCACGGCCGAGCCAAGCCGCGACCTCAGTCGGCGCGTCCCGGAGCACGTCGTGGGCGGACGAGCCGATTCAGTAGGAGTCCGGCACCCAGTCCCCGGTGATCAGGTACTGCACCTTCTTGGCGATCGAGACCGCATGGTCGGCGAACCGCTCGTGGTAACGCGACGCCAGCGTCGAGTCGA
This sequence comes from Actinomycetales bacterium, assembly GCA_015655415.1. Lineage (GTDB taxonomy): Bacteria > Actinomycetota > Actinomycetes > Actinomycetales > Microbacteriaceae > Humibacter. Next base: position 96,007 of record JAATFB010000021.1, read on the forward strand.
CCGTGTCGACCGCCTCGCCCTTCCACGTCTCCCCGAGCACCTTGTCGAACACGCTCACGTGCAGCTCGTCGATGTCGTCGTCCTGGTCGCGGATCTCGTCGGCGATCCGGGGGTCCTGCGTGCGCAGCAGCTCCACCAGGCGCTCCGCGATCAGCACGTCGAGCCGGCCCATCTCGGCGAACGTGCCGCGCAGGCTCTTCGGCACCACCTTGTCCGGGAAGCGGTAGCGGGCGAGCTGGGCAATGTGCTCGGCGATGTCGCCCATCCGCTCCAGCGATGCGCTGATCCGCAGCGCGCTCACCACGATGCGCAGATCGCGTGCCACCGGGTTCTGTCTGGCCAGGATCTGTATGGAGAGCTCGTCCAGCACCACGGTGAGCGCGTCGATCTTCTGGTCGTTCTGGATCACCGTCTCGGCGAGCGAGACGTCGCCCTTGTTGAACGCCTCGGTGGCGCCCTTGATCGAGACGACGACGAGCTCGGCGATCTCGACCAGGCGGTCCTGCACCTCGCGCATCTCGTGCTGGAATACGTCGCGCATACTTGTCTCTCGTCCTTCGGGGCGGCACGCTGAGCGACCGGCCTGCCCGGTCCATCGGCCATGCTTCCCGTGACAGGTTAACGGGCGGTGTCCCGAGACCGAACATTTTGCGAAGCGCACCCCGGCAGCCCCGGCCGGAACGAGGACCGGCCGACGCCCCCGGGTAGCCTGACGCTATGGACCCCACCTGGTTGGTGCTGCTGTCTCTGGCACTCGGCCTCGTGGTCGGCGCCGGTTTCGTGTGGCTGCTGCATGCCGCGGCGTCCCGCAGCAGCAGGGCCACCGAAATCGCCAGCCCCACCGTCCCGGACGGCGTCGACCAGGTGCTCGAGGCGCTGCCGACGGCCGGCGTCGTCGTTGACCCGAGCAATAACGTCGTGCGCGCATCCGCCGGGGCTTACAGTCTCGGCCTGATCTGGAACGCTGTCCTCAGCCAGCCCCGGCTCGTGGAGCTCGCCGACGAGGTGCGGCGCACGGGAGAGCCCGTCGCCGAAGACCTCGAGCTGGCACGCAGCACGCTGGGCGATGCCACGGTGCAGCTGAACGTCCGCGTCGCCAGGCTGGGATCCCGCTACATCCTGATCCTGGCCGACGACCGCACCGAGGCGGTGCGGCTGGAGCAGGTGCGCCGGGACTTCGTCGCCAACATCAGCCATGAGCTGAAGACGCCGATCGGTGCGATCAGCCTCCTCGCCGAGGCGCTGGAGAGCGCCGCGGACGATCCCGAGCAGGTGCGGCACTTCGCGGCCCGGCTCACGCGCGAGGCGGGGCGTCTGGCTCGGCTGACCCAGGACATCATCGACCTCTCGCGTCTGCAGGCCGCCGAGACGGTGCCTCACGCGGAGCGCGTCTCCATCGACCATGTCGTCGCCGCGGCCGTCGACCAGAATCGCGTGCTCGCGGAGTCGCGGAGAATCCAGCTGGCCGTCGGACGGCGTTCGCACGCCGTGGTGTTCGGCGATGAGGGGCTGCTCACCACGGCGGTGCACAACCTCGTCTCGAACGCGGTGCGCTATTCGCCGGATCGTTCCAGGGTCGGCATCGGCACTCGTCTGCACGACGGCGTCGTGGAGATCACCGTGACCGATCAGGGCCCCGGGATAGCCCCGGAGGAGCTCGACCGGGTGTTCGAACGGTTCTATCGCGTCGACCCGGCCCGTTCGCGCGCCACGGGCGGCACTGGACTGGGGCTGTCGATCGTGAAGCATGCCGTGCAGAACCACGGCGGCGAGGTGAGGGTGTGGTCGCGGCCGGGCAGCGGGTCGACGTTCACCATCCGGCTGCCCGAGGCCGAGCATCTGTCACACGGTCCGTTGAGGCAACGCCCTCTTGAGCAAGGAGAACGAACGACATGACCCGCATCCTGTTGGTCGAGGACGAGGAGGCGCTGAGCGAGCCGCTGGCATTCCTGCTGCGTCGCGAGGGGTACGAGGTGGCGGTGGCCGACGACGGACAGCGCGCCCTCGCCGAGTTCGACCGCGACGGCGCCGACCTCGTGCTGCTCGACCTGATGCTGCCGGGGATGCCCGGCACGGAGGTCTGCAGGCAGCTCCGGGCCCGCAGCAGCGTGCCCATCATCATGCTCACCGCCAAGGACTCCGAGGTGGACATCGTGGTCGGGCTCGAGCTCGGGGCGGACGACTACGTGACCAAGCCGTACTCGACGCGGGAGCTGCTCGCGCGCATCCGTGCCGTGCTGCGCCGTCGCGGCGACGACGGATCGCTGGACGACGGCGTCCTCGAGGCGGGACCGGTGCGCATGGACGTGGATCGGCACACCGTCTCGGTGGCGGGCGTGGACACCCCCATGCCTCTGAAGGAGTTCCAGCTGCTGGAGCTCCTGCTGCGCAATGCCGGCCGGGTGCTGACGCGCGGTCAGCTGATCGACCGGGTGTGGGGGAGCGACTACTTCGGGGACACGAAGACGCTGGACGTGCACATCAAGCGCATCCGCTCGCGAATCGAGCCGAACCCGTCCGACCCCAAGATATTGGTCACGGTGCGGGGGCTCGGGTACCGGTTCGAGGCGGACTGAGCACGACGGGCCAGCTGCCCTTCCATGCCGCACATGGCATATGCTGCGGCCGCCGTGCGGTGCGCTACCTGTCGGGGCTGTAGCCCTCGAAGCCCGGGAACGAGGAGGACACCACGGGGACCCGAAGACGCGTTCCCGTGACGCCCTGATAGCTGAAGTAGAGGTCGGTCAGCGAGCCCGGCTTGGCACCCAGCTGCGGGAGGCGCACCCGCGTTCCGCCCTCCTCGCCCACCTTCTTCACGCCGTACGCGGGCACCGCCACCGAGCGAGTCGTCGAGCCGTGCTGCACGGAGACGAAGTGCGGCTTGCCCTCGTTGTTCACGAACGTGACCACCAGGTTGCCGACGGTGCCGTTGCTGTCGGAGACGATCACGGCGTTGCGGATGTCGACCTCTCCGACGCTGCCGCCGACGCCGACCGATGACTCCTTGACGTATTTCGTGTCCTGGAGCGTGATCAGGGTGCAGCCGGACATGCCGAGTCCGAGTCCGAGAGCGAGAACGATCGATGCCGCGACGCGCGCCTTCACTGCAGTTCCTCCAAGTGGCACCGGGCCGGCCGGACGGCCTGTTCTGAACACCGCGGATTGCGTCTCGAGCCTATCGCATCCGGTGCCCCGGCCCCGCCGGCCGCACAGGGTAGCACGACGGCGCTGTGGTATCCTAGACGTTGCTGAAGGGACTGCTATCTATGCTTTTCGAGGTCGGCGAGACTGTCGTTTACCCCCACCACGGTGCAGCGACGATAACCGAGGTGAAGAAGAGGATCATCAAGGGCGAAGAGAAGGTCTACCTCAAGCTCAACGTCACTCAGGGCGATCTCACCATCGAGGTCCCGGCCGACAACGTCGATCTGGTCGGAGTTCGCGATGTGATCGGCAAGGAGGGTCTCGACCGGGTGTTCGAGGTGCTTCGCGCCGAGTTCACCGAGGAGCCGACCAACTGGTCGCGGCGGTACAAGGCGAATCTCGAGAAGCTGGCGTCCGGTGACGTGATCAAGGTCTCGGAGGTCGTACGGGACCTGTGGCGTCGGGACCAGGATCGTGGCCTTTCCGCGGGGGAGAAGCGCATGCTCGCGAAGGCGCGACAGATCCTGATCTCCGAGCTCGCCCTGGCCGAGAAGACGGATGAAGAGCGGGCGTCCGTCGTGCTCGATGAGGTGCTCGCCTCCTGAGGTGAGCTGCGTGAGGAGGCTCTTCTCCTCGTCGCCGGTGTCCCGGGCGCGCTCCGAGGGCGCATTACGCTCGTGGTCATGAGCGTGTCATCGCCGCGGGTCGCCGTGATCGTGGTCGCCGCGGGTTCCGGCCTTCGGCTCGGGGTCGGGATGCCGAAGGCGTTCGTGCCCGTCGCGGGAGCGACCCTGCTCGAGCACGCCGTCCATGCCGTGAACGGCATGAGTCACCGCGCCCAGTTGGTCGTCGTCGTGCCGTCGGACCGGCTGGCAGAGTCGGGGACGATCCTCGGCACGATCGCCCCGCATGCCCTCGTCGTACCCGGCGGTGAGACCCGACAGGCGTCCGTCGCAGAGGGGTTGCGCGCGGTGGACGAGTCGGTCGAGATCGTGCTGGTGCACGATGCGGCACGCGCCTTCACGCCCTCGCAGCAGTTCGATGCCGTGGTCGCGGCGGTCGCGGCGTCGGGCGAGGGCGTCGTGCCGGGGCAGCCGGTCAGCGACACCATCAAGCGCGCGGACGCCGAATCCCGCGTCACCCAGACCGTCGATCGCGCGGAGCTGGTCGCCGTCCAGACGCCGCAGGGTTTCCCTCGGAGGCTCCTCGTGGCCGCGTATCGGGCCGCCACGGGCGAGGCGACGGACGATGCCGCCCTGGTCGCGGCGATCGGGCATCCGGTGCGAGTCGTGCCCGGCGATGCCCTCGCGTTCAAGGTGACCACCCCCGCCGACCTGGCCCGCGCCGAGCAACTGCTGCATGCTGGCTCATCGGAGCCCCGGATCGGCCTGGGCACCGACACGCACGCCTTCGGCGGAGATGGCGAGCTCTGGCTGGCCGGGATCCGGTGGCCGGGAGAGCCCGGCCTCCTCGGCCACAGCGACGGCGACGCCGTCGCCCACGCGATCGTCGACGCCCTGCTGTCCGCCGCGGGCCTTGGCGACATCGGCAGCGTGTTCGGCACGGAGGATCCGCGGTTCGCCGGTGCGCACGGCGAGACCTTCCTGACGGCCACCCGTCAGCGGCTGGACGAGGCGGGCTGGCGGATCGGCAACGTGAGCGTGCAGCTCATCGGCACGCGGCCGAGGTTCGCCGCCCGGCGGGCCGAGGCCGAGGCCGCGCTCGGGGGCGCCCTGGGTGCGCCGGTCTCGGCCTCCGCGACCACGACGGACGGGCTCGGGTTCACCGGCCGGGGTGAAGGGGTGACCGCCGTCGCCACGGCACTCCTCCTGCGGCGGAGCACGGTGCCACCGGCCTGAGGTCTTTCCGACCCGGGCTGTCCGAGACGGTCTCCGACCCGGTCTCCTCGACCCTGTGGCGTCGGACCGGGCGTGACGCGGCGCGGAACTAGCGTTGTGCCATGACAGCACCTCGCCGGATCACCCAGGAGCAGTGGCAGCGCGCGTCCGAATGGCCGCTCATCGTCGCAGCCGTGGCCTTCCTCGTCGCCTACGCCTGGACGGTGCTGGGCGACCTTCCGCCGTCCCGGGAGCGTGTGCAGGACGCGGTGATGTGGGCTGCCTGGGGGCTCTTCGGCGTCGACTACGCGGTCAATCTGGTGCTGGCACGGCGGCGTTGGCGATGGTTCTGGCACCACCTGCTCGACCTCGCGATCGTCGTGCTGCCGGTGCTGCGCCCGCTCCGGCTGCTCCGGCTGCTCAGCCTGGTGCGGATCTTCCACCGCTTCGCGGGCTCCGCCTTCCGCGGCAGGGTGTTCCTCTACGTGTTCGCGTATGGCACCGTGCTCGTCTTCATGGCGGCGCTGGCGGCCCTGGACGCCGAGCAGAACGCGCGTCACTCGCAGATCCAGACGTTCGGGGACGCCCTCTGGTGGGCCTGTGTGACGATCACGACGGTGGGCTACGGCGACATCGTCCCGGTCACGTTGATCGGCAAGCTGATCGCCGTCGCGCTGATGGTCGCCGGGATCGGCATCGTGGGAACGGTCGCCGCCACACTGGCGTCCTGGTTCGCGCAGCGCGTGGGCCAGCGCGAGCAGCAGGAGGAGCGCGTCACCCGCAAGCACGTCGACGCCCTGATGGCGGAGATCGCCGAGCTCAAGTCCATGGTGGCGGCGGTGCAGACGTCGCTGCCGGCAACGGATGCCACACACCAGGTCGTGGCGGCGGACGGGAACGATGCGCAGGCCGCGCACCAATAGGCTAGGCGGGTGGGAATCCGACTGTACGACACACGGGTGGCGCGCCTGCGCGACTTCGTTCCGCTCATCGACGGACGGGTCGGAATCTACGTGTGCGGCCCCACCGTGCAGTCCTCGCCGCACATCGGCCATCTGAGGTCGGCGCTCGTCTACGACCAGATCCGGCGGTGGTTCCGCTACCGCGGCTACGACGTCACGCTCGTGCGCAACGTCACGGACATCGACGACAAGGTCCTCGTCAACGCCGCCGCGGCGCAGGCGGCCGGAGGCTCCGAGGAGTGGTGGGCGCTCGCGTACCGGTACGAGCGCGAGTTCACGGACGCGTATGCCGCGCTCGGCGTCCAACCGCCGACATACGAGCCGCGGGCTACGGGGAGCATCCCCCAGATGCAGGAGCTCATCGGGCGTCTCCTCCGTGCCGGTCACGCCTACGCGGCCGATGACGGGTCGGGAGACGTGTACTTCGACGTGCGCAGCTGGCCGGCCTACGGGGAGCTCACCAGGCAGAGCGTCGACGCCATGGAGGCCGCGTCCGACGCCGACCCGCGCGCCAAGCGCGATCCGCGCGACTTCGCGCTGTGGAAGGGGAGCAAGCCGGACGAACCGGCGTCAGCCTCGTGGAGCAGCCCCTGGGGCGCCGGACGCCCGGGATGGCACATCGAGTGCTCGGCCATGTCGTCGCGGTACCTCGGGCCGCGCTTCGACATCCACGGTGGCGGCCTTGATCTGAGGTTCCCTCATCACGAGAACGAGCTCGCCCAGTCCACCGCGGCGGGGGACGGCTTCGCCGGCTACTGGGTGCACAACGGCATGGTGAACGTGTCGGGTCAGAAGATGTCGAAGTCGCTGGGCAACTCGGTCTACGCCGCCGACCTGCTCGCCGCGGCCAGGCCGCTGGTCGTTCGCTACTACCTCGGCTCGGCGCACTACCGCTCGACCATCGACTTCACCCCGGACTCGCTGGCGGAGGCGGACGCGGCGATGGAGCGGATCTCCGGCTTCCTGGAGCGTGTGGACCGCCGGCTGGCCGGCACGCGTTTCGCCGGCCGGGGAGCCGAACGGATCCCCGACGCGTTCGCCGGGGCCATGGACGACGACTTCGCCGTGCCCCAGGCGCTCGCCGTGCTGCACGACACGGTGCGGGCGGGCAACCAGGCGCTCGACGGGGAGGACCTCGGTGCGGCAGCCTCCGCCCGGGGCCAGGTCGAGGCGATGACCGAGGTGCTCGGCATCAATCCGCTCTCACCGCACTGGCGCACCCACACGGACGCCCCGGTCCGCGCCGCGCTCGATGCCCTGCTGAGCAGGCTGCTGGCGCAGCGGGAGGCGGCCAGGGCGTCGCGAGACTTCGCGCTCGCGGACCGCATCCGTTCCGAGCTCGCCGGCGCGGGCATCACGATCGAGGACACCCCGACGGGTGCGCATTGGAGCATCGATGGCGAATAGGCCGCGCGCGGGAGCCGTGCGCAAGTCGAAGAAGGGCCCGACGAAGGGCACGGGTGGTCATGGGCGCAAGGCGCTGGAGGGCAAGGGCCCGACGCCCAAGGCGGAAGAGCGCCCCTACCATCCGGCCGCGAAGCGCAAGGAGCTCGCGGAGCGCTCGGCGGCCAAGGGTGCGGGCCGGGGGCAGCGGTCGAGCGGCTCAGGGGAAACTGCTGGGCGACGCCCCGCCGCCGAGGAATCGGAGATGGTCACCGGGCGCAACTCCGTCTTGGAGGCGCTGCGGTCCCGGATCCCGGCGAGCACCCTGTTCGTCGCGGCGCGCATCGAGGTGGACGACCGCGTGCGGGAGATCCTGAGCATCGCGACCAAGCGCGGGATCCCCGTCCTGGAGATAATGCGACCGGAGCTGGACCGTCTGGCGGGCAGGGACGCCGTGCACCAGGGTGTGGCGCTGAAGGTGCCGCCCTACGAGTATGCGCTCGCCGACGACGTCCTCGACCGGGTGCTGCGCAGCGGAGGCACCCCGCTCTTCGTCGCGCTGGACGGCGTGACCGATCCGCGCAACCTGGGGGCGATCATCCGTTCCGCGGCGGCGTTCGGCGGCCAGACGGTGATCGTGCCGCAACGCCGTTCGGTGGGTGTGACCGCGTCGGCGTGGAAGACGTCGGCCGGGGCGGCAGCACGCACCCCGGTCTCGATGGCGCCCAACCTGACGCAGACCCTGAAGGCCCTGAAGAAGCGCGGGCTGTTCGTGCTCGGTCTCGCCGGCGACGGGGACGTGTCGCTGCACGACCTGGAGCTCGCCGACCGGGGAGTGGTCGTCGTGGTCGGCAGCGAGGGCAAGGGCCTGTCCCGCCTGGTGTGCGAGACGTGCGACGCGATCGTGTCGATCCCGATCACTGCGGCGACCGAGTCACTCAACGCGGGGATCGCCGCCGGCGTGGCGCTCTACGAGGTCGCCAGGCGCCGAGCCCGGGCTTCCGGGCGCTGACCCGACGGGCGCCGCCTCTCAGACCTTCGACATCCAGTCGTCGTCCCCCTGGCCCTCGACCACCTGCAGCGGAACGGTGAAGGCCTCGGTCACCGGGGCGATCACGGTGGCCTCATCCCGCCGATGCCGCAGCACGTCGTTGATGTAGGAGGAGAGCGCCTCGGCCAGCGGCACGTCGCGGCCCTCCTCCTGGGACATGAACCAGCGGTGGTCCAGCAGCTGGTGGAACACCTCGGCGGGCTCCAGCTTGCCGCGCAGCTCCGCGGGGATCGCCCGCACGACGGGTTCGAACACCCGCATCAGCCACTCATGGGCGATGGCCTCCTCGTCCATGCCCGGCCTGGCGACGGTCGCGGCATAGGAGTCGAGATCGTTGAGCAGGCGTCGGGCCTGGTTCTCGCCGGTGTCGAGCCCAGTGAGCCGCAGCAGACGGCGCTGGTGGTGGCCGGCGTCCACCACCTTCGGCTGGATGCGCACGCTCGCCCCGTCCTCGCCGGTGCGAATCGCGAGCTCCTCGATGTCGAACCCGAGCTCGTTCAGCCTGCGGACGCGCTCGGCGATGCGCCAGCGTTCGGACGCCGAGAACGACTCGCTGCCGGTCAGCTCCTTCCACAGCGACCGGTACGCCGCGACGATGCCGCCGGAGACCTCGACGGGGTCCACCTCCTCTGCGAGGCGGCCGCCGGCCTGGATGTCCATCAGCTCGCCGGCGATGTTCACCCGCGCGATCTCCAGGTCGTTCTCGCGCTGCCCGTTCGACAGGCCGCCCTCGTAGAGCTGGCCGGTCTCGGCGTCCACGAGATAGGCGGCGAAGGCACCGGCATCGCGTCGGAACAGGGTGTTCGAGAGTGAGACGTCGCCCCAGAAGAACCCCACCATGTGCAGCCGCACCAGCAGCACGGCGAGAGCGTCGACGAGGCGCGTGGCGGTGTCGGGGCGCAGCGTCTGCGAGTAGAGCGCGCGGTAGGGCAGCGAGAACTTCAGGTGCCGGGTGACCAGGACGGGCTTCAGCGGCCGGCCCGAGTCGTCGGTGCGGCCCTCGATGACCGCGAGGGGCTCCACACACGGCACGTCGAGCCGCTGCAGGGTGCGCAGCATCTCGTACTCGCGCCTGGCCATCTCGCCCGTCGTCTCCTTGATCGCGATGACGTAGCCGGAGAGGTTCGCGAAGCGCACGAGATGTCGTGATATGCCCTTGGGCAGAAGCGCGATGTGCTCGTTGGACCACTCGTCCAGGGGCAGGTTCCATGGCAGATCGAGCAGCGCGGGATCGACCGTCGCCGCCGTGATGTTCATGGATCCGGGCATGGCACCTGAAGTCTATTGCCCGCATCCCGTTCCGTTCACCGCGGCGGGCGTCTCGGCGGAGCACGACGAACGCCCCGGCCCCGGCCCCGGCTCAGGGCCGGGACCGGGGCGTCCTGTGGCTGTGCCGGCGTCGGGAGGTCAGTCCACGACGGCGCCGCCGAGGCGCTCGCCGCTCTCGGCGTCGAAGACGTGCACGTGACCGGGCTTGGGGGTGATGTAGACCGTCTCACCCGCGTTCGGGTGCACGCGACCGTCGACGCGGCCCACGATGTCCACGCGGTGGGCGTCCACCTCGGTGTGCCCGTACAGGTAGCCGTCGGCGCCGAGCTCCTCGACCAGATCGACGACGACGGTGAGGCCGTTGCTCGCGGTGGGGGAGACCACCACGTCCTCCGGACGCACGCCGATCGTGACCTGCTTGCCGGCCTTCGCGAGCACCTCGCGGTCCACCGGAACGACGGCGGTCCCGAACTGGAGACCGCCCTCCGTCACGTCCGCCGCGAAGAGGTTCATGGCCGGGCTGCCGATGAAGCCGGCGACGAACACGTTGTTGGGCTCCGCGTAGAGCTCGCGCGGCGTGCCGACCTGCTGGAGCACGCCGTCCTTGAGCACGGCGATGCGGTCGCCCATCGTGAGGGCCTCGGTCTGGTCGTGGGTCACGTAGACGGTGGTGACGCCCAGGCGACGGGTCAGCGACGCGATCTGCGTGCGGGTCTGCACGCGCAGCTTGGCGTCCAGGTTGGACAGCGGC